>CAUTFW010000018.1:0-45843 GCA_963537955.1 Parahaemophilus parainfluenzae | reverse complement strand
GTATTCAATTAGTGGTTTGTATTACAGAGGGCATCCCAACATTGGATATGTTGTTGGTAAAACAAAAATTAAATGAAACGGGTGTGGTGATGATTGGGCCGAATTGCCCAGGCGTGATTACACCAGATGAATGCAAGATTGGTATTATGCCAGGCAATATCCATAAAAAAGGAAGAGTAGGGATTGTTTCTCGTTCGGGTACTTTGACCTATGAAGCGGTACAACAGACAACAGATGAAGGTTTTGGTCAATCTACTTGCGTAGGGATCGGTGGCGATCCTATTCCAGGATCCAACTTCATTGATATTCTAAAACGTTTCCAAGAAGATACTGAAACTGAAGCTATCGTGATGATTGGTGAAATCGGTGGCTCTGCAGAAGAAGAAGCAGCAGCGTTTATTAAATCTCATGTGACAAAACCTGTGGTGGCTTATATCGCAGGCGTGACGGCGCCAAAAGGTAAGCGTATGGGACACGCAGGAGCGATTATCAGCGGTGGAAAAGGAACGGCAGAAGATAAAATTGCTGCACTTGAAGCGGCTGGCGTGAAAACAGTGAGAAGTCTTGCTGAAATCGGTTCAGCCCTCCGTGAATTATTGAAATAAAATACTTAAAAAATGGACCGCACTTTGGATTCGTTTTCAAAGTGCGGTCGTTTTTTATAACAAATTCTTATAACTACATCTAAATCGGTGTATAATCTCGTCAGTTTTTTAAGGACAAAATTATGAGCCAATTTTTCTATATCCACCCTGAAAACCCGCAAGCACGTTTGATTAATCAAGCGGTAGAAATCTTGCGTCAAGGTGGTGTCATTGTGTACCCGACAGATTCGGGCTATGCCTTAGGCTGTATGATCGGCGATAAACATGCGATGGATCGTATTGTTGCAATTCGTAAGTTGCCAGAAGGGCATAATTTTACGTTGGTATGTAGCGATTTATCCGAGCTTTCAACCTACGCAACGGTGAGCAATTCGGCTTATCGTTTAATTAAAAACAATACGCCGGGGCGTTATACTTTTATTTTGACGGCAACGAAAGAACTTCCACGCCGATTAATGACCTCAAAACGCAAGACCATTGGATTGCGTGTGCCGGATAACCAAATCGCTTTGGATTTATTGAACGCATTAGGTGAACCGATTCTATCTTGCTCACTGATGTTGCCTGATAATGAACATATGACTTATTCCGATCCAGAAGAGATTCGTGAATGTTTAGAACGTCAAGTGGATTTAATTATTCATGGTGGCTATTTAGGTCAAGAGCCAACAACTGTGGTGGATTTAACGGAAGAATCGCCAGTCATTTTACGTGAAGGAAGTGGTAGCACCGCTCCTTTCATTTAACTTATTTTAGACGCTTGGGAAAGCGACAAAGGAAAACAAATGAAACCTATTCAAAAACCAGTCAGACAAGAACGTGAAAAACAATCGGGAAAACAACCGCACTTTGAGCGTAAGGATCGTAAAAGTGCGGTCAATTCTGACATCAAATCAACCCCTAAAGCTAAGGTAGCTAAACCATCTCGTCAATCTACTGTAGAAGGTGAAAAATTACAGAAAGTGCTTGCGCGTGCAGGGCAAGGCTCTCGTCGTGAAATTGAAGCGATGATTGCTGAAAACCGTGTGAGTGTCGATGGCAAAATGGCGACTCTTGGCGATCGTATTGATGTACATTCTGGTGTAAAAGTGCGTATTGATGGTCGAATCATCAATCTTCAACAAGCACAAAAAGAAGTATGCCGTGTATTAATGTATTACAAACCAGAAGGCGAACTTTGTACCCGCAGCGATCCTGAAGGTCGTGCAACTGTATTTGATCGTTTACCACGCTTAAATGGCGCAAGATGGATTGCAGTCGGTCGTTTAGATATTAATACTTCGGGCTTATTACTTTTCACGACAGATGGTGAATTAGCGAACCGTTTAATGCACCCAAGCCGTGAAGTTGAACGTGAATATTCCGTGCGTGTATTTGGTCAAGTGGACGATGCCATGTTAGCGCGTTTACGTAAAGGTGTGCAGTTGGAAGATGGTCCAGCCAATTTCAAAGAAATCAAATTTGCGGGCGGTGTTGGGATTAACCAATGGTACGACGTGACTCTAATGGAAGGTCGTAATCGTGAAGTGCGTCGTCTATGGGAATCACAAGGTATTCAGGTGAGTCGCTTAATTCGCATTCGTTACGGCAACATTAAGCTAATGAAAGGCTTACCGCGTGGTGGCTGGGAAGAAATGGATCTGGAAAACGTCAACTATCTACGTGAGTTAGTGGGCTTACCACCAGAAACCGAAACCAAATTAGACGTGACGAAACCTCGTCGTCGGCCAAAATCAGGTCAAATTCGTAAAGCAGTAAAACGTTATACTGAGTTAAGTAAACGCTATAAAAAATAGGTGGTATTAGCGATGAAAATGCAGCAACTTCGCTATATTGTTGAGATTGTAAACCAAAATTTAAACGTGACAGAAGCGGCTAACGCACTTTATACCTCTCAACCTGGTATCAGTAAACAGGTTCGCTTGTTAGAAGATGAATTAGGTTTAGAGATTTTTGAGCGTAATGGTAAACACATTAAATCCATTACACCAGCGGGTAAAAAGATCGTCGCGATTGCTCGTGAGCTTTTAGTGAAAGCCCAAAGTATTAAATCAGTGGCCAATGAATATACTTGCCCGAATCATGGCGTGTTACGTATTGCGACAACTAATACGCAAGCGCGTTATATGTTGCCGGCTGTGGTGGAACGTTTCTCTAAACAATATCCGGATGTGAGTTTACATATTCATCAAGGTTCACCGACTCAAATTCATGATGCATTGATTTCAGGTGAAGTGGATTTAGCGATCACAACAGAAGCGCCGTATCTTTTTGATGATTTGATTCAACTGCCTTGCTATTTGTGGAATCGTTCGGTGATTGTTAAACCTGACCATCCTTTGGCAAAAGTGAAAAATCTTACTGTCGAGGAGTTAGGCAAATATCCGCTAGTCACTTATACCTTCGGTTTTACCGGTGTGTCTGATTTGGATTATGCATTTAACCGCGCGGGGATTCTGCCGAATATAGTGTTCACCGCAACGGATGCTGATGTGATTAAAACTTATGTGCGTTTAGGATTAGGTGTGGGTATTATGGCATCTATGGCGCATACACCGGCAGATAAGGATTTAGTGGCGATTGATGCAGGGCATTTGTTCCGTGCGAGTATGACGCAAATTGCGTTTAAACACAGTACTTTCTTACGCAACTATATGTATGACTTTATTGAATTTTTCTCTCCACACTTAACTCGACCAATGGTTGAAAAGGCTGAGAAATTGCGTGATAACAGCTCGGTGAAGAAATTGTTTGATAATGTTGAATTAGAAGTGAAATAAGTATAGAAAAATATAAAAGCGCGGTCAGAATTTAATGTGAATTCTGACCGTTTCTTTTTTACAATAAAAACAAATGTGGCACTAAGTTCATGACGATGACTGTTGCGATAGAAAGCAATAATCGTGATGAACCAAAGATAAACCCTCGGTTTGTACCATTATCAAATTTTACTAATAAATTCGCCATTGCCGTTAAAGCATAGACTTCAATCACTGTGAAAATGACTAAGTAAATATAAGCAGAAACCAAAGAAATATATTTCAACGTAATAAACCAAGGCAGGATAATACCAACAGCCAAGATTGGCGCCACCCATAGGGTTTGTTTAATCGTTAAATTAATTTTTCGAGAAAAATAACTTTGTAGCGATACAGTCAACAACCCATTCACAAAAAGTGCAATGGGGGAGTGTTCCGGCATGCCTAATTTGTTGTCAAATAGGAAAGGGAAGATCACAAAGAATGACGTTGCAATGGAAAGGGGAATAAACAACATCAAATGTACCAATAAAAATTCTTTAGTGATGATTTCTTTAATTTGGACAAAGCGAAATTTCACTAAGGTTTGCAAAGTTTGAATTTGATAAAACGGTTTAACCATTAAGGCAAAGAGAATCGCTTCCATCGCAAAGCAGACCCAAATCAACCATTCAATATGATTATATTTGATAAACGGAATCACCAATAAGGGCGCAAACATAGACGACATGGAAGTGACTTTCAAATATTTTCCCTGTAATCGGGTTTTCTCTTTGTATTCTTCACCCGCGAGTACCAATAGGCAGGCTTTCGCATTGGTACCAAATAAACAGCTACCTAATCCAAAACAGGTGGTAGCAATTAAAAGTAGAATGTAATTATCAGCAAAGAGAAAGAAAATATAGGCGATCACATCTAAAAAGCATCCAAGTAACATCATTTTTGCCAGCCCAAAACGATCGCCCCAGATACCGGCTAAAATCGCCAATGCTTGGTTGCAGAAGAAAAGCAACGAGAGGGAAAAGGCAATTTCACTGTTACTTAAGCCTTTTCCTTGTAAATAGATGAAAAATACCGTTTGCATGGAAAAGAATGCAAGGGTAGAAAAGAAACGACGAGTCAGTAAAAGTTTTTGTAAATTCATTGTTTTATTAAAAAAAGAAAAGCACGCGTTAAGAACGCGCGCCAGTAATTGTTAAGTGCGGTCAAAATTTACGATAATTTTTAACCGCACTTTAGCTTAAAAAGAATCGTGATATTTCACTAAATCTTCGCGGCTGATAGCAAAAACACCTAGGCCACCATTTTTTAGTTCAACCCATTCAAATGGCACATCTGGATATTGTTCAATGAGACTTACCATGCTATTCCCTACTTCACAAACGAGCATGCCATTTGGCGTTAAATAATCTGCTGCTTGTTTTAAAATTTGTTTCGTAATCTCTAAACCATCAACACCGGAACCTAAGGCTAATTCAGGTTCATAATGGAATTCTTCCGGCATATCTGCCAAGTCTTCTTCATCCACATAAGGCGGATTGGAGACGATTAAATCATATTGTTGACCGAAGAGATTTTGGAATAAATCTGATTGAATCGGGAAAACACGATGTTCTAATTGATGGCGCGCAATATTGATTTCCGCCACATTTAATGCATCAACAGAAAGATCGACGGCATCCACTTCAGCTTCAGGAAAGGCTTCAGCCGTCGCGATTGCAATACAACCGCTTCCAGTACAAAGGTCTAAAATACGTTTTGGCTCAGCTTTTAAAAGCGGAGCAAATTTATCTTGGATTAATGCACTAATTGGCGAGCGTGGAATAATTGTGCGCTCATCCACATAAAATTCTAATCCGCAGAACCACGCACTATTCGTTAAATAAGCGACTGGCACACGTTGTTCAATTCGGCTTAAGACTAATTGTACTAAAGTCTCTTTTTCAGAATGAGTAAGTTTGCTACCAAATAAATCTTGCGGTAAATCGAGCGGTAATTGAAGCCCCGCAAGGACTAATTGAAGACTTTCATCCCACGCATTGTCATGGCCTTGCCCGTAGTAAATATCAGAACGGTTGAATGTGCTGTATGTCCAGCGTAAAAAATCTTGAATAGTTGTTAATTCACTTGCCACGTTATCTTCTAAAATTGTCGCAACAAGTTCTTGATTGTGTAAGGTTCCCATTTTCTGCCTCAATAAAAAATTTGGCTAGTTATACCATAGAATAGATGTGCTATCATTAAGCAAAATAACAAATTGAGAAAAATAATGACAGAACCAGATGATTTCGATCTTTTTCGGGCGGAAACAAAAGGGATTAAACCCATCAAGCAAGATACCTTTGTGGCACCTCGTCAAAAGAGCTGTCAAAAAAAATCCCATTTACGTGATATTCGAGAAAAAGAAGATACACTTTTCTATTTTTCCGATGAATATGAACCCTTGCTAAATGAACACGATGGTGTCATCAAATATTTACGCGAAGGGGAAGATAGCCATTTATTGAAGCAACTTCGTCGTGGTGATTTTTCACCCGAATTATTTTTGGATTTGCATGGTTTAACCCGTGAGCAAGCCAAAATGGAATTGGCAGCACTGTTATTAGCTTGTGAAGATGAGCATGTTTATTGCGCGAGCATCATGACCGGCTATGGAACCTTTACGTTGAAAAAACAAATTCCACGTTGGTTAGTTCAGCATCCTAAAGTCCGAGCATTACACCAAGCACCAAAAGAATGGGGCGGAGAAGCGACGATACTCATTTTAGTGGATGTATAAAGAAAAAGTGCGGTCGAAATTGACCGCACTTTTTTTACATTTTTTCGATTGTCTTAATGCCTAATAACGCTAAACCTTGTTTCAAGGTTTTCTCTGTAAGAGAAGCAAGTTTTAAACGGCTTAATTTTACGTTTTCATCTTCTGCATTTAAGATTGGGCAGTGTTCATAGAATGAAGAGAATACACCCGCCAACTCATATAAATAAGCACAGAGCACATGCGGTGTCCCTTCTTTGCCCACCGTTTGAACCGCTTCTTCAAATTGAAGCAATTTGATCGCTAATGCACGTTCTTTTTCATCTGAAAGTTGAATTTTCGCTTCTGCAAGAGCGGTTGGATCCACATCTGCTTTATTGAAGATTGAACGAATACGTGTATAAGCATATTGCATATAAGGCGCGGTATTACCTTCAAAACTGAGCATATTATCCCAATCGAACACATAGTCAGTTGTGCGGTTTTTGGAAAGATCCGCATATTTCACCGAGCCAATACCCACCGCTTCAATAACCGCAGTTTTTTCTTCATCAGATAAGTTGGTATTTTTCTCGTTGATTAATACAGTGGCTCGCTCAATCGCTTCGTCTAATAAATCTGCTAATTTTACGGTGCCGCCAGTACGAGTTTTGAATGGTTTACCGTCTTTACCCAACATCATACCGAAGTTTTTATGTTCAAGTGAGAAACTATCTGGCACATAACCTGCTTTACGTGTAATTAACCAAGCTTGTTGCATGTGTTGGCTTTGACGAGTATCAGAGAACACTAATGCACGATCTGCTTTTAAGGTTTCATAGCGATATTTCGCTGCAGCGATGTCAGTAGTAGTATAAAGGAAACCACCATCTTTCTTCTGAACGATTACCCCCATTGGTTCGCCTTCTTTGTTTTTGAATTCATCAAGATAAACAACCAATGCACCTTCATCTTCAACCGCTAAACCTTGTTTTTTCAGATCTTCAACGATAGCAGGTAACATCGGGTTATAAAGGCTTTCACCCATCACATCTTTTTCAGCCAATGTGACATTCAAACGATCGTAGTTACGTTGGTTTTGTTGCATAGTGATATCGACTAATTTTTTCCACATTGTGCGGCAATATTCATCTCCACCTTGCAATTTCACTACATAGTTACGGGCTTTTTCAGCGAAAGCTTCATCTTCATCATAATGTTTTTTCGCTTCGCGATAGAATGCTTCAAGATCTTGAAGTTCCATTTCGCTTGCATGTTCATTTTCCATTTTTTCAAGATAAGCAATGAGCATACCAAATTGTGTCCCCCAGTCACCTACGTGGTTTGCACGAATAACGTTGTGACCTAAAAATTCAAGGGTACGAACAACAGCATCACCGATAATGGTAGAACGTAAGTGACCTACGTGCATTTCTTTCGCAACGTTTGGTGAAGAATAATCAATCACGATGGTTTGTTTTTCATTTGCGCTGACACCAAGATTTTGATCTTTTAATGCGGCAGAAACGTTATTCGCTAACCAAGTTGGATTTAAGAAAATATTAATAAAACCCGGACCTGCAATTTCAGTTTTTTCCGCAATATCAGAAAGATCAGCATGCTCTAATACTTTTTGTGCAAATTCACGTGGATTTAAACCTAGTTTTTTAGCAGCAGCCATGATGCCGTTTGCTTGGTAGTCGCCAAATTGTGGTTTACCTGATTGGCGAATAAGCGCATCACATTGTTCATCTGCGCCAGCAGCAATCATCGCTTGTTTAATTTTATCGGATAAAATAGATTGAATATTCACGGTTTTTCCTAATCTTGAAATTGAATAATGAAAATAATCGGCTATGATACCGTTGTTTATAGATTTCTCAAAGTAAGAGCAAGAGAAAATGTCAAATTTAATGGAAAAATCGACCGCACTTTATCAAGAGTTGCCTCTATTTCAAGAAAAAATTCAGCAATTAGCTGCCGTCATGAAAGTGAATTTAGCGGATTATCAAATTGATCATTTAGCTTTAAGAGCAAATACTGAAGAAAAAGCAAAAAATTGGCTGACAGAGTTATTAAAGTGCGGTAGAATTTTAAGCGATAATATCGTCAATGGGCGTCCTATCTATTTGATTGAATTAGATGAGCCAGTTGATTTCATTGGTCAGCCTGTCGATGTTATTGAATTACCGTTTCCTAAAAATAAACAATATCCCCAAGAAACTTGGGAACATATTGAAATTGTAATGCCGTTTTTATCTCATGAATCTGTTGAGGATTGGGTTAATCGAATTTGCAATACATTTTTATGGAAGGAACTAACTCAATTAACCATGAAGGTGAGCGAACCTAAGGTGGAAGGGGAGCAATTGCCCAATCCATCCATTGCAGTGAGTTTTGTTGATAAAACAGAAAATCACGTTTGCATAAAGGTTCATCCTTATACAATAAAGAAAATACTCGAGGTTTAGTGTAATGAAAAAAATTACCTTAGCATTAACTGTCTTATTAAGTTTAGGTTTATCAGCTTGTTCATCTCAATCACAAAAAGATGAAAGCGCTTATAAAGGTCAAGTTATCTTCACCGAATTACAAGGTGATGATGTAAAATTAACCGTTCGTAAAAATGACTGCTCATACAAACAAGAAGGTGAAACAGAAGTTATCGTTCACAAATACGATTCAACTTTAGTAACTGGTGCTTGTGTGAAAGTATCTGACAACGGTCAAGGCGTGAAAAACGTTTCTACTTGGTCTCCAAGAAACCCAATCTAATTCATTTTTAGAAGGTTAGTTTTATGAAAAAAGTAACAGTAGCATTAGCACTTATGATGTCTGTTGGTTTAACGGGTTGTGCAAACACCGATGTTTTTAGTGGTGATGTATACTCTGCAGATCAAGCAAAAGAAGCTCGTTCAATTAGTTATGGTACAATCGTATCTGTTCGTCCTGTTAAAATCCAAGCTGATAACAATGGTGTCATTGGTTCAGTTGGTGGTGGTGCTTTAGGTGGTATCGCAGGTAGTACGATCGGTGGTGGTACTGGTCAAGCCATTGCAAGTGTTATTGGTGCGATTGGTGGTGCCATTGCAGGTAGCAAAATTGAAGAGAAAATGAGCCAAGTTAATGGTGCAGAGCTTGTTATCAGAAAAGATAATAGAGAAGAGATCGTTGTGGTTCAAAAAGCGGATCCTAGCTTTAAAGCAGGTCGTCGCGTAAGAATCGTTGGCGGTTCATCATTAAATGTTTCTGTTATCAACTAACTTAAACGAAAAAATAGAAAAAAGCGAGCCATAATTAGGTTCGCTTTTTTTATGTTTTAAATCAAAAGAAAGTGCGGTTGTTTTTTGCTTGAATGTCAAAAATATGATAAAACTATCAACCGTTATTTCACATCAACAATAGGAAGCAAAATGTCAAATTTACAACAAATTATTGAAGCTGCATTTGAAAAACGTGCAGAAATCACGCCTAAAACAGTTGATGCACAAACTCGTGCAGCAATCGAAGAAGTAATCGAAGGACTAGATAGCGGTAAATACCGTGTTGCAGAAAAAATTGATGGTGAATGGGTGACTCACCAATGGTTGAAAAAAGCAGTATTATTATCTTTCCGTATCAATGATAACCAAATCATTGATGGCGCAGAAACCAAATACTATGACAAAGTAGCATTAAAGTTTGCTGACTATACAGAAGAGCGTTTTGCTCAAGAAGGTTTCCGTGTCGTACCTTCTGCAACAGTACGTAAAGGGGCATACATTTCTAAAAACTGTGTATTAATGCCATCTTATGTAAATATTGGTGCATATGTGGGTGAAGGTACCATGGTTGATACATGGGCAACCGTTGGTTCATGTGCGCAAATTGGTAAAAACGTTCACTTATCTGGTGGCGTAGGTATTGGTGGTGTATTAGAGCCATTACAAGCAAACCCAACCATTATCGGTGATAATTGTTTTATCGGTGCGCGTTCTGAAGTGGTTGAAGGCGTGATTGTTGAAGATGGTTGTGTGATCTCTATGGGCGTATTCATCGGTCAATCAACTAAAATCTATGATCGTGAAACTGGTGAAGTGTTCTACGGTCGCGTTCCTGCTGGTTCTGTAGTGGTTTCAGGTAGCCTTCCATCAAAATGTGGTAAATACAGCTTATACTGTGCAGTGATCGTGAAAAAAGTTGATGCAAAAACTTTAGGTAAAGTAGGTATCAACGAGTTATTACGTTCTATTGAAGAGTAATTAAGATCTTATAGAAACAAACCGCACTTTGAAATAACTTAGTGCGGTTTTATTTATTATAGATAATAATGATTAAAAAGTTTATTTTCGTTGTTTTTATATTTTTTTCTATTTGGGGAATGAAAAGCCGATCAGAAAAAAGATGGGATGCTCTCAAGCACCAAAATCATATTTTATCGGTATTCAATAAAGATGCTGCTCAATCCATAGATTCTATAGACAATAACACTAAAATTTCTTCCTATATCATAATTAATTTTAAAGAAAATACGAAAATATCTCTAATTAAGGATACCTTGGCAAAGACTGGATTTATTTTTCAAAATGATAGATATTGTAAGGGAGCAGAAGAAATAGCTCTATTTATAACTACTAAAATAAACCTCGTTTATCGTTATCCATCTAGAGATTGTAAAAACCATAAAAAATGACCGCACTTGATAGATAAAGTGCGGTCATTTTATTTTCTAAATTAGCGAATTATTTTTTTCTTGCTAACATTGTGGCAAATTTTAATTTGATGCGATTACCATTTTCATCGGTTTTATGTAATTCGCCCATATTTTCGTTATATTCTAAGAATTCCCAATCTTTATAATATTCTTTCAATTCACCTTCAGAGAATGTAAATGAGAACGGAAGTGGACAAGGTACTTCAGGCGTAGACATCGCGGCTACAATTAAGTTGTAACCACCAGGGTTGGTGTGTTCTTGCATATTCTTAATAATGGCTGGAATTCGCTCACGATTTAAGAACATAAATACCACGGTAGATAAAATGAAGTCGTAGTTTTCTTGAATATTGGCGGTGTTAATATCATAAACAGCAGTCTTAATATTCAAGTTTTCTTTATCTTTGGTTTCGTTCAAGAAGGCGATGCTGTTTTCGTTGTGATCCCAAGAGGTTACATCATAGCCTTTTAAACTTAAATAAAGCGAGTTACGACCTTGTCCGCAGCCTAAATCTAGCACTTTACAAGGCTTAATAATTTTAGCCGCATCAACTACATCACCGTGCGTTGCAGTCATATTATATTTTTTGCTGAAGTAATCTTCTTTTGTGCAATAGAAACCAAGCGTACATTCTAAGTCATCAGAAAGTGCTTCAACTCGGTGCCAGGCTTGTGGCTCAACAAATGGAATATCACTTTCAGGTGTGAAAATATGCTCAGCAATGACATCGCCATTTTCGGTTAGCTCATAAAACTTAAGTTTACCTTTCAACACAGTGAGTTTGCCCCAAGTTCCCACTTTAGTATTGTGTTTTTCTTGGAACATTTTAGGTAATTTATCTTTTGTCCAAACCGGCATTTGTTTATAGCAGATAAGTTCGTTTGTCATAATGAATTCCTTTTAATTTGCGTGATAAATAGCTGATTGATATAGTAGGGTATTTGGCTCTGTTTGGCAATAAAAAAGGCGACCGAAGTCGCCTAAATATTAAATTATTTTACTTGCATACCGGCAGTGACACCGCTATCAGCTGAAAGTAAGAATAAATCACTTCCGCCAGTACCAGCAGAAAGAATCATCCCTTCCGATACGCCGAATTTCATTTTACGCGGTGCAAGGTTTGCAACCACAATAACAAAACGACCTTCTAATTCTTCAGGTTTGTTGTAAGCCGCTTTAATGCCAGAGAACACTTGGCGAGTATGGTCACCTAAATCTAATTCAAAACGTAAGAGTTTGTTTGATTCTGGTACTGCTTCGCATTTCAGTACTTTTGCCACACGCATATCAATTTTAGCAAAATCGTCAATGGTAATGGTGTCAGCAATCGGTTCAACACTTGAAAGTGCGGTCGCTTTTGCTGCTGTTTTTTCTGTCGCTTTGTTTGCTTCAGCGAAAAGTGCTTTAGTTTCTTCTACTACCGCATCAATTTGTTTTTTCTCTAAACGAGAGAAAAGCGCTTTAAATGGAGTAAGTTGATGACCTAGTAGTGGCTGTGCAATATTATCCCAAGTCAGTTCTACTTGTAAGAACGCTTCTGCGCGTTCCGCCAGTTTTGGAAGAACCGGTTTTAAGTAAGACATTAATATACGGAAAAGCTCGATGCCCATTGAGCAAACCGCTTGTAATTCAGCCTCTTTGCCTTCTTCTTTTGCAATGACCCAAGGTGCTTTTTCATCAATGTATTTATTCGCTTTATCGGTTAATGTCATGATTTCACGAATCGCTTTGTTGTATTCACGGCTTTCATAGTAAGCAGCAATTTGTTCAGCTTGTGCAGTAAATTCAGCAAAAAGCGCTTCGTCTTCTAACTTATCTGCTAATTTGCCCTCAAAACGTTTAGTAATAAAGCCTGCATTACGAGAAGCTAAATTGACTAGTTTATTAACGATATCTGTATTGACACGTTGAACGAAATCTTCCAAGTTGAAATCAAGATCTTCGATACGATCGTTTAATTTTGCCGCGTAGTAATAACGTAAACATTCCGGATCAATGTGATTTAAATAGGTGCTGGCTTGGATAAATGTACCGCGTGATTTTGACATTTTGGCGCCATCTACGGTGACATAACCATGAGCAAACACATTAGTTGGTTTACGGTATTCGCTACCTTCTAGCATTGCTGGCCAGAACAGACTATGGAAATACACGATATCTTTACCGATAAAGTGATAAAGTTCTGCATCGCTGTTTTCTGCCCAGAATTCATTAAAATCAATGCCTTCACGATCGCAGAGATTTTTGAAAGAAGCCATGTAGCCGATTGGCGCATCCAACCAAACATAGAAAAATTTATCTTTTGCACCTGGAATTTCAAAACCAAAATAAGGTGCATCACGAGAGATATCCCATTGTTGTAAGCCACTTTCAAACCATTCTTGCATTTTGTTTGCAATTTCAGGTTGAAGTGAGCCAGAGCGAGTCCATTCTTTTAACATGCCTTCAAAAGCAGGTAAATCAAAGAAAAAGTGTTCAGATTCTTTGACGATTGGTATTGCTCCTGACACTGCAGAACGTGGATTAATTAAATCCATCGGGCTATAAGTGGAAGCACAAACTTCACAGTTATCGCCGTATTGATCTTCTGCTTTACATTTTGGGCAAGTCCCTTTGACGAAACGATCCGGTAAGAACATATTCTTTTCAGGATCGAATAACTGAGAAATGACTTTTGTTTTAATGAAACCTTTGGCTTTTAATTTATTGTAAATCTCAGCGGTGAGTTGTTTATTTTCTTCACTATGAGTAGAGTGATAGTTATCGAAGCTGATATTAAAACCTGCAAAATCACGTATGTGATCAGCTTTTGCTTTTGCAATTAATTCTTCTGGTGTAATGCCTAATTTATCGGCATTAAGCATAATTGGTGTGCCGTGCGCATCATCAGCACAGACAAAATAAATTTTATTGCCACGCATACGTTGGAAACGTACCCAAATATCCGCTTGAATATGTTCTAACATATGACCTAAATGAATGGCGCCATTTGCATAAGGTAATGCACAAGTGACTAAAATTTTACGAGGTTGAGTTGTCATTATTTTTCTCTTATTCTTTTTGCAAAAATTGCGAGTATGTTACCCGATTAGTGCGATTTTTTCTAGTTTAGTTATACTTTTAGCTTAACATTTGAGGTGTAAAAAGGGTAAAATATCCCTGACAAATTTACTCTACTACCTACTACTATTAAAGGAATATTATGGCAACTGCTTTTTCTGAAAATTTAACGGCAGAACAACAATCTCAGGTTCTGCAACTTTTCCAACAATTTCAACACCCAACGTTACAAAAAGACTTAATCGCATTAAATACTTTGAAGAAAGTAGAAAAAGGCGGTGACGTATTACGCATTGAATTACAATTGCCTTTTGCATGGAACACTGGCGTGGAGCAAGTGAAACAACAGCTTTCTGATGCGTTATTAAAAGCAGCAGATAGCAAAGAAATCAAATGGGTGGTGAATTATCAAATCGCCACTTTAAAACGTGCGAATAATCAACCCGCTGTAAAAGGCGTGAAAAACATCATCGCGGTGACTTCAGGTAAAGGTGGGGTAGGGAAATCTTCTGTTTCGGTGAACCTTGCACTTGCTTTACAAGCTCAAGGTGCTCGCGTGGGGATTTTAGATGCCGATATTTATGGTCCATCTGTTCCGCATATGTTAGGTGCACCACATCAGCGCCCAACTTCACCTGATAACCAACATATCACCCCGATTAAAGCACATGGGTTATCTGCAAACTCGATCGGTTTCTTAATGGATGAAGATAATGCAACCATTTGGCGTGGTCCAATGGCGAGTAGTGCATTAAGTCAGCTTTTAAATGAAACATTATGGGATAGCTTAGATTACTTAGTGATCGATATGCCACCGGGTACGGGTGATATTCAATTAACGCTTTCACAGCAAATTCCTGTAACGGGGGCAGTTGTGGTCACAACACCACAAGACATCGCGTTATTAGATGCGGTGAAAGGTGTATCGATGTTTGAACGTGTGTCTGTACCTGTGTTAGGTATTGTGGAAAATATGTCTATGCATATTTGTAGCAACTGTGGACACCATGAAGCGATTTTCGGTACTGGTGGCGCAGAAAAAATGGCACAAAAATACAATGTGAAAGTGTTAGGCCAGTTACCGTTGAATATCCAAGTTCGTCAAGATTTGGATGCAGGTAAACCAACTGTGGTTGCAGCGCCAGACAGTGAAATTGCGAAATCTTTCTTAGATTTAGCGGAGAAAGTATCAACTGAGCTTTACTGGCAAGGTTCTGTGATTCCAAGCGAGATTTTATTCCGCGAAGTGAAATAATCACAAAAACATCATAAAAATTAACCGCACTTTAGGTCATCCAAAGTGCGGTTATTTTTTTAGCGAAATTTGCTTATTTTAAATGATTCGCATCATTCATTTTCTCAACGCGAAAACCGTTCTCATCGTCATAATGTACAATACTAATTGATGTATTAATAAGCGATACCGATTTATCTTCATCACGGTGATTTTGCCACGTTGAGCCGTTTAACAAGGCAAGCAATAAACGCAAGGTATGGCCATGCGACACGATAAGAATATTACCTTGATCGTGGATCTTAATAATATCCTGTAACGCTTTCATGGCACGTTTACCTAATTGTTCGAACGTTTCGCCACCGTTTACTTGAGCTTTGTAATTGGCGGGATCTTTAATGAGTTGCTGGAATTCGGGATGTTCTCTTAACGTATCGACAACTAGGCCTTCCCAAGAACCAAAATATTGCTCATTTAATCCTTTATGATGGAAAAGGGGAATATCACGTTCTCCGATAATGTGAGAGGCGGTCTCGATAGTACGTTTCAATATGCTGGAATAAGCTGCAATGAAAGGAATGTTATTAAGTGCCACGCCTGTTTTTTTCGCACCATTAATGCCTTCTTCGGTTAAAGGGGAATCGCCATGACCTTGCATTAAACCTTCCGTATTCCAAACGGTTTTACCGTGGCGAATGAAATAAAAAGTCAGTTGTTTTTTCATTTTTCATGTCCATAAAAAAGATTAAGGAAGCCGAAACTTCCTTAATCATGATTTTAACGGGAGTAATAACCTGCCATTGAACTATATACGGCATTTTCTGCTTGAATGATGTTGTATTTCGCATTCAAGATAGAAAGTTGAGAGCTTTTCTCTGTATTTGCCGCGGCAAGCCATTCACGTAATTCAGATACACCTGCATTGTAACGATCTCGATAGTATTTAGTGATACGTTGGTTATAACTGTGAGTTTTTTGCAAGTTGGCAAAGGCACTTTGTGCTTGTGTGTAGGCAAAGTAGTTGGTATCTACATCATTCAAGGCTTTAGTGATGCTTTGCTCATAGTTTAAACGTGCGGTTTCATAATCTGCTTCAGAGATTTTCACGTTCCATTTCACCGTATTCCAGTTGAGGAATGGTAGGCTAATGCCGATTAAACCTGTACCAACTGGATTGTGCAATGCGTTACCGACTTTAGTGCCACTTGATGTTAAGCTGCCGCCTAAAGTGACTTCTGGGAACCAACCTTTTTCGGTTGCTTTCGCATTTTTGAATGCACTGCTTAAGCGATATTGATAGCCTTTCACATCAGGACGATTCGCAATCACAGAAACAGGCACATTTAAATTCACGCCCACATTTTTCACATTAAGAATGTGTGGGAAGTTGATATTTAATGCTTCTTCCGGTTTTAAGTTTAGTAGGTTACGTAAAGTTTGTTCCGCTGTTTTGCGTTGTGTTTGATAGTTGATCAAGTTGTTACGAGCGGTTAATACAGCTTGTTGTGATTGATCCACACTGGCGCTGTCAGCGACACCTTGCGATAAACGACGTTGCATAATGCTGCTAATGTCGTTGTAGTATTTAATGGTTTCCTCAGTTGTGCTGATAGCATCATTTAAATAAGCAATTTGATAATACGTTGTCACAACAGAGTTGATGAGTGAAAGTTTTGTTGCTTCTAAATCTTCAGCCGTTGCTTTGTGTGACCATTCTGCGGCATCTGCAGTATCCGCTAAGCGTTGCCATAAATCTAACGTATAACTCACATTTAATGCACCTTGATGGCTTACTGCTGAGCTGCCACCGGTTTTCACATTTTTACTTGCGGAAGATTGGGTTGAACCGCTAAATGCAGGAATTAAATTCGCGCCTGCAAGGTTTGCATTATATAGAGCACGGTTTACGGCGACAGACGCTTTGGCTAAATCTTTGTTGTTGACTAATGCTTGTTCTACCACACGATTTAATTGTGAATCATTGTAAAGCGCCCACCAGTTTTCTTTCACATTAAATTGTTTGGTGATTTCTGCATAATTTTGGTAATCCTGCTGGCTCGCTTTATAAGAATCGCCGATGTTAGCACAACCTGCTAGAGCAGTTGCCATCGCGATTGCAAAGGTTAATTTTTTCATTTTTAACATGGATTTTTTCCTTTCTTTTTAATTAAAGTGCGGTCAAAAATTAGTGAGAATTTTAACCGCTCTTTTGTGTTTTACAAAATTTCTTTATTCTCTCGCAAGGGCGGTAATTGGATCTAATTGTGCCGCACGTTTTGCCGGCATATAACCGAAGATCACACCAATCAGGGTAGAGAATACCACTGCCGCAACAATTGAGCCGGTAGAGAATGCCATCGTAAAGTCAGTCATAAATACGTTAAATAGTAGACCGATTAACCCCGAAAGCAGAATACCCGTCACGCCGCCAATTAAACAAATCAACACCGCTTCAATCAAAAATTGTTGCAGAATATTGAATTGCCTTGCCCCAATAGCCATGCGTACACCAATTTCTTTGGTTCGCTCTGTCACGGAAACCAACATAATATTCATCACACCAATCCCACCAACGATTAATGAAATAAAGGCGATAGAGGAAATGAGTAATTTCATCGTGCCAGTTGTACTTTCAATGGTTTGTTTAATGGTATCACTATTCATGATGAAGAAATCTTTTTTACCATGACGCATGGTGAGCAATTCAGTAATCCCTTTTTCGGCGACAGTAGTATTCACGGAATCATCCACTTTAACGGTAATCGAACCAATTTTTTTACTGCCCGAAATACGATTCATCACGGTAGTGTAAGGCGCATAGAGATTAAGTGAACTACTTGCCCCACCCATTTGTTTATCAGATACCACGCCAATAATACGTAATGGACGTTTATTAAACATCACAATTTTGCCGATGGGATTTTCATCTGGGAAAATCGACTTTTTCGCACTTTCATCGATTAAGGCTACTTGGTTGTTATCAGCAACATCTTGAGCAGAAAATAAATTACCGGATTTTAGTTTTAAGCCATCTACATCAAAATATTGTTCGCCTACACCTTTTAAACTGGTCGAGGAGAAAGTTTGGTTGCCGTAAATCAATGTGCCACTTGATGAGCTATTTGGCGTGACGCTTTGTACGTAGCTTTGCTGATTTAAGGCTGTGGCATCATTAATCGTGAGATTCTGCATTTGTTCAGCACGACGATCACCAAAGCCTGTACCATTAAAAATGGTCATGGTATTTGTACCAATACCTTTGATATTCTCTAAGATTTTTTGCTGTGAACCATTTCCCAATGCCACGACGGAAACCACAGACGTAATCCCGATAATAATCCCGAGCATGGTTAAAAGAGAACGCATTTTGTGGGCAATAATCGCACTCACAGACATACGAAAGGCTTCTACAAATTGATCTTTGCTAAACCCAAAGTGCGGTTTAGATTTAGTTTGATTTTCGACCGCACTTTTTACCGCTTCTTTTTGTGTATCGCCAATGATTTCACCGTCTTTAATTTCAATCACGCGATTCGCACTGGCGGCAATTTCTCGGTCGTGGGTTACCATAATAATAGTGTGGCCTTCTGCGTGTAATTGACGCAGAATTTCCATCACATTTTGACCGCTTTGCGAATCCAATGCGCCAGTGGGTTCATCAGCTAAAATAATTTCACCACCGTTCATCAACGCACGCGCAATACTCACACGTTGTTGCTGACCACCGGAAAGCTGGCTTGGTTTATTTTGCCATTTATCGCCTAAGCCTAATTTTTCTAAAAGTTGTTTTGCACGAGAAAGACGTTTTTCTTGTGACATTCCCGCATAAATTGCAGGCAAAGCGACGTTCTCAGCGGCAGTTAAACTTGACAATAAGTTATAGTGTTGGAAAATAAAACCGAATTTTTGGCTACGTAAATCTGAAAGCTGATCTTTGCTTAATTCAATGGTTTCTTTACCATTGATTTTGTAAGAACCACTGGTTGCCGTATCCAAGCACCCGATGATGTTCATCAAGGTCGATTTGCCGGAACCTGATTGCCCAATAATCGCGACAAAATCGCCTTTTTCAATATTTAAAGAGACATTCTTTAAAATATGAACGCGATTTTCGCCTTCACCGAAGTAACGGTTGAGATCCTTAATTTCAATAATATTCATTAATTTTCTACCGCACTTTTAGAACATTCTTGGACCACGAGGCATAGAGCCTACTTTTTCACCATTGGCCACTTGTGACACGATAACTTTTTCACCTTCGTTTAAACCAGATTTGATTTCAGTTTGGAAATCATTTTGTACACCGGTTTCAACTTCACGCTGTTCAGGCTGATTTTTGTCATTCAATACATTGACAAAGCTTTTGCCATCACGTTTTTGAATAGCCATATTGGAAACCAATAACACATCTTTTGCATTGGCAATTTTGATGTTGTTTTCTGTCGTCATTCCGATGCGTAAAATTCGATCAGGATTATCAATCAGTACATTGGCATAATAGTAAATCGCACTGGTTGTGGAGCTGCTACTTGAACTTGTCGAAGATGATGTTGAAGAGCTATCACTTGTCGTAGTATTGGCTGGATCAACAGAATCAATGACGGAGTGATACACGGTTTGGCTATCTGATAAAATAGTAAAGCTGACTTCTTGGCCTGCCTTAACTTTAGTAATATCGCCCTCTGAAATTTCAGGCTTAATTTTCATTTTGCTTAAATCAGCAATAGTTACAATCGTTGGCGTCGTTTGGTTGGCATTAACGGTTTGACCTTCAGAAACGGGCACAGAAATGACAGTACCGTCCATTGGTGCGGTGATTTTGGTGTAACCCACATTGGTTTCTGCGGTATTCACTTCAATTTCAGCTTGTTTGATATTAGCTTCAATGGCTTCCATTTCAGCTTTCGCATTATCAAGGGTGCTTTTTGCGGTATTTACACTATCTAAAGACGTCGCTTTTTGCGAATAAAGTTTTGATAAGCGGTTATAACTTGAAAGGGCAACATCATAAGCGGTTTTCTTCGCTTTTAATTGAGCTTGGTAGCTAACTAATGCGGCCTTTTGGGTATTTAAGGTATTAATTTGGGTTGTGGAATCAATGTCTGCGATCATTTCGCCTTTTTTGATTTCTTGCCCTAATTTGACATAGAGTTTGGTAATTTTACCCGAAGCTTGGGCACCGACATCGACTTCATTCACGCTTTCAACTGAACCAGAGGCGACAACTGTTTTTTCCACATCGCCACGGGTAACGGATTCCGTCAGATAGGTGGTTTCTTGTTTGTTATTGCTTGAGAAAAAATAATAAGCTGCGCCAGCAGCAACGGCTAATCCAAGTAAAATAAAAAAGCGTTTTTTCATAAAGACTTTGTTATCCTAAATAAAAATGAACGTTTGTTCAGTAAAGAGGTATTCTAAAGGTAAACTTTTCAGTTTGCACGAAAAATCTTCAAGTTAGACCTAAAAATCCTAAAAAATTCAGTCTTAATTTAATGAAAGTGCGGTTAGTTTTGTGATCAAATTCACAACGCCAGACTTTTCGTATAAAATGGGGAAATTGTTTTCAATTTATTGAGAAATTTATGAGCAATACAGAACACACTCTAGAAAATGCGGAAAATACCCGCACACACAATTTCATTACTCAAATTATTGATGAAGATTTAGCTTCGGGTAAACACAAAAGTGTTCATACTCGTTTCCCACCTGAGCCAAATGGCTATTTGCATATTGGCCACGCAAAATCGATTTGCTTAAACTTCGGCTTGGCAAAAGAATATAACGGTTTATGTAACCTACGTTTTGACGATACCAACCCAGTAAAAGAAGACGTGGAATATGTGGATTCCATTAAAGCCGATGTGGAATGGTTAGGCTTTAAATGGGAAGGCGAACCGCGTTATGCGTCTGATTACTTCGATGCACTTTATGGCTATGCCATTGAGTTGATCGAAAAAGGTTTAGCCTATGTGGATGAACTTTCTCCAGATGAAATGCGTGAATATCGCGGTACATTAACTGAGCCAGGTAAAAACAGTCCATACCGTGATCGTAGTGTTGAAGAAAACCTCGCGTTATTCGAAAGAATGAAAAACGGTGAGTTTGCGGAAGGGACATTAAGTCTTCGTGCGAAAATCGACATGGCCTCACCATTTATGGTCATGCGTGATCCCGTGCTTTATCGTATTAAATTTGCGAGCCATCACCAAACCGGTGACAAATGGTGCATTTACCCAATGTACGATTTCACTCACTGTATCTCTGATGCGATTGAGCGTATTACACACTCTCTATGTACATTAGAATTCCAAGACAACCGTCGTTTATATGACTGGGTGTTAGAAAATATTAGTATTGAACGTCCATTACCGCATCAATATGAATTTTCACGTTTGAATTTAGAAGGTACATTAACATCTAAACGTAAATTATTGAAATTAGTGAATGATGGCATTGTAGATGGTTGGAACGATCCGCGTATGCCAACCATTTCAGGTTTACGTCGTCGCGGTTATACACCGGCTTCATTACGTGAGTTCTGCCGTCGTATCGGTGTGACTAAACAAGATAACGTTGTAGAGTATTCTGCACTTGAAGCCTGCATTCGTGAAGATTTAAACGAAAACGCACCACGCGCAATGGCGGTGATTGATCCTGTTCGCGTAGTGATCGAAAACTTTGAAGGCGAAGAAACCTTAACGGCACCAAATCACCCAAATCGTCCAGAATTAGGTGAGCGTCAATTACCATTTACGAAAGAGCTTTATATTGATCGCGCAGACTTCCGTGAAGAAGCAAATAAACAATATAAACGTTTAGTATTAGGTAAAGAAGTGCGTTTACGTAATGCTTACGTGATTAAAGCGGAGCGTGTCGAAAAAGATGCAAATGGTGAAATCACCACGATTTTCTGTACTTACGATCCTGAAACCTTAGGTAAAAATCCAGCGGATGGTCGCAAAGTGAAAGGGGTAATTCACTGGGTATCTGCAGTGCATAATCATCCGGCTGAGTTCCGTTTATATGAGCGTCTTTTCACCGTACCAAACCCAGGTGCAGCAGAAGAAATCGAAAGCGTGTTAAATCCAACCTCTTTAGTGGTGAAACACGGTTTTGTAGAACAAAGCCTTGCAAATGCAGAACCTGAAAAAGGTTATCAATTTGAGCGCGAAGGTTATTTCTGTGCGGATAACAAAGATAGCCGCCCAGAACACTTAGTGTTTAACTTAACCGTAAGCTTAAAAGAAGGCTTCTAATTCTAAACAACAAAGTGCGGTCAAAAATCACGTAAATTTTGACCGCACTTTTTTATTGGTTTCACTATGCAATTTGAATCTCATTTTTGGCAAAAAAAATCGCTCCTTGAAATGACGGAATCCGAATGGGAAGCCTTATGTGATGGCTGCGGGAAATGCTGTTATCGTAAATATATTCAAGGACGAGGCAAGCGTGAAAAACTCTACTATACGCGAATTGCTTGCAATCTATTAGATGTGGAAACAGGGAAGTGTCGTAATTATCCTGAACGTTTTAAAATTGAAAGTGATTGCACCAAATTAACCAAAAAGAATTTGCCTGATTTTGGGTGGTTGCCGAATACCTGTGCATATCGTTTATTGTATGAGGGGAAATCTTTGCCCAAATGGCATCCTTTAATCAGCGGCGATCCTAATTCAGTGAAAAATGCAGGTGTTTTAATTCAAGATGGCGTACATGAAGAAGATGTCATTGATTGGTTTGAATTTGTCATTGAAACTGAATAATTTAAATTTCGCTGTTTTTTTATTCTCTTTAAACTTTGTTTTTTGATTTAGGTCACAATTTGCAAGATTGGCAATTGTATTTCAATTGTGCTTACTTATAATACTTAATAAGTATTATATAGATGTATCATTCGTTGTATGCAAATGTCCTTATCACTTAAACAATCTGCTGAAAAACTTGGCATTTCGTTTTCCCATTATGATATTGATGGGCATTTGATTGATGCATCGCCAACCAGTATTGATTATTTTATCGAGCAGTTGCAATTTCCGCCAAATATTGGACAAAATCAGCCGTTCCAAAATGTCATATGTGCCTTTGAAAATGAACCCATTCATGATGATTTAATCGCGTTTTCTTCTCCTCCTGATGCTTCTTTGCGTTATCAATTGCTCGACGAGCAAAACCAAATTCAGTTTGAAAAAACAATTCCATATTCAACCGCACTTTCATTCATTGCCTGCTTTGCCTTTTATCTATTATCGTTTAATGCTTTTTGCCGCTCAAAAAACGAGAAAATACAATCGGTTGTAAATAATCAAGCTTGCAAAGCATAAAGGAGTATGTCATGACGAAATTAGTCGCTCAATCAGTAATTAATTCATTTTTTGATGGCAAACATGTCGATCCTTTTGCTGTATTAGGCATGCATGAAACTCACAATGGTATTGAGATTCGTGCTTTATTACCCGATGCAGATAAAGTCGAAGTGATTGACAAAGAAAGTCAATCCATCGTTGTTGAACTAGAAAAACTGGATGACCGCGGATTTTTTGCTGCTATTGTGCCAGAGATTCACCATTTCTTTACCTACCAATTAAAAGTGTATTGGGGCGTAGAAGCTCAAATTATTGAAGATCCGTACCGTTTCCATCCGATGATTAATGACTTGGATCAATGGCTATTGGCGGAAGGTTCGTTATTGCGTCCTTATGAAGTATTAGGTGCGCATTTTACTGAATGTGACAGTGTACCGGGCGTAAATTTCCGTGTATGGGCGCCAAATGCTAAGCGCGTTTCGTTGGTCGGTGATTTTAACTATTGGGACGGTCGCCGTCATCCAATGCGTTTCCATCCCGCAAGTGGTGTGTGGGAATTATTCTTACCCAAAGCTAGCCTTGGTCAACGTTATAAATTTGAATTGATTGATTGTAACGGCAACCTTCGTTTAAAAGCTGACCCTTATGCATTCAGCTCACAATTACGTCCAGATACTGCATCAGAAATCAGCATGTTGCCGGATGTGGTCGAAATGACTGAGCAACGTCGTAAAGCAAACCAACGTAATCAACCTATTTCGATTTACGAAGTACATTTGGGATCATGGCGCCGTAATTTAGAAAATAATTTCTGGCTTGATTACGACCAAATTGCCGATGAGCTTATTCCTTATGTCAAACATATGGGCTTTACTCATATTGAGTTTTTGCCACTCTCCGAATTTCCATTCGATGGATCTTGGGGCTACCAGCCGATTGGTTTGTATTCTCCGACTAGTCGCTTTGGTACACCAGAAGGCTTTAAACGCTTAGTCGAAAAAGCTCACAAAGCAGGCATTAATGTGATTTTAGACTGGGTGCCAGGACATTTCCCAAGTGATACACATGGCTTAGTGGCATTTGATGGTACAGCCTTATATGAACATGCTGATCCACGTGAAGGCTATCATCAAGACTGGAATACCTTGATTTATAACTATGGTCGTAATGAAGTGAGAAACTTCTTATCCAGTAATGCATTGTATTGGCTTGAACGCTTTGCTGTAGACGGTATCCGTGTAGATGCGGTTGCATCGATGATTTACCGTGATTACAGTCGTGCTGAAGGGGAATGGATTCCGAATCAATATGGCGGTCGTGAAAATTTAGAAGCCATTGAATTCTTAAAACATACCAATTGGAAAATCCATTCTGAGGTGTCTGGTGCTATTTCGATTGCGGAAGAATCCACTTCTTTCGGTGGCGTAACCCATCCGACAGAAAACGGTGGTCTTGGATTTAATTTCAAATGGAATATGGGCTGGATGAATGACACCCTAAGTTATATGAAACTCGATCCAGTTTATCGTCGTTATCATCACGACAAAATGACCTTCGGGATGATTTATCAATACAGCGAAAACTTTGTATTGCCACTTTCTCACGATGAGGTGGTACACGGCAAATGTTCGTTACTCGGTAAAATGCCGGGTGATACATGGCAAAAATTCGCTAACTTGCGTGCTTACTACGGTTATATGTGGGGCTATCCAGGCAAGAAATTATTATTCATGGGCAATGAATTTGCTCAAGGTCGCGAATGGAATTATGAAGAAAGTTTGGATTGGTTCTTACTTGACGAAAACCATGGTGGCCTATGGCATAAAGGTGTCTTGCAATTAGTCAAAGATTTGAACGGAATTTATCAAAAAAATGCACCGCTCTTTGAACTAGACGGTGAGCCGGAAGGCTTTGATTGGTTAGTGGTAGATGATGCGGAAAATTCAGTTTTTGCTTTTGAACGTAAAAGTAGTAACGGCGAACGCATTATTGTGCTCAGCAACTTCACCCCAGTACCACGTGAAGGCTATCGTATCGGTGTGAATGCCGCGGGTGAATACGAAGAAATTTTAAATACGGACTCAATGTATTATCAAGGTTCAAATGTAGGTAATTTCGGCTCAGTGACAAGCGAGGCTATCACTAGTCACGGACGTAACAATTCGATTAGCGTGACCATTCCGCCACTCGCAACGATCTATTTAAAATATAAAGCATAACAATAGCGAAGAACACGATGTTTAGTATTTATAACAATGGCAAACCTTCCCCAATGGGATATTCGCAAACGCTGGAAAACGGCCTAAAAATTTCGAATTTTGTGCTGTTTTCTAGTGCGGCGGATGCTATTGAACTTTGCTTGTTCCGTGATGGCGAAGAAAGCCGTTTTGCCATGAGCAGAACCGATGATATTTGGCATGTGGCAATTGAAGGCGTTGAGGTGAATGATGAGTATGCTTTCAGAATCACAGGCAAAAATGACCGCACTTTAGCCAATCCGCAAAAGTTAATGCTTGATCCTTATACGAAAGCGGTCACTCATAAACCAGATTTGAGTTCATCAGAAGCACGTTCCATTTTCTTGTTAAATGACGGACGGGATAATGCAGCGGTTGCACCTAAAGGTCGCATTGTGGATGAGCATTTTGATTGGTCTGGAGATTGTAAACCGTCTATTCCTTGGGCTCAAACCATTGTGTATGAACTGAATGTTAAAGGATTTAGCCAATTAAATTCCCGTATTCCAGAACATATCCGTGGGACTTATGCGGCATTGCTTCATCCCGAAAACATTGCGTACTTTAAATCATTGGGTATTACCAGCCTTGAATTGCTTCCAGTGAATTTCTTCATTGATGAACCACATTTGCAAGAAAAAGGATTACGCAATTATTGGGGCTATAACCCATTAGCTATGTTTGTTTTAGAACCGAGTTATGCGGCGGATCAAAAACAACCATTGAACGAATTTAAAAGCATGGTGAAAGCCCTGCATCAAGCAGGTATCGAAGTGATTTTAGATGTGGTGTTTAACCATACGGCTGAATCCGAAAAATCATTTCCAACATTTTGCCAGCGTGGTATTGATGACAAAACCTACTACTGGCAAAACGAGCATGGAGATTACCTCAACTGGACGGGGTGCGGCAATATGCTCAATCTCGCCAATGATGTCACTCGAAAATGGGTATTAGATTGCTTGCGTTACTGGGTAACAGAATGCCATGTGGATGGTTTCCGTTTTGATTTAGCTACAGTGCTTGGTCGTGAAACACCTGATTTCAATCCGAATGCACAATTGTTTGCAGAAATGGAACAGGATGACGTCCTACAACAAATTAAATTAATTGCTGAACCTTGGGATATTGGTCATTACGGCTACCAAGTTGGGTATTTCCCCGCTTATTTCTCTCAATGGAATGACCGTTTCCGCGATGATATGTGCCGTTTTTGGTTATGGCAAAGTGGTGAAGTGGGGGCCTTTGCAGAGCGTTTTGCTGGCTCTAGCGATATTTTTAAGCGAGAAGGGCGATTACCGCATGGTAGCTTGAATTTTATTACTGCCCATGATGGTTTTACGTTGCGAGATTTAGTGAGCTATAACCATAAACATAATGAAGCTAACGGTGAAGAGAACCGTGACGGACGGAATGAAAACTATAGCTACAATCATGGGATTGAAGGTTCTCAACTCGATTTAGCCGATGAATGGCAAAGTGCGGTCGAAAAACGCCGTGTTTTATCGGAAAAGGGTTTATTAGGCTCGCTACTATTATCAAATGGTGTACCTATGCTACTTGCTGGAGATGAGTTCGGTAACACCCAATATGGCAATAACAATGCCTATTGCCAAGATAACGAAATTGCGTGGTTAAAGTGGGAGAATTTTAACCAAACCTTATTTGATTTTACTAAGCAAATCATTGCATTACGAAAAAAAATTCAAAGTTTGCAACAGGATGCTTGGTGGTCGGATGAAAATGTCGAGTGGTTGAATACATGGGGAAACCCTATGACCCTAGACGATTGGCATAATCGGGAAAGCAAAGCCCTACAAGTCATGTTGGACGGCAAATATCTTTTCTTAATTAATGCAAAAACTGAACCGCAATCTTTTTATTTGCCAAAGGGGAAATGGAAAAAGATTGCCGAAACTGAAAATAGCATGATTCAACAATGTGATGTGAGCGGTATAGCATTTGAAGTGTTGGAACATATGGATGATGAAAACTATGGAGTTTGTTATGAAAAGTGATCTTAATAAATATGAATTAGTTAAAGATACTTTAGTGCTTATTTTGGCTGGTGGTCGTGGTTCCCGTTTACATGAATTAACAGATAAACGAGCTAAGCCTGCGTTATATTTTGGCGGTAATCGTCGCATTATTGATTTTGCGCTTTCCAACTGTATAAACTCAGGCTTGAATCGTATTGGCGTCGTAACCCAGTATGCCGCTCACTCTTTATTACGCCATTTACAAACAGGTTGGTCATTCTTACCACAAGAGCGTGGTGAATTCGTTGATATGCTACCTGCTCGTCAACAAATTGATGATTCTACATGGTACCGTGGTACAGCGGATGCGGTATATCAAAATATGGCGATTATCCGTAATCACTATCGTCCAAAATACATTTTGATTCTTGCAGGTGACCATATTTATAAACAAGATTACAGTGTCATGTTGATGGATCACGTGAGAAGTGGAGCAAAATGTACAGTAGGTTGTATTGAAGTACCACGTTCTGAAGCGAGTGAATTTGGTGTGATGGCAGTAAACGAAAACCTTAAAGTGAAAGCCTTCGTTGAAAAACCGAAAGATCCACCTGCCATGGTGGGTAAACCAGATACGTCGCTAGCCTCTATGGGGATCTACGTGTTTGATGCTGCGTATCTCTATAAAATGCTTGATAGAGAAGTGAATACCCCTTGCACATCTCATGACTTTGGTAAAGATGTCTTGCCAAAATGCTTGGAAGAAGGCGTGCTTTATGCGCATCCATTCAGCCGTTCTTGTATGGGCCGAAACACTGAAGGTGAAATTTACTGGCGTGATGTGGGTACGCTCGATAGCTTCTGGCAAGCGAATATCGATTTAGTTTCAGAGCATCCACAATTAGATATTTATGATCAAAGCTGGCCAATTCGCGGTAATCCAGTGCAGGCTTATCCATCTAAATTCTTCTATAAAAAAGCGAATGTCAAACCGGTAGATAACTCGCTTATCGGTGGTGGCTGTGTGATTACGGATGCATCTATTAGTAATTCAGTGTTGTTTGATAGAGTCAAAATTGATGAAGACTCTTCTGTGGATCACTGTGTCGTGTTACCGCAAGTACAAATTGGTAAAAATTGTACATTAAAAGATTGTATTATTGATCGCCATTGTATTATTCCAGATGGTATGGAAATCGGTGTGGATAAAGCCCTTGACAGTAAACGCTTCCGTGTGAGTTCTACCGGTAAAGTCGTACTTGTAACCTCAACAATGTTGAAAAAATTGCAAGGTGAAGAAGTCACTAACGAAGAACATTTGGACTAAAGTGCGGTCAATTTTGACAGTGTTTTAAGTGAACTAAAAAGATTGTGCTGTTATTAATGACAGCACAATTTTAACTATAAAAGGAAAATTATGAGAGTTTTACATGTTTGCTCGGAGCTGTATCCTTTGCTCAAAACTGGCGGACTAGCCGATGTTTTAGGGGCGTTACCTTTTGCACAAAAAGAAATTGGTATCGATACGCGTATTTTATTGCCGGCTTATCCAAAAATTTCTGTAGGAATTGAGAATACGCATGTTGTCACAGAATTTGATAATTTTGCTGGTCATGTTGTATTGCGTTATGGCGAATACAATGGCGTGGGGATTTATCTGATTGATGCGCCACATCTCTATTGGCGAGAAGGAAATCCTTATCATGATAGCGATTACAACGATTATGCTGATAACTATAAACGCTTTGCTTTATTAGGCTGGGTGGGCGCTGAGCTTGCGACAGGCTTAGATAGCTGGTGGCGAGCTGAAGTAGTGCATGCTCATGATTGGCATGCTGGCTTAGCCGCCGCTTATCTCTTTAATAAAGGTCGTCCTGCAAAATCAGTATTTACGATTCATAACCTGGCATATCAAGGACAATTTGCCCACCGTCATTTACATGAAATTGGATTGCCAGAAGGGATGTTCCATGTTGATGGTTTAGAGTTATTTGGCCAAATTTCATATTTGAAAGCAGGTCTCTATTATTCTGATATGGTCACAGCAGTGAGTCCTACTTATGCGAAAGAAATCACTACACCAGACTTTGCTTATGGCTTGCAAGGCTTATTAACAGGCCTACGTGAAGCAGGTAAGTTGGTGGGGATTTTAAATGGCGTGGATCAAGAAATTTGGCATCCAAGTTGTGATGCGTATATTCAGCATCACTACAAATTAAAATCCATCGCAGGCAAGAAGAAAAATAAAGCTGATTTACAAGCTTATTTCAATTTGCCACAACAACCTGATGCACTCTTATTTGTGATGGTGACTCGCTTAACAGAACAAAAAGGCGTAGATTTACTGATTGCCACAGCAGATGAAATTGTTAAACAAGGTGGTCAACTAACGATTCTTGGTTCTGGTGCAAAACATTTGGAAGAGGGTATTTGCCAATTAGCACAACGTTACCCAGAAAATATTGCAGTGAAAATTGGCTATGATGAAGCACTTTCACATTTAATGGTTGCCGGTGGTGATGTCATTTTAGTACCAAGTCGCTTTGAACCTTGTGGATTAACTCAACTATATGGTTTGCAATATGGCACATTGCCACTTGTTCGTGCGACGGGAGGATTAGCGGATACCGTGACCAACAGTACAAGTGAAACCATTAAAGCGCGTACTGCAACAGGTTTTGTATTTCAAAAAGCCGAAGCAGATGATTTACGAAGTGCTATCCAGCATGCCTTTGCCTTGTGGCAAAAGCAACGTGTTTGGGCGATGGTTCGTAATAATGCCATGGCACAGGACTTTAGTTGGAAAAATGCCGCCGCTCAATATGAGCAGCTTTATTTAAGCATTTTAAACCAATAATTTAATGGATTGACTCTCCCTTCAAAATAATCGCCTTTGAAGGGGGGATTTTTGTTGTTTTTTTCGTAAAAAAGCTTAAAATTTGCGCGATTTTTTTTATTGAGGTTTTACTTTCTATGATCATGGACAATTTTGATTCGCCATTTCTCTACAATCGACCAAGTCTTGATGTTGAAGGCGTGAAAAAAGCAATTGTTTATAAATTAATTTTCTTAATTGGTCGTTCACCAAAAGAGGCGAGTCAACGCGACTGGTTAAATGCAACCCTTCATGCGGTACGTGATTTAGTGACTGAAGGCTGGATTACCACCGCTCGTCAATCTCGTGCAGAAGAAACCCGTCGTGTTTATTACCTTTCTATGGAATTCTTAATTGGCCGTACACTTTCTAATGCGATGATCGCAGAAGGTGTTTATGACGTGGCAGAAAAAGCCCTGGCTGAATTAAATGTTAATTTGGAAGAGATTATTGAAAAAGAAGTGGATCCAGGTTTAGGTAACGGGGGATTAGGTCGCCTTGCTGCTTGCTTTATGGACTCACTGGCAACATTAGCGATTCCTGCGATGGGTTACGGTATTCGTTATGAATACGGTATGTTCCGCCAAAAAATTGAAAATGGTCAACAGGTTGAACGTCCGGATGATTGGTTGGAAAAAGGTGCGCCTTGGGAATTTATGCGTCCATCAAAACGTTTCAGTATTGATTTTGGTGGTCATATCTATTTTGAAGATAAAAAATGTATCTGGAATCCGGCTGAAAAAGTGACCGCACTTGCATACGATCAAATGATCCCTGGCTATAAAAATGATTCGGCATCGACCTTACGTTTATGGTCTGCTCATGGTGGAGAATTATTTGATTTGGAAGAATTTAATCGCGGTGATCATTTAGCGGCGGTGGCAACGCGTTCAGCTAACCAAAACCTTTCTCGTGTACTTTATCCAGATGATTCCACCTGGAATGGTCGTGAGTTACGTTTACGTCAAGAGTACTTCTTAGTATCAGCTTCTTTACAAGATATTCTCCGTCGTCATTTAAGAACTCACGGTACATTGGATAATCTTGCAGATAAAGTAGCAATTCACTTGAATGATACCCACCCAGCATTAGCCATTCCTGAGTTGATGCGTATTTTAATCGATTTACACGGTTATTCATGGCAAAACGCTTGGGATGTGACTCGTCGTATTTTCTCTTATACTTGCCATACTTTAATGTCAGAAGCATTAGAAACCTGGCCGGTAGAAATGATGGCGAAAATCTTACCTCGTCACTTACAAATGATTTTTGAAATCAATGATCATTTCCTTGAATATGTGAAAACTTATGTCACCACCGATATGGACTTTATCCGTCGCGTTTCACTTATCGAAGAAGGGTATCAACGTAAAGTGCGCATGGGATGGTTGTCCGTTGTTGGTTCTCATAAAGTGAACGGTGTTGCGGCAATTCACTCAGATCTTATGGTGACATCAACCTTTGCTGATTTTGCTCGTATCTATCCAGAACGTTTCACTAACGTGACAAACGGTGTGACACCACGTCGTTGGCTTGCCGTAGCAAACCCGAAATTAGCGGCTTTATTTGATCAATATATTGGTTCTGAATGGCGTTGCGATTTAAGTCAAATTGAAAAACTTAAAGCGTTTGCAGATAAAGGTGAATTTAAGCGTGCTGTAGCAGATATCAAATACGATAACAAAGTGAAATTAGCACAATATGTGAAGAAAACACTTGATATTGATTTAGATCCACATGCTTTATTTGATGTACAAGTAAAACGTATTCACGAATACAAACGTCAAATGCTTAATGTGTTACACATTATTGCACGTTATAACGAAATGCTGGTTCATCCAGAAAAAGATTGGCAGCCACGTGTGTTCATTTTAGCGGGTAAAGCAGCTTCAGCTTACTATGCAGCAAAACAAACCATTCGTTTGATTAATGATGTGGCAAATGTCATCAATAATGATGAACGCTTAAAAGGTCGTTTAAAAGTTGTCTTTATTCCGAACTACAGCGTAAGTCTTGCACAATTAATCATTCCAGCGGCAGATATTTCTGAGCAAATCTCTCTTGCAGGAACAGAAGCATCGGGTACCAGTAACATGAAGTTTGCCTTAAATGGTGCGTTAACATTGGGTACGCTTGATGGAGCGAACGTTGAGATTTTAGATAATGTTGGTGAAGACCACATCTTTATCTTTGGTAATACGGTTGAACAAGTGGAAGCATTACGTCGCGAAGGTTATCGTCCGTTTGATTATTATCAAAATGACGAGCAATTACGTGAAGTTATTGACCAAATTATCCGTGGTGATTTCTCGCCGGAAGAACCTAACCGTTATCACTCTCTCATTCAAGGTTTACAATACCACGATTATTATCAATCTTTTGCTGATTTCCGCAGTTATGTGGAAGCGCAAAAAGCAGTAGATAAAAAATATCAAGATCGTGACGTATGGATAGCAAGTACCATTCAAAATATGGTGAACATGGGCTTCTTCTCATCAGACCGTACGATTCTTGAATATGCGAAAAATATCTGGAAAATTGAACCGTTAAAACTCGAGAAGTAAGTTCTTTTCCACTCATAGAAAACCCTGTCGGATTATTTCCACAGGGTTTCTTTTTATGCTAAAATCCACCGTCAAATTTATTGTTCATTCAGATTAGGAAAAAGTATGAAAGTTTTAGAAGGTGCGGTAGCTGCGCCAAATGCTAAAATCGCAGTGGTGATTGCTCGTTTTAACAGTTTTATTAATGAAAGTTTATTAGAAGGCGCGGTAGATGCATTAAAACGTATCGGCCAAGTGAAAGATGAGAATATTACAATCGTTCGTGCACCAGGTGCGTATGAACTTCCACTAGTAGCACGTCGTTTAGCTGAAAGCAAAAAATTTGATGCAATCGTCGCATTAGGTACTGTGATCCGTGGTGGTACAGCTCACTTTGAATATGTAGCGGGTGAAGCAAGCAGCGGTTTAGGTCAAGTAGCAATGCAAGCTGAAATTCCAGTGGCATTTGGTGTTTTAACGACTGAAAACATTGAACAAGCTATTGAACGCGCAGGTACTAAAGCAGGTAACAAAGGTGCTGAAGCAGCATTAACTGCACTTGAAATGGTGAACCTTTTACAACAAATTGATGCGGCATAATTCCAATGACAGAGAAAAAAGAACCTGTAAAAAAAGTATCGCCACGTCGTAGAGCGAGAGAATGTGCGGTTCAAGCATTATATTCTTGGGCGCTCTCTGGTAATGCTCCAGAACAAGTGGAACTCACGTTCGTTGTGGATCAAGATTTAAAAGGTGTGGATAAACCTTATTTTAGTCGCCTTTTCCGTCAAACCGTTGCGAATGTAGAAGCCGTTGATTTTTCAATGAGCCATTATTTAGATCGTACATTGGATGAATTAGATCCGATTGAAAAAGCGATTTTACGTTTAGCGGTTTATGAACTTCAATTTGAGCCAGATGTGCCGTATAAAGTGGCGATTAACGAGGCAATTGAAGTGGCGAAAGTGTTTGGTGCAGATGAAAGCCATAAATACATTAACGGTGTATTGGATAAAGTCGCTCCTGCATTAGGTCGCAAATAATTATTCAAATGTAGGGTAGACAAATGTCTGCCCTTTGTTTTTTGGTGCGCAGATAAAATGAGTACGGGTGAATTTGATCTTATAGGGCGATATTTCTCAATACAAAAAGGCAACCAACACTTTGTTGATTTCAGTATTGGGGATGATTGTGCGATCACTCATATTCCAGAAGGCTATCAGCTTGCGATCACCACCGATACAATGGTCGAAGGCACGCATTTTTTATCTTCCATTTCTCCCCAAAATTTAGCGTATAAAGCTATCGCGACAAATCTAAGTGATTTAGCTGCTATGGGGGCGAAACCCGCTTGGATTTCTCTTGCACTCACATTACCTAAAGTTGATGAAAACTGGCTGAGCCACTTTAGTCAAAGTCTGTTTGATACATTAAATCAATATGATGTAACATTAATTGGTGGCGATACAACGAAAGGTCCACTTTCTATAACCATTACGGCACAAGGTTTCGTACCAAAAGGAAAGGCTTTATTCCGACATAACGCGAAGGTTGGTGATTTAATTTATGTATCGGGCACGTTAGGTGATAGTGCGGCGGGTTTAAATTGGATCTTACAAGGTAAAAGTGCGGTCGATTTTGATATTGAATTTTTAGTAAAACGCCATTTTCATCCGACGCCACGCGTTGAATTAGGTCAAGCATTAGTGGATGTCGCGCATTCATGCATTGATATTTCAGATGGTCTTGTCGCTGATTTAGGGCATATTTTAACGAGAAGCCAATGTTCTGCAGAGATTGAATTATCTTCCTTGCCTTTATCTACCTCACTCAAAAAAACATATAGCTTAGAAAAAGCAGAAGCGTTTGCATTAAGTGGCGGGGAAGATTATGAGCTTTGCTTTACGGTTCCTGCAAATAAAAAGGCCGAGATTGAAAAGTTGTCCCAATTATTAAATGTACCTTGTACTTGTATCGGGAAAATCGTTCCGCAAAATAACAATCCGATTACTTTTTTTAAAGATAGACGTATTATCAATTATCAAGCGCCCTCTGGTTTCGATCATTTTAAGGATAAATAATGAATAATTCACCTCTTGATAGAGTTAGCTTAAAAAATCCAGTTCATTTACTGGCATTAGGCTTTGGTTCAGGACTCATTCGTCCTGCACCGGGCACATGGGGAAGTTTAGCCGGAACGATTTTAGGTTCGGCATTATTAGCTTGTCTTGGTCTAAAAATCTTCCTAATTTTGACCGCACTTTGCTTTGCGTTTGGCTGTTATTTATGTCAAAAAACCGCAGATGATATGGGCGTTCATGATCACGGTTCTATTGTTTGGGATGAATTTGTTGGGGTATTTATTGTGTTAGCCGCGATTCCAACTTTATCATTACCTTGGATTGTCATTGCATTTATACTTTTCCGTTTCTTTGATATTTTAAAACCTTATCCAATCCGATACTTTGATCAAAAATTGGAAAGCGGTTTTGGGATTATGGTGGATGATGTTTTAGCGGCAGTCTATGCAGTTATCGTAATTGCGATATTACGTATCGTAGGCTTGCCATGCTAAATTTGATGATTATTCATCTTGTTGGTTTACTTTCGCCTGGCCCTGATTTTTTCTATGTCAGCCGAGTTTCAGCCATGAGTTCTCGCCGAGAAGCTATTGGTGGGGTGATAGGGATTACTATTGGTGTATTAATTTGGGCTACGGCTGCTGTTTTAGGGCTCGCCATTATTTTTGCCACGATGCCAATTATTCAAGGCATTGTTATGATGCTTGGTGGAGCCTATTTAGTTTATCTTGGCATTAAAATGGCAAAAGTGAAAAACAATGCGGTTTTTGATGAAAAGCAAAATGCAAATGCGCTAAATCAATCGACTTTAACAAGCATTATGAAAGGCTTATTGGTCAATTTATCTAATGCTAAAGTTGTGATTTATTTCAGCAGTGTGATGTCATTGGTTTTAGTGAATATTACTGAAACATCACAAATTTTGACCGCACTTGCCGTGATTACCGTAGAAACCTTTTTATATTTCTACATTATTTCGGTGCTTTTCTCTCGTTCTGTTGCAAAACAGTTTTATAGCCAATATAGTCGCTATATTGATAATGCAGCAGGGCTGATTTTTATTTTCTTCGGAATATATTTAATTTATAGTGGCGTTCAACACGCTTTAATTTGATTAAAAAAGGACAAAACATGACATTAAAAATTGCGATCGCCGGTGCAGGCGGAAGAATGGGGCGTCAATTAATTCAAGCCGTACATAATGCAGAAGGAGCAGAATTAGGTGCCGCTTTTGAGCGTAAAGGCTCCTCTTTAGTTGGCGCAGATGCTGGTGAGCTTGCCGGTATTGGTGCATTAGGTATCAAAGTATCAGATGATTTAAATGCAGAAAAAGACAACTTTGATTTGCTGATTGATTTCACGCGTCCGGAAGGCACGCTTGAGCACATCGCATTTTGTGTTGCTAATAACAAAAAAATGGTAATTGGTACTACCGGGTTTGATGATGCAGGTAAAGCCGCAATTCAAGCCGCATCAGAAAAAATCGCCATTGTATTTGCATCCAACTTCAGCGTAGGGGTGAATTTGGTGTTTAAACTATTAGAAAAAGCCGCCAAAGTGATGGGCGATTATTGCGATATCGAAATCATTGAAGCACACCACCGTCACAAAGTGGATGCACCATCTGGTACCGCACTTTCTATGGGCGAACACATTGCGAAAACCCTTGGTCGTGATTTGAAAACGCATGGCGTATTTTGTCGTGAAGGTATTACAGGCGAACGCAAACGTGATGAAATTGGTTTCTCCACTATTCGCGCTTCAGATGTAGTAGGTGAACATAGTGTCTGGTTTGCAGATATCGGTGAGCGCGTTGAAATTGCTCACAAAGCATCAAGTCGTATGACCTTTGCCAATGGTGCAGTTCGTGCAGGTAAATGGTTAGAAAAACAATCTCACGGATTGTTTGATATGACAGATGTGTTGGATTTGAATAATTTATAATAATTGGTTTGTTTTTTCAAATTCACTTCATAGACAAGGGCATTCGCTTCTTAGCGAGTGCCTATTTTCTCTAAATCATAAAAATGTAATGATGAATTTTATATTTTTGATTATATTAGGATAGCTACTTAACTTTAGATAATAGTTATAAAACACAGAGAAGTGTTATGGTAAAGTTCTTTAAGGTATATAAGTGATTAATAAGTTTATTGGGTTTTTAATTTTATCTTTAGTTGTTTTTCTTTGTTTATTTGTAATAGTATCTTTATGCTTTGTGATATTTACATTTGTTGTCAATGTAGGCGATATTTCTATTGGTGAAATAAAGGAAATACTATCTTTTAATTTTTATGCTTTCTCTAGAATGTCTCCACTTATTGTCTTGTCTATTCTTATAAGTAAGAAAGTTAGGGAAAAGTAGGGAGAGAAATTCTCTTGTGTTTCATGTCTTTGGGGCGGCTTTAGTTTAGATATTCTGTGCTTTCTATTAAAAAAAACATCTTAAAATTTTAGTTTTTATTGCACCTAAAAATAAAGAAAAATTCATCTTATCAGATAATCACAAGTCTAATTCGATATCACTTTCCACCCGACAACAACACAGTAAAATCTCATCAGGTTGAATAAAGGCAAGGGGCGCTTCGGCGTAAGATACCTTGCCTTTTTTGATCTTCACGCGGCAAGAACCACAATAACCTGAACGACATTGATATTCATGGTGAATATGGTGTTGTTCTAAAAAGTTAAGCAGGGAAGTTTGGTTATCAAAATCTAAGGTGATTTGGCGCTGAATGAGATGGATTTTCATGAAACAAAATAAAACAAAATTTTGCTCATTATAGAAGAAAGAGAAGTAAAACTCACGGCTCTTTTGTTGTAATATAGCGAGCTAATATTCATCATAAGGAAAGAACATGCAAACCTTTCTAAAATTAACGTTAATTTCAACCGCACTTTTATTAACAGCTTGTAGCTCAATTTCAAAGGAGCCGGTTAAGCATATTGATATGTATGTAAAGCCTTATTACGATGCCAGAGATGGACGACTTGAACAGATTAATGTGAACAAAGATATTGATGCATTATTACTGAAAAATACACAAAAAGATTTTGAAAGTGCGGTCAATATTATTGAGAAAAAAGTGGATTTTGTTTCTCCGATGACAATGTTTGCGCTTTCTGCTCGTGCTTATGATTTTGGCTTACGTGATGAAGCGGTAAAATGGTTTTATCGAGGGCAAAACCGTTTAATCACCGCGTTATATGTGTTGGATTTAGATAAATTGACGGTATCGAATAACACAGCATTTGGGCAATTAGTGGGACAGCATGTTAATCCGTATGCGTTCTGTGATTTGAATAAGCAACACAAGGCGGCGCAAGATGCCATTGACTGGGCTAAAAATCACCCGTATCAGACTGTATTTTTACCTCAATTACCAAGCAAGCATCCAGATAGAAAACAGGCATTAAAAGAAGCTGAAGCAAAACTTGATGCGCGTTTAGTTGAGCAAGACCACTATTTTGCTAATCCTGAAAATAAAGCGAAATGGGAAAAAGAACGCCAAGATAACTTGGTGAATGAGCGATTTTGTTGGTGATTTTAAAAAAATTTAAAAATCTTAAGGTTGCTTAAGATTTCATTAAGATTTGTTGTGTTTAATAAGCATCAACAAGGCGGCAATGAGGATAATCCTTCGCTTTGAAACATGACTATTTATGGTTAATTTTATTTAGGAGAACATCATGAAAAAATTTGCTTTAGCAACCCTTTTAGCTTTATCTACTTCAGTAGCATTTGCGGGTTTCAATGGTAACACTGCACAAGGTGGCTTCCAAGGTGGTAACCAAGGTCAACAACTTACAGTTAAACAAGCATTATCTGCGAAAGATAATTCTATGATTACCTTAGTCGGTAACATCACTCAACAAATTGATGGTGATGAATATCTTTTCACTGATGGCACAGACCAAATCAAATTGGAAATTAAAAACCGCGTTTGGAATGGCTTAAATGTGGGACCTCAGGATAAAATCCGCGTTTACGGTAAACTAGACAATGAAATGTTTGAAAAACCAGAGCTTGAAGTAATTAGCGTTGAAAAAGCGCAATAATTCATATAATTTGAAGTGGTGGGCAAAAGCCTGCCATTTTTTCGTTTTAAGAAAAGTGCGGTCAATATTATGCGAGTTTTATTAGTAGAAGATGATGCTCTCATCGGCAATGGTCTGCAAATTGGTTTAACGAAATCAGGCTTTATTGTAGATTGGTTTACTGATGGGCAAAGTGGATTAAACGCCTTAATCGGCGCGCCTTATGATGCAGTGGTATTGGATTTAACCCTGCCTAAACTAGATGGTTTGGATGTGTTAAAACAATGGCGTTCAAATAATCAAGATGTGCCTGTGTTGATCTTAACTGCGCGTGATACATTGGATGAACGCATTAAAGGCATTCAACAAGGCGCGGATGATTATCTTTGCAAACCCTTTGCCTTGGCTGAAGTGGTGGTGCGATTACAAGCATTAATTCGTCGTCGTTATGGGCAAGTTAAACCACAAATTGAGTATGGAAATGTCAAACTCGATCCTGCTCAGCGTAAGGCTTGGTTGAATGAGGATGAAATTACATTAACTGGACGTGAATATAAATTACTCGAGCTTTTTATGCTGAATAAAGAACGAGTGCTTTCACGTACGACCATTGAAGAAAAACTGTTAAATTGGGATGAAGAATTAAGTAGCGGTGCATTGGACGTACATATTTATAATTTGCGTCAAAAACTGGGTAAGCAATTTATTCGTACGGTACATGGCGTAGGCTATGCTTTAGGACAAGTTAATGAAAAATAAACGACTGAGTTTTCGTCTCTTAATCGGTTTAAGTTTGACCGCACTTTGTGTGTGGTGCATTGCCACGGCTGTTGCATGGACGGTTGTCAAAAAAGAAGTCAAAGATGTGTTTAATGCACAGCAGGTGCTTTTTGCCGAGCGTTTGGCAACCTCTGATTTGAAAAATGTCTTATTAGATGAAAATGCGAATTTTCCACGTGGCGGATTTAAACCGCAGAAACGTCATTACGATAATGATGCGTTAGCCTTTGCCATATTTTCTAACAAAGGCGAAAGATTATTAACCGATGGTGATAATGGCGACAAATTTATTTTTCAAAATAAGATTGGTTTTAGTAAAGCGCATATTTTAGATGATGACGATGAATGGTTGATTTATTGGCAACCTGTTGGTAATGGTGAATTGGTGATCGCTGTAGGTCAAGAGTTGGAATATCGCGAAGAGTTAGTCAATAAAATGGTCTTCAGCCAAACAGGAATTTGGTTTGCTGGATTACCAGTACTCTTATTGGTCGCGTTTATTGTGATTTATCGTGCATTAAAACCAATTAATCGATTGAGTCGAAACGTACGAGCTCGCCGACCAGGTGATGTGTCGTTATTAGACACCGATGATGTGCCAACAGAGATTCTACCGTTAGTCCAAAACTTAAATCAATTTTTCACACGTACCAGTGAGCAGTTGGAACGGGAGCGCCGCTTTGTTTCTGATGCAGCACATGAATTACGTAGTCCATTAGCGGCATTACGTATTCAAACAGAAGTCGCACAGTTAGCTGGCGATGATGCACAAACTCGTGAAACGGCCTTAGCGCATTTAACCCAAGGTATCGACCGAGCAACTCAATTAATCGAACAGCTTCTTACACTTTCCCGCTTGGATAATCTTAAAGAATTAAATCATCAGGAACCGATTCATTGGTCAGAAATTATAACTTCACTTATCGGTGAGTTATATTTCAGTGCGCAGCAACGCCAAATTGAATTTCAGTTTGAACATCAGGGAGAGCCTGCCGTTAAGCAAGGGCAACCATTATTACTTGCACAAATGCTACGAAACTTATTGGATAATGCCATTAAATACTGTTCTCAAGGCACTCAGGTGCGTGTAATTTTACAGCCTCGTAAAATTCTTATTGAAGATAATGGCGGTGGTGTTGACCCAGAAGAATTAGCGAAATTAGGGCAGCGTTTTTATCGTCCTGCAGGGCAAAATGAAAAGGGAAGTGGACTTGGATTGTCTATTGTGGCAAGAATCGCAGAATTACATCATTACCGCTTTCGCTTAGAAAACATTGAAGCTAACGGACAAATTCAAGGTTTGCGAGCTATTATTGAGTTATAAAAAAGGGCGTTTAATACGCCCTTTTTGTTAAAACATTCCACCAATTAATTCTAATCGACCTTTCTCAACTTTAATTTCCTTGGCAAATTTCTTAATCAGCATTTGTTTCATATCACTTTCATCCAAGGTATAAACTGGCATCCGACTTAATAAGGCTGCCACACCATCACTTAATAGCGGCATAACATCTTGGAGTTGATCCATCACACTATTAGGTTCACCAGACCAGCGTAAAATCCGTAGATTTTTTAAATAGAGCGCACCTTCCTGTGCGTTATATTCTGGAACAGCATCAAAGGTTAAATGCAATTTAGCTGGGTAGGTTTTACCAGATAAACGAATAAGCGTATCAACCAAACCACTCATTTCAACACGATTACTTTCAGTTTGCCCGATTTGAGTCACCAAATCTTTCAGTGCGTAATCCACAGAAAATAATCCTGGAATACCGAGTTTGTCATTAATTGTGCCTTTTTCACTTAAATACTGGTTAATTTGTTGCTCGCTGATGCTAAAAGGGGAAGCTTGTACAGATAGCGTGAAGAAACCTAATGTTAGTACGGTAAGCACTTTTTTGAAAAAATGCATATTTTTCTCCTTGATTGAAAAAGAATAAAAATTTTGTAGAATGTATCGCTTATCTTTTCACGACACAATAAAAACTTTAATAAAAGAAAATACTCTTGTTACTAATTAAAATTGTATAGTCCTATTAATTATTAGACAAATGTGTTAGCGTATGTGAAAAAAATTAAGTCGTTTTATTATCTTTTACTTCCGTTCAAACCGATTGCACGAACGGACTTATTGGCTGTTTATCGGTTATTTGAACATTTAACAAAGGAAAATCTATGAAAAAATTCTTTTTAGTAGCTGTATTAAGTGCTTTGGTGAGTGCTTGTTCTGTTGGTGTTGGTGCTGGCGGTGGCAGTAATGGTGTAGGCGTTGGTGTAGGCTTTGGCACTGGCTTTGGATTCTAACTCTCACTTTAGATAAAGCAAAGTGCGGTCAAAAAATCTTACGTTTTCAAGAAAATTAGCAGAAATCGCTTGATCTTTTGATTTAGATCACTATAATACACCCCATATTTCGGACGCGGGGTGGAGCAGCTTGGTAGCTCGTCGGGCTCATAACCCGAAGGCCGTCGGTTCAAATCCGGCCCCCGCAACCAATAACAAGTTCAGTAAAAAGAACCCCAAATTTGGGGTTTTTTTGTACGAGAAATTTAGAAACTGGGCTTAGGTTCATTGACGAACCTAACCCTTTTTTTATGTCTGAATTTTAAGATTAGGAGCAAAAATTGGCAACATTAGAACAAAAATTGCAAGAGATGCTTCAAGGTGCAGTAGAAGACTTAGGCTGCGAACTTTGGGGGATTGAATGCCAACGTGCAGGTCGTTTTATGACCGTGCGTTTATTCATTGATAAAGACGGTGGCGTAGGCGTTGATGATTGTGCTGATGTAAGTCGTCAAGTGAGCGCGATTTTAGATGTGGAAGATCCAATTGCGGATAAATATAACCTAGAAGTGTCATCACCAGGTCTGGATCGTCCATTATTTACGCTTGAACAATTCCAACGTTATGTGGGTGAGGATATCGCTGTGCATTTACGAATTCCTGTTTTAGATCGTCGTAAATGGCAAGGTAAATTGGAAAAAATTGAAAATGACATGTTGACACTTATTGTTGATGGTCAGGAACAAGTTCTTATTTTTGGCAACATTCAAAAAGCCAATGTAATCGCAAAATTTTAAAGGAGAAAAAGGAAAATGAGTAAAGAGATTTTGTTAGCTGCTGAAGCAGTATCTAACGAGAAGTTATTACCACGCGAAAAGATTTTTGAAGCGTTAGAGAGTGCGATTGCACTTTCAACAAAGAAAAAATATGACTATGAAACCGATATTCGCGTATCTATCAACCCTAAAACAGGTGAGTTTGATACATTCCGTCGTTGGTTGGTGGTTGATGAAGTTAAAGTGCCAACAAAAGAAATGACATTAGAAGCGGCACAATTTGAAGACCCTAATATTCAAATCGGTGATTATGTCGAAGATCAAATCGAATCTATCGCATTTGACCGTATTGCGATGCAAACTGCTCGCCAAGTGATTAGCACTAAAATCCGTGAAGCAGAGCGTGCAAAAGTGGTTGAGCAATTCCGTTCTGAAGAAGGCAAAATTGTTACGGGTACGGTGAAAAAAGTAAACCGTGAAAGCATTATTTTAGATTTAGGCAATAAAGCTGAAGCCGTAATTATGCGTGAAGATATGCTTCCACGTGAAAACTTCCGTCCTGGCGATCGTGTTCGTGGTGTGCTTTATAAAGTGAATCCAGAAAGCAAAACCGCACAATTATTTGTGACTCGTGCAAAACCTGAGATGTTAATTGAGTTATTCCGTATTGAAGTACCGGAAATCGGCGAAGAAATGCTTGAGATTCGTGGTGCGGCTCGTGATCCAGGTTCTCGTGCGAAAATTGCGGTGAAATCAAATGACAAACGTATTGACCCGGTGGGTGCATGTGTGGGTATGCGTGGCGCACGTGTTCAAGCTATTACCAATGAGTTGGGTGGCGAACGTGTGGATATCGTACTTTGGGATGACAATCCAGCACAATATGTAATCAATGCGATGGCGCCAGCTGATGTAACGTCAATCATTGTGGATGAAGATAATCACTCAATGGATATTGCGGTTAATGCTGACAACTTAGCACAAGCAATTGGTCGTAACGGTCAAAACGTACGTTTAGCGACGCAATTAACCGGTTGGACATTAAATGTCATGACTACCGAACAATTAAATGAAAAACATCAAGCTGAAGATACCAAAGTATTAAATTTATTCATGGATAAATTAGGTCTTGATGAAGAGTTTGCTCAAATCTTAGTGGATGAAGGTTTTACTTCATTAGAAGAAGTGGCTTATGTTCCAGTGAGCGAACTGACTGCAATTGATGGTTTAGAAGATGAAGATCTTATCGAAGAGTTACAAGGTCGTGCGAAAGATGCCATTACTGCAGCAGCTGCGGCAGAAGAAGAAGCCTTAAAAAAAGCGAATATTGAAGATCGTTTATTAAATCTTGAGGGCATGAATCGTCACATTGCCTTTAAATTAGCTGAAAAACAAATTACTACGCTTGAAGAACTTGCGGAGCAAGGTGTAGATGATTTAGCTGATATCGAAGAATTGACCGCAGAGCAAGCCGCTGACTTTATTATGGCTGCTCGTAATATTTGCTGGTTTAGCGAAGAGTAAGGAGTTTAATAATGACTGAAGATGTAAAAAATGCGGATGCGAATGCACCGAAAAAACTAAGTATTCAACGCAGAACAAAAACAACCGTAAGCAGTACAACAGCTGGCGGTAAAGCAAAAGCGGTACAAGTTGAAGTTCGTAAAAAACGTACTGTGCCAACAGATGCCGCTCGAAAAGCAGCTGAGGCAGAAAAATTAAAAGCACAGCAAGAAGCAGAAAAGAAAGCGGCAGAAGAAAAAGCACGTTTAGCTGCTGAAAAAGCAGCAGCGGAAAAAGCGAAAGCCGAAAAAGCTAAGGTTGAAGCAGAAAAAGCAGCGAAACCAACACAAAGTGCGGTTGAAAATAAACCTAAATCTGTTGATCCTGAAAAAGAAAAACGTAAAGCGGAAGAAGCAGAACTTCGTCGCAAAGCGGAAGAGCTGGCTCGCCAAAAAGCAGAAGAGCAGGCGCGTAAAGCAGCTGAAGACGCTAAACGTTATGCTGAAGCGGATACGTCAAGCAATGAAAGCGCATCAGAAGATTATACCGATTACAATTTAAGCTCTCGTTATGCTTTAGAAGCTGAAGACGAAGAAGAACGTCGTAACGAAAATCGCGGCCGTGGTAAAAATAAAGTGGCTAAAGCGAAAAAAGAACGCGATGACGTGAAGGGCGGTAATAAAAATGAGCGCGAATCTAACCGTAAAAATCAAAAAGACGGTAAATTCGGTAAAGGTAAAAATGGTAAGAAAGGTGCTGCATTACAACAAGCCTTCACAAAACCTGTTCAGGTTGTGAAACAAGATGTTGTTATTGGTGAAACCATTACGGTTGCAGAATTAGCAAATAAAATGGCAACCAAAGCGACTGAAATCATCAAAGCTATGATGAAGATGGGCGAAATGGTAACCATTAACCAAGTGCTTGACCAAGAAACAGCACAGTTAGTGGCTGAAGAATTAGGTCACAAAGTGATTCTTCGCAATGAAAATGAACTTGAAGAAGAAGTATTAGGCGATCGCGATGTTAATGCTGAAAAAGTAACTCGTGCACCAGTTGTAACGATCATGGGGCACGTTGACCATGGTAAAACCTCATTGCTTGACTATATTCGTAAAGCGAAAGTTGCAGCAGGTGAGGCGGGTGGTATTACTCAGCACATCGGTGCGTACCACGTAGAAATGGATGACGGCAAAATGATCACCTTCTTAGACACGCCAGGACATGCTGCATTTACCTCAATGCGTGCGCGTGGTGCGAAAGCAACGGATATCGTCGTTCTTGTTGTTGCGGCAGATGATGGGGTGATGCCTCAAACCATTGAAGCGATTCAACATGCGAAAGCAGCAGGTGCGCCTT
>CAUTFW010000017.1:0-49343 GCA_963537955.1 Parahaemophilus parainfluenzae | reverse complement strand
TATCAAACTCGTCACCGAACAGGATTATGGTATCCGTGAGGTGGCTAAACTTCATCAAATTTCCCACGCTCTCGTCATTTATTGGCTAAAAGCATTTCGGGAAAGAGGGCTTGATGGCGTAAAATCGCCTTATACAAACCTTCAAACCCCGAAAATAGTGAAGCCAAAGATGAAAAAGAAAGACATTGAAATTCCAGAAACTACAGACTTTTCACCTAAAGCGTTTAAAAAGTTACAACGAGAGCTCGCCTTGGCTCGTGCGGAGATTGCTTACCTAAATTTTTTTGTCGCGGTTATGTTGCACGGGGTTAACTGGCAATGTTCAGGGCGATAGTTCAAGTGAGAGACCTTGAGCGTCCATTGCAGCTTGTAGAACGTCAGCAAAGTTGTTGATGCGTAATGATGGAGTTTGGCACAATCGTTTGATTGGCGTGGGTAGTGAGTTTTCCCAGATTTCTCAAGCTATTGGTGCAGCGGAAGCAGCAGAATTAGGCGCGTTGGGATGGCTAAAATCACAAAAATAGTAAAAGCGGCTTAAAAATAAGCCGCTTGTCATCGTTATTTTTCAACAAACACTCGGATTTGTTCAGCTCCTAAATGCCCTGGCACCGTCTTCTTCACATTTAAATCAGCATCTAAAAATAGATTAAACGGATAACCTCGAACATGAACACGATCAATAATTTCACCATTTTCATCTAGCAAGACTTTAATATTTTTATATTCTAGCCCTTTGTACCACTCAATAAAATCAGCAGTGCCTTTTTCGCCTTTGTGATCCGGCGAAACAATGGTAATCACTTCAAAATTGCGATCTTTTTCCGCACTTAAATCATCAATTTCAGCTAATCCTGCCAAACAGATCGGACACCAAGATGCCCACATTTTTACATACACAGGTTTGCCTTTATACTGGCTTAAAGTAACTGGCTGATTGTTTAAATCTTTGAGTTGCACATCCGACAAATTGGTTTGTGCAAAAGTGTTTAGGCTGAATGCCATTAAAAATATTGATAGTAGTTTTTTCATTGCTTTTTCCTTTTATAGATTTCTTTTGTTGAGATTATGCTTTACGAAAAATTATTCGTAATCAATAAAATGCCCATCACGATAATTAAAACACCGCCAACGATTTTAAATTTATCTAAGTGTTTATTTAACCCTTTAGCACGTTTGAGCAAGCTGTCAGAGAAGAACGAAAACAATACAAACGGAGTTGCAAGCCCCAAGACATAAATGAACATCATTGATGCACCATAAAGTGCAGAACCTTCATCGCCTGATAACGCTAACACAGAAGCCAGAATCGGGCCAATACAAGGTGTCCAACCAAGACTAAAGGTTAAACCAAGCACAAATGCCTCAAGTGCGGTCGATTTTCCTGATGTTTTGATTTCAACCAATTTCGTGCGTTCCAACAAACCAATTTTGAAAATGCCAAGTTGATGAATGCCCAAAATAATCACGATAACGCCAGCGATAATGCGGGTGGTGTTACTAAATAAAATATTCCCTAAAAAGCCAAAACTAAAGCCTAAACTGACAAATGTAAGGGAAAGCCCTAAAATAAATAAAAAAGTATTTAGGACTTTTTTACCACCTTTACTCAAAATACCAAAATAAATTGGAATAATCGGGAAAATACAAGGCGACAGAAAAGAAGCAAGCCCCGCTAAAAATACAGTTCCAATAAGGAGTTGTTGATCTAACATCGTGCCTCTCCTTAGTTTTTAATCGATTGAATCAAATATCCGTACCCTGCCTTTTCCATTTCGGCTAACGGAATAAATTTAATTGATGCACTGTTAATGCAATAACGCAAACCACCTTTATCTTTCGGACCATCGTCAAAAACGTGTCCTAGATGGGCGTTGCCCGCACGACTTAACACTTCGGTACGTTGCATATTAAAACTATTATCCGTTTGATAATGCACCACCTCTTTCGCTATTGGTTTCGTAAAACTCGGCCAGCCACAACCCGATTCAAATTTATCATTTGAAGAAAAAACAGGCTCGCCTGTGGTGACATCAACATAAATACCTGGTTGGAAATTATCCCAATATTCATTACTAAAAGAGCGTTCAGTATGTTTATTTTGAGTGACGGAATATTGCAACGGTGTCAATTTCGCTTTGAGTTCTGCATCACTCGGTTTCGGATAATCTTTCTCGTCAATCACGGGTTCATCAGCTTTGGTAATATCAATATGGCAATAACCATTTGGGTTTTTCTTCAAATAATCTTGATGATATTCTTCTGCTACGATGTAATTTTTAAGTGGTTGCACCTCAATTTGCACTGGTTTTTTATATTTGGTTTGAAGCTGGGCGAGTGCTTGTTCGATCACCGCTTTATCTGCCCCATCTTGATAATAAATCCCTGTGCGATATTGTCTACCACGATCGTTACCTTGTTTATTTACGCTGGTTGGATCAATCACTTTAAAATAATATTTAAGCAATTTATCTAACGAAATTTGGTTTGCATCGTAAGTGACTTTTACCGTTTCTGCATGATCGGTTACCCCAATCATCTGATAACTAGTTTTCTCCGTATTACCATTGGCATAGCCAGAAATCGCATCTTTCACGCCGTGAATACGCTCCATATATGCTTCCATACCCCAAAAACAGCCACCAGCAAGATAAATTTCACGAATATTTTGCGTATTTTCCATTGCCATTTTTTGTTCTCCAGATGATGTTGAATTTTGTATTGCTAAAGTTGGTGTAGCACAACAAAGTGCGGTAATAAATAGAAATGTTTTTGATAGTTTCATTGTTTTTCCTTATGATGTGAAAATTAACGTTACATAAGGTTAGACGGTGGATAATCCGATTTCTTACAGATTTTTGTAAAATTTTTAAAGAAATTGACTGAAATTCATTGTTATAACCAATAATAAAGAGCTAAAACACACTATTTCTCCCTCTTTTCTAAGGTAAAAAATCTATATGCAATCATATTCCACTCCTTCGCTTTATCACAAAGCGGTGCAAAGTATGAGCCGCCGAGGAAATTGCTATGATAATGCGGTGATTGAAAGTTTTTTTGCGATACTAAAATCAGAGTGTTTTTACTCTCGGACTTATCATTCAATTGCTGAATTACAGGCTGAAATTGAAGAATATTTAGTGTATTACAACCAAAAACGAATTAAACTTGCTTTCAAAGGATTGAGCCCGGTGCAATACCGAGCTCAATATTTAAGTTAACTAACCTGTCCAACTTTTTGGGGGCAGATCAAAGAGCGGTTAATTTCATCATTAAATTCGACCGCACTTTCTTTTGAAAAGGAATAAGATATGCAACTCCCTACCCTACAATCTGCAAAATTAATTCGCCGCTATAAGCGTTTTTTGACTGATATTGAATTACCAAATGGTGAAGTGGTCACGATTCATTGTGCAAATACCGGTGCAATGACTGGCTGTGGTGAAAAAGGCGATACCGTTTGGTACTCTCATTCTGATAGCCAAACTCGCAAATATCCGCATAGTTGGGAATTAACTCAATTAGCTAGTGGCCAACTTGTTTGCATTAACACACACAGATCCAATCAGTTAGTCTTTGAAGCCTTGCAAAATAAACAAATCAAAGAACTCGCTATGTATGATGAAATTTATCCTGAAGTGAAATATGGCGAAGAAAATAGCCGTATCGACTTCTTACTTAAAGGTGAGGGCTTGCCAGATTGTTATGTTGAAGTGAAATCAATCACCTTTGTAAAAGGCACATTAGGGATGTTTCCCGATGCAGTGACTACTCGTGGACAAAAACATGTTCGTGAGCTTTTAGCCATGAAAAAACAAGGACATCGCGCCGTTGTTCTCTTTGCCGGATTACATGATGGCTTCGATCGTTTTAAAATCGCTGAGTTTGTAGATCCTGAATATGATCGCCTTTTAAAAGATGCCAAATCTCAGGGCGTTGAAGCTTATGCTTATGCAGGAAAATTTGACATTTCAGATGGAATTCCGACCGCACTTTCTCTTACAGAAAGTGTACCTTACATCGATTAAAAAAAATAATTGAGAATTATTTGCATTTTGTTGTTGACAAGGTATTTGAGAATAGTTATCATCTAACCATTCCAAAAACAAACAGATAATCACTCCAACTTCACGCCTATTTCCCCACAAATAGGCGTTTTTTTTCATCTCAATCTTTTCATTTCAGCCATATTCTCTATAATGTAGCCTTTAATATTAAAATAACATTAGGAAATAGAATGACTGATATTAATACCGTTCTCGCAGAACTAAAACGCGGTACTGATGAGATTCTTTCTGAAGCGGATTTAATCGAAAAACTGAAAGAAAATCGCCCACTTAAAATTAAACTTGGTGCAGACCCTACTGCTCCGGATATTCACTTAGGGCATACCGTGGTATTAAACAAACTTCGTCAATTCCAACAATTAGGCCACGAAGTCTATTTCTTAATCGGTGATTTCACTGGTATGGTTGGTGACCCATCTGGTAAAAATACCACTCGCCCACCGCTTAGCCGTGAAGACGTGCTTCGCAATGCGGAAACCTATAAAGAACAGATTTACAAAATTCTAGACCCACAAAAAACGAAAATCGTATTTAACTCTGAATGGTTGGGTAAATTAGGTACTGAAGGGATGATCCGTTTAGCAAGTAACTACACCGTAGCGCGTATGCTAGAACGTGATGACTTCAAAAAACGTTTTGGTAACAATCAACCTATCGCAATTCATGAATTTATTTATCCTTTATTACAAGGCCATGACTCTGTTGCTTTAGAAGCAGACGTGGAACTTGGTGGTACAGACCAAAAATTTAACTTACTTGTTGGTCGCGAGTTACAAAAATCAGCCGGTCAGAAACCACAGGTAGCGATTACGCTTCCATTACTTGTTGGTTTAGACGGTGAGAAGAAAATGTCTAAATCATTAGGCAACTACATCGGCGTGACAGATGCACCAAGCGATATGTTCGGTAAAATCATGTCGATCTCGGATGACTTGATGTGGGATTGGTACAACTTACTTTCTTTCCGTCCACTCACTGAAATTGCGGAATTAAAAGCAGAAGTGGCAAATGGTAAAAATCCACGTGATGTGAAGATTTTATTAGCCAAAGAGATCATTGCACGTTTCCATGATGAAGCAGCGGCAGAGGCGGCTGAACAAGAATTTATTAACCGTTTCCAAAAAGGTGCGATGCCGGATGAAATGCCTGAATTCACCTTTAAAGGCGAAATTGGTTTAGCAACCTTATTAAAAGAAACAGGACTGGTTCCTTCTACTTCTGAAGCGATTCGCTCAGCGAAGCAAGGTGGTGTGAAAATCAATGGCGAAAAAGTCGAAGACATGAAAGCCAATGCGCCAAAAGGTACAAATGTTTACCAAGTCGGTAAACGTAAGTTTGCACGTGTAACCATCGCATAAAACACCTATGAAAATGACCGCTCTTTTTAAGTGCGGTTATTTTTTAACTGATATCCACAATAGAAGGAAAATAATATGGGCCAAAATATCTGGGTAACCGGCGATGCGGTTGTCGATCTTATTCCTGACGGTGAAAATCATTATTTACGCTGTTCTGGTGGTGCCCCTGCAAATGTGGCTGTTGGCGTAGCACGCTTAGGCAGCCCAAGTGCCTTTATTGGTCGCGTAGGTAACGATCCCCTTGGCCAATTTATGCAAGACACCCTAAATGCGGAAAATGTGAATACACAACATATGATTTTAGATCCGCAACATCGCACCTCTACGGTTGTAGTTGGCTTAGATAATGGCGAACGTAGTTTTACCTTTATGGTAAACCCAAGTGCGGATCAGTTCTTACAAGCAAGCGATTTACCGCCTTTCCAACAAGGTGAATGGCTACATTGCTGCTCTATTGCGCTGATTAATAATCCATCTCGCGAAGCCACCTTTGAAGCCATTCGTCGTATTAAAGCTGCTGGTGGTTTCTTCTCTTTTGATCCCAATCTACGTGAATCACTTTGGTCAAGCTTAGAAGAAATGAAAACCGTTGTCATGGAAGCCGTTGCATTAGCTGACGTATTAAAATTCTCTGAAGAAGAATTAACGCTTTTAACCAATACTGATAGCCTTGAAAAAGCCTTTGAAAAAGTGACCGCACTTTATCCTGAAAAATTGATTATTGTGACTCTAGGCAAAGATGGTGCGCTCTATCACTTAGAAGGTAAAAAAGATGTAATTGCTGGAAAAGCCTTACAACCGGTTGATACAACAGGCGCAGGTGATGCCTTCGTTGGTGGTCTGCTTGCAGGTCTTTCACAGCATCCAAACTGGAAGGAAAATGATGTGCTTGTGCAAATTATCCGTCAAGCCAATGCATGTGGAGCCCTTGCTACGACAGCAAAAGGGGCGATGTCTGCGCTACCCAATAAAGCACAATTGGCTGCCTTCCTAGCCAACTAAGGAGCAAAGGTGCAAATTATTGCACCTTTTATTTATGAAGATAATTTAGGAGATATTTATGAAACTTTGGTATTCCAACTCTAGCCCTTATGCAAGAAAAGCACGTGCCGTAGTACAATATCATCAATTACAAGATCGTGTTGAATTACTTCTCACGACAAGTGGTTTAGATAAGAATTCACCACATAATTTAGACAATCCTCTTGGTCGTTTACCTGCATTACAACGAGAAAATGGTGAGTGGCTTTATAATAGTTCTCTGATTGCAGAATATCTTGATAACATCGGTACTCAACCTTCACTTTATGGGAGCAAAGAGACACGTTGGGAAATTCTCCGTTTACATTATTTAGCAGATGGTATTTTAGAGAATGAAATATCCGTAGCACCTGAAAAATGCCTTCGTCCACAAGAGCAATGGTGGCTTGAACGTCATCAGCAAATTTTTGACCGCACTGAGCGAAGCTTAATTGAACTAAAAAAAGCCATTGATAGTTTTGGTGAAGAATTAAATATCGGCACATTGAATGCCGTGTGTACAATTGATTTTCTATTATTTCGCGATGCTTGGACTCATGCGTCACAACATGAAACCATCAAATCATTAAAAACATGGGCTGAAGCAATGAATCAACGCTATGATTGCTTAAAAAATACCTTACCAAAATAAGATTAAATTATGATTATTTTCAATAATGGCAAATACAAAAGCATCCTAGCAGCAGAGAAAGACGAACTCGCAGAAATTGCTGAAACCGTGCAAAAAGACAAAGATTTTCGACCGCACTATCATATTGCCCCACCAACTGGCTTAATGAATGATCCGAATGGTTTGATCTTTGATGGTAAAAAGTATCATCTGTTCTACCAATGGTTTCCATTCGACGCCATTCACGGGATGAAACATTGGAAGCATTTAATCACGAAAGATTTCCAACATTATCAATCAGCAGATGATCTGATTCCTTGCGAGCTTTTTGAGTCTCACGGCTGTTATTCTGGTGGCGCTTTGAAAGTTGGTGACAAATTGGCCATGTTCTATACGGGCAATACCCGTCGCCCAAATGATAATCAACGCGTGCCTTATCAAAATTTAGCAATTTTCGATCTTAATGGGAAATTGCTTAGCAAACGTCCGTTAATTGAAAATGCACCTGAAGGTTATACAGAGCATGTTCGTGATCCTAAACCGTATTTGACTGAAGACGGAAAAATCCGTTTTATCTGTGGTGCACAGCGAGAAAACCTCACAGGAACAGCCATTATTTTTGAAATGGATAATCTTGAAGATACGCCTCGTTTATTAGGTGAGCTTTCCTTACCTGCTTTTGACAATAAAAACGTGTTTATGTGGGAATGCCCTGACCTATTGAAACTCGGTGATAAAGATGTCTTTATTTGGTCGCCACAAGGTAAAGATCGGGAAGCGCATCAATTCCAAAATAATTATCATGCGACTTATGCCGTGGGCAAATTAACAGATTTAACCTTTGAAGCAGAATATATCGGCGAATTAGATCAGGGCTTTGATTTCTACGCACCACAAACGTTTGGCGGCTTAGATAATCAAACTCATGCCGTGCTTTTCGGTTGGATTGGTTTGCCAGATTTAACTTACCCAACAGATAAATTTAAATGGCATTCTGCTTTAACCTTACCAAGAGAATTGCGCTTAGAAGGGACAAAAATTTATCAACATCCGATTGCTAAAATAGACGAAAATCTAACCGCACTTTCAGCGCTTCATCTTGATGAAAAAGCGGATATTGCTAATTTAGATCGTGCTTATGTAAAATTTGAGGCAAATAACCAAGCCTTTGACTTAACCTTCTTCCAAAATGAAAAAGGACAATCACTGCGCCTATCTTATGAAAATGGCTTGATCTGCTTAGATCGCAGTCAAAGCGAACAAACGGAATTAATGGAAAAATTCGATACTAAACGTTTCTGCGAAATTGAAAATCTGCAGACTGTTGAGATCTTCTTTGATCGCTCGATTATTGAAATTTTCTTGAATCATGGTGAAAAAGCCATGACATCAAGATTTTTCATTGAGAACAGAGAGAATACAATAGCCAGCAATCGCCCGTTAGATTTAATGATCGGTTATTTACCGGCTATTCAATATGACAAATAATCAACTCAAGTGCGGTTAAAATTAACCGCACTTTTATTTCCAACTATGTTCTTTTATTAAGTAATGACTATGTTTGTTCAACAACAAAATGCAACACCATCTAATCTTGTAGCCTTCAATTTTCTATTGATCGCCTTTTTAACGGGGATTGCATCTGCGTTTCAAACGCCGACCTTGAGTTTATATCTCTCTCAAGAGATTCAAGTTTCACCTTTTTTTGTGGGCTTGTTCTATTCAGTTAATGCCATTATTGGCATTATCTTAAGCCAAATTCTCGCGAAATATTCTGATAAGCAAGATGACCGTCGCAAAGTGATGATTGTTTGCTGTTTAATTGCTGTGCTTGGATGCCTGATTTTTGCTTATAGCCGAAATTATTATGTGTTAATTATTATCGGTACAACATTGTTAGGACTGGGCTCATCCGCTAATCCGCAATCTTTTGCTTTAGCGCGAGAATATGCTGAAAGTAGTCATCGTGAAGCGGTGATGTTCACCACAATTATGCGAACTCAAATCTCATTGGCTTGGATTGTGGGGCCGCCACTTTCCTTTTTCATTGCGCTAAACTGGGGCTTTGATTATATGTATTTGGTGGCAGGTTCTGCCTTTTTACTGTGTGCAGGTGTCAGCAAATTATTGCCGAAAATTCCTCGTCAAAGTGCGGTCAAAAATCAAGAGATTTTAGACAATATGCCACCAAGAAAAAGTGTGATTTACTTATTCATCGCTAACCTATTGCTTTGGACCTGTAACAGCATGTATCTCATCAATATGCCATTATTTGTGATTAATGAGTTACATTTAGGCAAAGAATTAGCAGGAACATTAATGGGAACGGCTGCAGGATTGGAAATCCCTGTGATGATATTGGCGGGTTATCTCACCAAATATTTCAGTAAAAAGCGCTTGATGATGATTGCTTTAGTTTCAGGTCTCGCCTTCTATTCAAGTTTATTATTCGCTGAGCAAACTTGGCAGCTCATCGGATTGCAAATGCTTAATGCGATTTTTATCGGTATTACCGCTACCATTGGTATGGTGTATTTCCAAGACTTAATGCCCACTAAAATGGGCACTGCCACCACCTTATTTAGTAATGCAGCAAAAAGTAGCTGGATTATTGGAGGGCCTATTGCGGGTATTATTGCGGAAATTTGGCATTACAACTCTGTTTTTTATGTCGCTGTGGCACTAATTTTTATCAGCGTAGGCTGCATGTGGAAAGTCAAATCAGTTTAATGAAAATAAAAAAGTGCGGTCAATTTTGACCGCTCTTTTTACTTTATATTATCGCCATGCTTTGAATTGATTAATCAATCCATTGGTTGAGCTATCATGGCTTGAAACATTCTCTTTGTCTGCCAATTCAGGAAGAATTCGATTTGCTAATTGTTTACCTAATTCCACGCCCCATTGGTCGAAACTAAAGATATTGAAAATCACACCTTGTGCAAAAATCTTGTGTTCGTACATTGCAATTAATGCGCCAAGAACAAATGGTGTAATTTTCTGCACTAAAATAGAGTTGGTCGGTTTGTTACCTGTAAAGACTTTAAATGGCACAATGTCTTTTACCTCATCCAACGATTTACCGGCTTTCACAAACTCTGCTTCAACTTCTTCCTTGGTTTTACCAAAAGCAAGTGCTTCAGTTTGTGCAAAGAAGTTTGATAACAATTTGCTATGGTGATCACCTAATGGATTATGGCTTTGTGCTGGCGCGATAAAGTCACAAGGAATTAACATCGTACCTTGGTGAATCAATTGATAGAACGCATGCTGACCATTTGTACCAGGTTCCCCCCAAATAATTGGGCCGGTTTGATAATCACGGATAACATTGCCATTACGATCGACATATTTACCGTTTGATTCCATATTGCCTTGTTGGAAATAAGCCGCAAAACGGTGTAAATATTGGTCATAAGGTAAAATTGCCTCAGTTTGTGCACCAAGGAAGTTGGTATTCCATAAGCCTACTAACGCTAATGTCGCTGGGATATTTTTTTCTAATGGCGCAGTACGGAAATGTTTATCCATTTCATGCGCACCACTTAATAGTGCTTCAAAATTATCAAAGCCGATTGAAAGTGCGATTGAAAGACCGATTGCAGACCATAAAGAATAACGGCCACCAACCCAATCCCAGAACTCAAACATATTGTTAGTATCAATACCAAATTCTGCTACCGCTTTACCATTGGTCGAAAGTGCGGCAAAGTGTTTTGCCACCGCGCTGTTATCTTTTGCTGCCGCCAATAACCAATCGCGTGCAGAATTCGCATTGGTCATGGTTTCTTGCGTGGTAAAGGTTTTAGAAGCCACTAAGAAAAGTGTGGTTTCAGGATTTACTTTTTTCAACGTTTCAGCGATATGTGTACCATCCACGTTTGAAACGAAGTGCATATTCAAGTGATTTTTATAAGGACGAAGTGCTTCAGTCACCATGTAAGGGCCTAAGTCTGAACCACCGATACCGATATTCACCACATCAGTAATCGCTTTTCCCGTATAACCTTTCCATTCACCTGAAATCACACGATCACAGAACGCTCTCATTTTCGCTAATACGGCATTCACTTCTGGCATCACATCTTTGCCATCTACATAGACAGGAGTATTTGAACGGTTACGAAGTGCGGTATGTAATACTGCTCGATTTTCTGTACGATTAATTTTTTCGCCTGTAAACATAGCATTAATCGCTTCATCTAATGCAGATTCTTTGGCTAATTGACGAAGCAATTTAAGAGTTTCTTGGTTAATTTTATTTTTTGAAAAATCCACTAAGATTTGATTTTCAAAACTTAAAGAATAATCGTTAAAACGATTTTGTTCTTGTTTGAACAAATCAGCAATCGTGGTATTAGCCTGCTGAGATTGATGAGCTTCAAGTGCTTTCCAAGCTTGTGTATTGGTTGGGTTGATGTTTTTCATGAATATTTCCTTTTAAAAATTGAATTCTTTACATTTTTGCTTTCTTACAAAAACAATTAATCGACATATTCTGTTATAACACGAGGGGTCAATTTTGTAATCAATTCATAGCTTAAAATACCACTGTATTTAGCTACCGTTTCAATTGGTAATTCCTTACCCCATAAGATCACTTCATCGCCCACTTTATCTTGGCTATCTGCACCTAAATCGACCGTTAGCATATCCATTGAGACGCGACCGACAATAGGAACAATCCGACCATTTAGATAAACTGGCGTACCTTCTGGCACATCACGCGGATATCCATCACCGTATCCAATAGCGACAACACCAATTTTGGTATCTTTCGGACTGGTCCAAATGCCACCATAGCCAACAGGTTCTCCTTTTTTATGTTCACGTACAGCAAGCAAAGATGATGTTAAATTCATCACGGGAGTTAAACCAAATTCAGCACCGACAGTATCCGTTGGTGAAATACCATACATAATAATACCAGGACGAATACAATCTAAATGCGCTTCTGGCCAGAATAGAATCCCACCTGATGCGGCAATGGTTCGCTCTCCCTCTTTATTTTTTGTGGCTTGAAGAAAACGATCTAACTGAACTTGAGTGTAATCTGAATCTAACTCATCAGCACGGCTAAAATGACTCACAAAACCTAAGTGCGGTTGAATTTGAGGAAGTTTTTTCAGCTCTTGATAAAAATAATCCACTTCATCAAGCGACACACCTAAACGGTGCATACCGGTATCAATTTTTAACCAGACTTTAATTGGACTTGGTACTACAGCTCGTTTTAATGCTTCAAGCTGTTCACGGTTATGAACCACTGTCTCAATATTATTTACTGCAATAATAGGCAGATCTTTTTCATCAAAAAAGCCTTCTAACAATAAGATCGGTTTAATAATACCGTTAGAGCGTAGCGATAACGCTTCTTCTAAACGCGCTACGGCAAAGCAATCTACCATGCTTTCTAAAGCAGATGAAACAAATACCACGCCGTGACCATATGCGTTTGCTTTTACCACGGCAATAATTTTGCTATGTGGTGCTTTTTCTTTAATAACTTGTAAATTATGTTTTAAGGCAAGCGAACTGATTTTCGCTGTTGCCGGTTTTACGTTCATTTTTCTAATCCGTTATCTCTTGCCTAATAATCATCTCTGTATTCACGCTGCTCGGCAAGGTTATCAAAGCGTGAGAACTGACCGTTAAATGCTAAACGTACACGACCAATCGGACCGTTACGTTGTTTACCAATAATAATTTCAGCAACACCTTTATCTTCAGAATTATCGTTATACACTTCGTCACGATAAATAAACATAATCAAGTCAGCATCCTGCTCAATAGAGCCAGATTCACGCAAGTCTGAGTTTACCGGACGTTTATCTGCACGTTGTTCCAAAGTACGGTTAAGCTGGGAAAGTGCGATAACCGGGACTTCTAATTCTTTCGCTAATGCTTTTAAAGAACGAGAAATCTCGGCGATCTCTAAGGTACGGTTATCTGAAAATGCGGGCGCGCGCATTAATTGAAGGTAATCCACCATAATCATGCTCAAACCACCATTTTCGCGATACACACGACGTGCGCGAGAACGCAATTCTGTTGGAGTTAAACCCGATGAATCATCGATATAAAGATTATTTTTTTGCTTAAACATCCCAAACACGCTGGCAATTTTGCTCCATTCTGCCTCTTCCAAGTTTTGGCCAGTACGAATTTTGGTTTGGTCCACGCGAGCTAGAGAGGCAATCATACGCATCATAATTTGCTCAGCAGGCATCTCTAAACTGAATACCAACACAGGCTTATCACTTGCCATGGCGGCATTTTCACAAAGGTTCATTGCAAACGTGGTTTTACCCATAGAAGGACGTGCAGCGACAATGATGAGGTCTGAAGGTTGTAGCCCTGCCGTTTTCTTATCTAAGTCAACAAAGCCCGTTGTGACCCCTGTCACACCGCTATGATTTTCAAGCTTACTTAAGGTATCAATTCGAGCAATGGTACTTTCCAACACGCTGATCACATTTTGTGGCCCTTCAGTTGAAGAACTGCGTTTTTCAGCAATAGCGAACACTTCTCTCTCGGCTTCATCCAACACCATTTTGATGTCTTTGCCTTTCGGAGAATAGCTATTTTCTGCGATACGATTTCCCACTGCAATAAGCTCACGCAAAATCGCTTTTTCACGTACGATTTCAGCATAAGCCAAAATATTAATGGCATTTGGGGTGTTATTAGAAAGATCAGCTAGATAAGCAAAACCGCCTACGGAATCGCTAATACCTTTTGCTTTAAGGGCTTGATCAAGGGTGATTAAATCAATCGGTGTTTGATTACGCATTAATTCTTCCATGGTTTGGAAGATTGCTTTATGCGCAAAAGTATAAAAATCCTCAGCGATCACTCTTTCTGCAATACCATCCCAATGTTGATTACTCAACATGATGCCGCCAAGTACGGCTTGTTCAGCTTCAGTGGAATGAGGCGGGATGCTAACTTGTTCAGTTTTCTGATCAGGTGATTGGATTTGTCTTTGTGATGCCATAAGGATTTCAATTTAAACTAAAAAACTGTGCTTATGATACCGCAAATACGAGGTGGTTTTAAGAAAAAAGTGCGGTCAATATTTTCAATATTTTAGATATAAAAAAACGGTGGAAAAATCCACCGCTCTTTTTATTCATTCATGTTGATTATTCAACTGTTAAAGTACGACATACGTTAGTTGTACCTTCTGATTCATCACCTTGTGTTAATAAAACAAGATCACCTGAAACTAAATAACCTTTTTCTTTTAATAGGTTAATCGCTGCTTTTGCACCCGCAGAGCTACGAGATTCACCATCAAAATGAACTGGTGTCACACCGCGGTATAATGCACAACGGTTTAATGTTTCTTGAACACGAGAAAGTGCAAAGATTGGTAAACCTGAGCTGATACGTGACATTAATAATGGTGTACGACCAGAGTGGCTTAAGGTAATGATTGCTGCAATACCGCTTAAGTGGTTTGCAGCGTACATTGCAGACATAGCTACAGATTCTTCAATATCTCTGAACTCACGATCTAAACGGTGTTTAGAAACATTGATGCTTGGCATTTTTTCTGCACCTAAACATACGCGAGCCATTGTCGCCACAGTCTCAGCTGGATATTGCCCTGCTGCAGTTTCTGCTGAAAGCATTACCGCGTCAGTACCATCCAATACCGCATTTGCCACGTCCATAACTTCTGCACGAGTAGGCATTGGGTTGCTGATCATTGACTCCATCATTTGAGTTGCAGTGATTACCGCACGGTTTAATTGACGTGAACGACGAATTAATTTTTTCTGTACACCAACTAATTCAGGGTCACCGATTTCCACACCTAAGTCACCACGTGCAACCATGATTACATCTGAAGCCAGGATGATATCATCCATTGCTGCTTCATCAACTACGGTTTCAGCACGTTCAACTTTAGCAACGATTTTCGCTTCTAAACCAGCTTGTTTTGCTAACTCACGTGCATAGTTTAAATCTGCACTTGAACGTGGGAAAGATACCGCTAAGAAATCCACACCGATACGTGCCGCAGTGATAATATCTGCTTTATCTTTTTCAGTTAATGCATCTGCAGATAAGCCACCACCTAATTTGTTGATCCCTTTATTGTTTGATAATGGACCACCAACAGTCACTTCAGTAAATACTTTTGCACCTTCAGTAGAAAGCACTTTTAATTGAACACGACCGTCATCTAATAAAAGAATATCGCCTGGTACAACATCTTGTGGAAGCGTTTTATAGTCTAAACCAACGGCTTCTTGATTACCTTCACCTTTTGGTAATTCCGCATCAAGAATAAATTTATCGCCAACATTTAAGAAAATTTTGCCGTCTTTAAAAGTAGAAACACGAATTTTAGGACCTTGTAAGTCACCTAAAATTGCCACGGTTTTACCTAATTTTTTCGCGATCGAACGAACACGCTCAGCACGCTCAATATGATCATCTGGTGTACCGTGAGAAAAGTTCATACGTACAACATTAGCGCCTGCTGCGATAATTTTTTCAAGATTGTTATCGCGGTCTGTAGCTGGACCCATTGTACATACAATCTTCGTTCTTCTTAATTTTCTAGACATTATCTAAACTCCACAAATGGTTACAATTTACTTAAAGCTTTTTTAAATTTCGGCTCATCCGAGATAAAAAACGCTGCGCATTATACGCTTAAACCAGCGCAAAATCAAAACAAGCACTGAGAGTTTTTACAACAAATTTTGGTTATTTTTTTAGCAGCTAAATTTAACTTAAAACAAATCCCCTTGTTTTCATCATTAAAACTGTTTATCATCTGCCACATCTTTTACGCGACTATAGCTCAGTTGGTTAGAGCACCACCTTGACATGGTGGGGGTCACTGGTTCGAGTCCAGCTAGTCGCACCACCTATCAAAGCCAGTAAATTTCTACTGGCTTTTTTCTTCCTAAAACTCACCTCAAAAATCAATAACTTACACATAGTCGACTCAACCAATCACCAAAATTTCAAGCCTTAAATATTGCCAACTTTTAGTTATTTTTATATATTTTTAGTCATTAATTACGCCAAAATTACGCAAAATTTTGTGCGATTACGCCAATTAAAAGTGTGAGGTGATATATGGCTACGATGCGAAAACGTGGTGATAAATGGCGAGTAGAGATTTATAAAAACGGAATTAGAAAATCTAAAACTTGTAGAACAAAAGCAGAGGCCACTCAATGGGCTTTAGAAGAAGAAAAGAAATTAGAGCTACAAGAACAAGGGTTACAGCCTGAAACCGTTTTAGCGGACGTTGTAGAGCGTTATTTGAAAGAAATTACGCCAACCAAGCGAGGAATACGCCACGAAACGTTAAGATTAAACAAGTTCGCAAGACACCCGATGTGTAATAAATTTATCGGTGATGTAACGAGAAAAGATTTTGAGTTATGGATTGCCGAGAGGGAAAAAGAAGTTAGCGGTGAGAGCATTAGACGAGAATTATCCACCATCAGAAATATTTTTAATGTTGCGGTCGAGCGTTGGAATTATATTGAAAAAAATCCGATGATAGGTTTAGTTTTGCCGAAAGGAAGTGAACCAAGAACTCAAAGATATTTTGACGAAGAAATAGAAAGAATTTTATTTGTTAGTGGTTATAACGATACACTCAAAACAATCAGAGCAAGAAGTGGTGCCGCTATGTTGTTTGCGATTGAAACAGCAATGCGAGCTGGTGAGATTTGTGGATTGACTTGGGATAACGTTAATTTAGAGAAAAGAACCGCTTATCTACCAATGACGAAAAATGGCACTTCTCGGACTGTTCCTTTAACAAAAAACGCTGTGGCTATTTTGGAAAGATTGAAGAAAGAAATTGGCAACACTGGTTTGTGTTTTCAGTTAGATACTCGTTCGCTTGATGCCGCTTTCAGAAAGATTAAGAAAATGGCAATGTGTGAACATTTACGTTTTCACGATACAAGACGAGAGGCATTAACCAGATTGGCTAAAAAAGTCGATGTGATGACCTTAGCGAAAATATCGGGGCATAAAGACATTCGGATATTGCAAAATGTTTACTATGCCCCGAATATGGAAGAAGTTGCGGAACTTCTAGATTAGATTATAGTTCGTCATAATCTTCGTATCTGTAGCTCTCCACATTAAAGTCTTTGGCAGAGCTTGGGTCGATTTCTCCTTTGTCTATTTTTGCTTTAACGGCTAGCATTTCAGACTTGGCGCTGTCGTAAATTGACTCATTAATAACGCTGTAGTTTCCAACTGCATTTTTCTCGAATGGTTTTTTAAGTAATTCGGTTAATCCATTTTTATTAACGTAAGCCTTAATTCCCCTCGCTTCCATGCTTGATTTTTTAGTTTTTTCTCGAACCGAAGTTAGGTATTTAGTCGTTAATAGTTTTGCTAGGTACTTATAAATCAGCTCATCTTTAGATTTTTTCATTTCTTCTACTTTTTGTGCTTTCGCTCTCTCAATCTGCTCATTATTTAACGTGCCGACAACCTTTTGATTTTGCTTAACCTCCTCTTCTTTATAAAGTTTAACAAGATGGAACACTCTGTCTGATTGGCTTGATCTAATTATAATTTGATTGGATAGCTTGGTTGATTGCGTTAAGCTGCCCTCAATCCATAGACAAGTACAACCAACGAACTCATCAGGAATTTCAACTCGAGCATCAATGCTTGCATTAATACCATTTGGCGTGGCCGGAATTGTAACTTCTAAAACCTTAAATCCATCACCTCCATTACCAAGACTAGAAATAGTAGCTTGCAATGCTGCAATATCTTTGCCTACCAAGTAAGCGAATGTTTCATTATTTTCGTTAAAACTAGCCATTTTATTCTCCTATCGACCTTGTTTACCTTTTTCATACGCCGCTTTTAAATCTAGACTTTCTAGTGAGGTTACTTTTTCAGCCACACCATTAAGACTAGATTTAAATTCTGTGATTTTTTGGATTAACTTTTCTGGCATTGTTTCGCCAGATTTAAGATTTTGTATCTCATCGGCTAATTCTCGCAATGTATCTAAATCAGCCGCTACTTCACCGCCTAATAATTCAGACTTAAGCTGTGTAATTTTTTGATCAATTAATTCGATAATTGCCTTATCTTGCGTTCCAAGATATTCAGCAAAGCTATTAAGCAATTCCGCTACTGTTTGTTGTGTCACTATAAAGCTCCTAATTGATAGTTAGTTTTCAATTCTTCGAGAGTTGGGATTTTTTCCTTTCTCTCGCCAATTTCTTTTATTAAACGCACTTTAACTTTGATGTTAGGTTTTGAGCGTTTAACTAATCTAATAATCATCTCGCCTCCGTCACATCGTGAATAAGCGTGAATTCGCCACCGGCAAGCGTTCGCACTAATCCTTGCGGACTTGTACACTGTAAATCCCAGCTTGCAGTTTCCCACTTCGCACCAAATGTTTTATCGTGTGACAATGCAACAGTAACTAGATTTTCGCTTACAGTAATCTCACCTGTTTCGGTTGACAGCTTGATAATTTCGCCTTTCTTCGGCTCAATCCACATATCAAATCGACTTCCAGTTAAATCACTTTTCTGCTCGTCATCTTCTAGGATTTCAAAAGCCCACCCGTCATCATCACCACGCACTGTTTCTAGCTCAATGTTTTCCATTTTTGCTCCAATAAAAAACCGCACAATGATTTCTCAAAGTGCGGTTGATTTTAGTTAAGGTTGATTAGATTACGATTTGACCGTTTTCTTTAAGATAGGCATAGATTCGTTCTAATTCAATCTGTTCTGTCGTTTTGCCAATATCATCTTTAGTTAATGGTTTACTCATCAGCTCTTTGGCTTCTGCTGAATCAATCCATTTGTAATCAGAGATGATAGGTGTGAAGTTAGTCACCGAGCCGTCACTGTCTTCACCAGTGCCTAATACGTACTTGACATTGATTGAGCCATTTTCTTGTTTGGTGTATGCAGCGATTGCCGAATACATTGGGTTTAAGATTTTGTTAAATGTTGTCATTTTGATTACTCCATTATTGAGACATTGTTGTTGTGTTTGATACTGCGTATGCTGTAACGCAGATTTTTGGGGCGCCACCGCCAACATCAAAAAACTCTGGCGGTGTATTTTCTCCGTGGTGCGTATATAAATATCTGTGTGATTGATTAGCCTCAACTGTGAATGTTTTATGCGAATTAACGATAAAGAAAACTCGTTTGACGGGTGATGGTGATATATTTATCCACGCTTGATAAAAACCAGCAGTTTTATAAACCCTAGCTATAAACACCTCACACAAATTACCACCGACTAACTGATTAACCTCAAGTGTCCCTGTAAATTTACCAGTAACACCCTCTAATCTTGCGCCTCGTATCGTGCCGCCGTTAATGTCAGTAGCGTTTACCGTTGCACCTGTGATTGTTCCACCAGAGATATTATTACCGTTGATATTGTTACCATGGATATTAACCCCTGTAATATCGCCAGCATTAATACTACCAATATCTGAGCTGATAGCAGAAAGACTGGATACATTGAGCTTGTCAGAAGTAAGTGACCGTGTAGCAATATGGTCTGCTCCGATGCTGCCTGCTGCAATGTGTTTCGCTGCCACCGCACCAGTTGCAATACTATTAGCCGTTACGCTATCGGCTCCAAGTTGTCGTGCAGTGATTGAGTTAGTAACAATCGACCCACCATGGATAGCTGTTACTCCAGCATTTTGCCAAGAGCTAGGCTGAGTTGTGTATTCGGTGCATTCTTCTAGCATCGGGCGAGCTAAAAACATCCAACAACCGTTTGAATTTGAGCCGTCTGCGTCGTAGAAAAAGAAAAATACATCAACGCTTACGCCATTAGGCGGTACTTGAAACTTAATAAACGCTCGCTCTGCATCATTAATACCTACGAAGTTTTTATTTTTTGGTACACCTACTGTTTTATGTAGCAACCATTCACCGTTTCGTCCACGCACATCAATATAAATTTCAACTTTAGTGCAATTTTGATTACCCATATAAGCAGATATGATGTACCAATTATTTGCTGTTATCGCTACATTTTGATAGATACCTGTTCGAGTTGAGCTATTATTAGTTCGTCTGTTGTGGAAGCGCACAACATTTTCATTAGGCAAATAGCCACCTTTCCTTAAACCATAATCAGGATCTTGAAAACATTTACGCTCACCTTTTTGACTATCTGTTAATCCGGTTTCGGATAACTCCCACCCGTGAGGTACACCATTTGTAGGATTGGCAAAAATAGGGTTATACAGTAAGTTACCACCAAGCCCAATTGCCATTTTGTCAGCAGTAATCTGACCTGCCGCCATGTGTTCAGCTCGCACGGCTCCAGCTTGTAACGCACCAGCTCCGATTGTATTTGCGCCAATTTGGTCTGCTTGTAGTGTGCCGACTAATTGAGTTGTCTTGATATGGATACCGCTTGCATCAATACCATTCTCAAGGTATTTGCTACCGTTCCAAGTGTACAGCTTGCCGTCTGCAGTGTTATATACCTGTTTGTGTCCTTGATATTCGCCAGTGTTTAAGCCATTGACCGTTTTAATTAAGTCAAGGTTTCTAGCTGGTAGAGCTGTGTCAATAACTTCATTAACGATGTTTTGAGAGAGCTTTTTGTTTAAAACTTCCAACTCTGCATCAATATCTACCGCACTTTCGCCACGCAACCCGCTCTGTTGGCTAAATGGCCCAACATTTACGCCTCGAGTATGTCTTAACCAGTAGTATCTAACCTGTTTAGCTCCGACCTCGTGCGAGTACATCTTGGCGGTAACTCTTGTTAAACGTGTGGCGGTTTTAATGTCGTTCGTTTTGCTAACAAAAATCTCTGTCGCTGTGGCATCATTAATCCAATCCCATTCGATTGTGATATTGCCTAGTCCACCAGTAACTCTCACGCCTGTTGGTGTTGGAGGTTTATCAATAACAAAGGTTTGCGTTCTTTCGCTTAAGACTTGACCTTTCTCATTCTTAACTTGAATTAAGACTGAGTATTCACCATTTTCTAGGCTGTCTAGATTTAGATTTGGCGATGTTTGGCCTAGTCTAATGTCGTATAAAACACCGTCTTTGTAGATACGGAAGTCATACTTAATAACACCGTTACCACCTGTCACATCACCAGCAAACGAAACACTGCCATCTGGATTGACTGTTACCCCGATATTGCTTACTTGCGGAACAGCAAGGATTGATGTTGCTTTTGGTTCAAACTTAGCCCCATTGTCAACAATTGCCTCTTTTTGTGGTTCGTGTTGTAAGGCTGTAATGGTATATTTGCCTTTTACTTCCTCTTTAACAGATAAAGCTTTGAATAATTGGTTTGTTACCTGTTGAGTAGATAGCGACCATACACCGTAAGCCTCTAGTCCAGATGGATCTTGCTCTAAAGTGACTTCTGCGCCATTTACAGAAACAATCTTAATATCTTGGTGCTTTGCTTGAGTGTTAATGTAACTAAAGTAACTATTACCATTGATGGAGATTTCTCGGTCTAACGTAATTTTTTTACCGTTTACCGCCAAAACTCGACCACCAACATTAGTACCTGCGTAATACGTATCAGCGACTTTGATAATGTCACCTGGAACATGCATTAAACCCTCTGCCCCAACTACAAAGCTAACTGTTTTAGTCTCTAGTTTTTCAGTTTGTAACAGCCATAAACCCGTTCTGTGTGCTTGACCTCGAGAGGTACAACCAAAGGCGGTGATTTTCTTAACGTTTAAGCCATTTCTACGGATTGATTCATCATCGGAAACGTACTCAATCGCCTTTTCATAACCGTTATCCTTGTCTGCGTATTCGACTTGAATAGCATTGTGGCGGGCTTTTTTAGCCGAGAAAGTATAGCTAAATCCATCTTCGCTCACGTTTGCATTTGTATATGTCCAAACTGGATCTGACGGTCTATCCATTACAACAGTCAACTGTTGACCGTTCCAAACTGGCATCGCACGAAAGATTGAGCAAATATCATTGATTACATCATAAGCAGAACGCTGTTCTGTTAACCACGCATTACAAGTAAATCGAGGCTCTTGACCACCAAAACCATCAGGTACTAATTGGTCACAATATTGTGATACTTGATATAAAGCCCACTTATCCGCTCCGAATTCGCCAAGTCTATTGCCTAATCCGTAACGTTTACTTGTGACTACATCGTATAAAATCCAAGCTGGATTATCTGTCCAATCCGTTTTAAAAGTACCATCCCACATTCCTGTATATTTACGAGTGCGCGTATCGTAATTGCTCGGCACTTTTACTCTTAAACCTAATAAGTCATAAGTTCGAGTTGGGATATTGCTAAAATACTCAGAGTCAAACTTAACGCCGATTAAGGCTGTGTTTGGATAAGTAAACTCTGTGTCGATAATCTCGGTATAGCTTGACCACACCGTGTTATTTTGAAGTCTTTGCGACTTGCTGTCCTCTGTTACTCGCTCAACCTTAACGATAAACGGAACGGGAGGCAGATTGTCAAAAGTGTGTTGTTGTAAGTATTGAGAGCTGTATTTTCCACTAATTGAAACAGGATAAGATTGCGAGCCGATAGTAATAACAAGCTCTACAGTTGCTCCGCCTGTGTCACCATTCTCATTCTGACTAAATAGAGATTGAACACCGATTGTTAGTCTTAACCGAGAAACCTTGCTATCTGTAACTGTTCGTGTAATCGGTAAATTCTTTCTAACTTGCGTTCCAACACTGACTTCTTTCTCGGAAGTGTTGAAACCTGCAATTATATCTTGAACTTGGCTACCAACTCGCCCCTCTAATTGGACGTTATTAAAGTTATAGGAGCCGCTTTTACTCTGGACTGGAGTGTTGTCAAAATAGACGGATTTCATTCCATCGGCTAAACCCTCAATCTCACCATCTGAAATGACATCAATGATTTTGACAAGCTGCTTACTTCGGCTTGTTTCTTTGGCCTCAACAGGCGTATGACCGCCACCGCCACCTTTACCCATTGCTAACTCCTATCGTTTAAATCTTGGTAACAATTTGCCTTTCTTCTCTTCTGGAGGTTGTCGCTCAATATCCATTGTCTCTACGCCTTGCGAGATGATTAATGAACCAACCCTAATGCGACCATAAGCTATAGGCATAGGGCGACCTTGAGCCGCCATATTTGAGAGATTTGAAAAGCTGGTTGATTGTTTTTTGTCGGCATCTTTACCAGTTGACATTGACGGCATCTTGGTAAGCATTTGAGCTACGCCACCAAGCAATAACGATGCGCCTAATCCACCAACCATCCATGCGGCATTTGCGCCAATAACACTAAAACCAAGTGGACCTAAAGCTAAAGCACCTGCAATAAGTGCCACACCAGTAATCACTCCAAATAATCCGCCACGCTTTGAGCCTTTCAGTGTTGGAGTGAAATGAACAACTGCATCGTCTTTTAACTTTTGGCTCAATCCTTTCTCTAAATAGCGGTTATCGAAATAATCTCGCCCAACTCTTACAGTGAATAAACCTTGTTGAATAAACTGTCTTAGCTTTGGGATTTGACTTGTTAAGGCGTGGATAACTTCGGCAGGTGTTTTGCAATCTAGCCTGAAATCAGATCCAAACTGTTTAAGGCTGCCGTAAAATCTAACGTTGACCATTCTCTGTATCTCCAAATGCTGTGAGTGTGCTTGAGCCAATAACCATCGTACAAATCACGCTTAGATAAACGTTTTGGTGCGTGATGAAGAACCATCTGATCGCCTACATAAATAGCAGCGTGATTAGGCACGTTTGCCCCAACACTAATCAAAATTACATCGCCAATTTGAGGATCGTTTACTTGCTCAAACCCTTGTTCTTCGATGTTGTCTAAATAGAGATTTCCACCATCTTCCCACCAATAATCTTCACGTTCAAAGTTAGGCATTTCATAACCAGATAAGCGGTAAAAGTCTCGGAATATCGTGTAACAATCCGCTTCACCGTGCTTGAATTCTCGACCGATTAAAAATGGGATTTTGGGAAAAATATGAATTTCTTCATCGCAAACTAACCAAAAATCTAATTGGCTGTAGAGTTGAGTTTGTAAATCTGATTGAGAGAGTTTAGGCTCGCCTTGTGGGTGTGAGTGGACCAATGCCACAATCTCGCCTTTCTCTGATGCGCTGATATAATCTTCTGGTGTAACTTCAAAATGATTTTCCTTATCTTCTGCCACGTTTTCGCAAGGCATAAAGACTTTTTCGCTACCCACTAAAACGACAAAACCACAGCTTTCCTGTGGTTCTTTTGATTTTGAGTATTTAATTATCTCGTTGTGTAGTTTACCGTCCATCGCTTACCCCAACTTATCAACGCTGACAAAACCGCCATAGTTGTGCGTGTTGTTTCTTAGCTTACAACCAGTCAATAAACCACTGCATTTATCCTTTTTCGGGTCAGTTGTCGGTTGATCTTTCTCGTCTGCTACCGCTCGCCCTGTATAACCGCACTCAACGCCACGATACAACCAGTTACAAGTAGAGGTAATCATTCGTCCGATTAATGCGTTATCGGTCTCTGACGGTAAAGCGAGAGTAAATTGAGCTACGTCTCGATTAAGCGAGGATAATTGCTCAATCAGAAAATAACTCAATACTTCTTGCGATGGATCAGCTTGCTTATTGCCATCTGCGAAATTGACTGCATCTAGATAGTGCATATAGACTAATCTTCGTCTAACAACACCGCCTAAACACTGTTCAAAACGATTACAAAGTGCGGTAATAAATCCACCAACATTCCCAAGTGTTAATGTCGGTCGGTTGCTTGGGCCACTGCCTGACATTTCAAAACCATCTGCTTTTACAGCAAATGGTTCATAAGTCTTGCCTTGCCATACGATGGATTGAGACTTTTCATTTTTGCCAGCATAAAAACGATAAAGCTCGCCATTCATGCCGTCATTATCTTTTAATCCTCGCAAATCCACTTCAAATAGCTCAATGAGTGCATTTTGCTCTAGCTTGGCAAGGTCTAACTTGAATTGATTACTAATTGCTTGTGGCATTTTTACTCCAATAAAAAACCGCACTCTGTTTCCAAAGTGCGGTCTGATTTTCCGTTGTTTTTAGAAGTCGATTTTGACTGCTTTTGGATTAAAGTCTCGCAAGTGTTTTAATACACGCCAGTTTGTCATTGGGTCGATGTTAAAATCGCTTGTGATGCGGTTTAAGATTTGATTGGTAGAACGTAGCACGCTTAAATATTCGTAAGCCTGTCCGTAGATTTGCCCGCTCATATTTGAGCCTAAAACGTTAAAGGCTCTCTCAATATGTTGGAATGTGCCTACGCCACGTTTGAAAGCGAACCACAACCAAGCAAGCTCTTGAAGTTCATACTCAGTAAATTCAAAGGTGAATTTCTTTTCACTGCTAGGTAGTTCAGGATCAGTGATCAACTCCCCTTCTAAAATTATCTTGTGTACATACTCTACTGCTTGCGGTAATTGTTCTAATGTCAAATCTTCGATTGATTCCACATTAAAGCGTTGATGGATTAAATGATAGGCATCGGAATAAATTAAGCCTTTCTTGCTCACCAACATATTTACGGCATTGCGTAAGCCCGTGCGATCATCTACCGTGGTTTTTGATTCATATTTACCAGTTTTACGGATTGCCGGCAAAACCTCTGCTGTTACCCATTTTCTAAAACGATGTGAAACAGATCCTTTTTTAACTGCATCACGGCAACGTAAGATCAAAGTGTACATTCCGCTTTCGCTGATGATAGAAATACTTTGAGCGCCTTTTCCTGCCTGACTGTCGGTTAAACCGATAGTCGCCTTTTCATCATCATCTAGCTTTAATAAAGCATCGCTTACGTTAGATATTTTTAACGCGTCACAAACGTCCTTAGCAATAAACCAAGGCTCATTGTTAATAGCTAAAGTGCAGATGGATTTTGATTCAAATTTGAATGTAGAGAGTTGGGATTGAGTTTTCATTGAACACTTCCTTTTGATGGATTGATAATTTACCCATAATTGGGCGACCAACGGCTCAAAACCTGTGTTCAATCAGGCGGAGTTATTCCCTTTCGGTATTGTATTCCTCGCACCGTCGGTCATTGATTCTTTGAGAACTTTATAATGGCGGTAAAATTCTCAAATTTTAGATACAAAAAAATCACGCTGACGGGGTGAATAATACCGTTGAACATAAGGCTTTTGAGACCTTGAAATACATACTAATAAAAAGCCCCTTTGTAGTCAAGAGGCTGATTTTCAGTTTTTTGTAAAAAGAAATGTGTAAGCAATAAAGAATAGGATAAATGCTACAACAAGAATTTTTCCTATCGGTTGGTTGTTACTTTTCTCTTTATCTTCAGATTGGTTTAACTGCGAAAAATATTCAGCAATATCTCCCACATCTTTTCCTGAACTAATATCAAATACTCTTTGTATATCGTTCAGGTAAAAGACCGACTCTTGCTCAAGTTCTTCGCAATATCCCCAAATAGCATTTTTTTCTGGGTAATAATCAGTAATTGCAACATTTAATGTTACAACTTGCCCATCTACAACATAATCAATCAACACATCAAGGTAGCAATAATCCTCCTCTTTGCTTGAGGAAAATTCCAATTTATCGCGCTTAGAGATACCCGTTCCCGGTATTCCTAAATTACGATAAACGCCATTTTTTCCTATATTAATTGAGGCACCTTTAACCCCAGCCGTGACACTTACACCTGATTTACTTAGATTTAATTTTACTCCCGGTAAAATTTTCTTTGTTTTTCTGAATCGAATAGCCACACAATACTCCTAACTCAATAAAATTGAATGCCTAGTGATTCTACCTTATTTCAACTTTTTTATTTGTGATAAGGCTCTCAAATCAGTTAAAAACCTGTCGGAACTGTAATGAATATTCAACATAAGGACCGTTATCAACCTTAGACCATTCCGAGCAGAGAATTAATATTCTCTCAACTTTACCAGGAGGAACCCACTCAAATGATTTATATCCACCATGTCGAGCAAGGAATGAATCAAGAGATTTAATCATCTCTCTTTCCCTGATTTTGTGATAGCGAATTGTGGCGGTAGTTGATAATGGTAAAGAGTTAAGCGCTCTTGGTCTGCGTTGCTGATAACCGTCACCGAATTCAATAATATCGACCTCTGGCTTATAGTCTAACTGCATTCCCCATTGAACTTTGAAATTAAATAATTCTTTCATTCATTTACCTCAACATTCCGCCACTTCTAGATTCATTTTTCAGCACATCGTAAACTTGCGCCCTGGTTAATCTAGCGATCTTCTCGGCTAGTGCCGGATCACTGTCGCCATCGCCAAAGTTATTTGTCTGGTTAATGACAACTGTCTTATTGCTTGAGCCACCTAATGCTTTGTTTAAGTTTGAGTTGCTTGTAATCTGTCCGCTTGCTCCTGGAGTGAATAACTCAGGTCCTTTCTCACCGACAAGATACGTTCTACCACCACCAACATAACCACCACTAGCGCGAGCGCCTGAGATAGTAACGCTTTTAAGTTGGTTAAGCACTGCCGCACCTTGACTTGCAACCGCTGCCATATTGGCAAATTTCTGTGCCGGTGTAACTGCTGTCGGGTCGTTCATCGCTTTCATTACTGCCGCGTGTAAGTTGATCAGAGATTCGGCAATTTGGAATGATTTAGATATTGCGAAAAGCGTTCTATACGCAGCGGATTGCTTACCGCCTGCCGATTCTGCTAAACCAGCTAATCCATCAAATAATGATGCCGCGATATTCAGCTGTGTCGTCATCGCCTGTCTATCTAAATCCTCTTTACGTTGTCGATACTGATCTTCTATTAATGCTTTAGCCTCTTCAAACTGCTGAACGTTGATCAACTGTTGCTCATACAGCTCTTGAGCTTTGACAAGCTGATCTTCTCTTGTTATTTCATTCTGCACATACGGATCATTTCCAGAACCTCGAATATCATTAAAGAATGACCGCACTTTATTAGCTCTGTCATTATCTTCTTTAATCTCTTTCGCTTTCTGTTTTTCTAAAGCTTGATCGTATGCTTGAGCCTCTAGCTCCAGATAATGCTTTCTCAACTCTAACGCACTACTAAAACCGCGCTCTTTGGCATCTTTCTCGGATATAGCCATTCCATTGATTTTGGTTATGCGTTGTTGATGCTGCAACTCTAACTTTTGCATTTCATTAGCATATTGCATATCCAAAGACGCAACATCACTCGTTTTACTACCTGAGCCATGTTTAGACTTAATGGACGCTTTCTTGTTCTCTCCTTTGCTTATTGCGGCAAGTTGCTCATTGTAGTTTTGTTCGAGTTTATCAAGTTCTGAGTTTCTTAATTGATCAATTGTTTCAAAACCACGTTTTTTAATTTCAACTTCGCTTAGAACAAGATTTTGTATCGCTTTCTTGTCTTTTTCATGTTGCTCTGTTAGCTTTTGTTGTCGAGATTTTAGTTTATCTTCAATCTTTTCGAGTTGAGCCTTACCGGCATTCTCTTTTTCTTCTTGCTCGGCTTTCTTGCGTTTTGATTCGGCAGCATCTGCCTCTGCTTTTTGTTTATCCTGCTCTTCTTTTAGTTTTGCTCGAGCCTTGTCTAAGTTGGCTTGCTGTTGGTCCATTTGCTCGCGCATTGCGGCCAATACTTCATCGCTACCATCAAAGGCGCCAGATTCAAACTGTTGTTCTAAGGATTTTTTAGATTTCTCCAAAATGGAGATTTCATTTTCAAGATTTTTTACATGAGTCGCAGTATCAACCCCTTTCATTGCTTTGGTTAATTTGATAAAAGATGTCGAAAGACTATCTACCACATCTTTGAAAAACTTAGTAATACCTGTTGTTTCGGCAAACTGTTCTTTTAGCTCATCTGTTGCCTGCCCTAGTGTATCTAGAGCACCAGATAATGTGCCACTCGCAGAAGATTCACCAGTGCCGCTGACACGCTCTTGTAGCGCCTTAAATATAATTTCTTGCGCCTTAGCTTTATCACCAGTTTCAACAAACGAATTGATTAAATCCTGCTGTTCAGAAGTGAGCTCTATGCCTTTTCTTTTCAGGATAGATATTGCATCGGCTGGACTTTCCAACGCACGCCCAAGGTTTCTAGCCTCGCTTGAAATATCAGTACCAAATGTCTCAGCTAAATCTTGTGATAGTTTAATCGCCTCTTTAAATGATTCTCCAGTAACGCTTTTAAATGTCATCATTACTGACATTGCTTGGCGAACACCATCGGTGCTGGCAAGCGTATTCATCGCAACAGATCGAGCAAATTTATCCAGCTCAGAAGATGAAAAACCAACGGCCGCGCCAGTCGCCCTTAATTGAGCCTCTGTCCTCGCCATATAGCGCTCTGTTTCTTCAAAAATCTTTATACCGTCGCCTAAAGAACCAACGAAAGAAACTACTGCACCAGTGGCAGCTAATGCCGCTGTAGCTAACCCACCAATCGCAATTTTAGTGAGATTAATACCGCCATGGGTTTTACCAAAACCATCTAGAGATTTTTTAGCCTTGTTAATTTCTTCTGTAAACTTGGCTGTCTCTGCCTCGAGTTTTATTTTTAAATTGCTAATCTGATCCAATTCTCAACACTCCTGAATTTGCAGCAGAAGCCTCCATCATTTCCTCATCCGTCATTTCTTTTGGCGGCTCATCAGAATTAAAGATAGAAAAATCCCTAGCGGTTACAACCTGTTTTGCGGCTGCGCAGTTATAGACCGAACTTGTGATTATTCCGTAGCCATAATCAAGCATTTCCAGCGTGAATGGTCGCGCCCCGAAATATTTATACCAAGAAAAATACTCCGCAAGGGACATCTCACGGAGCATTCTTCGGTAGTCTGCACGCTTAAATTCGTGCGCAAGTTTTAAAACAAAATCAAGTTCGGCCTCTAGACGTTTTTTACTTCGTCATCCGCACTCTCAGTTTCTTCACGCCCCTCAGATTTAGGGAAGTTACACACATTTTGAACAGCCTCTAAGACCAAATAAAAGTCGCTATTGGTAAGCGTTGTTAATACTTCTTTTTGCAACTCTTCAATAGTTTTATCTGTCTGAGAATGTGACAATGAAAAAGCGATTAATCTTGCATGAGCCAACAAGTTATTTCTTGTCATTTGGTTCAGTTTTGCATTAATTTCCTTTTCTGTATCTTCCGTTTTGATCGGTTCGGGTTTTTCCAGGGAATTCATATACTCGATATATTCGAGATAATCTAAAGCAGATAACGCCGATAACTGAAGAACTTGCCCACTAACTTCAAACTTGATTTGTTTTAACATAATTAATCACCTGCTTGATTTGTTTCAGCTAATAACGGTTTACCAACATTGGTTAGCTTGATTGTACGAGTCATTGTCTCATTTTGTGGGACAGCTTTACCTAAAGACGAAACCCAAGCAAAATAAACATCTCGCGTACCGTTTGGATATACAACTAGGTAAAATTTCTTCTTACCGCTATCAAAGTCTGTAACGATAGCTTGTTGAGCAGTATCCCCTGGCAACCATGCAAGAGTGATTGATGTTTCACCTGCTGATTTAGCACCTTGGCTTGTTGATTTCCATTCTGCGTTTGGATCGTCTAAGTAGTTGTCTTCATAGCTTTCCGCAGTAACTTCACCAGGTGATAACTCTTTAATTTTTGCAATACGTTCCCAGTTTTCGGCTTTTTTAATTTCTGCCGCTGAAATTGTTCCACCTTGAATAGCAGTGGTTTCTTTCTCATCTTTTAAACGAAAAAACTGCGTACCTGCGCCTTTCATTGGTGTTGTGTCTTTTTTAGCCATTATCTACCTCGTATGTAATAGCGTATTGCAAGTCAGCGGCTATCCAAGTCGCCATTTGGTCGTCTTGCTCATAGTCAAATGCCGTAAATGCAATGTTTTCTGTTAGTGTGGTTAAAGAGGATTCAACAATGCCCGATTCGTAGATTTCTTGGGTTAATTTATCCAAGTCATCTTCACGGGCGGCGGACTTCATAAAGCAGGCGACATGGAGCGTTGCCTGCATTGTGCCGTCTAAATATCCGGTAGGAGATACGCCACTAACAAACACCGCAACGGCGGGGCTTTGGCTCTCAATATCGGTAAATGACGGCTTGCCATTGCTAAACTCTTTAACTTTTGGGAGGTGCGGTCGTAATGCGTCAATGACCGCCTGTCTTATCTTGGAGTGGATTTTCATTTTTTAACCACTATTTGGATTTGTCGGATTAGTTGAGTGCGTAATTCCTGCGGCATATCCTTTTCATAAGCCCTTTTCACTTCGGCATTAAATGATTCGGTGAGCGGGGTTTTGAGTGGGATTTTGACTACATCGATTGGGTAGCGATCTTTACCTTGCCGTTGTAATACTTGCACTCGTCCGTTTTTAAGTTTTTGGATAAATGCTCGAGGATAAAGACGATTCCCGACCTTTAACTGACCTTTATTTTCACCGCGGCGCACGAATCGCCCTCCGCCCGTTACTAAACGGATAACCGGTAGATTGCCGCGATTCACACGGATAAATGCGCTAAGTCGTCTTGGCTTAGCTCTCTCAAGTTTCGCACGACCTTTAATAAGTCGTTTTGGTACATCAACCTTTTTTGATGTCTCAATCACAGATCTAACCATCACTTTAGCAGCAATGTTATTAATCGTGCGTGCCATGGCTTGAGGTACTGCTTTTTTATCAATGTCGGATAAGGCTTTCTTGGCTTTTTCGATGTCGTCATTAATTGCCATCAGTAACTTGCATCCTCCTCTAACTGGAGCATGATTGTGCCGCTGTTAAACGTAAACCCAGTAACAACATAATCAACGCCATTAATGGTTGTTTTATCCCCTTTTTTAGGCTTGTAACCGGAGGATTTAAACATTGTCAACGTACGGTAAACACCATTCATCGGCTCCATTTCTTTTGGCGTCTCATCAAGCACCGCCTTGTATTTATTCCCGCCGATAACATAGACGGACATCATCACGTCAGTAATGACTTTGTCCGCCCGTGCGAGTGCGTCATCAAACGGACTAAGCGTTGATTTTGACATCTACAGTGTCCACGGTTGCACCGCTTGCGCGCCACGCAACGCCTAAGCGCTTGTTGCTACCAGCGGTAATCGTTGCACCTTCAGTTGCTGACCAGTAAACGATCGCACCTTGTTTAATGTCATCTGCCGCTTTTGCTTTAACGGTAAATACACCAGTAGTTAAGCCAACGCCTGCACCGCCTTGAGCAACATCATTTTCTGCAACAACTGCAAGATTTTCGATCATTGCAACATCACCGCTCTTCATGGCAGCGGTCGCGGTAAAGCGTACTGTATTGCCATCTTGTACGTAATTTTTAGCCATACTTAATTAATCCTATGATTTATTTAATAAAAAACCGCACTTCGATTAAAAGTGCGGTCGTTATTTATTGTACGTTAAGTTACTTATTGGTAACTTTTACAATGCCGCGATAGTCAATCACGTTCACGCCAGCATCAATGCGTACTTTGGTAGATACACCATCAACAGTAAAGCCGTTTTGTTGCTCAATGTATGGCGTGTCAATGCCGTCAAGGTAAGAAACTTCAATTGCTTCTTTATTGATTAAGTACCAAGATTTCGGATCAGCGACTTGTAAACGTGCTGATTTAAGCGCTGGCACAACATCGCGGATTGGGTTAATGATGCCAGAGTTAGCATCTGCACCCTCAACACTTGCCGAGCCTAAAACTTGTTTAGCGCGGGTGTAAAGCGATGTTGGCAACAACATAAATTCAGGTTCAATCGCCAACGGTTCACCACGGGCATTAACAAAGCCATTCATCATTTGGATAGCTTTATCAATATTGGTTACATCCAATGCGGCATTATCAAATGAGTTTTTGTGCGAGGCATCAAATAATTTTTTGCCATCTTGTGCAATCGCGTTACCAGTTAATAACGCAAACACTAATTTAGCGATTGTTGCACGTGCAGCTTGTCCCATTTTTTCAGGGATTTTTGTCAATAAGTGCATATCGTCATTGATGATTGCTTGACGGGTAATGCTAAATAATTGCCCGTAGGTCGCTAATGCAACGCTAGCGCCCTCATCGCCGATTGTGCCGTAGGTGTACTCCTCACCCTCACCGACTTGTGGTAAGTAACCAAAATCACCCAATCCAACGCGTTTGGCCGCGCGGAAGTCGGTTAATGTGCCGCGTGAGGTAAACTGATCAAAGTTTTCTGCGGCTGTCTCCCAGCCTTTAAGCAAGGATTTGTGCGCCACATCAATTAAGATTTGACCAAAGTCAGAGCTTGAGTGGGTAAACGCCAAACCAACCATGCTCATTGCATTATGACCAGACACACTAATACCACGATCAACCAATGATGCACGAGCAAGCTCACGCAAGGTCATTGCGTTGTAGGCGTTGTCTTTTGCATCAGCTTTGTCTTTGTCGATACCGGCACGTGCTAATAATGATTGTTTAACACTATCACCAACGATATTACCATTTCCAGCATACGCGGTAGGCGCTGCACTTGGCGTTGTGCCTGCACCAAGTTTTGCTAATAATTTGTCTTTGGCTTGCTCCGCGGTAATTGATAAATCACCTAAACACTCTACCAACAAATCACTGTGAGCCGTGCCAAACGGCGCAAATACGGCTTTAATGTCGGCGTTACGTTTATTTAATTCCGCCTGCACTTGTGCGGTGTTATCTACCGGAGCTGTCGGCGCTTGATTTACCGGTTCGGTTGATGCTGGTTGTGCAGGTGTTGGTGTTGCTTGTGGTGCTGGATTAGCCCCAGCGTTGCCTTGTGGCTTAAACAACATGTCTTTCATTGCTTTTGGCATATTTTCAAAGTCCTCTAATTTTCGTGATTTAATAGACGCCATCGCCACAAGTGGTTCGGCTAGTTTGTCGGCAAATCCTTGATCAACACACTCTTTACCGTTGAGCCAAGTTTCCGCCGATAGCATTTCTGCTAATTCTTCTGGTGTTTTCCCTGTTTTGCTTGCGTAAGCAGGGATTAGCGTATTTTCGACCTTGTCCAATAGGTCTGCATACTTGCGCATATCCTCTGCGTCTCCACCTTGGATTCCCCAAGGCTTGTGGATCATCATCATTGCATTTTCTGGCATGATTACCTCATTCCCTGCCATTGCAATGACGCTCGCCATACTTGCCGCCAATCCGTCAATGTAAACTGTCACATTGGCTGGATGATTTTTCAGTAAGTTGTAAATGGCGATTCCGTCAAAAACATCACCACCTGGGGAGTGAATATGTAAGTTGATCTGTTTTAAGCTATTGCCGCAGTCTTTTAAATCCTGCGCAAAGCTCGCAGCAGATACACCCCAAAATCCGATCTCATCGTAAATTGAGATCTCTGCCGTATCGTTGGCTTTGGCTTTGATTGAGTACCAAGATTGGTTATTCGTCTTTGTCTCGCTCGTTGCCATCGCCACCGGCGACAGAATCATCTTTTGCTTTTTCATTTGTCGTACCTGTGTTAGTTAAATCTGTGTCAAATTTGAGTCCGAATTTGCGGTTTTCTTCAACCTCTACTCGTCGTCTGCGCTTAACTTCTGCTGGGTTGCTGCCACTTGCCCGCACTGCTTGACTTTCCGTTGCCAAGCCACCTTTAATGCGCTCTTTCCACGCTTGCGCCTCTTTTGTCGGGTCAATCCACGGCATAACTGGGCCACTATAAACAGCGTTATAAAGTGATGCATGATCAATATCGACTGGTACCTCAATTTCGCCACTAACAATCGCCATTTTTAACCATTCGCGATAAATCGGGCGGGATATATGAGCGACAAAGGTATCTTGTAAAACGGAATAGCCCTCAAAACTCTCTACCAACTCTTGACGTTGGCTTGAGTAAGTGCCGTTATAGTCACGGGCAATGCTTGAGTAGCTTGAGCGAGTACCAGCCGCGGTTGCTCTTAATTGACCATTTCTAAAGGTTTCGAGATTGACATTTGGTCGGTTAGAGTTGATTAGACCAATATCTTCACCAGGCTTTAAATCATCAATGATTGCACCTGGAGCAATTTCAAAGTCGCGCTCAGGGCTATCCGTGCTGTAATCCTCGTTGTCCCCATAGATCGCAGCATCACCTTTTCTAATATACATTGTAAAAGCTGCGGCAATTCGTGCGGCCACACGCTCGCTCTCTTCGTAATCCTTAAGATCGGAGAGGCGGACAATAACACCGTGCAACATCGACACGCCACGTAATTGGTGCAGGCGCTTTTTAAATGCAAGGTGCAACATATTTTCTGCCGGCACTGATTTAACTCGCCCATAAGTGCGGTTGTTTTCCTGCGGGTTGTCCATGTACACACGGTAAGAGACAGGGCGCCGCCATGCGTCAAGTTCAATACCTTGAATTAAATTTGCCGTATCAAGGGTATTCAACGGCACAAAATCGGGTTCAAGGGCTTCAAGGCTAAAGGCAATATCCGTACTATGTTTTAGCCCTGCCACGGTGCCGCGCACAAGCTGAATAAACACTTCACCGTCGCGTAACCACGTGCGCAAAAGCATTCGCTCAAGTTCTGGTCGAGTAAATTGTCCAGTAACCTCTGGACGCACAGACCATTCCGCCCATTTTTTGCGGATTTGTTCCGCCAAATCCTCATCAACATCGCCACTTAAATTTAGCGGCTGTGGCTCAATATGGATACCTCTTGAGCCGATAACTCGCTCCTCCATCTTGTCCAAGATGCCGATCACAATGTCGTGATTTTGGTCTAATGCCCTTGCCTGCTCTCGTAAGCTTACCGCACTTTGTTTTGTCGATATGTTCGCACCTTGGCTTTCGCGTTTTGCTTTATGTGTACGGCTTGGCATTGCCGCCTCGTATGCGTTCATCACATATCGGCTTTTTGCTCGCTGTGCACCCCATTTAGGCGAGATTGCGGCAATCGCTTTATCTAGTATTCCCATCGTTTAAAATCTCGCATATTTGATTCTGTGGCGTTTAACGTGCTGTCTTGTTTCTGCCAATAACTCATTAAGCATTTGTTGATAGCGGTCACGTTGTTTTGTCCATTCGGACACTTGGTAAGATACCGATCGTCCATTAAAGCTAACTTGGCTTTGGGCATTTTCGATCTTTTCATCAAGTGTTCGGATTTTTTCTTCGAGTTCGTCTCTGTCGTAGATAGCCATTTTTTCCCCAATAAAAAACCGCACTTTTTACGGTGCGGTTAGTTAAGTAGTGGTAACTCAATTTGCAATTTATCTTCAAATATTTTTAGTGTTGCTTCAAGCAACGGCTTTTTACCTTTCCATTCATTCAATGCTTTACCACAAACGCTTGCTAATTGTTTTTCTGCTTTATGCTCACCCAAGGCTTGGTAATATTGCTCAAGCAATGTCATGTTGCCAGATAACAATTGCTCTTGCATAAAGTTAAAGGCTTTGATGTAAGCGATCTTAATTGCCATTGCTTTTTTGGTTTTATATCCCATAACCAACAACATAAAGCCGTCTTTTGTCATCTCAAACATTGGACGCTTTTCGCCTTTTTTATCGATATATTCAACCAAACCAAAATTGGTTCGGTTAAATTCATCATCACCAGATTCTAAAATTTCACGGATATCACGTATAACATGATAATGATACTTGCCAAAAACTTTTGCTACAGTTTCTGATGTGGTAATAGTTTTTGAGCCTTTGTTTTGTACAAACTGTTTAAAATTTTCGGGATTTGCTAATTGCATTTTCTGCCTCCAAATTTAGATAATAAAAAGCCCCAACTATCTCTAGTCAGGGCTTGAGTTATTACCGCAACACATCCACCTTTTAATAGGCTCGGTATCTACCGATTTAAGGTTGTCTAGGAGTTAAAGCCAACCACTTTTTTTACTTACGCCACCGTTTAGCCAATTACTTTTTGTTTTGGGTTTCGGTTGCGGTTTTACTTGTTCAATTTCTACCGCACTTTCAGTTCCTTCTTCTGGTGCGGATGATTCTCTACGGATCACGTTAGGGTTTACGCTTGGCAATTTCGCCCAGTATGGGACATTGTCCTCATCTCCCCACTTAATACGCTCATAACCACGCAAAATAGCGATCGCATGGGCATAGCAAAATAAGTCAAACGCCTCATTGTTGCCTTTCCCTGGTTTTCGCCACTTACCGTCTTGTCCACGCTCCTCATAGGTCAGCTCATCAAAAAACCACTCCCCAATCCACGATGGAAAATGGATATAGTTAGCGCCGACGGTCTCACGACTTAATGCGTTACTAATGCGATCTTTGAGCTGATCTGTTTGGAGTAAATACAAAGGCACATCGCCGCGCGCTTGAGCATGCCGGTCTGATCGAGAGGTGTTATCAGGGTAAGTGCGCGTAATGAGTTTTTGGCGGCGCGTACTATCACCTTTGACGAGATACACTCGTTTTGATATGCCATCACGCTTGCATCTGCGCCAAAACTTATAAGCGTTATCTGTTACACCGTCCTCACCACCGCTATCTACAGCCATTGCAAGGATTGGCATAAATCCACCATCTAGCCCCTCAATGCGATATTGCTTATTTAGTACATCGCTAATAAGCAAATCCCAGTCCTCAGGGTAGGCGGATGGGTCAATCGGGAGACTCTCTCCATCTGAATTGCTCCGCATTGATGATTTAATGTTGTATCTATCAATGAGCCACCGTTCGCTATTTTCGCCATAGCCCACAATTTGGACCACAAAGCGACGGTTCCGCCCACCCTGTACATCAACTGCTGCCAATAAAAAACGGCACCCACAAGGTACCGTTCTTTTTTCTGTATCTTCTCGTCGCTCCATTAGCTCATCGCTTTGGCGTTGTTCTAGTGCGGAGCGTGGTAAATAAGGCAATCCCCAGTCTGTATTTGTTACTGCCTTTAGCGTTTCTTCACTGCCTGTCATTTCAAATTCATGTTCGGCAGTGAGCAATTTATAAGTTAATTGCGCCCATGTTTGGTAAGCGGCTGCAGGGCCTTCCAGCCAAAATGATGCAATACGTGAGTTTCTGCCATCGCCATGGATTACACCATCTTTATCTATTGTTTGCCCCTCTTTTAACCACTTGCCACCGATATTTAATGCGCGTTTCTTGTCAGGATCTACGAGAGATTGGCAATGAGGGCATTGCAATCGAGCTTTTTCGCTTGCCTTAACATAATCAGTGTCATCTCGATAGCCGACCATGTTAGCCATTGATGGCTCAAACCACTCTTTGCAATGTGGACATTGCCAGTAAAAACGACGTCTATCTCCTCGGTTATACAGAGATAAAATACCAGTTGTCGGAGGTGCTTCGTGTGTTGATTTTGGGTGATGCTTTAGATCGACAATATCCTTACCTGGCGAGCTCTCAACAAGTGTCATGCCAGCACTCATAAATGTCGTAGTCCGTTTTGAGGCTAAGCTAAAGCCATCGCCCTCACCGTCCACATCATCTGGCCAGCGGTCGTAGTCAGTTAATGCAACGTATTTGTAGTCAGACGATGACAATACATTAATTGACGGCCAACCAATCTTTAACAGGTTGCCTGCTCTAAAATATTTATCGTGGACATTGTTATCGTTTTTACGCGGACTTAATCTTTTTGCAATCTCAGGAGAGCATCTAAAAGTGCGGTCTAAACGCTTTCGGCTGTGTTCACTTGCTTTTTCTTGTGTTAACTGCACAAGTAAAAAATCTGACGGATCACAAACAATAGAGTATGTTATCCACCCATCAATTAGACCAACCGTTTTACCGGTTCGCGCAGGTCCGACAAAAATCACCGCATCATACTCACGAGAGTTTAAGCAATCCATCGGCTCTAAAATATATGCCGCAGTGTCTTTATCCCATTTAACAGAGTTTCCGCCACCAACAGGCACGCGCATATACTCAGCGACTGCCTCTGACACCTTCATTCGACGTGGAGGCTTAAGCAGATTTGCAATGTCTCGTCTAATGTCTTTAGCTGATGCAAACATTACTGCTCCTCTGACTTATCATCGCCAGCCTGTATGTGCGATGACATTTGCGACTTAACGTCATCAATTACCTGTATTACACGGGTTAATTGTGACGGTGTTAATCCACAGTCACGCTCTAAAATATCTGGTAAAGTATCAAGTGACTGCACTACTGCTTTTGCCAAAAAACTCATCTCTTGAGCAACCTCAAAAGCGGGCACTAGCTCTCCAGTATCGCGCTCATATTTGAGTCTTTCGTTTTCAGCCTGCCAAAATGCCCGTCTCTCAACGGGTGACAAACTATCAACATCTGCCGTCATTTTTTCGGCAAGCCCGATTTTGATTAAATCGGATATTGCGTATAACTTTAATTTTGAGTTACTACCGATAGCAGGAGTAAGTCCTGCGACCCGTTGTGATACGGTCTGACGGTGCATTCCGACAAGTTCGGCAATCTGATTTATATTGAGTTTTAAATCGAATAAATTATCCATACCGAGACCGTAAAAATGCCTAAAAAGTAAAAAAGATGATGATGCCTAAGATGTCAAAAAACTGTCGAAAACCGCGCGCCCGAAACCCCGTGGAAAGGGGTATCCCCTCAGGAGTACCTTTTAATCTTTAAAATCAAGCCTTTAGAATAAAAAAGACCGCACTTTATTTGGCGGTCTTAGTTTGATTAATCCACTTGTTAATGTTTGTTATTTGGCTGGCACACATATCTCTCTCTGCTATCACAGTGATTAGATGCTCTACCGCCTCACCGTATGTGTTACCCATAAATGGAGTTTTCACACAAGGCACCAAGAAAGCTTGTGGCGGATAAATGTATTCAGTCTTTGTTGTTACCTTGCTAGTGCAGCCGCTCAATAGCATCGTCATAGATGCGAGTGTTATAACAAGGCTGTGATTTAATAATCTTTCTAACCACTTGGATTTTGTCTTGTGCTGCTTGTTTGATTTCATCATGGATTACTCTCTGTTGTTCTACCGCTTGGCGCTCTATCTCAATCGTGTCTTTCAAGGATTGATTGACTTGCTCTTGGTTTTTAATGGTTTTGGCTTGCGCTTGGTTTTCGGCTCTTAGTTCATCTATATTCTTTGATTGGTGCCAAATCCAACCGCACAAGCCAAAAATGGTTAATGCGATAATTACGATTGAGTAGATTTTAAATCTGCTAAACATAACGCTCTTTCCTTTTCTCTACGCTTAACCAAGCCTTGCAGTTTTCGTCCGTCAGCATAGACCCAGCGTAAAAGTTGATTGCATCCGTCTACATACTTACCGTTTCGCACTAATCGAAACATTGTTGAATTTTTAAGATTACCGCATCCGTTATTAAACGTAACAGATACCATAGCATCAAACACAGATTGTGGTAGTGTTCTGCCATTGGCGTATCTATCAACGCACGATTCAGCAAGCTTAATATCGTTTTTCCATCGGTATGCGATTTCTTCATTTGTGTATTTCTTGTTAGGCTCTATCTTTTGTCCAGAGTATTCTGTTGAGCCAATACCAACAGTCAATACATCAGCTGGGCATTTATATGGAGTTGCCATACAACCCTCAGCATTACCGATTATCTCAGCTCCAACAGGGCTTAATCTTAGCTCCCCACCAAATTGAGAATACATAATTCCAATAACCGCAATAACAGAACAGGCACCAAGCGTTTTTCTAGTCTTCGACAGTACCATCTCTTAATCCTCGTTTTAATTGTTCCATCTTCAACTTATGAAGCTCATCCGCTCTGCGCTCTTCGTTCTCTCTTACTTTACCCTCTTGGAATTTAGCGTACATATTAACGAGACCACTGATTAAACCGAGGATTAAACCAAAAATAGCTAGCCACTCTTGGAATGAATACATCGCCCAGAATGCGCCAAAGCCAGACCAAAAAATACTTTGATTCCCTGCGTCTTTTAACATTCTCATACTCCACCTCGCTGTTTGTTGCGGGGCAATAAAAAAGCTCACGTTTATTGTGTGAGCTTGGTGTTTGGATAATAAAAAACCCCGACCGTTTTCGATCAGGGTTGTTTCTAAACTTATTTTTGCGTTCGCTATGCGCTAAAACCGCAACTTATACTGTATACTACAATTTTACTTGCAAGCTGTCAACACTTTTATTAATTATTTTTTAAAATATTTTTAATGCCGTCATCTAACGCTCTTTGAAGTTCGTTTCTTGTTGTATTACTATCAAGTGGTTCTTTTCTAACTTGCCCTAGAGCCATTTGTGTTTCTGCGTATGCTTCCGCCCAAACCTTAGTACCATTTTTATATTTAGCAACTGAATATCTTGCTTTGGCCTGTGGTGTTGTTGAATATGAATTGCCAATAGCTAATTGAGTGAATATAGCTGCTCCACCAGTCATCTGTTTTGAGCAAATCACAAAATTCTTTTGCTGTTCGTCTATTGAGAATCCCTTACCGTTACAGTATTGAACTATTGCATCAATCACCTGCTCTTGCGTGTAATTTGGATATTCTGCCTCCGCTTTGCCTGATTGTGTCTCTTTAATTAGCGCTTCTTTCGCACACCCAGTAATAACCGTAGCGATTGAGCAGATTAATAATAATTTTTTCATTTTTTGGCTCCTGTTTATTGTTTTAATAAGAGGTCTAACTTTACTATAAATTAACTTTAAATATTGTGATATGCGTCTCAAAATAAAAATCCGAATAAATCATTTTGTGACTCATTCGGATTTTGTATCAATCTAAAAACATAAATTTGATTTGAGCTGCAACAAAAGCACCTTTTAAAAATCTAACGCCCTGCGCACGCTCCCGATACATCTTGGCTGGTGAGATATTAAGAGCGTTACAAATCTCTCTTTCGCTCGCTTGTTGAATGTATAGAGCCATTAAAATTTGATACTGCAATAAATCGTCATCGTGTAGGTTCATTATTTGCTTTTCAATCTTTAAGCACTCGTCATCTGTTAAGAACTTGATATAAGCCTTCCTCGCAGTCGGCAGCACTGGGATTGAAATTGTTGTGCTTGGATATTCTGTGCCAATTCTGTCACGCCCCCAGCAATTACCCCATTTTTCTAAAATTCGTTCAACGCTATAACTCATTCTTGGCTCCCGTCTAGCTCTTTGATTTTGGCTTTGTAGTATTTAATAATCTCTTTGCAATCTTCGATTGTGTATTTCTTGGGTTCGTGGTCCTGTCGCTCTAACCATTCAACTTTATCTACACCGATTTTTTTAACTAGATTGATTCTATATTCGATAATGTTTCCGCTCTTATGGTCATTACAGGGTGCGCACTGTTTATGTACGTTGAGCTCACAAAATCTTAATTCAGGACAAGCTCCAACACTCCGATAATGCCCTGCGTGGTATTGCCCTTGATGATACCGACCACAACTGATACAGGGTTCATTTTTATCTCTCAGGCGAATGAATTTATTAAATATCGATTGCGCCTCTTTCAGCCATTCTGAACGACTTTTTAATTTGGCTTTACGTTCCCTTTGTTTTTTCTTTTCTGCTCGTTCTTGTGCTTTTTGCGCGTTTTGACGAGTTAAATCAAGTGCGCATTTAGGTGAGCAGACTTTTTGGAGAGAGTTTTGTGGGATAAACTCCATGCCACATGACTTGCATTTTTTAGGCTTGATAGATTTAAGTTTACTCATCACTCATCCTTGCTCTCGATTTTTGAGCATTGATAAACGTTTTTTCCAACGTAAAACTTGCCCAATCTCTCGCACTCTGTTGCAACCGTGCTATGCGCAAAATACCAACCGGAAAACCAAAAGTCTCCACATAAAACAAGGGTGGCGGCAAGAGGCTGGTCGAAAAGAAAAAACAGGACAACTGAAAATGCAATCAAAAATAAAACCATGGTCTCCACCTCAATCACTGTCCGGTACAATTAACCGACCAAATAACAAATGCTAAAAAAACTAAATACGCAATCCAGTTCCAATTAATGTTTTTCATCTTCCGTAAAATCCCCATCTATCGTTAAATTTAACCCCGTTCGCCACACCGTAAGCTGTGACATACTCTATAAGGCTTGCCATTCGTGATACGCTCATTTTTGCCGAGCTCTCACGGATATTCACAAATTCGCCCTCTAACCCAGGCACAACATCCGCTTTATGATTAGTGGCGATTGCATGACCGGAGATAAACAAGACTTTCCACTGCTCCATAGAGAGTTTCCGCCCCATAAATTCGGCTTGGTTCGCCACGTCTTGGCACATGGCATGAAATTTCGCATTTTGCTCAAGGTTGCGTGTCATCGGTTGGATTTTTACCACCAACGGTTTTTTGTCGTCCGTTGGCAGCTCTCTGATAAATTCAATACAATTCAACCGCACTTGGTTTGAGCGTAGAAAGAATTGTCTTTTACTTTCCATTGTAGCCACCGACTTTTTTAATAAAATCAAGACTTACTGAGCGCATGACAAAATCTTCCATCGCCGGATCAAACACTACGACCATCTGACCTTTTGAGTTTCCTTTGATTTCTTTGCCTGTTATCGGGTGAATAAATGCAATTCGACCACCTGTAATATCAATCACTTCATTAGCCACGCCTTGAATGTGGTTTTGATACCATTGAGTAGATTTATCGTTATTAAGCAACATCACCACTAGATATCCTGCATCTCGTAGTTCTTTCGCGCGTTGTAGGTATGGTGTAACGTTGGAATAAGGCGGATTCACATAGATTTTTAACGGAGCCGTACAACGTTCCGCGACTTCATCCAACAATACATCTAACATTTGCTCAAGCGGCATTAGAAAGTCATCTGCGATTGATTGATGCTCATCATTGTCTGAGTTAGGTTCGCCGATATAGCGCCATGTCAAGGCGTTGTTTGCTGTTGCGCAACCATCAAGATCGAACCATCCGAAACGTTGAGATAGCCATTCAAAAACATAGTGTGGCGTCTGCCATGTATCTTTATCAAATTTTTGTTCTGTCATTTACGCAATCCCCATAATCTCTTTAATTTTAGCTATACCGTTTTTTGATACTTCTGGCGGAATAACTTTTGGCTTTTGCTCCAGTAACTCTGGAATTTGTGGAAATTCAAAGCCTGTTTTCACTTTCTCGATAACTTCCGAAAGGATTTTTGGCATAGCCTTTTGGCAATCTTCCCATTTCTTTTTCCCGTAACCGTCATAGATTGTTTTTAGTAAGTAATACTCTGCTCTCGAACGGAATTTGAAATTGTGTGGCTCTTTCGCATAACCGAAATATTTTTGAAGTCTAGCCTCTAACTCTTCTTGTGTTGGTAATCCTAATTCGTGATTGTCGTAGTTGTTACACCAAGAAATAAATTCGCCCACACTTGGCAAATATCCGTTTGTTTTCGCTCTTGCAGCGGCCATTCCACGTTTAACTTGCTCAAACGTTTTAATCCCGTTTTCAGCAAAGCCCAATACCCATTGTTGCTTTAGCGTTTCCAGTTGCTCGCTGCTTACGCTTAACAAAATCGGGCAGCTTGCAGTTAAGTTTGTGAAGATGCGATCAATCATTAATCGCACTTGGTCTGGAACTTGTCTTTGGCTTGATTGTTGTATTGTTAATTTGTTCATCAGAATACCTCTGCCATTTTTTCAGGCGTTCCCCAGTTGGTTGAATTTCGTTCTTGGAATGTCTCTTTGCGTGCTGGTGTTGTCATTGCTGCATTGCGTTTCATCGAGAGTTGATCCCATTTAGCACGAAGAGTTGCCGGACTTAAAATGTTTACCGACCAAAATCTATCTTGATTAGCCCACTGAAATAACTCGCAAATATCTTTGTGGGTGCGGTTATCTCTTTCACGCATAAGTCTTATATCGTTTGCCCAAGATTCAAATTTTGGCTCTCTAAAACTAGGATTGAGTTTTCTGATCAAGTGAAATATCCATTCAGCAGCCTTTAAATCATCACCAGAAAAAACGTTCTTTTTAGCTTTCGTTCTCGGCTGGAAATTTTTTCCAGACGAAGAAGTAGATTCATTAATTGGTTCTAAAGAGTTATTGGTTCTGGGTTCAGAATTTGAACCACCCCCTAGTTCAGAATTTGAACCACCTAGTTCAGAATTTGAACCACCTAGTTCAGAATTTGAACCACCTAGTTCAGAATTTGAACCACCTAGTTTTTTCCCGTTATTTAATATTCTTTCAATGTTTAGCTTGTATAAATTTGATGTATTTTGACTGGCTGATAGCTTTCTTTTGATTACAACAATTAGCCCCATTTGCTCTAAGATTTCCAATGCTCTTCTGATTGTATTTTTTGATTTAACATTGCATTTATCTTGAATGTATTTGAGAGATGGCCAGCACTCACCTGTTTCATCGTTGGCGCTATCTGCTAGGCGTAATAAAACCAACTTGGTTGCGTGGTCTGGTAATTCTAGATCCCAAACATGACCTAATAATTTAGAACTCATGATCGCTCTCCTGAATAAATTGCTCTAATGTTGATTTAAAAGCCGTCCAATTTTTGGCTGTTTTTGCTAGTTCTTTTAAATCTTCCAAATCAAACCCTAGTGATAGCGCTTTTCTCATTAAGCCCATAACATATCCATAATTTACATACATTCTGTTTTTTAGAATTCCACGTATATAACACAATGCTTTGTCTTGCTCTGGCATTCTGTTTGTGCTGCAAATTCTAGGGATTAGATTGAATAAATTATTGCTTTTCTCATCGTGAGATTTACTACTGCATCGCATAAAAGAGCTTTCATAAGCCGCATCAATAGCATTTAAGATTTCCTCTATTGAGAATTTTTTAAGCCACGCCTTGATGTTCTTTTCACCCTCTGAATTAACTTCATTTGGTTCTATTAATTTATTTATCTTTTCGGTCACGGCATTAACAACTTCCTGATCGAATTCACTTAAGCTTTCTCTCCATGACAGCATCATTTCAAGCTGCTCACGTTTCTCATTTAGTTCTTGCAGTTGTTTTCGTTGTTTCTCTATGATTGAGTTGTCATCTAGTCTGGTTGCACCTTTTCCTAAATTACATTCAGAGCATGATGTAACTAGGTTCATGATGTCATTATTTCCGCCATTACTAACTGGATTAATGTGATCTACGTGTAGAATTACATCAGGCGCAGATCTTCCGCAGTATTGACACTTAAATCCATCACGTTTAAAAACCTCAAATCTCACTTTTTTTGAAATGGCGATTCTTTCATTTTGTTTTTTATTTTTCATATCAAGCCACCAATCTGTATTTAGCAACGCATTTACCACTAGGTACTACAATCATTCGTCTTTCGATTTTGTAACCCTGTTGTTTTAGGTCATAAATCCTTGCTCCTAGACGGGTGCAATTAAATCGGGTGTAAGCATCAAGCTGAGTCAATCGCTCTCCATTCAACAAAGCCTTTAGAATCTTGCCGTTTTGCGTTTGACTTGTTTTTTCGTTTGGATTAATATTTTCCATAGAAATAATTCCTATACTGAAATTGCCACGGTGTCCGCTGTGGCATTTTTATTTCTTGTGTAACACAATCGCATATTCAATCGAATGTTGTGTTGCTGCCAAATGTTTACTCAATGCTTGACGGATTTTGTCTTCTTCTTGTGAGGTGACTTCACCGTCTTCTAACGCCTTTTCTAATAAAGCAAATAACAAGCCACGCGCAGAAAGCTCGTGCAGTTGTAAATTAGCAAGTTCAACCTTGTCTAATTCATCCTCTGCCACATCAGGTACAAAACGCCCACCTGCCAAACGGCATAATTCATCGATAAATTGAGTGCAGCCATATTCTTGCTGAATCGCAATTAATTCTTCATTTTTGAATCGTTGGCCTTTTATTTGATAAAGGCGATTATTTAACTCGCTTTCGGTAAAGCCGAGAAAGCCTGCAACCGCACTTTTGCCGCCAGGTATGTTCTCAATCATTTCGATAATAACTTTCTTCATTTCCATAATTTTTGCCTTATTTTTATGGTTTTCTTTTACGTCAATATGAGTAAATTAGTTGTCAGTTAAATTTGCTAAGGAATGTAAAATCTGCTTTTCAGTCACCTTGCCTTTTGTAGCCTTAACGATTCGCGGGATATACTTAGCGTTAATACCGCCACCATTAAGCCAAAAGCTGACGGAAACCTGAGAAACTCCGCATTTTTGACTTAGCTTTACCTGAGAACCGCAAATTGAAATTGCTTTTTCGATTGCCTCGTTCTTCATAGTTCACCTTTAATTAAAATTCTTATACATAATATAAGATACATTATAAATTGTAAAGTATTTCTTATTTGATTTTATATAAGTTTATTTATAGGATCGGTCGATTAAGGAGAGTTTTATGAATACACTTGCTGAAAGATTGCAGTTTGCAATGGACAAAATGGGGAAAAACCAAGTTGAATTAGCCGCATTAGCTGGAACATCACAAGTAACGATCAGTAATATTTTGAACGGAGTTACAAAAAGCCCTAGAAATGGCTTACAAATAGCCAAGGCTTTGAAAATTTCGCCAGAATGGCTCTTGAATGGCACAGGAGAAATGGCACAAACTCAAATAGAATCAAACGTAGCCGAAACAGGTTCATTTGATTTGTGGGATCGCAATACTCCGTTAAACGATGACGAAGTAGAAGTTCCGCTTTTCCAAGAAATACGCTTAGCCGCCGGGAATGGTTTTGCCGATGACATTATGGATTACAACAACTTCAAATTACGCTTTTCACGCGCCACATTAAGACGGCAAGGCGTGCAGTATGAGAATGCGGTATGCGTGGTGGCGGACGGTAATTCAATGGAGCCGGTTATTCCTGATGGAACAACGGTGGGAATTGATTTGGGTAATAAGACAATCCGAGACGGCAAGATTTACGCTATCAATCACGGTGGCTTGTTGCGCATAAAACTACTCTACAATATGCCAAACAATCAAATAAAAATCCGCAGCTATAACACTGACGAGTACGACGACGAAATAGCCGATCTCAACGAAGTATCTGTGATTGGTAAAGTGTTTTGGTACTCGGTTTTACTATAAATACCAAAGGGGAAATTGATATGGTAAAAAAATTTGAAGATGTGAAACAATCTATTGTTGAAGCGCAATTAGCCAGCGATAAAATGATAAGTGAAATAACGAGTGGTATGAGTAGTGTTATTTCAGCGCATGATATTATCAAGCGCTTAGGAGTTACTCCTGACGAATTTCAAGAATTAGTCAATTTACCTAATCACTATTTACGAAATACCGGTGGCACATTCGGGGAAGCTCTTTATAGATCCTCAAGATTATTTGATTCACATATTGAATTGATTAATAAAGATTTGGAAGGTAAAAGCACTTTCCCGAAACCTGATTTTTACATCTTAGGGAAAGCTAGATGGAAAAAAGAAACCTTTAAGAAGTGGTTAGAAGAACAACACCAATAAAAGAAAAGGCAAGCTAAAAGCTTACCTTTCCTAAACCGCAAAAAGCGATTCTCACACTTTACAAAGCGACCCGGCTCCTATGTCCGGGGCTTCGGGTCCGTTGCCAGTGGGAGTATTATTGCACTAAATAAAATTTGAGTAAAGAAAAAATATGCTTTCCAAACAAATTATAAGTATTTCAGAAAGTCGGTTGAATGTATATCTATTTTGTTTCTACCAAAATGATAAAGCTAAACAGAAAGAAGCGATTGCGGTATATACAGCATTACAACATCGTACGGGGATTTACTTTTCTTTAATACAAGAGATTGAAGTAGCTTTACGAAATGAAATCAGTGAATTGCTTCGTAACATTGCGCCTAATAATGACTTAAACAAATTTTTCCATTATTTAGCACAGGATAACAGCGCCCCTTTAACTGCCGAATCAAAACGCCAGTTAAGGAACGCGATCAACGAATGCAGTAGCAGTAAAAGAAAATATAACGAAAATGACATTATTTCGCATATTACTTTTGGCTTTTGGGTCAATCTCTTTGACTATGATCCTAAAAGGAATCAACATGTTGTCTATTGGCAAAAAGTGCTAAAACCTATTTTTAACCATAGATTTAGCAATTTTAAAGAGTTATATAATACATTGAAGCAAGTAATGCGATTTCGTAACAGGCTATATCATCAGGAAGTTGTATGGAATAAACGCATCGCAAAAAAACCTAGACACGCTTTGGATAATTTAGAAAAAACCTATAAAAAATTTGAAATCACACTACAAAAAATTGCGCCTGAAAGGTTTATCTTTCGTCAGCTTTCACAAGCTCTAATCTGGCAACGAAATATTTTCTTTGATCAACAAATCTTCGATGCCGAAATCACTGTTCTGCCTCGACACATCACCTAAACCGCCTTCTGGCGGTTTTTTATTAACATTTAAACTCCGAAATCAACTCCTCTAGCACAATCCTCTCTTG
>CAUTFW010000016.1:0-49775 GCA_963537955.1 Parahaemophilus parainfluenzae | reverse complement strand
AAGAAGAAGGCATTGCCGAAGACGGTTATCGTTTAATTGTGAACTGTAATAAACATGGTGGACAAGAAGTATTCCATATTCATATGCATCTTGTTGGTGGTGAACCTTTAGGTAGAATGTTGGCGAAATAATGAAAAAGATCCTAATTACAGCAACGGTATTATTTTTAACGGCTTGTTCATCTGCACCAAATATTGTGGGAACCAATAAGCCAATTTTAAATATGGCGGCAAATTTAGCTCCGGCTTTAGATGTCGATTTGTCGGATAATACCGCGGCTTTAAAAAATAAAACTACGCAACAGCTCAATGTGCTTTACCATCTTTATTGGTATAACACACAAGGTGTAACGCAAGTTTGGCCGAATCAGCAAGAAAGCCAATCAGGCAATATTTTATTGCAACCACAAGAAAAGAAAGTGTTTGAACTACCAAAACCAAGCACAGAAAGTAGCAATTATCGTCTTTACTTACAATAGGGTTATGTCCACATTATTAATTGACCTTGAAGGTCATGAGCTCAAACAAGAAGAAGTTGAATTACTGGAACATCCTTTAGTTGCCGGTTTGATTTTATTTACCCGCAATTTTTATGATCGTCAGCAAGTTCAAGCGCTAATTAAATCCATTCGTCAACGAGTGAAAAAGCCTTTATTGATCACGGTCGATCAAGAAGGTGGTCGCGTACAACGTTTCCGTGAAGGTTTCACTCAGCTCCCCGCGATGCAAGCTTTTGCGGCATTAGTTAAGGATTCAACTCAGCAACAACAAATAGCAAAAGAAGCGGGTTGGCAAATGGCGGCTGAAATGGTGGCGCTAGATATTGATTTGAGTTTTGCTCCGGTGTTGGATTTGGGGCATGAATGTCGTGCGATTGGCGATCGTAGTTTTGGCTGTGATGTAAAAAGTGCGGTCAATTTGGCAGCTGCTTTTATAGATGGTATGCACCAAGCGGGCATGGCAACAACAGGAAAACACTTCCCGGGACACGGCCATGTTTTAGCCGATTCTCATCTTGAAACCCCTTATGATGAGCGTGCAAAAGAGACGATTTTTAATCATGATATTTTGCCATTCCAGCAATTAATTCAACAGAGTAAGCTTGATGCGATTATGCCGGCTCACGTGATTTATACGCAATGTGATAGCCAGCCAGCAAGTGGTTCGAGTTATTGGTTAAAAGAAATTTTGCGTAAACAGTTAGGCTTCCAAGGGGCGATTTTCTCTGATGATTTAGGCATGAAGGGCGCAGGTTTTATGGGTGATTTTGTGGCTCGTAGTGAAAAAGCCTTGAATGCTGGTTGTGACTTATTATTGCTTTGCAATGAACGTGAAGGTGTCATTCAAGTGCTTGATAATCTGAAATTAGAGGAAACCACAGAGCATTTTGTAGCACGCCAAGCTCGCTTGAAATCGCTCTTTAAACAAAAATCCTTTGATTGGTCAGAACTCATCAAAACTTCTCGTTGGATTGAAAATCATCAAAAACTGACCGCGCTTCAACAAGAGTGGCTTGCTTCTAAATGATTGATTGCCATCATTATCAAAAAGGTGATTGCCGTTCTTGTCAATGGCTTGAAATGCCTTATGAACAGCAACTCGCCAAGAAAGAAGAGCATCTTAAACAACAACTTGCCAAATTAGATTGTGATAATTTAATTTGGCATCCGCCTTTTTATTCCTCCGAGTCTGCTTTTCGTAATAAAGCCAAAATGGTTGTGAGTGGCGCGGTAGAACGTCCCATTCTAGGTATTTTACAAGACCCGAATGATCCACAAAGTGCGGTAGATTTATGTGATTGTCCGCTTTATCCACAACGCTTTGTAGAACTATTCCCAATTCTAAAAGATTTTATTGGACGAGCGGGTTTAGTCCCTTATAACGTGGCTAAGCAAAAAGGTGAGCTCAAATATATTCTGCTTACAGAAAGCCAACATACAAAAAAATTGATGTTGCGTTTTGTATTGCGTTCAGAAACTAAATTGCCGTTAATTCAACGTGAATTTGCAGGGCTATTGGAAAAATTACCACAACTTGAAGTGGTGAGTGTGAATATCCAACCTCAGCACGCAGCGATCTTAGAAGGTGAGAAAGAAATCTTTTTGACTGACCAGTACACTTTATCAGAAAGCTTTAATGGTATTCCGCTCTTTATTCGTCCTCAAGGTTTCTTTCAAACGAACCCACTAGTAGCACAAGGGTTATATGCAACGGCTCAAGATTGGGTGCAAGATTTGCCGATTACTAAACTTTGGGATCTCTTTTGTGGCGTTGGAGGCTTTGGACTTCATTGTGCCAAAGCTTTACAGGATAAACATCAAAAAGAAGTGGAATTAACGGGAATTGAAATTTCGCCATCGGCTATTCAAGCAGCGACGCAATCCGCTCAGGTGTTAGGGCTAAACAACGTTAAATTCCAATCTTTGGATGCTGCTAATTTTGCTTTAACACAAGATGAAAATAAACCGGATTTGGTGATCGTCAACCCGCCTCGTCGAGGTATCGGAAAGGAACTCGCAGAATTTCTCAATGAAATGCAACCGCACTTTATTCTTTATTCTAGTTGCAACGCGATTTCCATGGGAAAAGATTTGCAGCATCTAACCAATTATAAACTTACTCAAATTCAATTATTTGATATGTTCCCGCATACAGCGCATTATGAAACACTGATATTGTTGAAACTCAATTCCTAATAAAAAAGCTAACATCTCTGTTAGCTTTTTTATTTAGAAATTTAACCGCATTTTTATCTTGCTATAAACTAGGGCAATTAAGAAAAATACGGCCTGTAACAAAATAATGCATGCACCAGTGGACGCATCAAAATGATAGCTAAGTAGCACGCCTAGTAGGCTTGCAGTTACAGCACTGATGATCGCGATAACAAGCATCTTATCGAAGCGATTCGTCAGGGTTAGCGCGGTGATGCCAGGCGCAATTAGCATCGCTACAACCAAAATAACCCCAACCACTTGCATCGTACTCACAATAGTGAGCGCGAGTAATGTGAGCAAGCCATAATGCAATAATTTAGGCGAGAGACCCGCAACGCGAGCATGGCTCGGATCAAAGCAATAAAGTAGAAAATCACGACGCTTTAATCCAAGTAAAATAAAAATGATCAAGGCGATGATAGCCGTTTGAATCAGCTCTTGTCGGCTTACACCTAATACGTTACCGAATAAGATGTGTGTGAGATGTTGTGAAGTTTGGATTTTAGTGAACAGCACCAAACCAATGGCAAACATCCCCGAAAATACAATCCCCATCGCGGTATCTTCTTTGATACGGCTGTTTTCTTTTAAATAACCTACCCCTAAGGCGCAGGCAATACCTGAGACAAATGCACCTATCACTAATGGAATACCAGCTAAAAAAGCTAAGACAATGCCAGGTAGGACAGCATGAGAAATGGCATCGCCCATCAATGACCATCCTTTCAATACTAAATAGCAAGAGAGTAGCGCACAGATCACGGCAACCACTAATGCCGTGAGTAGCGCATTTTGCATAAAGGCAAATTGAAATGGCTCAACGAAAATGGCGAACATCTCAGTCATAATCCACCACCTTACGTCGTTTTTGACTGATTAATCCGTATTTAGGTGAGAATAGAAAAGCCAATAAAAATAACAAGGTTTGCAATGTCACGATGACACCACCTGTTGTGCCATCCAGATAATAGCTTAAATAGACACCGACGAAACCAGTGATTGCGCCTAATGTTACGGCAATTTTGATAAGAGTTTTGAACTTGTCAGTAAGTAAATAGGCGGTTGCGCCTGGTGTGATTACCATCGCAATCACTAAAATCGCCCCGACAGTTTGTAATGCCGCAACGACACAAGCACTCAAGAGTGTAAAAAAGAGAACTTTGTAAAACAGTGGTGAAAGTCCAACTGTAATTGCTTGCGTTTCATCAAAGAAAATCAGTAACAGATCCTTCCAAAAAATAAGCAATAAGACCAAGCAAATCAACATAATGATGGCTACTTGATAAATATCTTCATCGGCAATCCCGAGGATATTACCGAGAATGATGTTTTGCACATTTATCGAGGTTGGATTCAAGGAAATAATCAGTAAACCTAAGGCAAAAAAGGTACTGAAAATAAAGCCGATAACGGCATCTTCTTTGAGTTTAGAAATGGATTTGATCCATAAAATGGAAAGTGCGGCTAAAATGCCAGCAAAAAAAGCACCTAAAGCATAGGGGAGTGAAAAGGCATAAGCTATCGCTACACCAGGTACCACGGAATGAGAAAGCGCATCACCAATTAATGACCAACCTTTCAACATTAAATAGGCAGAAAGAAAGGCACAAATGCCGCCGACTGCAGTACTTATCCACATGGCTTTTTGCATATATTCATAGGAGAAAGGTTCCAGTAAATATTCAAGCATAGCTTATTCCTTGTCAGACGGAGGAAGACGACAAGATTTTACAGCCGTTGCTGGCGGATCATTTTTGGTTTCGCCATAGAAGACAACAGGACGTTCATCATCGGTAAGCACGGTGACAGCACGTTTATCTTCATCATTATGCAGATCTTCACCCAATAATTTGATGTGTCGTAATACACCACCAAAGACTTTTTCCAAATTATGCTGATTGAATGTATCTTCTGTTTTACCGGCAGCAATCACAGTACGGTTAATCATCACCACTTGATCACAGAAATCGGGTACAGAACCCAAGTTGTGGGTAGAAACTAAAATTAAATGGCCTTCAGCACGTAATTGGCGAAGGAGTTCCACAATGGCATTTTCAGTTTTAACATCCACACCTGTAAAAGGTTCATCGAGCAAGATAATTTTACTTTGTTGTGCTAATGCTCGAGCTAAAAATACGCGTTTTTTCTGTCCACCAGAAAGCTCACCGATTTGTCGTTCAGCTAAATGCTCGATGTTTACCCGTTGCATCGCTTCAAGCACTTTTTGTTTGTCTTCAGCCTTTGGAATGCGTAGGAAATTCATGTAGCCGTATCGGCCCATCATGACAACATCATAAACGGAGACTGGAAATTGCCAATCGACTTCTTCCGCTTGCGGTACATAAGCAACCAAATTTTGTTTCAACGCTCGATTAATTGGCAAACCACAAAGCGCAATATTGCCTTGCTGTGGCTTAATTAAGCCCATGATGCTTTTGAATAGCGTTGATTTTCCGCTCCCATTTACGCCAACAAGAGCACAGATTGTTCCCCCTTGTAATGCAAAGGAAACATCATAAATTGCAGTGTGCCCGTTGTTGTAGCGCACGGTTACATCATTAACGGAAATAGAAGCGGAAAGTGTGGTCATTATTTTTCAAATCCTTTGACTATGGTGGATACAGTGACATTCAGTAAGTCAATATAAGTTGGTACAGGACCGTCAGCGGCAGAAAGAGAATCTACATAAAGCACGCCACCGTATTTGGCGCCGCTTTCTTTCGCTACCTGTTGAGCAGGTTTGGCTGACACGGTACTTTCACTAAATACCACTGGAATGTGATTTTTTTTCACTAAATCGATAAGTTTACGCACTTGTTGAGGCGTACCTTGTTGTTCAGCGTTAATTGGCCATAAATAGCCTTCTTTGAGATCGTAATCTTTTGCTAAATAACTAAAGGCGCCTTCACTGGTCACTAACCAACGTTGGTCAGCGGGAATTTGTGCGAGTTTTTCACGTAAAGGTTTATCGAGCTGTTTGATTTTTTCTGCATACGCTGCTGCATTTTTTTGATAAGCATCAGCATTTTGCGGATCGTATTTAACGAATGCATTTTTAATATTTTCGACATAAATCAACGCATTAGATGGCGACATCCAAGCGTGTGGGTTAGGGGCATCTTTATAAGGGCCTTCATAAATAGAAAGTGGCGTGACGCCTTCGGTTACCACAACGGCTGGTTTATCTTTGATATTTTGGAAGAAACGCTCAAACCAACGCTCTAAATTTAATCCGTTCCATAAAATTAAATCAGCAGATTGAGCTTTTACAATATCTTTAGGGGTCGGTTCATACTCGTGAATTTCTGCACCAGGTTTGGTGATAGATTCCACCGTCGCGGCATCGCCCGCAACATTTTGTGCGATATCCTGAATAACCGTAAATGTGGTCACCACTTTAAATTTCGCTTCGGCTTGTAAAGCTGCTAAACCTAGAGCGATAACAGATAGGCTTTTAAATAAATGCTTCATGAGATCTCCTTAAAAATAATGATTAATTAGCATTCTGCATAATAATATCATTTTTTACAAGCTTTTTAAATGAAAATAATTATCAAATCGATAGGTGATTAAAATTAAAAAGCGGAAAATTTTGTGCAAAATTGACCGCTCTTTTTGAAATGATTAACCACCAACTTGTTGAATTAGGCGATCCATACCCGCTTCATCATAGCCTTCTTCATATTGGGCTTCATCAACAGTAAAGTTGTGCATGCTACGCCCTGCGATACAACCGTATTGTTCCAATTTTCCTTTAGTAAAGTTAGTACGAAACGCAGATGAATGGTTATTTAAACTGATCACCCCAATGGTAGCGCGATTACATGGATTTTTATTCACAAAGACTAAATTATAGCCAGATTCGCGAATATAACCCGTTTTATTAATTGCCGCATCAAACACTTCTTCACGCACTAATTTATTGGTGTTTTTAACAAAAACGCTACGTCCGCCAGCTTGAATGAAAGCGCTTGGCATATTCGATAGGTTTTTGATTTGTGCTTTGTTAAGAGAGTATTTAGCCAGTTTTACGAGATCCATCACACTTGAAATGTTGCTGTCAGATAAACCTGAGCTATCTGAAAAGCGGGTAGAGCGCATACCTAATTCTCTCGCTTTCTCATTCATTTTTTGGATAAATTGCAAACGGCTCATGCCTGCAGAGCGAGAAAGGGCGTGAGCAGCATAGTTGTCAGAATGGACAAGCATCGCTTTTAATAATTCATTACAAGAAATCGGCGTGTATTTTGGTAATTTTGTATGTGTGCCTTTAATGTAATCGTAATCGTCGTCAGTAATTGATGCAGTACAATTTGCGTTTCGATTATTTTCAAGAAACACATTTGCAGTCATTAACTTGGTGACGGATGCGATAGGTTGAACATGATTCGGTGAGCTACTTTCGAGCACGCGATCATGGGTGAAATCATACACAACATAAGATTGTGCCGTTGCCATTGCTGGCACTAAACACAATACAGAAAGCACTTTTTTTAACATATCTTTTAATATAGCCAACTTAGAGAATAAAACAAAGCTTGTATTCTATCAGTTTTTGTAAGGGTTTGGGATGTGTGAAAGAGAAAAAATTTAAAGTTTTTTAACCGCACTTTTTTCTTTTGTTTTTTTTGATTTTTGCGATAGCGATCGCAAAGAAGTGCGGTCAAAATTTTCTTTGTTTTTCAAATCTGCTAGCTTATCCGTCGGTAAATCTGTAAAATCTCGGCTCATTTTTAATATGCGAATTTTTTGTTGCTCAATTCTGAGTAACATCATCGCCGTAATGTGTAATAACGAGGCTTTATGTTAGAACAACCTCTTTCATCCGAAACGAATACAAAAAAGATTAACTTAATGGATTTAACGCGTCAGCAGATGCGTGAGTTTTTTGCTGAATTAGGCGAGAAACCATTTCGTGCGGATCAATTAGTGAAATGGATTTATCATTTTGGCGAAGATAACTTCGACAATATGACCAATATTAATAAAAAATTACGAGAAAAATTAAAAGCGGTCGCTGAAATTAAAGCGCCAGAAGTGGCGGTTGAGCAACGCTCTGCGGATGGTACTATTAAATGGGCGATGCAGGTAGGTGAACAGCAAGTTGAAACGGTCTATATTCCTGAAGCGGATCGCGCAACACTTTGTGTTTCTTCTCAAGTAGGCTGTGCGTTAGCTTGTACTTTCTGTTCGACAGCACAGCAAGGCTTTAACCGTAATTTAACGGTGTCTGAAATTATCGGTCAGGTGTGGCGTGCATCAAAAATTATCGGTAATTTTGGTGTGACGGGTGTTCGTCCGATTACCAATGTGGTGATGATGGGCATGGGTGAACCTTTGTTAAATGTGGCCAATGTTGTACCCGCGATGGAAATTATGCTAGATGATTTCGCATATGGATTGTCTAAACGACGCGTGACGTTATCCACTTCAGGTGTCGTCCCTGCACTCGATATGTTACGCGAAAAGATTGATGTAGCATTAGCCATTTCACTTCACGCACCGAACGATGAATTGCGTGATGAAATTATGCCGATTAATAAAAAATATAACATCAAAATGTTGATGGATTCGGTACATAGATACTTAGAAGTATCGAATGCTAACCATGGTAAAGTGACTATTGAATATGTGTTATTAGATCATGTGAATGATGGTACAGAGCATGCGCATCAATTAGCTCAAGTATTGAAAAATACGCCATGTAAAATCAACTTAATCCCATGGAACCCGTTCCCAGAAGCGCCTTATGGTAAAAGCTCAAATAGCCGTGTTGATCGTTTCCAAAAAACCTTAATGGAATATGGCTTTACGGTGATTGTGCGCAAAACCCGTGGTGATGATATTGATGCTGCTTGTGGTCAGCTGGCGGGGGATGTGATCGACCGAACCAAACGTACAGCAATGAAACGTAAGTTTGGTGAAGGTATTGACGTAAAAGCGGTTAACTAAGCTAAATATAGCAATACTTGTAAAGGGAATGGCCTAGAGAAGAGTGATTAGATAGAGGAGTGATAAGATGAAATTAATCCCAATTAACATTCTAAGTGCGGTCATTTTTCCTTTTGTTTTTTCGGCTTGCGTCTCTCAGTCTTCTGTTGATTTTAATAAACAACAAGCAGCAAAAGCCCGAGTTGAATTGGCATTAGGCTATCTGCAACAAGAGGATTTTGTTCAAGCAAAACTTAATTTAGATAAAGCCTTTGAACATGATGACCGCTATTATCTTGTGCACTCGGCACTTGCGCATTTTTATCAATTACAAGGCGATACGGAAAAAGCGAAGCAAGCTTATTTACAGGCAATTAAGTTAGATGATAAGCAAGGCGATGTGTATAACAACTTTGGTGCATTTTTATGTGGGCAAGGTGAGTTTGAACAAGCTTATTCACAATTTAATGCGGCACTTGCAGCAGCGAATTATTATCATCAAGCCGATACTTACGAAAACATAGCACTTTGTGCTTTTGCTGGAAAACAAACCGACGTTTATCAACAAGCGTTGGAGAAATTGCGCCAAGTTGATCCTTCCAGAGCGGAAAAGCTCCGCACGCTCAAATAATCATTGCCAAAAGCCCCTTTCGACTTTAAAATTTGGTATTTAGTTTTTTATTTCTATTTCTCTATTTTTATACCTATGAATACAATCGTCGAACAAACTGAAACAACTAAAATCTCCTTTGGGGATAAACTTCGCCAAACACGCGAAGCATTAAATCTTTCTTTAGAAGATGTGGCAAAAGCCATTTCTTTACGTCCAAACATTTTGGCAAAATTAGAAAATAATGAATTTGTCCAAAAAGATGTACCATCAACCTTTTTGAGAGGTTACGTTCGCAGTTATGCGAAATTTTTACGTATTCCTGATGCTGAATGGGCTCATTTAACTTTTGGTGAAGCACATAAAAATGATTTAAGTAAAAATACACGTGCGACGCGTTCAGTTAACCAATATTCTTCTCACAGCCGTTGGGTAGGCACACTCACAACAATTATTTTACTCGCTGCTGTTGGAATGACTGGCTTATGGTGGTGGCAAAATTATCAAAAATCAAACGAAGAACGTGATAATTTAGTGCAAACCTACGTTGAAAAAGAAAAAACAGCAGAGCTACCGGCTACTCATTCGAATGAAATTCCAGTAACAGTAAATAGTCAGCCTGCGGTGTCAAGCAATGAAACTGCTTCTGTAGCGGAAACAACAAATAATGCCGCTGAATCCGCTGTTTCAACGACTCAAGAAAATCAAGCTCAAACAGGAAACACAGAAGTTTCAACCGCAGCAACTTCAGCACCTACTGTTGAACAAGCGCGAGCACCTGTTGTGGAACAAACGTTACCTAACACAGAACCAACAACAGAGAAAAGCGTGCCAGATACACAAAGTGCGGTTGAAAACCCCGCTATTTCTGAAGCACCAACTACAGCGAAAGGCGATCTCGTTATTGAGATCACGAAAAATTCAAGCTGGATTAGTGTGAAAGACCAAAACCGTAAAGTATTAGCGCAAAAAGAATATAAACAAGGCGAAGTTTTAACCTTTAATGGTGACGAATATGCTTTGATTATTGGTGCGCCAGGTAACGTTCGCATTACTTATAAAGGCGAAGCGTATCCGCTTACAGTTGATGGCCGTGTGGCTAAATTTAAATTACCAAAACCTTAACGAATAATTTACGAAAGAATGTCAGCAGTAAAACCTACTATCAAACGTCGTGAATCGACAAAAATTTATGTGGGCAATGTACCAATCGGTGGTGATGCACCGATTGCCGTACAATCCATGACAAATACTCGCACAACTGATGTTGAAGCGACCGTTGCGCAGATTAAATCTTTGGAACGTGTTGGTGCAGATATTGTGCGCGTTTCTGTACCAACTATGGATGCCGCCGAAGCCTTTAAAATCATTAAACAGCAAGTGAATGTGCCATTGGTGGCGGATATTCATTTTGACTATCGCATTGCGTTAAAAGTGGCTGAATATGGGGTGGATTGCTTACGTATTAATCCAGGCAATATCGGTCGTGAGGATCGTATTCGTGCAGTGGTGGATTGTGCGCGTGATAAAAATATCCCTATTCGTATCGGTGTCAATGCTGGCTCATTAGAAAAAGATATTCAAGAGAAATTTGGTGAACCAACACCAGAAGCCTTGTTAGAATCAGCGTTACGTCATGTTGAGATCTTGGATCGTTTAAACTTCGATCAATTCAAAGTAAGCGTAAAAGCATCGGATGTTTTCCTTGCAGTGGAATCTTACCGTTTACTGGCAAAAGCCATTAAACAGCCGTTGCATTTAGGCATTACGGAAGCAGGTGGCGCGCGTGCGGGCTCAGTGAAATCTGCAATTGGTTTAGGTATGCTGTTGGCGGAAGGTATTGGTGATACCTTACGTGTCTCTTTAGCCGCCGATCCTGTAGAAGAAATCAAAGTTGGTTTTGATATTTTGAAATCGTTACGTATTCGTTCTCGCGGGATTAATTTTATTGCTTGTCCAACTTGCTCTCGTCAAGAGTTTGATGTGATCGGCACGGTGAATGCACTGGAACAACGTTTAGAAGATATTATTACTCCAATGGATGTCTCTATTATTGGTTGTGTGGTAAATGGTCCAGGTGAAGCATTAGTGTCAGACCTAGGTGTTACCGGTGGTAATAAGAAAAGTGGCTATTATTTAGATGGCGAGCGTCAAAAAGAACGTTTTGATAACGACGCGATTATTGACCAATTAGAAGCAAAAATTCGTGCCAAAGTTGCACAACAAGATCCAAAAAATCGAATTATTTAAGGAAAACTCGTGGCAAAAAATATTCAAGCAATTCGTGGGATGAATGACTGTTCCCCAACTGAATCTCCACTTTGGCAATGGATTGAAGGGCAGGTTCGCCAAATTTTAAGTAGCTACGGCTATTCAGAAGTGCGTATGCCAATCGTGGAAAGTACGCCATTATTTGCTCGTGCAATCGGTGAAGTCACAGATGTCGTCTCAAAAGAAATGTACACATTCTGGGATAATGATGAACAATTAACACTTCGTCCAGAAGGCACGGCCGGATGTGTGCGTGCTGCGATTGAACACGGTTGGATTTACAACAATGAACAACGTTTATGGTATATGGGACCAATGTTCCGCCATGAACGTCCACAAAAAGGTCGTTACCGTCAATTCCATCAAGCGGGTGTCGAAGTATTTGGTATCGCAACCCCTGAAATTGATGCTGAGTTAATTATTTTAACGGCACGTTTGTGGAAAGCCTTAGGTATTGATCAACATGTTTCACTTCAATTAAATTCGATTGGTTCATTAGAAGCACGTGCAAACTATCGTTCAGCATTAGTGACCTTCTTAGAAAATCACCAAGATTTAATGAGCGAAGAAGAGAAAGAACGCCTTGTAAAAAATCCATTACGTATTTTGGATACTAAAAATCAAGCATTACAAGATGTATTGGACGGTGCGCCAAAATTATTGGATTATTTAGACGATGAAAGTCGCGAGCATTTTGCGCAGTTATGCGGTCTATTAGATGCGGTGGGTATTCAATATGAAATTAATCCAAAATTGGTTCGAGGTTTAGATTATTATAATAAAACTGTATTTGAATGGGTGACATCAGCATTAGGTGCGCAAGGGACTGTATGTGGTGGTGGACGTTATGACGGCTTAGTTGAACAACTTGGTGGCCACGCAACAAGTGGTGTCGGTTTCGCAATGGGCTTAGAGCGTTTAGTGCTACTCGTTCAAGAAGTGAATAAATCGATTCCGGTAAAAAGTGCGGTAGATATTTACGTTGTTTATCAAGGTGAAGGCACAACATTAGCCGCATTCCAACTCGCTGAAAAACTTCGCTCAGAATTACCGCACTTAAGCACCATGTTGCATTGCAGCGGCGGTAACTTTAAAAAACAATTTAAACGCGCTGATAAATCAGGTGCAACCCTTGCCCTTGTGCTCGGTGAAAGCGAAGTGCAAAATAATCAAGTGGTGGTAAAACACTTACTTGGCGCAGCTGAGCAACAAACCATTGATGTGGCCAATTTAATTGAACACGTGAAAGCTCAATTTTAATTTTAGAAGGATAGGAAAATGGCATATACCATTGAAGAAGAACAAGAACTGAATCAGTTAAAAGAGTGGTGGAAAGACAATGGCAAAGCCATTATTGCTGCTTTCATCCTTGGCGTAGGCGGGATGTTGGGCTGGCGTTATTGGCAGTCTTATCAGGCTAATCAAATCATGCAAGCGTCTGCTGAATATGATGCGTTAGTTTATACCACAAACAAAGATGTGGCAGCACAGCAAGCTAAAGTGGCTGAATTTGTGAAAGCACATGATAAAACCAGCTATGCAGTATTTAGTTTATTAGATGAAGCAAAAGGTTTTGTAGCAAAACAAGATTATGCCTCTGCTGAAAATAGCTTGAAACAAGCGATTGCTCAATCACAAGATGATATCTTAACGTCTCTTGCAGCACTTCGTTTGTCTGCCGTGCAGTTCCAGCAAGGTCAATTTGATGCCGCATTAGCAAGTCTAAATCAAGTGAAAAGCCAAGGCTTTAGTGCGCGTAAAGATCTTTTAGCAGGTGATATTCAAGTCGCAAAAGGCGATGTGAATGGTGCTAAATCAAGCTTTGAGAATGCACAGAAAAATGGTAACCCGTTAGAAAAACAAATGGCGCAGATGAAATTAAATAATCTGTAATGTTTTAATTAGCCCGAATTGCTCGGGCTTTTTTATTGGATTTTTGATCTTATGATTCAGAAACCTATTGTGCCGCCACCCGTCATTTTTATTGGCTGTGCACTTATCATGACATGCTTACCTAATCCTTATCCCTTCAAAATCAATGCATTAGCAGTTTATTTGATTGTGTCGGTTTCTTCTGTCATCGCTTTTTTCAGCCTTTGGCAATTTTATAAAAGTAAAGCGAATATCAATCCAATTCACTTAGAAAAAAGCAACGTGTTTGTGGCAGATGGTATTTATCGTTTTAGCCGTAACCCAATGTATTTAAGTTTAGCGGGCTTGCTAGTGGCATGGGCAGTTTATTTGCAAAGTGCGGTCAGTTTTCTCGGTATTTTTCTGTTTATTTATCTCATTACACAATGGCAAATTAAACCTGAAGAATACTGGCTAGAGAAGAAGTTTGGTGAGTCTTATTTGGCTTATAAGAAAAAAGTCAGACGTTGGATTTAACCGATAAAAAAATCGCCTAAAAATAGGCGATTTTTTATATATTTTGAGAAGCGATTATTTAGCTGCACATCCGCAATCTGCTAATTTTTTAGCTAAACGCTCCGCAACGAAATCCCAGTTCACTACGTTCCAGAATTCTTTGATGTAGTCTGGACGGCGGTTTTGGAATTTCAAGTAGTAAGCGTGTTCCCAAACGTCTAAACCTAAAAGTGGGAAACCTTCACAACCTGCGATTTCTTTGCCCATTAATGGAGAATCTTGGTTTGCGGTAGAAACAACAGATAATTTACCTTGGTTAATTACTAACCATGCCCAACCAGAACCGAAACGAGTCGCTGCAGCTTTTTCAAATTCAGCTTTGAAGTTTTCTACAGAACCGAAATCACGTTCGATAGCTGCTTTTAAATCACCTTGTAAAGTAGTGCCTTTTTTCAATGATTTCCAGAATAAGCTGTGGTTTGCGTGACCGCCTGCATTGTTACGTAATGCAGTACGTTTTTCAGCTGGGATTTTATCTAATTGGCTGATTAATTGGCCTGCACACATTTCAGAAAGTTCAGCAGGTAAAGTTTCTAACACTGCATTTGCATTATTTACATATGCTTGGTGGTGTTTAGAGTGGTGAATTTCCATTGTTTGTGCATCAAAATGTGGTTCTAACGCATCATAAGCGTAGCCTAATTCAGGTAGAGTATAAGACATAATATGTTCCTTTTTTAAATGAAGTTAAGGTAATGTTTTTGATAAAACAACATCAAAAAGTAACTAAATAGTAGCAGAAAATTTGATTTAGATCAGTAAATCTTTTAATTATTTGATTATCCGATGAAAAAGCTAGGAAAATTTAGTTTGTTTTAAATCAATAAACATACCAATCTACTTCTAAATAGTTATACTCTGAAGGTCTTAAAATCTCGTCAAAATTTCCCCTTGTGGTAGAATACCCGCTGATTTTTCATAAGATTTTATTTTTAAGGCTGAGACTATGTTTCCTGCTCATCAACTTCAATTAGAACAATTGGCGTGCCAACGTGGCGATCGCGTGTTGTTCACTGATCTTTCACTGCAATTTCAAAGTGGTGATTTCGTGCAAATTGAAGGACACAATGGTATCGGTAAAACAAGTTTATTGCGGATTTTAGCCGGCCTTGCACAACCAGTAGAAGGTAACGTGCGGTGGAATTCAGACGAGATTACAAAGCAACGCGAAGAATACCATCATCAGCTACTTTATCTCGGCCATCATTCTGGTGTGAAACCTGAATTAACAGCATGGGAAAATTTAAAATTTTATCAGCAGATTAGTCAAAGCCAGCAAGGCACCGATATTTTATGGGATGTCTTGGAAACAGTGGGCTTACTCGGTCGCGAAGATTTACCGGCAGCTCAACTTTCCGCGGGGCAGCAAAAGCGCATTGCCTTGGCGAGATTATGGATCTCTGAGGCGCCACTTTGGATTTTGGATGAACCTTTTACAGCAATAGATAAAAAAGGGGTTGAAGTTTTGACCGCACTTTTTGAAAATCATGCTAAAAAAGGTGGAATGGTGATTTTAACGAGTCATCAAGAAGTACCAAGTAGCCTATTAAAGAAAATCAATCTTGCTGATTATAAATATAACCCTTAGATTTTTATGATATTTTTACAGATTATAAAGCGAGAGCTGAAGATTGCGACCCGTAAGCAAGCGGAAATTTTAAATCCGCTTTGGTTCTTTTTGATCGTCATCACGCTATTTCCATTAGTTATTGGGCCGGATCCTAAGTTACTTTCTCGCATCGCACCTGGAGTTGCTTGGGTGGCGGCATTGCTTTCTGCGTTGCTGTCTTTTGAGCGCTTATTCCGAGATGACTTTATTGATGGTTCTTTAGAACAATTGATGCTTACGGCTCAACCTTTAGCATTAACGGCACTTGCAAAAGTCGTTGCACACTGGTTGTTAACGGGTTTGCCGTTGATTCTACTTTCTCCGATTGCCGCTTTATTGCTTTCATTGGAAGTGAATATTTGGTGGGCACTGGTGCTTACACTCTTAGTGGGCACGCCGATTTTAAGCTGCATTGGTGCAATTGGTGTGGCATTAACGGTGGGGTTACGTAAAGGTGGCGTATTGCTAAGTTTACTTGTGGTACCATTATTTATTCCGGTTTTAATTTTTGCTTCAGCAATTTTAGATGCCGCCGCGTTAAATCTCCCTTATGGCGGACAGCTTGCTATTTTAGGTGCAATTTTGGCTGGCGCAATAACATTATCGCCTTTCGCTATTGCCGCTGCACTACGAATTAGTTTAGATAATTAATCACTATTACGGTGAAAGTGCGGTCAGATTTTTAACTGTTTTTTATTTTTTGGAATTAAGGATCTTTTATGTGGAAGTGGTTACATCCTTACGCAAAACATGAAACCCAATATCATTTATGTGGCAAATTAAGCCCATTTTTTGGTGTGATTGCGATTTTATTATTGGCTGTTGGCATCGTGTGGGGCTTAGCTTACGCACCGGCTGATTATCAGCAAGGCAATAGTTTCCGAATTATGTATGTGCATGTGCCGGCGGCGATTTGGTCAATGGGCGTGTATGGTTCGATGGCCGTAGCTGCGATTATTGCGTTAGTTTGGCAAATTAAAGCCGCACACCTTTCGATGGTTGCCATGGCGCCAATTGGTGCGATGTTTACCTTTATCGCGCTAGTCACAGGCGCAATTTGGGGTAAACCAATGTGGGGAACCTGGTGGGTGTGGGATGCGCGTTTAACCGCTGAACTTATTCTTTTCTTCTTATATATCGGTGTATTAGCCCTTTACTCTGCATTTTCTGATCGTGCGGTGGGCGCCAAATCAGCGGGTATTTTGTGTATTGTTGGTGTTGTGAATTTACCAATCATTCACTTTTCCGTAGAGTGGTGGAATACTTTACATCAAGGGGCAAGTATCACGAAGTTTGAAAAACCTTCGATTGCAACGCCAATGTTAATTCCACTGATTTTATGTATTTTTGGATTTTTATTTTTATCCATTTGGTTTACGCTCGTGCGTTATCGCGTTGAATTGCTAAAAGAAGACAGCAAACGCCCATGGGTAAAAGAGTTAGCAAGTAAGCTAAAATAGTTTTTTATTTTTATTTTAGGGAGTGGAAAATGTTTTTCCAAAGTTGGAGTGATTTTATCAATATGGGAGGCTACGGTTTTTATGTGTGGCTTTCCTATGGCATTAGCCTCGTGGCAATGATCATTTTGGCGATACAAAGCGTCAAGGGGCGTAAAGCCGTGTTAAAAGAAGTGTTACGCGAGCAACAACGTGAAGCCCGTTTAAATCAAGCAAATAAAGGAAATACGCTATGAATCCAAGACGTAAATCAAGACTCTCTATCATTATCTTTGTGATTTTAGGTATTTCGATTGCAACAGGTTTAGTCCTTTATGCTCTTCGCCAAAATATCGATTTATTTTATACACCATCAGAAGTGATTGAAGGTAAAGAAGGCAAAGCAGATCAAAAACCTGAAGTGGGGCAACGTATCCGTGTAGGTGGTATGGTTGTGGAAGGCACAGTAAAACGTGATCCAAAAAGCTTAAAAGTTCGCTTTGACTTAAATGATATTGGTCCATCTATCACCGTAGAATACGAAGGTATTCTTCCTGATCTTTTCCGTGAAGGCCAAGGTATCGTTGCGCAAGGCGTATTAAAAGAACCAACTTTATTAGAGGCGACAGAAGTACTTGCTAAGCACGATGAAAATTATGTGCCACCTGAATTAGGCGAAAAAATGCAGAAAGTACATAAGCCAATGGGCGCAGAATTAAAAGGCGAGAGTGAAGCTGATCGTCGTTATAAAGAAACCCAGCAAAAATCGCAAGAAGGTCGCTAATGATTGCTGAATTAGGAAATTATGCGCTTGCTTTAAGCCTTGCCGTTTCATTCTTTTTAGCCATTCTCCCATTATGGGGGGCTGAAAAAGGTCATCCTCAACTTATGTCATTGGCTCGTCCAATGACTTATGGTTTATTTTTCAGTTTAACCATTGCGTTTGCAGCATTGTTCTATCTGTTTGCAGTTAATGATTTCAGTGTGCAATATGTGGTGAATAACTCTAACAGCAGCTTGCCGATTTATTATCGTTTATCTGCTGTTTGGGGTTCACATGAGGGCTCATTATTACTTTGGATTTGGTTATTAACCCTTTGGGGCGCAGCGGTTGCTTTATTTAGCAAACACTTACCACAAGAAGCGGTGGCTCGCGTGTTAGGTATTATGGGGATTATTAGCATCGGCTTTTTACTCTTCGTATTATTTACCTCGAATCCATTTACCCGTATATTCCCTGATTTCCCAGTAGATGGCAGAGAACTCAATCCAATGTTGCAAGATGTGGGCTTAATTTTCCACCCACCATTACTTTATATGGGATATGTTGGTTTTTCTGTTGCTTTTGCCTTTGCGATCGCATCATTAATGACGGGTAAATTAGACTCAGCTTGGGCTAGATGGTCACGTCCTTGGACGATCGCAGCTTGGGTGTTTTTAACACTCGGGATTGTGCTCGGTTCTTGGTGGGCATATTATGAGCTAGGCTGGGGTGGCTGGTGGTTCTGGGACCCAGTAGAAAACTCTTCTTTAATGCCTTGGCTTGCGGGAACCGCATTAATCCACTCTTTAGCTGTGACTGAAAAACGTGGCTCTTTTAAAGCTTGGACCGTGCTTTTAGCAATCCTTGCTTTCTCACTTTGCTTATTGGGTACGTTCTTAGTTCGTTCCGGTATCTTAGTGTCAGTACACGCCTTTGCTTCAGATCCAACTCGTGGTTTATATATTCTTGCTTATTTGGTTGTAGTAATTGGTGGCTCGTTAACCTTGTATGCTTACAAAGGCAACCAAATTCGCTCACGTGATAATGCAGAACGCTATTCTCGTGAAACTTTATTATTATTAAATAACATCCTATTAATGACCGCACTTTGCGTGGTGTTCTTAGGAACGTTATTACCGTTAGTTCACAAACAATTAGGTTTGGGATCTATTTCGATCGGTGCGCCATTCTTTGATCAAATGTTCTTGATTATTATGACTCCATTTGCCTTATTACTGGGTATTGGACCGTTAGTAAAATGGCGTCGTGATCAGTTCTCTGAAATTCGTACACCGGTTGTTGTGAGTGTCATTGTGATGGCGATTGCAGGTTTTGCTTTACCGTATTTCTTACAAAATAAACTCACTGTCAGTGCTGTGCTTGGTACCATGATGTCCGTCATTATTGTGTTACTGAGTCTCTATGAAATGAAACAACGTGCAACACACCGCGAATCTTTTTTTAAAGGTATTACCAAACTTTCTCGTTCCCATTGGGGGATGATTTTGGCTCACCTTGGTGTAGCGATGACAGTTTGGGGAATTGCCTTTAGCCAAAACTTCAGTGTAGAACGTGATGTGCGAATGGCTGTGGGTGATACGGTACAGATTGCTAATTATGATTTTAAATTTGCTGGCGTGAGTGATGCAAATGGTCCTAACTATATGGGCGGTAAAGCACAAATCGACATTTCAAAAGCGGATAAACCAGAAGCAACATTATTTGCTGAAAAACGTTTTTATACCGTCAGTAAAATGCCAATGACGGAAGCGGCAATTAATTGGGGCTTTACTCGCGATCTTTATGTCGCTTTAGGTGAAAAAATAGATGATAACTCATGGGCACTACGTCTTTACTATAAACCATTTATTCGTTGGATTTGGATTGGTGGATTGTTTATGGCATTAGGTGGCTTACTCTGTATGTTTGACCGTCGTTATCGTTTTAGTCAATTAGTTAAACAGTCTTAATTGTAATAAGGGGCGTATGCCCCTAGAAATAGATGTGAAATTGATAGTGTTATGAATAAAAAATTACTTATCCCACTTATTATTTTTCTTGCCGTGGCTGCAGCTTTTTTAGTTCAGTTAGGACGTAACGCACAAGGTGATGATCCAAAAGCGTTAGAATCTGCGCTTGTGGGTAAGCCTGTGCCACAGAAAACATTAACGGATTTATTGGAAAATAAAACCTACGGTAATGAAATTTTCCAACAAGGTAAACCGATTCTCTTAAATGTGTGGGCAACTTGGTGTCCAACTTGTTATGCAGAGCATCAATACTTGAATCAATTGGCTAAACAAGGTGTAACAATCATTGGTATCGACTATAAAGATGAATCACCAAAAGCTGTAAAATGGCTAAAAGATTTAGGCAATCCTTATAGTCTTGTGCTTAAAGATGAAAAAGGTTCTTTTGCATTAGATTTGGGTGTTTATGGCGCACCGGAAACATTTATCGTTGATGGTAAAGGTGTGATTCATTATCGCTTAGCGGGTGATGTAAATGAACGCGTTTGGAATGAGACCTTAAAACCGATTTATGACAAACTCGCGGAGAAACCATAATGAAAAAATCATGGCTTTTTTTAACCGCACTTTTGGTGAGTATCTCGGCGACAGCTTCCATTGATGCATTGAATTTTGCTTCACCAGAGCAAGAAAAGGACTATCATCAATTAACACAAGAATTACGTTGTCCACAATGTCAAAATAACAATATTGCCGATTCGAATGCAACTATTGCTGTAGATATGCGTGGCAAAGTGTTTGAATTATTGCAAGAAGGCAAAAAACGAAGTGAAGTTGTCGATTATATGATTCAACGTTATGGAAATTTTGTGACTTATGATCCACCAATGACGACGTCAACAATCGTATTATGGATTGCCCCAATTTTATTAGTGTTGATTGGCATTTTATTTGTATTTAAACGTAAATCGAAAAGCCCAAGTGCGGTCAATTCTGACGCGATTTTAGATGACGAAGAGAATGCGCGTTTATCGGCTTTACTCAAAGAAAAGGATAAATAATGAATTTTGCATTAAGTATTATTGTGCTCACTTTAGTGGTGGCATTGATTTGTTTTTATCCCTTGTTGCGTTCTGTTAAAGCAAAAGAAGATAAAAAGCGTGATGAGTTAAATAAAGCCCTGTATTTTTCTCGCTTAAAAGAGATAGAGCAAGATAATCAGCAAGGCTTAGTAGAGAACGTTGAACAACTTAAACAAGAGCTACAAAAGACATTATTAGAAGATATTCCTCAACAAGAAACACAAACGATCGATAATAATGCCAAAAATTACGGTAAGTTATGGTTTGTTTCTGGTTTATTAGGTTTGGCCATTATTGCAGCAGGAGCTTATTTTCCTTTGGGATCTTGGAAAGCCGAGGATATGATGGAAAAAACATTGGCAAAATTACCTTACTTCTTTGAACGAATTAAAGAAGAAGACACAAACCCAATGACGGATGCAGAAATGCAGCAATTTTCGACCGCACTTCGTTTGGATTTACAAAAAACACCAAAGGATGCTAAAAAATGGTGGTTATTAGGTCAGGTAGGGATGAATTTAGGTAATGGAAAATTAGCCTTTGATAGTTACCAACAAGCGAATAAACTTGAGCCGGATAATTTAGATTATAAGCTTTCTTATGCGCGTATGTTAATGTCTTCTGAAGATCAAACGGATAAACTGAAAGGTAATCAGCTTTTACGCGAGATTATTCGTCAAGATCATTCTAATCCTGAAGCATTAAGTTTACTTGCTTTCAGTTATTTTGAAGGCGAGGATTATAAAATGGCAGCCGTCACCTGGGCAATGATGCTACGTTTATTGGAACCAGATGATCCTCGCGTGCCAATGCTTGAAAAGAGTATTCGTGCGGCACGTGACGCTCTTGCTTTACAGGAAGAAGAAAAAGCAAAAAGTGTCACACCGGAGAAATAATGAAACCTCAATTATTAGGTTTTCACCATATTGCAATTATTGCTTCGAACTATGCACGTTCGAAGCATTTTTATATGGAGATTTTAGGGGCAAAACAGCTGAATGAAACTTATCGGGCAGAACGAGATAGTTATAAATTAGATTTAAGTTTTCCTGATGGGAGTCAAATAGAGCTATTTTCTTTCCCAAATCCGCCTCAAAGAGTAACCAGCCCTGAAGCCTGTGGTTTAAGGCATTTGGCATTCAAAGTAGAAAATATTGATGAGTATGTAGCTTATCTTTTTGAAAATAGCATTGATAGTGAACCAATTAGGGTTGATGAATTAACGGGAATGAAGTACACTTTCTTTAGAGACCCAGATTATTTACCTATTGAGTTATACGAAAATAATTATTAACGTAGAAAATCAAATTATTATGAGTCATATTAAGAAAAAAATTGGGATTTACTCTTTTTGTATTTTAGCATCGTCAGTTGTTTTAGCCGAAGGTAGTAGTGTTGTATATGCAACAAAGGTAAAAACGCCTGAAAATAATCTTTCAGTTAATGTTTCTGAAAGTAATATTTCTGAAACAGTGAAATATATTGATGGAAAAGGGCAAAGGAGTTTAGATCCTAAATCTGAAAAAGATATGGAAGAGCTTGCTAATAGTGTTGAATTTGAAGTATATAAATTTAACGAAGTTGCAGCATCCAAAACAACGTTTCTTTCACCCGCGGGAATCTGTAGCGGTTTTAAAAGTACAGATGGTGTAGATGTAACAAATTCTAGTAATTATTACATTAAGCCAAATGATGCAAGTGAATATTATGGAAGCGTGTTAGGGGCAACAATTTATAAACAGGGCGAAACGAAAACTTCGCAGTATGTGCCTGTTTATGCAATAAAGAATGCCAATGTAGCGAAATACATTGAAAATAACGAAGATCCGAATGTTAGAAGAAAAGCGAACGAACGGATCAAAGAAGGCAGAGAAACACTTAATAAAGTGGTTTGTAACAAAAGGTAAAATTTATGAAAAAATTAATCTCTATTGCAGCGTTAGCTGTTTTAACTGCGTGTACCGCACCTCAGGAAGCTTCAAGTATTGGTAATGGCGCAGCTGCGTATGATATGAATACTGTACAAGATTATAATGCTCGGGTAACAAGTGGTAATACTGTTACTGCTCGAGAAAAAGCGAGAGTCGCACAAAGAGATAGCGTTCCAAATGAAGTGAATGCAAGCGATCATCGTCCAAAAATGACAGGCTATTCTCGTTATCCAGTGGCCATTATGCCGGCATTTGGCTATTGTCACCATTGCTGGTAATTAAATAAAGAAAAAATAACCGCGCTTGAAAAAGTGCGGTTATTTTTTTGCTTGTTTATAAGCCTAAAATCGATTTCACAAAAGGAATCGTCAGATTTCGTTTGGCTTGTAGTGAGGCTTCATCGAGTTTCACTAATGCTTCTTTTAGTGTCGCCATATCACGATCTAAACGCGTGAATATAAAATTGGCAGTCTCATCTGAAAGTATGATGCCTCGTTGATGGGCATTCTGTTTCAATACTGCAAATTTTTGTTCATCGCTGAGTGGAGTCAATTGATAACTTTCTCCCCATTTTAAGCGAGAAGCAAGATCCGGTAATTTAACGGGTAGAGCCGTTGGAGATTGATCTGCACTGACAACTAATAAGGTTTTGCCATTAGCCTTAATACGATTAAAGAGATCAAATAAGGCAATTTCCCATTCTGAATTTCCAATAATTGTTTGTAAATCATCTAAACAAACTAATTCTTGCTGTTCTAAATTCTCAAAAACCGCCGTGGAAAAATATTGTGATTTGCTCAACGGGACATAAATGGCGCTCCGTTGTTTCTGGATATATTCATTACAGAGTGCGCGTAGAAGATGAGTTTTTCCGACGCTTGGGTTTCCCCAAAGGTAGAAGAATTGTTGCTGTAAATCAGTCATATTTTGACGCAAAGAATTGAGCAATAATGCATTATTATTGCTATAAAAATTCTCAAGCGTTTCATCATCAATTTGATGAATAGGTAAAGAAAGTTGCTGATTCACTGATTAATGAGTCGGTTTAAAATAAAAAAGAAAGGGCTAAATTTTCATTTAACCCTTTTGTTTGGGAAGTTTTATTCTACTTCATTTTTCGCTTTTGGCAAAATCAAGTTCAGCACAATGGCAACGATGGCACAAAGGCTAATTCCTTTTAGGGAAACAACATCGCCTACGTTGACAAACATATTACCGATACCGAAGGTCATAACTACCGAAATGATACAAAGGTTGCGAGGTTCAGTTACATCTACTTTGCCTTTAATTAAGGTACTCATCCCGACAACAGCAATCGAGCCGAATACCAACATCATGATGCCACCCATTACGATGGTTGGAATAGTAGAAAGGAATGCGCCTACTTTACCACAGAAGGAAATTGCAATTGCCCATACCGCTGCCCAGGTCATAATGTTTGGATTGAAGTTGCGAGTTAGCATTACAGCCCCTGTTACTTCTGCATAAGTGGTATTTGGAGGACCTCCTACTAATGACGCTGCAGCCGTTGCGACACCGTCGCCTAATAAGGTGCGATGTAAGCCTGGTTTTTTAAGGAAATCTTTACCTGTTACAGAACTGATTGCCATAATACCACCCACGTGTTCAACAGCTGGTGCGATAGCAATTGGTAGCATATAAAGAATCGCTTCTAAATTAAATTCTGGTTTGGTTAATTCAGGTAATTCAAACCATTTTGCATCTAAAACTGGTTGGAAGTTAATTAATCCTAGGAATAAACAAACCACATAGCCAGCAACGATACCAAACATAATTGGAATCAGTTTCATCATGCCTTTGGCAAATACCGCAACAGAAAGGGTTGTGACTAGGGTGATCATAGAAACCAATACAGAATGCTCATAGCTATATGCACTGTTTTTACCTAATGCCATATCCACAGCAACGGGGGCAAGTCCCATACCAATAATGATAATTACGGGACCCACAACAACAGGCGGGAAGATTCGTTCGAGCGCAGCACTACCACGCAATTTTACTAAAGTTGATAGTGCGAAATAGACGAAGCCTGCACAAGCAAGTCCACCCATTGTGATTGGAATGCCCCAAGTTTGTACGCCATATTGAATAGGCGCAATAAAGGCAAAAGAGGAGGCTAAGAAAATAGGAACCTGTTTACCGGTACAAAGTTGGAAAAGTAGTGTACCGATACCGGCTGTGAGAAGGGCTGTATTAGAATTTAATCCGGTGATTAAGGGAACTAATACTAAGGCGCCGAAGGCCACAAATAACATCTGTAAACCGACAAACGCTTGTTTGCCCATGCTTTGCACCTCAATAGGTGCGGTTGTAGTTTGATTACTCATTTAGTTTCAACTCTCGGTTTGAATTAACTGAAAGTGCGGTCGGTTTTAATGCTTTTTTAGCTTTTGTGTTTTCACGCACGGAAAAAAGACGGCCATAAATGCCGTCTTATTAAAAGGGAATTATTTCGTCCCAAAAATCTTATCGCCTGCATCACCCAAGCCTGGAATGATGTAGCCTTGTTCATTTAAGTGATCATCAATAGATGCGCAATAAAGTTCGATATCTGGATGCGCTTTTTCTAATGCTTTGATTCCTTCAGGTGCCGCGACTAATACTAATACTTTGATGTGTTGGCAACCTTTTGCTTTTAATAAATCAATTGTGGAGATCATTGAACCACCGGTTGCGAGCATTGGATCCACAACGATAGCTAAACGTTCTTCTAAATCACTCGCAAGTTTTTGGAAATAAGGAACAGGTTCAAGGGTTTCTTCATTACGATAAATCCCGACTACACTGATACGAGCGCTTGGAACGTGCTCTAATACACCGTCCATCATACCAAGACCCGCACGTAAAATTGGCACAACAGTGACTTTTTTGCCTTTGATACGTTCAATTTCAACAGGACCATTCCAACCTTCAATAATCACTTTTTCTGTTTCAAGATCGGCAGTGGCTTCATAGGTAAGTAAGCTACCCACTTCAGTTGCAAGTTCACGGAATTTTTTGGTATCAATATCAGCTTCGCGCATCACGCCTAATTTATGTTTAACAAGCGGATGTTTAACTTCAACAAGTTTCATCTTTTTTCTCCCTTTTAAAAAACAAATCAGAGAATTTTATATCAGAAATATTGAATTTCCTAGTGTTTTTATTATGACAGTTCGGTATAAAAACGGGGATAAAATTTACCGCACTTTGCTATTAAATACATCCACCACAGCTCCCACATCTCCAGTCTTCCTTATTCACCGCTTGATAGAATGCACGCATGGTTTCTTCTTCTAAAGGGATATTGTGCTCGATAAAAACATCCGAAAGCCAATCGATGTTTTCCACAATCCAATCATCTTCCATTAAGCCTTCTCGATAAAGCTCATCTTCGGGATCCATGAAATTATAAATATTATTTGTTCCCATATCTTTATCACGGCGTTCAAGTGGCAGTACCACAGGTAAACCAAGATAAGTAATATCCCAATGACCTAGACATAGCGTATTGCCCTTTGATGACCAACTAGCGTTGAATGGATTGTCACTCATGTTGAAATGTTATAAGAAAAGTTGAAAAGTATGGAAAGTATAGATCTAAAGACAAATTTAATCATACTTAAAAGAAGGTAAATGGCTTGATGGAGATCAAAGTAGAGTCAGAAAATTTAACGAATTTTTCACAAATAAAAAGCGGCCAATTACTTAGCCGCTTTTGTACGATAATAAATTTAGTTACGCTGCTTTTTTCGGTTTAAAGAAAATCATCGTAAAGATTTGCCAGAAGAAAGCGAGTGCGCCGAAGATGAATACCACGTCGCCACCGAAACGAACCCAGCGTAGGGTATCGAATAGAGGTTGTTGCATAAATTCTTCACTACGAGCATACCATAAGCCTTCAGAGATACTTGCATAACCTTGAATAATACCGATTGGTAATAAGCTTGATACGATCATTAATACTAAACCGCCATTTAATAACCAGAAGCCCCATTTCATTAACTTATCGTTAAATGGTGTATCCGGACGTAAATAACGAGCGATTAAGAATACGAAGCCTAGTGCTAAGAAGCCATACACACCGAATAATGCGGCGTGAGCATGAACAGCAGTCGTGTTCAAGCCTTGGATATAGTAAAGCGAAATTGGTGGATTGATTAAGAAACCAAATACGCCAGCACCTAACATATTCCAGAACGCTACGGCTACAAAGCAGTAAAGAGGCCATTTTAAACGGTCCATCCAAGGTGTTTTTTGTTGCATTGCCCAGTGTTCCCAAGCTTCATGACCTAGTAACACTAAAGGTACCACTTCAAGCGCAGAGAATGATGCACCTACAGCAATAATTGGAGTGGTTGCACCTGCGAAGTATAAGTGGTGGAACGTACCAGGGATACCACCGATTAAGAATAATGCCGCTTCAGTAATGGTTGCCACAGTTGCAGTACGACGTGAAACTAAACCTAAACTTACAAAGATGAATGAGAGTGCCGCTACAGAGAATACTTCAAAGAAGCCTTCTACCCATAGGTGAACTACCCACCAACGCCAGTATTCCATCACAGAAATGTGAGTGTGCTCGCCATAGAATAATGCAGGGCCATAGAATAAACCGATCGCAATTACGGAAGCGAAGAATAATGCCAATAAGTTTTTGTCACCCGGTTGTTTGAATGCGTTCACTGTACCGCGAAGCATTAAGACTAACCAGAATAAGATGCCTGCGAATTTCACTGCTTGCCAGAAACGACCTAAGTCAATGAATTCATAGCCTTGGTGACCGAACATGAAGCTCCATTCTTCAGGGAGAATATGAGCAATTGCTAAGTAGCTACCAGTGAATGAACCGACGACTAATACCACTAATGCCCAGTATAGAACATCCACACCCAATTTTTGGAATTTCGGATCTTTACCGCCATTAATGATTGGTGCAAGGAATAAACCACCGGCTAAGAATGCCATTGCAATCCAGAATAAGGCAGCTTGAATATGCCATGTACGCACTAATGAATATGGGAAGTATTGAGAAATATCAATACCATAGAATTCCTGACCTTCAACCGTATAGTGTGCTACAACCGCACCTAATGTGACTTGCAATACGAAAAGAGCAAGCACAGTAAAGAGGTATTTACCTAACGCACGTTGAGAAGGAGTAAGTTGTAATTTTGTGAGTGGATCGAACTCAGGCATTGGTGGTTCTTTTTCATCTTCACGTTTTTTGAATGACCAAATCCATACCACGAAACCAATACCTGCAATGAGGAATACCACACTCGCAATAGACCAAATCACGTTTTCTGGTGTTGGTACGTTATTAATTAACGGTTCATGTGGCCAGTTGTTGGTGTAACTTGCGTGAGTGTTTGGTCGTTCAGCTGATGCAGTCCATGCTGTCCAGAAGAAGAATTTAGCTAAGTCTTTACGAGCTTGTAAATCAGGAAGAGTATTATCCTTCATCGCAAAGTGTTCACGAGTCACTTTGGTTGCAGGATCATCACCATATAAAGAAATGTAGTATTGTGCTGTTTTTTCCATTGCCGCTAAACGGGTGTTTGAAAGCACAACAGTACCGTTTTCAACTTTGCTACCACGATATTCTTTGGTTAAACGCGCTTTTAATAACGTTTGCTGTTCATCATTTAAATCAGCAAAGTTTTTACCAAATTCTTGGTTCGCTGTAATATCCAACCAGTTAGTTAATTCACGGTGAAGCCAATCTGCTGTCCAGTCTGGTGCTTGGTATGCCCCATGACCCCAAACAGATCCCACTTGCATACCACCAGTGGTTTGCCAAGCGGTTTGACCATGTAAAATATCATCGTGAGTAATCACTTTTTCGCCAGATTCAGAAACATATTGTTGCGGAATTGGTGGTGCTTCACGATAAACTTCGAACCCATAGTAGCCGAGGATGGAGAAGGCTCCGACCAATACGGCGACTAACAGGTACCAGAACTTTTTATACTGTCCCATTTTATCACTCCTAGATTATTAGAAAATATTACTTCCTGATGATTAAGTGTAGTAGATAATCACCAAGGACTAGATTTTACGCTAAGTAAAATACTTGAGCAATTATATCGGCTATCGATTGATGAAAATATTACCTAAAACTGAGTAATTTAATCGGGTAATAGGAAATACTGAATAAAAAGATAAAAAAACGGCCAAAAACCTATTGATTTTTGACCGCACTTTATTTGAAGAGGGGATTAACGTTTAAACATGCCGCCTAAACCGCCAAGGCCACCTAAGCCGCCTCCGCCCATTAAGCCTTGCATGCCGCGCATCATTTTCGCCATTCCGCCTTTGCGCATTTTTTTCATCATACGTTGCATTTCGTCAAATTGTTTCAGCAACTTATTCACATCTTGCACTTGTGTACCAGAACCTAATGCAATACGACGACGGCGAGATCCTTTGATAATATCTGGATTGGCACGTTCTTTTAAGGTCATGGAATTAATGATGGCTTCCATTTTGATAAACATTTTGTCATCTACTTGATTTTTGACATGATCCGGTAAGTTTTTTGCACCCGGTAATTTTTCAAGCATCGACATCATACCGCCCATTTTTTTCATCTCACGGAGCTGTTCACGGAAATCGTCTAGGGTGAAATCATCACCTTTCTTGAATTTCTGCGCCATTTTTTCCGCTTTTTCGCGATCCACTGAACGTTCAAGATCTTCGATAAGGGAAAGCACATCACCCATGCCTAAAATACGCGATGCTACACGATCAGGATGGAATGGTTCAAGGGCTTCTGTTTTTTCACCCACACCAAGGAATTTAATCGGTTTTCCTGTGATTTGACGAATAGATAAAGCCGCACCACCACGCGCATCACCATCTACTTTGGTTAAGATAACCCCGGTAAGAGGCAAAGCTTCATTGAAGGCTTTTGCGGTATTTGCCGCATCTTGACCGGTCATTGCATCAACGGTGAAAAGCGTCTCAATTGGATTTAATGTTGCATGAACTTGCTTGATTTCATCCATCATCTCGCTATCAACGTGTAAGCGACCTGCCGTATCCACAATTAACACATCGTAAAATTTGAGTTTAGCGTCAGCAAGTGCCGCTTTGGCAATCTCTACTGGTTTTTGTTTAACATCAGATGGGAAAAAATCTACACCAACAGATTGCGCTAAGGTTTCAAGCTGTTTGATCGCCGCAGGACGATATACGTCGGCAGATACCACGAGCACTTTCTTTTTATGACGCTCGCGTAAGAATTTCGCTAATTTACCCACGCTGGTGGTTTTACCCGCACCTTGCAAACCCGCCATTAAAATAACTGCGGGTGGCTGCGTTGCTAAATTTAAGCTTTCATTGGCTTCACCCATGGCTTTTTCGAGTTCACGTTGAACAATTTTTAAGAACTCTTGGCCTGGTGTTAAGCTTTTATTAACTTCTTCGCCTAATGCGCTTTCTTTTACTTTGGCGATAAATTCACGTACGACAGGCAACGCAACGTCAGCTTCTAATAAAGCCATACGTACTTCGCGTAGGGTTTCTTTAATATTATCTTCAGTTAGGCGACCTTTACCGCTAATGTTGCGTAGCGTTTTGGAAAGGCGATCCGATAAATTCTCAAACATTTTAAATCCTGTTTTTTCTTAAAAAATTGCCGTGATTATACCGAAATTTGGGCGTTTTTCATCATTTCAAATAAAATTATGGCGATCTAGAGAAAAGATCCGTTAAAATAAGAATAATTCCTAGTAAAGAGAACGCATTATGTGGTTTGCCCTTTTTTCGATTATTTTTTACATTCTTAGTTTATTGTTGATCGCCCCGTTTTTGATGAATTCATCAGAAGGGAAGTTGAGTCAAAGCAAAATTCCATTTTTTCTGACCGCACTTGCCGCAATTATTCTGCATGTGGTCAGCACTTTCCCTTTGTTAGAGGATCTTGCCTCAGGACAGAGTTTTACGTTAATGGAAATCGCTTCCTTAATGAGCGTAATTATTGCTGCCTTAGCGACGCTTTCAATGTTTCTGGTTTCCACGATGTGGTTTGTTTTACCGATAGTGTATGCGTTTTCGATCATTAGCTTGATCTTTGCCACATTCTTATCAAGCCATATTATTCAAATGCTTAATCAAAATACATTGATGTTATTCCATATTGGTTTGTCGCTCTTTACCTATGCGGTCTGTTTTATTGCAACGCTGTATGTGATCCAATTGGTTTGGTTAGACCGTAATTTGAAAAAGCGTAAAATCCAATTTTCACCAGCAATTCCGCCATTAATGGCGGTAGAACGTCATTTCTTCTGTTTATTTGCCATGGGTGAAGCATTATTGACGCTAACTTTAATTTCGGGGACTTATCATGTATTACAAGCGGTGACGCCAGAAAATCTGCACAAAGCAATTTTCTCTTTCCTTGCTTGGATTAGTTTTGGTATTGCTTGTTTTGGTCATTGGCGACTGGGCTGGCGCGGAAAAAGGATGATTATTTACGCAATTTCAGGTATCATTCTGCTCACAATTGGCTATTTTGGCAGCCGTTTGATTTAATCAAAATCAAAGAACAGGTAAAATGATCTGCACCTCAAAAGTTGGACTGAACAACCAACAATTGAGGTGCAGATTTTTTATGGGTAAACACTATGCAGTAGAATTTCAATTACAGGTTCTTCAACCTATCCTAAAAGGGAAAATGAGCATGCGAGAAGCCGCTCGTTTTTACAATATCCCCTCTGGCACATTAGAAACGTTTTGAAAAAAGTGACATAAAAGGACCGAATCCGATACAATATCGTCGTCAGTCCTTATGTGAATAGTTCAGGTTGTTGGGGCAGATCAGGTGTTTATTTATTTGAACCCTCTGGGTGCAGACCAATTCCCTGATGGCGTTCTTGCAATTTTGCAATTACATCCGCCCATGCTAGTCCTTGATGATGCAATAACACGGTCAAGTGATAGACCAAATCCGCCGCTTCGCTGAGGGTTTCTGGTTTATCTTGTGAAACGGCAGCTAGCGCCGTTTCTACCGCTTCTTCTCCCACTTTTTGGGCGATTTTCTTAATGCCTTTGCTGTGCAGTGTTGCAGTGTAAGAGCTAGCCGGATCGGCGTTTTTCTTTTCTGCTAAATGCTGCTCCAGTTGGGCGAACCATGTCCAATGGCTGGTGTCTTGTTGGGTAAATTGATGAAAGCAGCTGTCTTCTCCGCTATGGCAGGTTGCGCCGATAGGATTGGCTAAAATTAACAAGGTGTCATTGTCACAGTCCAAGCTCATATCCACGACATTCAAAAAATGCCCTGAGGTTTCCCCCTTTGTCCAGAGGCGTTGCTTGGTACGGGAATAGAAGGTCACTTTGCCTTCATTGATAGTTTTAGCTAAGGCTTCGTCATTCATATATCCCAACATCAACACCTGATCGGTTTGTGCATGTTGAACAATGACAGGCAGTAAACCATTGACTTTCTGCCAGTTGATAAGGCTAGTATTAAGCATCATTTTCCTTACTCTCTGATTTCAATATTGTGTTGACGCAAATAGCGTTTGAGTTCCCCAATCTGAATAATCTGCTTGTGGAAAACGCTTGCGGCTAATGCGCCGTCTACATTGGCTTCGATAAAGGCATCGCGAAAATGCACCATTTCTCCAGCCCCGCCTGAGGCAATAAGCGGCACGCGACATACTTGGCGCACCATTTTAAGCTGGGTGAGATCATAGCCTTGGCGTACGCCATCTTGGTTCATCATATTGAGCACGATTTCACCCGCACCACGGCTTTGTACTTCTTGCACCCAATCAAGTAACTGCCAATGGGTTTGGCGGGTACGGCTTTCATCACCGGTATATTGGTTTACCCAATATTTACCGGTTGATTGCTCAAACCAGCTATCGATGCCGACCACTACCGCCTGCACGCCAAAGCGTTCGGAAAGTTGGTTAATCAAATCGGGATTAGCTAGCGCAGGAGAGTTGATCGAGATTTTATCCGCACCAAAAGCAAATAACTGCTCGGCATCGGCGACAGTTTTAATCCCGCCGGCTACGCAGAAAGGGATGTCGATTACTTGTGCTACCCGTTGCACCCAGCTTTTATCCACGGTACGGCCATCCGATGAAGCAGTAATATCATAAAATACCAGTTCATCGGCACCTTCGGTCGCATAGCGTTGTGCCAAGGGGACAATATCCCCAATAATTTCGTGATTGCGGAATTGCACGCCCTTAACGACTTGCCCATCACGTACGTCCAAACAAGGAATTATCCGTTTTGCCAACATTCGATTGCCTCTGTTACATCTCGCTCTGAGTGAACACTGCTACCCGCCTGAATTTTACAATTTGTCGTGTTAATAATTTTTCCAATCAACGCCCTTTGACGTTTTGTAGAGACAAATATCTCTAAAAACTACCCGTGTGGTATCCCATTAAGCCATATTGGAAGCGTAAGAAGCCATATTGGAGACGTAATAAGCACTATAGTGCCCCAAAGCGGTGCTGTTGCGTTTTTGATAAATTCTTCAATCGCATCTTGATTTAATTCCTCCACTTCATATTCTTCGCTAAAGTGCAATGTTTGCTGTGTTTCAAGTGAGGTTCGGATAATCGGTTTCTCATCGGGTGGCAATATACGACCATCAATAAGGTATATGTGTTTAATTAGGTAAGCTTCATCTCGATCCGACCAAGTGGGATCTTGCCGTTTTGCCGCCTGTAGAATTTCGCCGTCAAGCATAAATTTCTGTGATGAATCCATAGTAATTCTTTCATCCAATAAAGCTATTTGTTCCTTATTCAGTTTTTTAGGATTAATAATTAAATAGATTGTTGAATCGGTTGATATGGAATCATTAATGTTTTTTCTGATCGTTGTGTCATAAAAATAAACATAAATAATATGATCGGATAGCGTAAACGGAAGCTCATTAAATCCGGTATTTTTTTCTCGCTTAAATTCATAATTTGCTAATTTACCGATAAAATAAACACTGTCATCATTCAAAATAATACGTGAAATAACATCTTCAGTATCTTTATATTTTGTCACTTTATGGTATAAATCATCTAAAGTAAAAATGGCATAAATGGTACTAATAGCGAACAATAATAAATAAAGTTTAAATATAAATTTCATGCATCTCATTGTCTTTCCTTATTTTTATTTATAATGACCAACATTCGATCGCCTCCGCTACATTAAATTTGCCTTTCAACAAGGCGCGTCCAACAATAACACCTGCCACGCCGGTATTTTTAAGCGCCTCAATATCTGCCAGGCTACCAATGCCGCCCGATGATTGGAATTGAATATCGGGATATTGCGCGCAGATTTCACGATATAAATCGATGTTTGAACCTGCTAAGGTGCCATCACGCGAAATGTCGGTGCATAACACATGGCGTAAGCCGACACTTTGATAGTCTTCGATTACTTCTTCCAACAATACGCCACTAGCTTCTTGCCAGCCGCTGATTGCCACAATTTTTTGACCGCTTGCATTGATGTTGATGTCCAATGCCAACACGAATTTCTCCGCGCCATATTGAGCAAACCATTGTTTTACGGTGGCGCTTTCTTTAATCGCTGTTGAACCGATCACCACGCGGTTTGCTCCTGCCATCAATAAATCGGCAACATCTTGTTCACGACGAATCCCACCACCAACTTGCACCGGGCAGGGCGTAGCGACAATGATTTGGCGAATTAATGCGGTTTGGCAGGCGTGTGGATTTTTCGCTCCAGTTAAATCCACCAGGTGTAATTGCTGTGCGCCTTGACGAACGTAGTCAGCAAATTGCGCGATAGGATCGTCGCAATAAGTAGTTTGTTTGGCGTAGTCGCCTTGATGTAGCCGCACAACTTGGTCATCAATTAAGTCAAGGGCGGGAATGATTTGTGATGTTTGCATAGGTTTTCCTGTGTAATGTAATCAGTTCTTCTCTTTAGCAAAGAGGGGTTAGGGGAGATTTGGCAGAAGTCATTTTCAACCTTGTGAGAGATTAGACATCGTAATCAAATCTCCCCCTGCCCCTCTTTTCTAAAGAGGGGGGATCGTGCGTTATTTTAGATCTGTAGCCTATTTCATCTTCTCCACAAAATTCCTCAACAACAACGCGCCGTTTTTACCTGAGCGTTCCGGGTGGAACTGCACGCCGTAGAAATTTTTATTGGCGATGGCAGCGGAGAAGTCCACGCCGTAACAGGTTGTCGCAATTGTGTTTTCGTTGGGTTGCACGGCGTAGCTGTGTACGAAGTAAAAATGGCTGTTTTGTTCGATGCCGGCAAATAGCGGATGGTCTGGCGTGTAACGCACCTTATTCCAGCCCATGTGCGGCAAAGGCAAGCCGCTGTCAGGGATGAGATCCGTCTGACCGTTCATTAAACCGAGCGTCGCCACATTGCCTTCAGTTGAAAATTCAGTCATCAACTGCATTCCCAAACAAATACCGAGCATCGGTTGGGTGGCGTTGCGGATGCAATCAATTAGCTTGCGCTCCTGCAAATTCCGCATTGCCGCCATCGCCGTGCCCACACCGGGCAACAGCAATTTATCGGCAGATTGTATTTTGTGAATATCCCGCGTAATTATCGTCGTGATAACCCAAGCGATCAAAGGCAAATTTGACGGAAGAGAGGTTGGCACAGCCGGTGTCGATGATGGTGATGTTTGGCATTTTTTATACCTTATCAATTAGATAGTTTATCTGAAATATTTTGTTCTAACTCTTGAACATAACGCATTAAATTTGTCTCTAAATTTAAAATATCATCCTTGGTTAATGGCATTTCATACCCATTACTATCCATTCCAAATCTGTGAACTATATCATGCCGCTTATTTAGATCTCTCTGAATATCATTAAAACTAGGTAAATTAGATAGCTCGAAACTACTTTTAAATACTCGGTCAATTGTATTTATATTATGCCAAACTAGTTCACCATCTAGAATTTCTTCTAATCTTTTTCTAAAATCAAACTCTGATAGATATAATTCAGCTAAAGTCATTTTCTTATCTTTAAATTCACTAATATTTTGAATCAAGTTTTTTTCTAAATTTAGCTTCTCATTATCTAAACACTCTTTTGTTTTCTCCCACAAATAAGTCTCAAAAGCAGTAAATAGCAAACTAAATACAGATGTTTTAATTAGAAAATCATCTTTTATTTTTAATAGTTCTAATGATCTAGATAATCTTCGTTTAAACTTATTAAATGCTGTTTCTTTCGTTTCAGCTCTTTCTTCAATTTTTGTTTGACCTTCGATATCATAAAAATCATGAATTGATGGAATTGGAGACCATGCATCTCCTCCAATATCAAAAAGTTCTTTGGCAACACCTTCAATGACATCATCAGAAACAATATCACCAAACTCACCAAACTCATCAAAAGGATCAACTAATGCACCATGTATGGGAATATATCCTCCTTCACCTGAATCATAAGGTAATGATTCCACTGGATCTTCATACTGATTTGTAAACCATTGAAATAAAGCTTCATGTTGTTCTTCTGGAGAAGCTCTTTTTAACCAATTAGTATCAATTTTATTCCCTTCAACAACATGAGCAGGTAATTTCATTCTTTTTTGCTCAAAATACATAATATGTTCCTTATTAATAAAACTTTGTAAAACCCAACCTCATTTTTCGAACAGATATAAAGCCTGTCTCTACAAATTATAGCACCCCCTTACTACTCGGCAACTCCTCCCCCTCAATTCTCACCGCCTGTCTTAACGTCCGTCCGAATACCTTAAACAAACTTTCAATTTTATGGTGGTCGTTTTCGCCGGTGGCTTTGAGGTGGAGCGTGGCGAGCAGCGAGAACGCAAGGGATTGGAAGAAGTGTTCGGTGAGTTCGGTGCTGAAATCGCCAACTTTATCGCGTTTGAAGCGGGCAGCGAATTTGATCCAAGGTCTGCCGGATAAATCTAAGGCACATTCAGCGCAGCATTCATCCATCGGGAGCACAAAACCGAAGCGGGCAATGCCGCGTTTGTTGCCAAGGGCTTGTTTCAATGCTTGGCCGAGAGCGAGGGCAGTATCTTCCACGCTGTGATGTTCATTGAACCACAAATCGCCGTTGCATTATACGTTCATGCGGAATCCACCGTGAGTGGCAATTTGGTCAAGCATATGGTCGAAGAAACCAACACCGGTTTTGATTTCGTTAACTCCGGTTTCATCCAACCATACTTGCACTTTAATATCGGTTTCTTTGGTTTTACGCACCACTTCGGCAAAACGTGGAGGGCGGTTGCTGATGTTGGTGACGGGTTCACCGAGCAGTTTTTCTGCGATCAAGTTCCAGTTTAATTTTTCGGGATGATATTGCAGCGCGCGAATGCCGAGATTTTCTGCTAACTGCACGTCGGTGGCGTGGAAAAAGGATGATTATTTACGCAATTTCAGGTATCATTCTGCTCACGATTGGCTATTTTGGTAGCCGTTTGATTTAATCTAAATCAAAGAACAGGTAAAAAGTGCGGTGAAAATAACCGCACTTTTTGTTGATTAACGAAAAAAAGGATTTACCCTTGGACAGTATCCCCCTTAGTACTTTATTTATTACACTCATTATTTGTTTAGTTTTATCAGCCTATTTTTCCGGCTCAGAAACCGGATTACTCTCTCTCAATAAATATCGCCTTCGTTTTATGGCGGAACAAGGTAATAAAGGTGCGCAAAAAGCAGAAAAACTGCTTGAGAAGCCAGATACCTTGTTAAGTTTTATTCTGATCTTTAATAACCTTGTTAACATCAGTGCCTCAGCTATTGCAACCATGATTGGTATGCGTTTATATGGCGATGCGGGTGTGGCCATTGCAACAGGTTTATTAACCTTTGTGATGCTTGTTTTTTCTGAAATTTTCCCTAAAACCGTCGCGGCAATGCACCCTGAAAAGGTGGGATTATTTTCAAGTCATATTTTGGTCTTGCTATTAAAAATATTTTATCCGTTAGTTTGGTTAATGAATATTTTTACGAAAACCTTAATGCGAATGGTGGGTTTAAAACCCGATATGCAAAAACAAGTGATTAGCCGTGAAGAACTTCGTAGTATTGTATCGGAAGCGGGAGAAGCTACTCCAGATGAACAGCATCCACAAATGTTGCTCTCTATTTTAGATATGGAAACGGTGACTGTCGACGATATCATGGTACCACGTAATGAAATTGCTGGGATTGATATCGATGATGATTGGAAAGCTATTATGCGCCAACTTAATCATGCACCACATAACCGAATTGTGTTGTATAAAGGCAGCCTTGATGAGCAAGTGCTAGGGATTTTGCGTGTGCGTGAAGCGTTTCGTTTGTTATTAGAAAAAAATGAATTTACCAAAGAAACCTTATTACGTGCCGTCGATGAAGTGTACTTCATTCCAGAAGGGACACCACTGAAAACACAATTAGCGAATTTCCGTACGAAAAAAGAACGTATTGGTTTAGTGGTGGACGAATATGGTGATATTAAAGGATTAGTTACTCTTGAAGATATTTTAGAAGAAATTGTGGGTGATTTTACAACCACTACAGCACCGACCATTGAACAAGAAGTTGTTCAGCAATCTGATGGTTCGATGATTATTGAAGGTTCGGCAAATCTTCGTGATTTGAATAAAATGTTTAGTTGGGAATTAGATACAGAAGATGCACGCACCTTTAATGGTTTGATTCTCGAGCATCTTGAAGATATTCCTGATGAAGGAACTGTTTGTGAAATCAATGGCTTAAGAATTACCATTTTAGAAGTCAGCGATAACATGATCAAGCAAGCAAAAGTGGAGAAGTTAGCCTCTTAAATACGGCTTTTTCTGACCGCTCTTTTTGTTTAAGAAATACGTTATTTTAACAAAGGATTGAATATGACGGATGAGATTCGTTTAACACAATACAGCCACGGCGCAGGTTGAGGTTGTAAAATTTCGCCTAAGGTTTTAGGGACAATTTTACAGACAAAACTCGAAAAATTTGCTGATCCCAATTTATTGGTTGGGAATGAAACAGCGGATGATGCAGCGGTTTATGATCTTGGTAATGGTACTGCAATTATCAGTACCACGGATTTTTTCATGCCGATTGTGGACGATCCTTTTGATTTTGGTCGCATTGCCGCAACCAATGCCATTAGCGATATTTTCGCAATGGGTGGTAAGCCGATTATGGCAATTGCCATTTTAGGTTTCCCGATTAATAAATTACCGGCAGAAGTGGCACAGAAAATTGTTGATGGTGGCCGTTTTGCTTGTCATCAAGCGGGGATTTCACTGGCTGGTGGACACTCGATTGATGCGCCAGAACCTATTTTTGGTTTAGCCGTAACAGGCGTTATAGCAACGGATCGTGTAAAACGTAATGCCTCAGCAGAAGCAAATTGTAAGCTTTATTTAACCAAGCCATTAGGTATCGGTGTGCTGACTACTGCTGAGAAAAAAGGCAAGTTAAAACCAGAACATCAAGGATTGGCAACGTCAGCAATGTGTCAAATGAACCTGATTGGCAGCCAATTTGCAGAAGTGGCAGGTGTAACCGCCATGACGGATGTCACTGGCTTTGGTTTATTAGGACACTTAGCTGAAATCTGTGAAGGCTCAAATCTTAATGCGGTTGTGCATTTTGATAAAATCAAATTATTAGATGGCGTAGCGGATTACATTGCTGAAGGTTGTGTACCAGGTGGAACCAACCGTAACTTTGAAAGCTATGGTCATAAAATCGGTCCTCTTACGGATTATCAAAAGGCGGTACTTTGCGATCCTCAAACCTCAGGTGGCTTGTTGGTTGCGGTTAAACCTGAAAGTGAGGCGGAAATCTTAGAGATTGCGAAAAAAGCCGGTATTGAGCTTAGTGAGGTTGGGGTATTGAAACCTCGTCAAGCTGGTGTATTAGTAGAAGTCGAATAAATCATTTTCGTTAAAATAAAAGTGCGGTGAAATTCACCGCACTTTTTTTATTCTTTATTTTCCTTGTTTTCTTTGTTGTTGGAATACATCGAATCAATGATATGACGATAACGTTCCATAATTACTTTTCGGCGTAATTTGAGCGTAGGCGTGATTTCACCAAGTTTGACGCTAAATGCCTGAGAGAGTAGCGTAAATTTCTTCACCTGCTCAAAGTGTGCCAGTTCTTTTTGAAGACTTTCGATGCGTTGTTCAAACATTTTGATAATGTCAGAGTGTTTGAGTAATTCCATGCGATCTTGATACTTAATATTCAGTTTTTTCGCATATTCTTCTACGCTATCAAAACAAGGTACGATCAACGCTGAAACATATTTTTTTGCATCAGCAATAATCGCAATTTGTTCGATAAATTTATCTTTACCAATTTTACCTTCGATATATTGTGGTGCAATATATTTGCCATTAGAGGTTTTCATCAACTCTTTAATACGGTCGGTAATAAATAAATTACCATCAGCATCAAATTCACCGGCATCTCCCGTTTTCAAGAAACCATCTTCGGTGAAAGCTTGAGCTGTTTCTTCAGGTTTTTTATAGTAGCCTTTCATTATCATGCCACCACGCACCAGAATCTCGTTATTTTCACCAATTTTAACTTCTGCGTTTGGCATTAATTTACCAATAGAATTCGGATTAAAATGATGGTCATCCCAACAAGAAACGGTAGCCGTGGTTTCAGTCATGCCGTAACCGAGTTTGATATTAATCCCAATGCTATGGAAGAAAAGCCCAATGCTTGGTTCTAATTTTGCGCCACCGCAAGGCATCATTTTAATTCGTCCACCTAACAATGAACGCAGTTTAGAAAGTACTAGTTTATCGGCAAGCGCATAGCGTTTTTGCAAGAAGAAAGGGACTTCTTTATTTTGACAGAGAAGATCAAAACGTTTTTGTCCCACTGCAATTGCCCAGTGGAAAATCATCTGACGAATAAAAGGCGCTTTTTGGACTTTATCCAGTACAGCAGAATAAATTTTTTCATAGAAACGCGGTACTGCACACATAAAGGTTGGACGCACTTCCGTTAATGCTTCACGTACTTGATTGGTGTCTTCGAGATAACAAAGGATTGCTCCGCGATGTAACACATAGGCAACCCAAGCTCGCTCAAAAATGTGGCTAAACGGTAAAAAAGAAAGTGAAACCTCATCTTGATTAACATCTAATGCAATATCATGGGCTTCAAGTTGATGCGCTAAGTTACTGTAATCGAGCATTACGCCTTTCGGTTCACCTGTTGTGCCTGAGGTGTAGATGATTGTGAATAAATCATCCATCGTTTTACTTGCTAAACGAGTTTCAAATTCAGTCTGGAACTCTTCTGTACCTAATTGAATTAAATCTTTCCAATGGCAAGAAAGTGTAGTTTCAGTCAATTGAATCTGTTCTTTCATGGCCACAATTTTTTGTAATTGTGGGCATTGATGCGCAATTTCTAACGCTTGATCATATTGTTCTTGATCGCCGACAAACAGAATTTTGACATCGGCATGGTTTAAAATAAATTCAGCTTGTTGTGCGGTATTTGTTGCATAAATTGGAACGGTGATGGCACGGATTTGAAGTGCTGCAATATCAGCGATTGTCCAACGTGACATATTGTGCGCAAAAATTGCAATTTTATCTTGTACTTGAATATTACAAGCAAGAAAAGCTAATGAAAGCTGATCAAGCTGTTGTTGGAATGCGTTCCATGAAATATCTTTCCACAAGCCATTAATTTTATGGCGAAGTGCGGTTGCATTTTGACGAGTTTTTGCCTGCTGGCGAATTCGATTGACGAAATGACGTTCTAAATTCATATAAGCCTTATTTGAGCGAACAAATGTACGCTAATATAAACGAAATAAATTTAAAAGCTAGAGAAATGTTGTTATTTTGTCGATATAGAATAAATAATAGACATTTTGATTTTTCTATTTTTATTCTTTTTTATTCTATATTCTGCCATTAAATTATTAGTCGTAGAGCCTTGTTATATCTAGGTTCTCTATGTTTTACTTATATCTGGGTATCTACTTTGTGAATCTATTTTTTATAGACTAACTAAAACATTAAAAGAAGGAGAATGTTATGCATAGAGAAATCAATCCCGGCGCATTTTATTATGGCTTTCCAGTTATTTTATTATCGACAGCCGATAAAGCTAACCATACCAATATTACGCCGATTTCATCGAGTTGGAGCTTAGGGAAAAATATTGTTATTGGTTTAGTATTAGGAGGAAAAGCGCTTGAGAATCTGAAATCAACAGGGGAGGCGGTGATTAATTTAGTACCTGAGAATTTGATTGATAATATTAGCCGTATTGAAAAACTTTCAGGGAAAACAACACCAAACAAGTTTGAAATAGCAGGTTTAACACCGCAGGAGTCGACTACAGTTGCACCGAAACGAGTATTAGAATGCCCTTTACAAGCTGAAGTAAAAGTTAGTCATATAACAGAGCGTACAGAAGAGAATTATGCGATTGTAGAATTTACGGTGGTGGCATTTCATGGGCAAGATGATGTGCTATTTGATAAGGATCGTATTGATCCAACAAAATGGAAGCCGCTTATTTATAATTTCCGTCATTATCAAGGATTAACAGAAACAAAAGGAAAGAATTTTAAAGCCTATTCTTAAAATCCATTACTGGCGATATAAAAAAACCGCTCTAAAAAGAGCGGTTAATTTTTTAACGATTTTGATTAGCCTTTGTAGTTGTAAACGTGTGCAACTAAGTCTAATACTTTGTTTGAGTAACCAGTTTCGTTATCGTACCAAGATACTAATTTAACGAAAGAATCAGTTAATGCAATACCTGCATCAGCATCAAATACAGAAGTTAAAGTACAGCCGTTGAAGTCTGTAGAAACTACTGCATCTTCAGTGTAACCTAAAACGCCTTTTAATTCGCCGTTGAAAGTTTTACCTTCAGCTGCATCTTTGATTGCTTGTTTGATTTGTTCGTAAGTTGCTGGTTTTTCTAAGTTTACAGTTAAGTCAACTACAGAAACGTTTGGAGTAGGAACACGGAACGCCATACCAGTTAATTTACCGTTTAATGCTGGTAATACTTTACCTACTGCTTTTGCTGCACCGGTAGATGAAGGGATGATGTTTTGTGATGCACCACGACCACCGCGCCAGTCTTTAGCTGATGGGCCATCAACAGTTTTTTGAGTTGCTGTGGTTGCGTGAACAGTAGTCATTAAACCATCTTTGATACCGAAGGTTTCGTGAACAACACGTGCTAAAGGTGCTAAACAGTTTGTTGTACAAGATGCGTTAGACACAATATCTTGACCTGCGTATGCACCGAAGTTTACACCACGTACGAACATTGGTGTGCTATCTTTAGAAGGACCTGTTAATACGACTTTTTTCGCACCAGCAGTGATGTGTTTGCGTGCTGTTTCATCAGTTAAGAATAAACCTGTTGCTTCAACTGCAACATCAACGCCGATCGCACCCCAGTTAAGGTTTGCTGGATCACGTTCAGAAGTAACACGGATAGTTTTACCGTTTACTACTAAGTTACCGTCTTTAACTTCAACAGTACCGTCAAAACGACCGTGAGTTGAATCGTATTTCAACATGTAAGCCATGTATTCAACGTCGATTAAGTCGTTGATACCTACAACTTCGATGTCATCACGTTGTTGTGCTGCACGGAATACGATACGACCGATACGGCCGAAACCGTTGATACCAATTTTAATAGCCATAAGATTTTCACCTTCTATTTTTAAGTTAAACAAAATCGTTGCTCTAACGAGTTCTTTCGGATTATAGCACGGGCATTTTGATAAAAAAAAGGGTATATACCACTTTTTTGTGATCTCGATCACTTTTTAACGAGGATGAAAAACAAATGAAATTTTGACCGCACTTTTCATTTTCTTTTTGTATAATAAAAACAAACAACAAGAAGAGGTTTCAATTATGTCTCAAGGTAATTTATATATTCTTTCTGCACCAAGTGGGGCGGGAAAGTCATCATTAATTTCAGCATTATTAGAGAAAAATCAAGGCACGAAAAAAATGGTGTCGATTTCACACACAACACGTTCACCTCGCCCAGGCGAAAGTCATGGTGTGCATTATTATTTTGTTTCCGTAGAAGAATTTGAGCGTTTAATTGAAAAAGGCCATTTCTTAGAATATGCAAAAGTGTTTGGTGGCAATTATTACGGCACTTCATTGCCAGCAATTGAAGAAAACTTAGCAAAAGGCATTGATGTGTTTTTAGATATTGATTGGCAAGGTGCGCAGCAAATTCGTCAAAAAGTACCCTCTGTAAAAAGTATTTTTATTTTGCCACCGTCATTGCCTGAATTAGAACGTCGCTTGGTTGGACGTGGACAGGATACTAAAGAGGTGATTGCTGAACGAATGTCGAAAGCAATTAGCGAGATTTCCCATTATGACGAATATGATTACGTTATTGTGAATGATAATTTTGAACAGGCATTGGCTGATTTGCAAAGTATTTTGCAGGCAGAACGTTTGACTAAAGCTTATCAACAAACAGAAAATGCAGACTTAATTCACCAGCTACTAGCAAAATAACCTTGAATTGAGTACAATATTTCTCTTTATAGACATTATTTTTAACATCGGAGTAAAACATGGCTCGAGTGACTGTGCAAGATGCAGTAGAAAAAATTGGTAACCGTTTTGATTTAATTTTAACCGCCGCTCGTCGTGCGAGACAATTAGAGCTACATCAAAGTGAGCCGTTAGTGCCAGAAGATAACGATAAACCAACTGTCATTGCATTACGTGAAATTGAAAAAGGGCTAATCAACCAAGAAATCATGGATGCAAAAGAGTATTTAGATGCAGCAGCTTCTCAACGTAATGAAGAAGTGGCAGTGGCGTTAATCACAGAATAATCTCATTAAAGTGCGGTCAAAATTAAGCTTATTTTGGCCGCCTAGTCTTTCTATCTACAAAAAGTCAGGTGTCCTTTGGAATTGTTTGCTAATTTAGATCGAATTATTCAGGGGTATTTGCCCGCCGATAAAATTGAATTAATCAAACGTGCATTCGTTATTGCGCGAGATGCTCACGAAGGACAATTTCGCTCAAGTGGCGAACCTTACATTACGCACCCAGTTGCAGTGGCTTCAATCATTGCGGAAATGCATTTAGACCATGAAGCTGTCATGGCTGCATTATTGCATGATGTTATCGAAGATACCCCTTATACTGAATCCCAATTAAAAGATGAGTTTGGCGCTAGCGTAGCCGAAATTGTAGATGGCGTATCTAAATTGGATAAATTGAAATTCCGTACCCGCCAAGAAGCACAGGTTGAAAACTTCCGTAAAATGATTTTAGCGATGACTCGAGATATTCGTGTCGTCTTAATCAAACTGGCTGACCGTACCCATAATATGCGAACACTGGGCTCATTACGTCCAGATAAACGTCGTCGCATTGCAAAAGAAACCCTAGAGATTTACTGTCCATTAGCCCATCGTTTAGGCATTGAGCATATCAAAAATGAATTAGAAGATTTATCTTTTGAAGCCATGCATCCTCGCCGTTATGAGGTGCTTAAAAAATTCGTCGAACAGGCACGTGGTTCTCGTCAGGAGTTGATCCAACGTATTTCTAATGATATCTCACTACGTCTTGAAAATGCGGGTATTCCAAGTCGTATTTGGGGGCGAGAAAAACATCTCTATAAAATCTACCAAAAAATGCGCACGAAAGATCAGAAATTCCATTCAATTATGGATATTTATGCTTTCCGTGTCATTGTGAATTCAGTTGATGATTGCTATCGCGGATTGGGGCAAATGCATAGTTTGTACAAACCTCGCCCAGGCAAGGTGAAAGATTATATTGCTGTGCCACGTGCAAATGGCTACCAAGCGCTACAAACCTCAATGATTGGTCCTCATGGGGTGCCTGTAGAAGTTCACTTGCAAACTGAAGAGATGGAACAGGTTGCCGAAATGGGAATTACCGCCCATTGGGTGTATAAAGAAGGCGGTAAAAACGATAGCACCACCGCTCAAGTCCGCGCACAACGTTGGTTACAAAGCCTGGTGGATATTCAACAAAACGTGGGTAACTCCTTTGAGTTTATTGAGAACGTAAAATCTGAGTTTTTCCCGAAAGAAATTTATGTCTTTACGCCGAAAGGTCGCATCGTGGAATTGCCAATGGGCGCAACAGCTGTCGATTTTGCTTATGCTGTGCATTCTGATGTGGGAAATCATTGCGTTGCAGCAGTGGTAGAGCATAAACCTTATCCGTTATCACAAGCTTTAGAATCTGGTCAAACCGTTGAGATTGTGACCAGTGAAAACGCTCACCCAAGCGTTAGTTGGTTAAACTTTGTGGTGACCGCTCGAGCAAGAACCCGTATTCGTCATTTCTTAAAATTATTGCGTGCAGATGATGCGGTTCAAACAGGCAAAAAACAGTTAGAAATGGCGTTGAAACCACATTATCTCTCAGAGGTTTCTGAAGATAAAATCCAAGCCGTACTGAATGAATTAAATCTCTCAAGCCTCAATGAGCTTTTTGTAGAAATTGGTGTCGGCAATCAAATGTCGAGCGTTATTGCCCATCAATTAATGGATGAAGCCATTGAAATTGATGTGGATGGTGTGCCTGAAAATACACAAAGCACGCTAACATTAAGCCGAGATGGCGAAATGAAAGCATCTTTTGCTCAATGTTGTCATCCAATTCCGGGTGATCCGATCGTGGCATTAAGCACTGCGAAAAAAGGAGTAGTGGTGCATCATCAAGCTTGTTCTAATTTAGTATCAAGCAATACGAAGGATTTCACCGCTGCGAAATGGGAAGAGTCTGAAAGTGCGGTCAATTTTGATGCCGAATTACACATTGAAATGCTTAATGAACAAAATGTATTAGGTAGTCTTATGACAGCAGTCACGACTTGCGAAAGTAATATTCAAAGTATTTGGACAGAAGAATTAGAAAATAATGTCCTATTAGTTATTATCCAAGTTGGCGCAAGAGATATCTATCATTTAGAAAACATTATGCGAAAAATCAAACAAATTACCAGTGTGATTCGTTTGAAGCGCAATATTAATGAAGCATAATGAGCACACAACTTCTCGATGCCGTTCCTTTAACCACTTTATCGGGTGTAGGGGCGGCAATCTCCGATAAATTAAGCCGCCTTGGAATTCATAATCTCCAAGACTTGCTTTTTCATTTACCTATCCGTTATGAAGATCGCACAAGAATAACCCCCATTGCCGATCTTCGTCCTGAACAATATGCCACTATTGAAGGTGTTGTCCAAACTTGTGAAGTTGCCTTTGGGCGCCGTCCTATTTTAACCGTAAGTCTCTCTGATGGAACAAGCAAAATTATGCTTCGTTTCTTCAATTTTAATGCAGGGATGAAAAATAGTTTTCAGATTGGTACGCGCGTTAAAGCGTTAGGTGAAATTAAACGCGGACGTTTTATGGCGGAAATTCATCATCCTGAGTATCAAATTATACGGGATAATGCGCCATTGGTTTTAGAGGAAACGCTCACACCAATTTATTCCACAACAGAAGGTTTAAAACAAAATTCATTACGTAAGCTAACCGATCAAGCATTGGCTTTACTCGATAAAATCCAATTAACGGAAATTTTACCTAATGAATTTAATCCGCATCCTTTTAGCTTAAAGGATGCTATTCGATTTTTGCACCGTCCTCCGCCAGATATCTCATTAGATATTTTGGAGAAAGGACAACATCCCGCACAGCAACGACTTATCTTTGAAGAACTTTTAGCACACAATCTTGCAATGCAAAAAGTGCGGTTGGGTACGCAGCAGTTTTTAGCGTTGCCATTGCATTATCAAACTGATTTGAAACAACGTTTTCTTGCATCTTTGCCGTTTCAACCTACAAATGCTCAAAATAGAGTGGTGGCAGATATTGAACAGGATTTAGCGAAAGATTATCCAATGATGCGACTTGTTCAAGGTGATGTGGGTTCAGGGAAAACATTAGTGGCAGCCTTAGCCGCCTTATTAGCGATTGATAATGGTAAACAAGTGGCTTTAATGGCGCCAACAGAAATTTTAGCGGAACAACATGCGAATAATTTCCGCCGTTGGTTAGAGCCTTTTGGTATTGACGTCGGCTGGTTAGCAGGTAAGGTGAAAGGGAAAGCTCGTCAAGCCGAATTGGAAAAGATTAAATCTGGTGCGGTACAAATGGTAGTAGGCACGCATGCTTTATTCCAAGAAGAAGTGGAATTTGCTGATTTAGCCTTGGTGATTATTGATGAACAGCATCGTTTTGGTGTGCATCAGCGTTTAATGTTGCGAGAAAAAGGCGAAAAAGCAGGATTTTATCCCCATCAACTGATTATGACAGCAACGCCAATCCCGAGAACGTTAGCGATGACGGTTTATGCCGATCTCGATACGTCGATTATTGACGAATTGCCACCAGGCAGAACACCGATTACGACAGTTGTTATTTCTGAAGAACGCCGCGATGAAATCGTTGCTCGAGTCAAAAATGCCTGTATTAATGAAAAACGTCAGGCTTATTGGGTTTGTACCTTGATTGATGAGTCTGAAGTACTAGAAGCGCAAGCAGCCGAGGCCATTTGGGAAGATTTAACGAAAGCGTTGCCGATGCTTAAAATTGGTCTTGTACATGGGCGAATGAAACCGCAAGAAAAACAAGATATTATGGCTGCCTTTAAAAGTGCAGAACTCGATTTGCTTGTGGCCACAACCGTAATCGAAGTGGGCGTAGATGTGCCGAATGCCAGTCTAATGATCATTGAAAATGCTGAGCGTTTGGGCTTATCACAACTTCATCAGTTACGTGGACGAGTAGGGCGTGGCAGTACGGCTTCTTTTTGTGTCTTAATGTATAAACCGCCGTTGGGTAAAGTGTCGCAAAAACGTTTACAAGTACTGCGTGATAGCCAAGATGGCTTTGTGATTTCAGAGAAAGATTTAGAGATTCGCGGCCCTGGTGAAGTGTTGGGCACTAAACAGACGGGAATTGCCGAATTTAAAGTGGCGAATTTAATACGCGATCGTAAAATGATCCCAACCGTTCAACATTATGCTAAAGCATTAATTGTGAAATATCCGGATGTGGCAGAAAGTTTAATCCGCCGTTGGCTAAATAATCGAGAAATTTATTCGAATGCCTAAAGTGCGGTTATTTTTTAAAGAGTTTTATAAATGAATAAATCAACGGTACTTTTCTTTGATTCTGGAATGGGTGGCTTAAGCGTTTATCGGGAAGCGAAAAAGCTCATGCCTGATAACCATTATTTGTATTGCTTTGACAATGCGGGTTTCCCCTATTCAGAAAAATCAGAAGAAACAATTATTCAGCGAACATTGGATATTTGTAAAAAAATTAACCAGGATTATCCACTTGATGCCATTGTGATTGCTTGTAATACCGCGAGTACGGTAGTGTTACCGCCTTTACGCGAGCAATTTTCTATTCCGATTGTAGGTACCGTACCAGCCATTAAGCCTGCAGCAGAAATTTCACAAACGAAACATATTGGTCTATTGGCAACAAAGGGCACGGTTAAACGCCCTTATGTTAATGAGCTTATTCATCAGTTTGCCTCCCATTGTATAGTTGAACGATTAGGCTCAACTAAATTGGTTGAAATCGCAGAGCATAAAATCCAAGGAAAATCGGTCGATTTGATTGCATTGAAAAATGAATTAAGTCCTTGGGCTTCAATAGAGAACTTAGATACGATTTGTTTAGGTTGTACGCATTTCCCTTTAATAAAAGATGAAATTCAAATTTGCTTACCTCAAGTGAAGAATTTTATGGATCCAGGATTCGCCATTGCCAAGCGATTGCAGTTCTTACTTGATAAATTAGAAGTGCGGTCAAAATCTGAGGTGAAAAATCAGGTTTTTTGTACGCAAGATGTAGAGAATAAATACCAATTAGAACAAGCGTTGGCTCTCTGGGGATTTGATGGAATTACCGTTTTAAAATGATTTTTTCTCGTCATGTTGGTGCGTTTGTAAGCAAACAGCAAAAAAATTTACATTTTTTTACAAAAAGATCTTGCAAAGGCATCTGAAATGC
>CAUTFW010000015.1:0-50058 GCA_963537955.1 Parahaemophilus parainfluenzae | reverse complement strand
ATTGATATTGAGAGCGTTAGCAAGATTTTATTAGCAAATCCAAACCTTGCAGATGCTCTTCAACCGGGCGACGAAGGTTTTGCACAATGGCATTTGGATGAATCTCTCAAAAATGCTGTTGAACGCTTATTATTCTTGCACGAAAATCCAAAAGATATTGGGTTTCTTGCACCGCTTATCCAACAAGAAATATATTATCGACTCCTTACAGGCGAACAAGGTGGCAAATTTAAGTGGTATGTCATTATCTGGCTTTCATAGCCATTTCAAGAAGATAACCAGCCTTTCACCGCTGCAATATCAAAAATCCTTACGTTTGATGGAAGCCAGACGCCTAATTGCTCAAGAAGGAAGAGCTATAACCGAAACCGCTTACCAAGTTGGCTACGAGTCACCTAGCCAATTCAGCCGTGAATACAAACGGTATTTCAGGCATGCGCCCAAGGGGGATATTAAATAGATGGGGCTTAAAGATAGGTTTAAAAACACCTAAAAATTTGACCGCACTTTATGATAAAAAAAATCTGAAACGTTAATTTCAGACGTTTTTTATTTAACCAAGATTTTGTGAAAAACATTAAAAATGAGATAATTCTCAGACCTTTTAAGAGGTGTTATTTATAAAAATATTTGGAGAAAGCATGGAACATAAACTTGAGGACATCATTGCGATTTTTAATCAATGTTTTGAAGAAGAATATAATACGCGATTGGTTAAAGGTGGGGATGAGCCGATTTACATTCCGGCAAATGATGAGGTGCCTTATAATGCGATTTACTTTGCGAGAGGCTTTTACAGCAGTGCATTACATGAAATCGCCCATTGGTTGGTAGCAGGGAAAGAGCGCCGTAAATTAGAAGATTTTGGCTATTGGTATGAGCCAGATGGTCGTTCTGAAGCACGTCAGCGTGATTTTGAAAAGGTGGAAGTGAAGCCCCAAGCATTGGAATGGATTTTAGCCACAGCGGCGGGATTCCGTTATTTTGCTAGTGCGGATAATTTGAATGGCAATCCAGGGGATACGCAACCATTTAAGCAAGCGGTGTATGAGCAAGTGAAAACCTATGCTGAAAAAGGTTTACCAAAACGTGCAGAAACCTTGCGTCATGCCTTGGCTCAATTTTATGGCACTGAAGATCGAATTGATTTAGCGAAGTTTGATGTGACTCGCATCTAAAGTACGGTCATTTTTAGGCAGATTTTGCGTCTGTCAATTTCCCTTAAAATCGGCTAGAATAGGCCGATTTTATTTTTGGCTTTAACTTTATAAAAATATGAAAGATTCTATTATTGCAAAACTTGAAAGTTTAAAAGAACGTTATGAAGAATTAGAGGCATTGCTAGGTGATGCGTCGGTAATTTCGGATCAGGATAAATTCCGTGCGTATTCTAAAGAATATTCACAGCTTGAAGATGTGGTGAAATGTTTTAATCGTTGGAATCAGCTTAATTCTAACATTGCTGAAGCAGAATTGATGTTAGATGATCCTGAAATGAAAGAAATGGCAGAAATGGAAATTGAAGAATCCAAAGCCGAAATTGAAGAAGTCGAGCAACAACTTCAAATTCTTTTATTACCGAAAGATCCAAATGATGAATATAACTGCTATTTAGAAATTCGTGCGGGTACAGGTGGGGATGAAGCGGGTATCTTTGCCGGCGATTTATTCCGTATGTACAGCCGTTATGCTGAAAGTAAACGCTGGCGTGTTGAAATGCTCAGCGCAAATGAAAGCGAGCAGGGCGGTTATAAAGAAGTGATCGTCAAAGTAAGCGGTGATGGCGTTTACGGTCAGTTAAAATTTGAATCAGGCGGCCACCGTGTACAACGTGTACCAAAAACAGAAAGCCAAGGTCGTATTCATACTTCTGCTTGTACTGTTGCGGTGATGCCAGAATTACCAGAATCAGAAATGCCGGAAATCAATCCAGCAGATTTACGTATTGATACTTACCGTTCATCTGGTGCGGGTGGTCAGCACGTTAATACAACAGACTCTGCGGTACGTATTACTCACATTCCAACGGGTATTGTGGTGGAATGTCAGGATGAGCGTTCACAACACAAAAACAAAGCGAAAGCGATGTCTGTATTGGCTTCACGTATTGTTCAAGCAGAGCAAGAACGTCAAGCGGCAGAGCAAGCGGATACCCGCCGTAACTTATTAGGTTCAGGCGATCGTTCAGATAAAATTCGTACTTATAACTACCCACAAGGTCGTGTCACAGATCACCGTATCAACTTAACGCTCTATCGTTTAGATGAAGTGATGAACGGCAAAATTGACGAGCTTATTCAGCCGATTATTACTGAATATCAAGCAGATCAATTAGCAGCGTTATCTGAGAATAATTAATGACCTATCAACAATGGCTTGCCGATGCTGCGCAAGCCTTAAATCAGGTAAATCCAACAGAGAATGGCAAAGTTGATGCGTTAGTGCTATTGCAACACGCAACGGGCAAATCGAGAACGCAAATTTTAGCTTTCGATGAAACGGAAATTGATGAAAAAGTGCGGTTAAAATTGACCGCACTTTTAGATCGTCGTTTAAAAGGCGAGCCTATTGCTTATATTCTCGGCGAAAAGGAATTCTGGTCCTTGCCTTTAAATGTGTCTGAAGGAACATTAATTCCTCGCCCCGATACCGAAATTCTCGTAGAAAAAGCATTACAAATTGCGTTAGAAAAACTGGAAGAAAATCCACCGCACTTTCGTATTCTCGATCTTGGTACTGGCACAGGTGCGATTGCATTAGCGCTGGCTTCTGAGCTTTCTCCTATTTGTCAAAAAAAGAATATTCAATTAGATGTTATTGGTGTGGATTTAATGCCAGAGATCGTCAAATTAGCGCAATCCAATGCAGAAAAAAATCAGCTCAAGGTGCAATTTTTACAGAGTCGTTGGTTTGAAAATGTTGAAGAGCAGTTTGATATTATCGTCAGTAATCCGCCTTATATTGATGAAACCGATGAGCATCTTTTCCAAGGTGATGTGCGTTTCGAGCCTTGTTCGGCGTTGGTGGCGGGCGAAAACGGTTTAGCTGATTTACGTCATCTTATTGAGTATGCGCCATTGTATTTAAAAGATAACGGCTATTTATTGTTAGAGCACGGCTGGAAACAGGGCGAAGAGGTGCGGTCAATTTTCTGGCAAAATCATTGGCAAGGGGTTGCAACCATACGGGATTATGGCGACAATGAGCGCGTAACATTGGGATATTGGAAGCGGTAATGAAATACGATCAAAAAGCCTTATATGCTGAACTGACTCATTTTTATCTAAGCATTTGTGAGAAAGAACAACTTGATGAGCCTCGTATAAGAGGGCTCGTGGGGAGTTTAGTACGCAAAGCTCGCCAATCTATTCCTGAAGAATGGGATGATAAAGCTAAAATTCATCAATTATTGCAGCTATTTTACGGTGATTGGAGCTTTCACTGCGATGCGGATAATTACTTCTATGCTCGCAATTTATATCTTCCGTATATTTTAGAAGAGCGTGAAGGCATGCCGGTGAGCCTTGGCGCTTTAGTACTTTATTTAGCCGCAAGTTTAAAATTGCCGATTTATCCCGTGAATTTCCCGACGCAACTGATTTTACGTGCAGAAGTCGATGGTGAAGTGGCGTTTATTGATCCTTGGAGTGGAAAATACATTTCAGTGGATGAATTGAAAAAACTCTATGAAGGCGCCTTTGGTTTTGGGGCTCAAATTCAACCAGAGGATTTAGCTCGAGCAGATATTCCGATGCTTACTGCACGTTTCCGTCAGCTCGCCAAGAATGCCTTAATTCGTGAAGAACAAAACGATTTGGCTTTTAATTATATCCAATTCTTGTTAGCGGGAAGAAAAGATCCTTACGATATTCGCGATCGTGGCTTAGTGTTGGCGCAAATGGGCGCTTATCCTTCAGCCATTGAGGATTTGGAATATTTTGTGGATCAATGTCCGAATGATCCCACTTCTTCTCTGTTAAAAACTCAACTTTTAGAACTGAAAGGCGAAGCATTGAAAGATGCCAAGTCCATCCATTAAAAAGGAAATATTATGCAAAATAAAATTGTAAAAATTGGCAATATTGATGTCGCAAATGACAAACCTTTTGTACTTTTCGGCGGGATGAACGTGCTTGAAAGTCGCGATATGGCGATGCAAGTTTGTGAAGCTTACGTAAAAGTGACTGAAAAGTTGGGTGTGCCTTATGTCTTCAAAGCATCTTTCGATAAAGCTAACCGTTCTTCAATTCATTCTTACCGTGGTCCTGGCATGGAAGAAGGTTTAAAAATTTTCCAAGAGTTAAAAGAAACCTTTGGCGTGAAAGTGATTACCGATGTGCACGAAATTTATCAATGCCAGCCTGTTGCTGATGTGGTGGATGTGATCCAGTTACCGGCATTTTTAGCGCGTCAAACGGATTTAGTTGAAGCTATGGCAAAAACCGGTGCGGTAATTAACGTGAAAAAACCACAATTCTTAAGCCCGGGTCAAATGGGCAATATCGTCGATAAGTTTGAAGAATGTGGTAACGATAAAATTATCCTTTGTGATCGAGGTTCAAACTTCGGTTACGATAATTTAGTGGTGGATATGTTAGGCTTCGGTGTGATGAAAAAAGTGTCTAAAGGTAGTCCAGTTATTTTTGACGTGACCCATTCATTACAATGCCGCGATCCGTTTGGTGCAGCTTCAGGTGGTCGTCGTGAACAAGTGACCGAATTAGCTCGTTCTGGTTTAGCAATTGGCATTGCAGGCTTATTCTTAGAAGCGCACCCAAATCCAAATCAAGCAAAATGTGATGGGCCTTCTGCATTGCCACTTTCAGCATTAGAAGGTTTTGTGTCACAGATGAAAGCCATTGATGATTTAGTGAAGTCTTTCCCTGAATTAGATACGTCCATCTAATGGAGAAGTGCGGTTGAAAACAGCGTTGTTTTTGACCGCACTTTTGTTCTGTAAAAGGAGATAACAATGAATATCGTATTTTTAGACAGCACGGCAATTCCAAAACATATTCCTATCCCTCGTCCAAGCTTTCCGCATAACTGGGTTGAGTATGAATATACTTCTGCAGAGCAAACCATTGAGCGAGCAAAAGACGCAGATATTATTATCACTAGCAAAGTGATTTTAAGCCGTGAGGTGTTGCAACAACTACCTAAATTAAAACTTATTGCTATCACCGCAACAGGCACCAATAACGTAGATTTAGAAGCTGCAAAAGAACTCGGTGTGGCAGTTAAAAATGTGACAGGTTATTCAGCAACAACAGTACCTGAACATGTATTAGGCATGATTTTTGCGTTAAAACACAGCTTGGCTGGCTGGCAACGCGATCAAATCACAGGAAAATGGACTGAGAGTAAACAGTTCTGTTATTTTGATTATCCTATTACAGATGTGAAAGGTTCAACATTAGGCGTGTTTGGAAAAGGCTGTTTAGGTAAAGAAGTAGGGCGTTTAGCAGAACTTTTAGGCATGAAAGTCCTTTATGCTGAACATCGAAATGCCACAATGTGCCGTGAAGGTTACACGCCTTTTGAAGAGGTGCTAAAACAAGCCGATATTCTCACATTACATTGTGCATTGACCGAAACAACCAAAAATTTAATCAATCAAGAAACCTTGTCACTTTGTAAGAAAGGGGCGTATTTAATCAATACTGGTCGTGGTCCATTGATTGATGAGCAAGCAGTTTGTGATGCATTAAAAACAGGGCAATTAGGCGGTGCTGCATTAGATGTATTAGTGAAAGAACCACCAGAGAAAAATAATCCACTGATTGAATTAGCGAAAACGATGCCGAATTTAATTATCACACCTCATATTGCTTGGGCGAGTGATAGTGCGGTAACCACGCTAACGAAAAAAGTGACGCAAAATATTGAAGATTTCGTTCAACAATTAAATCAAAAATAATGAATTTACCTATTTCTTTATACGTCGCCCTGCGATATTGGCGAGCAAAAAGCGCTGATCGTTTTGGGCGACTTGTTGCTAATTTGGCAAGCTTTGGCATCGTACTGGGTGTGATGGCATTGATTATTGTGCTTTCTGTCATGAATGGATTAGAAGGCTATCAAAAACAACAGGTGCTTTCGAGCATTCCGCACGCGATTGTTAGCCAAGAAGCGCCTATTTCGGTAGAAAAACCGCTTGAAAATACACCGCACTTTGTGCAAAAAGCGGTGCCGATTAATACCACGAATGTTGTGTTTCAAACAGCAAAAGGCGTAAGTGCAGGCCAAGTGATTGGTATTCAGTCTTTTTCAGATGATCCTTTACTGGAAGGTTTCGATCCTAGCCAATTTAATCAACTTTTACCGCAAGGTGAGTTTAAGTTGATCATTGGTGATAACCTGGCGCAAAAATTAGGTTTAGCAGTGGGTGATAAAGTTCGCTTAATGATTACTGAAAATAGCCAATATACGCCATTTGGTCGTGTGCCGATGCAGCGTTTATTTACTGTGAGTGAGATTTACTATGATTATGGCGAAGCATCAGGTTATGAAGTTTTTGCTAATTTAGCGGATATTGGTCGCCTAATGCGTATTCAGCCAGGTGAGGCTCAAGGCTATCGTTTATTCCTAGATGATCCTTTCCAAATCACAGAATTGCCAACCTATTTCAAAGAGAGTCATATCAGCGATTGGCGTGTCCAAAAAGGGGAGTTTTTCCAAGCAGTTCGTATGGAAAAAAATATGATGGGCTTGTTGATTAGCTTAATTATTGTTGTTGCAATTTCCAATATCGTGACCTCATTAAGTTTAATGGTGGTGGATAAACAAGGGGAAATTGCCATTTTGCAAACACAAGGTGTCACTAAATCCCAAGTACGTTCGATCTTTATTTATCAAGGTTTATTGGTGGGGCTAGTGGGCACGTTAATTGGTGCTGTACTGGGCGTATTAATTACCTTAAATCTTGGGGCAATTTTAAGTGCGGTCAATCCGAACGGTGTTTTCTTGCCGACCTCGATTGAGCCAATGCAAGTCATTATTGTGATTGCCTTTTCTTTATTGTTATCTTTATTATCAACCATTTATCCAGCTTATCGTGCGGCAAAAACTGAGCCTGCGGAAGCATTACGTTATGAGTAAAATATGAATAACTACTTATTAGAATGCCAAAATATTAATAAATTTTACCAAGAAGGCGAGAACCAAACCCAAGTATTAAAAGGCGTAAGCTTTGCTATGAAACCACAAGAATTAGTGGCGATTGTGGGGAGTTCTGGTTCAGGAAAAAGTACTTTATTACACACCTTAGGTGGCTTAGATCAGCCAAGTAGTGGGGAAGTCTTTATTAAAGGACAATCTTTGCAAAAAGCGTCTGAAAGTGAATTGGCTAAATTACGTAACCAAAATCTAGGGTTTGTGTATCAATTTCACCATTTAATGGCAGATTTTACTGCGTTAGAAAATGTGATGATGCCGATGTTAATTGGTCGTCAAAATAAAACAGAAGCAAAAGATCGTGCGGAAAAAATATTAGGTGCAGTAGGCTTAAGTCATCGCATTACTCATCGTCCATCTGCCCTTTCGGGTGGTGAACGTCAACGTGTGGCAATTGCCCGTGCATTGGTGAATAATCCTGCTCTTGTCTTGGCCGATGAACCAACCGGTAACTTGGATCATAAAACCACAGAAAGTATTTTTGAGTTGATTCAAACCTTGAATGCGGAACAAAATATTGCGTTTTTATTGGTGACGCATGATATGTCATTGGCGCAAAAACTGTCTCGTTGCTTAACCATGCAAGACGGCATTTTGAAGGAAGGTGCATAATGAATACGCCTTTTTTCATTAGTTGGCGTTATCAACGAGGTAAGCAAAAGAATCCGTTGGTGGCGTTAATTTCAAAATTCTCTGCTATCGGTATCGCCCTTGGCGTAGCAGTATTGATTGTAGGGTTAAGTGCCATGAATGGCTTTGAGCGTGAATTAAACTCGCGCATTTTGGCTGTCGTGCCACATGCGGAAATCACAGTAAATCCACAGGACAATGAAGCCACATTAAACCATTGGCAAAAGCTAGCAGATCGTCTAAAAACAAATAAAAAAATTACCGCACTTTCACCTTTTGTGAGTTTTACTGCCTTAGTTGAAAACGGCAATAAACTTAAAGTCGTTCAAGTGAAAGGGGTCGATAAACAAGCTGAAGATCAAGTGAGTTCTCTCGGCAAGTTTGTGGAAGGCGATGGCTGGCAAAAATTCGCAGAAGAAGGTGGATTGGTGCTGGGCTCTGGTATTGCCAAAGAGTTAGATGTTAAAGCAGGCGATTGGGTATCGTTATTAATCTCTCAACCAAATGGCGAAGATCAAATGGCTCAGCCTAATCGTGAGCGTGTTCAAGTGACCGCTATTTTGCGTTTAGATGGCCAGTTAGACCACAGTTATGCCTTACTGGCATTGCCTCAAGCGCAAGAATTAATGGGGTATCGTGAAGATCAAATTACCGGTGTTGAATTGAAAGTGGATGATCCATTCAAAGTACAAGATATGGATTATTCGATGCTAAATGATTATCCTCAACTGCTTTACATTCAAAACTGGGTGGCAAAATTTGGCTATATGTATCGTGATATTCAGCTTATCCGTACTGTGATGTATATTGCGATGGTGCTTGTAATTGGGGTGGCGTGTTTTAATATCGTTTCTACTTTAATTATGGCGGTAAAAGACAAGCAAGGTGATATTGCGATTATGCGAACCCTGGGGGCAAATAATGGCTTTATTAAGCAGATCTTTATTTGGTATGGCTTGCTTGCAGGAATGAAAGGGTGTTTGATTGGTATCGTGTTAGGTGTTGTACTCGCGCTGAATCTCACGCCGATTATTCAAGGCATCGAGGCATTACTTGGTAAAAAACTGTTATCAGATGGCATCTATTTCGTTGATTTTTTACCAAGCGAATTACATTGGTTCGATGTTGTATTAGTTCTCGTGGCGGCATTGGTATTGAGTTTACTCGCCAGTCTTTATCCAGCCAGTCGAGCCGCGAAGTTACAACCGGCTCAAGTATTGAGTAATCACTAATAAAAAATCAGGGATTAAGTATTTAATCCCTGATTTTTTTATTGTTCAACCGTTAATCATTATTGGTTTTCTTTATCTGTTTTTAATAAGCCAGATGAACCTTCAGAATAATCACGCGGTGGCTCTTCAGATTTGCTTTCTGATGAGGCGGTCACCAATTGCTGGGTAAATAAACCTTTGTCGGTGGGTTTACCGCCAAGCAAGGCTTCAGATGAAGCTGCATAGTGACGGTACAGTTTTTGATAATCACCAATTAAGGTTTTAAATAATTCAGCACTTTCTGCAAAATGTTTTTCAAGTTGTGCTTGTTTATCGCTTAATTGTGTTTTTACTTCTTTTAGTTCAGCTTCGGTTTGAACTTGTTTTTTAACAGACCCTTTTGTTAATCGTAATACCACATAGCCTAAGATTACGCCAACAACAAGCCCAATCACTGCAGCTTGCCACATTTCTGGTGTCCATGATTGCATACATTACTCCTTCTTTTGAATTCAGTGTTTAGTGTAAAGGAAAATCGAAAAACTTTCTTTGCGGTTGGTCACATTTTGAAAAAACTTGTTTATACAGCCGCAATAATAACGATTTCAACTTTCCAATCAGGATCTGCAAGTTTTGCTTCTACCGTTGCTCGGCTTGGTGGATTTTGACTCTCGCCCCATTCATCCCATGCTTGGTTAAGTTGAGCATAATCAGCCATATCAGCAAGGAAGATTTGCGCGGTAAGAATTTTGCTTTTTTCCGAACCAATTTCAGCCAATAATTTATCGATCAGTGAAAGGACTTCTTTGGTTTGTTCGTAAGCATTTTGCTTAACCGTTTTTTCCGGTACTTGACCAGCAAAATAGGCGGTATTGTTATGAATAACGACTTCAGAAAAGCGTTTGCTTGGTTGAATGCGTTGAATCGACATAATGGCTCCTTTTTGATGAAGATAATTCCATTCTAAAGGCGGTTTTAGACTTTGTAAATCAAGAAATTGTGGGATAAAATAACTGAGAATTTTTATCAACTAAAGAGAACTATGAAACTCCTGATTTCGAATCAATATGGCGCCATTGTGATGGCATTATTGCCTTTTGTTTACGGTATGTTATTAGCTTCACCTGTTTGGGCACATTTCTTTTTGCTATTAGCTTGGTTCACCATGTATTTGCTGAGTTATCCTATGCTTAGTCTCTTTAAAGGCAAAAATATGGCGGAATATAAAAAGTGGACCATCATCTATGGGGTTGCGGCTTTTTTATTTGCGCTTCCTGCCATTTTTTATAACTGGCAAATTCTTTTCTTTATTGCGGCCATGTTTCCTTTTGTATTGGTGAGTATCTATTACACCAAGAAAAAAGATGAACGCAATCTTCTCAATGATTTAGCGGGTATTGCAATTTTTGCTCTTGCAGGTATGGGATCCTATTATTTTTCTGACCGCACTTTTGACGAAAAAATCTGGTGGGTAGCATTGTATCCAAGCTTATTTTTTATTGGTACGACGCTTTACGTCAAATCAATGATGCGTGAACGTAAAAATCCGCTTTATCTCAAAACCTCTATTATTTTCCACGTGCTTTGCGTGCTCGGTTGTTTGTTTACCCAACAATATGTCTTATCACTTGCTTTTGTGCCGGCGTTAATTCGAGCTATTTATTTACCAACCAAGAAACTTTCGGTTAAGCAAGTCGGTCTAATAGAATTCGGAACATCCGCCATTTTTTTGATTATTTTATTAATAGCGACATTATAAGATGAAGACATTAGCCAAACTTTTACTCCTCGCCACACTTACCTTAAGCAGTTCAGCATTTGCCATGAAAACCATTGATTTGGTCGATAAAGCGCAAATGACGGATCAGCAAAAAATGGATCTGGCGCAAAAACTGGCAGAGAAACAAGATTGGAAAGCCGTTTTTGAAATTATGTATCCTCTTGCGTTGGAAGGTAATTTACAAGCGCAAAGCAATTTAGGGATGCTTTATAATTTAGGCCGCGGAGTGGATGAAAATAAAGAGTTGGCTTATTGGTGGTTTAGCGAAGCCGCTGAGCGAGGCAGTATTAAAGCCATCAATAATTTGGCGGTCATGTATTTCAACGGCAACAACTATGTGAAACAAGATACCGCTCAAGCGATTAAATTATTTGAAGCCAGTGCAACAAAAGATCCTGATGCCATGCTTACATTAGGGGAAATTTATACCAATCAGAAAGAATTTACCAAAGCCTTTGAATGGTTCCAGAAAGCGGCAAATGCGGGCAGCAATGAGGGGCGATTCCGTTTAGCTCGTTTGTATGAAGAAGGGATTGGAACACAAGTCAACATTGGTTTGGCCAAATTACTTTATTTGGAAATTATGAATACGGCGAAAAAGGATGAAATCAAAGAAATCGCCAGACAACGATTACAACGTTTAAGTTTGTATTAAGAAAAAGTGCGGTTGATTTTAACCGCACTTTTTTTATTTTACCTCCGCCCCTTTCAACCAGCGTCTGACCCAACTGCGGTTTGGCATTAAGTTATGAATCAGATCTTCACTCATTGGTAAGGGTTCGCCATAAATTAAGGAAGCCAGTGTTTCCCCTAACAATGGTGCAGAGGTTAATCCTCGTGAACCTAATGCGCCGATTAAATAGAGATTAGGGTAGTTTGCGGCTTGTTCTATTGGTTGTTTACGACGTCGTAAATTAAACAAATTCTGATATTGTGTTTGCTGAGCTGAAAAGTGCGGAACCGCGCCCATCATTGGGGCGAGATCTCGTACTGAACAACGCACACCGATTCGAGCAAGATTGCCCGATGTATCCACTTCTTTTGTCCAATCTTCAGAGATATTTTGCTGAATTTTTTGTTGATTTTCTTGCTGTTCAGTTAGGCTAAATTCACGAGTCGCATTATCACGAACATGACTTGCACCAATACAATGACTGACTTTCGCTTGATCGACTGGCGTAAGGTAGCCGTCATAGCACAACACGGTTTTGAGTTTAAGCAAATTTGCGGATGTTGGAATTTGGCTCACTTGCCCGCGAACAGGATAGAGCGGCAGTTTTTGTGTTTGTTCAAATTCCGTGAGCTTATGCCCGTTTGCTAAAACAACCACTTCATGGTTGAAAGTTTCATTTTCAGTAGTTTTGATTTGCCAGCCGTGTTCTGTTTGAGAAAGTGCGGTTACTTTTTGTGATGTTTTAATTTGGACACCTTGTTTCTCTAAAAAGGCAAAAGCATGCTGAACTAACTGAAGTGGTGCAAGCCAAGCGCCTTGAGGAATAAAACCGCCCCCAAAAGGTAACGGTAAGCCCACTTTTTTGCTTAATTCAGTTTGATTTAAGGACTGATATAAATCAGAAGGCAAATTCAGCGCAGAGATTTTATTTAATTTACTTTCAGCTTTGTCGTTGTAAGCACAAAGCGCAACACCGCAGAATTCGTGTTCAAATTCGATTTTTTGCTGAATTGCCCATTGTAGAAATTGGAGGCCATAGGCAAAAGCATGAATATAAAAACGAATATTACGCTCGTTATCATCGCTCAATTGCGGATAAAATGCGCCTTGTTTGTTGCCGGATGCATTGAGTGCAGTTTGCTCATCTTCGCAATAAATCGTAATTTTGGCGCCGCGTTTAAGCAGGGAGATAGCCGTATAAAGAGAGGCAATCCCACCACCAATAATGGCAATATCTTGCTCGTTTAGATTCGCGGATTGACTATGAAACCAGGGTAATGAAAGTGCGGTCATTTTTTCATACGTTTTTTGACCAGAAAGACATTCTCGCTTTTTACCAAAGCCTTTTCGTTTCGTAATATTAAAGCCTGCATTTTCTAAGCCTTTTCTGACCGCACTTGCTGCAGTAAAGGTCGCAAAGGTGCCTTGTGGTTTGGTAAAACGAAACATTTGCTGATAAAGCTGCTCGTTCCACATGTCTGGATTTTTACTTGGCGCAAAACCATCTAAAAACCACGCATCAATTTTATCATTCATATAATCGCCAAGCTGTGGCAGATTTTCAGCCACATCACCAAACCAAAGATCTAACGTGGTTTCATCAAAATGAAAACGATAGCAACCTTGAATAGGATTAAGCCAATTCAGTTGTAAATGCTGAGCAAGATGAGAAAATTGCGGATAAGCTAAATGGGCTTGTTGTAATGCATCAAGTGGCAAAGGGTATTTTTCAAAAGAGGTAAAATAAAGGCGTTTTAAAGGCGAATCTGGGTGTTTTTGACGAAATTCACGGAATAGCGTGGTCACCGCAAAGAAATTTAATCCTGTGCCAAACCCCGTTTCAGCAATAACAAAGTGGGCTTCTTGATAATTAACCCAACGTTCCCACAACAGATTACCTTCTAAAAATACATAATGGGTTTCCGCTAAACCATCTTGATTAGAAAAATACACATCATCAAATTTATCCGAAACAGGCGTATTCTCTTGGTTAAAATGGATTTTTGCGTGCTGAATGGTGAACATGTGTTAGCCCTTTTTTGCCTTATCAAATTCTTTTATAATAGCACGGAAATTTTGAGTCGGTTAAAACTTAACTGGTCGAACAAATGAATTATTGCTTGCAATATTTTCATTTCATAGTAAATTGCGTTCAGCTAACAACTGTAAGTTGAACTAAATTTCCCCTAAATCATAAGGAATAAAGAATGAAAAGAGCTGTAATTACTGGTTTTGGTATTATTTCAAGTATCGGTAACAACAAAGAAGAAGTTTTGGCTTCATTAAAAGCAGGTAAATCTGGTATTGAAGTCGTGCCTGAGTTTGTTGAAATGAAAATGCGTAGCCATGTTGCCGGCACAATCAAGCTTGATCCAAGCGAGCACATCGATCGTAAAGTGTATCGTTTTATGGGTGATGCGGCAGCTTATGCATACCTTTCTATGCGTGAAGCGATTGAAGATTCAGGTTTAACAGAAGATCAAGTTTCAAATGACCGTACAGGCCTTGTAATCGGTGCAGGTACCGGTTCAGCTCACAACCAATTAGTGGCTTGTGATGCAGTACGTGGTCCACGCGGTGTGAAAGCAATTGGTCCTTACGCAGTAACTAAAACCATGGCTTCAAGCGTATCAGCTTGTTTAGCAACTCCTTACAAAATCCGTGGTGTAAACTACTCAATCAGTTCTGCTTGTGCAACGTCTGCACACTGTATCGGTCACGCAGTTGAATTAATCCAATTAGGTAAACAAGATGTAGTTTTCGCGGGTGGTGCGGAAGAATTATCTTGGGAATGTGCAACAGAATTCGATGCAATGGGTGCAGTTTCAACTAAATACAATGATACCCCAGAAAAAGCGTCTCGTGCTTACGATGCAAACCGTGATGGTTTCGTTATTGCAGGTGGTGGTGCTGTTGTGGTTGTGGAAGAATTAGAACACGCATTAGCACGTGGTGCAAAAATCTACGCTGAAATCGTAGGTTATGGTGCAACCTCTGATGGTTACGACATGGTAGCACCAAGTGGTGAAGGTGCTGAGCGTTGTATGAAACAAGCAATGGCAACTGTGGATACTCCAATTGATTACATCAACGTACATGGTACATCAACACCAGTTGGTGACGTAAAAGAATTAGGTGCAATCAAAAATGTATTTGGTGACAAAATCCCTGCGATTTCTTCAACCAAATCAATGACAGGTCACTCTTTAGGTGCAGCAGGTGCACACGAAGCAATCTATACCTTATTAATGTTACACAATGACTTTATTGCACCAAGCATTAATATCGAAACATTAGACGAAGCGGCAGAAGGCTGCAATATCGTGACTGAAACAAAAGAAAATGCAGGCTTACAAACTGTAATGTCAAACAGCTTTGGTTTCGGTGGTACAAACGCAACTTTAGTGTTCAAACGCTATAACGGCTAATTAAAAATCGCTTAAAATCTAACCGCACTTTGGGGCTTCCAAGTGCGGTTTTTTCTTGTCATCGATTCTTTTCCCTCCACTCATAAGAAAAAACAACATTTAAAATGTGATCTAGTTCAAATTTCTGAACAAAAGAATAAAATTTTTTTATTTTTATAAAACTCTATATAAAAATGCAATTCTCTTTGTTTTTTGAATTTAATCTTTATTTAAAACTTTATTTTTTGATTTTTTTAGATTTTAATGCTTTTAAATTTGTTTTTTTAGACTTTTGCAATGCTAGACAAGTTGTTTTCTTTCGGTATGATGGTTCCATTGTTTTAACAACGAATCGTAGTAATAAAAGTGCGGTCAGTTTTAGGAGTAAAATATGAAGAAATTATCCGGTGCGGAAATGGTGGTTCAGTCTTTGCGTGACGAAGGCGTTGAGTATTTATTTGGTTATCCAGGCGGTGCCGTATTGGATATTTATGATGCAATCCATACCCTTGGTGGGATTGAGCATATTTTAGTCCGTCATGAACAGGCAGCGGTACATATGGCAGATGGTTATGCACGTGCGACCGGTAAAGTAGGTTGTGTGTTAGTGACATCTGGTCCAGGTGCAACCAATGCGATTACGGGTATTTTGACTGCTTATACTGATTCGGTGCCAATGGTGATCATTTCTGGTCAGGTAATGAGTAGCTTAATCGGCCGTGATGCGTTCCAAGAATGTGATATGGTGGGGATTTCTCGCCCAGTGGTTAAACACAGCTTTATTGTTAAGAAAGCAGAAGATATTCCTGGCATCTTGAAAAAAGCCTTTTATATTGCTTCAACAGGACGTCCAGGTCCCGTTGTCGTAGACATTCCAAAAGATACCGTAAATCCAACTTTAAAATATCCTTACGAATATCCAAAATCTGTAGAGCTTCGTTCTTATAATCCAACAGTAAATGGTCACAAAGGTCAAATTAAGAAAGCGTTAAAAGCATTATTAGTGGCTAAAAAACCGGTTTTATTCGTAGGTGGTGGCGCAATTGCAGCAGGCTGTCATGAAGAATTAACGCAATTTGCACAACGTTTAAATTTACCGGTTACCTCATCATTAATGGGTTTAGGTGTGTATCCAAGTACCGATAAACAATTCTTAGGTATGCTTGGGATGCACGGAACTTACGAAGCCAATACAGCCATGCATGAAAGTGATTTAATTCTTGGTGTTGGCGTTCGTTTTGATGACCGAACCACTAACAACTTAGATAAATATTGCCCGAATGCAAAAGTGATTCAGATTGATATTGATCCAACCTCTATTTCTAAAAACGTCCCTGTTGCGATTCCAATTGTAGGTAACGCGAAAAATGTATTGGATGAGTTCTTAAGCTTATTAGGTGAAGAAATTGGTTCGCGTTCTCAAAACCAATTAGAAGATTGGTGGAAACAAATTGATGAATGGAAAGCAAAAAAATGCTTGGATTTCGACCGCACTTCAGGCGTAATTAAACCGCAGCAAGTGATGGAAGCCGTATATCGTATTACAAAAGGCCAAGCTTATGTGGCATCGGATGTAGGCCAACATCAAATGTTTGCCGCATTACATTATCCATTTGATTTACCACGCCGTTGGATCAATTCAGGTGGTGCAGGTACGATGGGCTTCGGTTTACCGGCTGCATTAGGGGTGAAACTTGCGCATCCTGAAGCAACTGTGGTTTGTGTAACGGGTGATGGCAGTATTCAAATGAATATCCAAGAGCTTTCAACGGCAACGCAATATGGTATTCCAGTAGTGGTGATTTGTTTGAACAACCACTTCTTAGGCATGGTAAAACAATGGCAGGATTTGATTTACTCTGGCCGCCATTCTCAAACTTATATGAATTCTTTACCGGATTTCGTGAAGTTAGCTGAATCTTATGGTCATGTGGGAATTCAAATTTCTACACCAGATGAATTAGAAAGCAAATTAAAAGAAGCCTTCAGTATTAAAAATAAATTGGTCTTTGTTGATATTAACGTTGATGAAACCGAACACGTTTACCCAATGCAAGTTCGCGGCGGGGCGATGAATGAGATGATTTTAAGCAAACCACAAGAGGAGAAAGAATAATGCGTAGAATTTTATCTGTTTTATTAGAAAATGAATCCGGTGCATTATCTCGTGTGGTCGGCTTATTTTCCCAACGTGCATTTAACATTGAAAGTTTAACTGTGGCACCAACCGATGATCCAACGCTTTCTCGTATGACGATTGAAGCGGTGGGTGATGAGCAAGTGCTCGAACAAATCGAAAAACAACTTCACAAATTAGTGGATGTGTTTAAAGTTATTAACTTGAGTGAACATGAGCACGTTGAGCGTGAAGTGTTGTTAGTGAAAGTACGTGCAACGGGTTCATCACGTGATGAGTTAAAACGTTTAGCCGATATCTTCCGTGGTCAGATTGTGGATGTAACAACAAAATCCTATACGATTCAATTAACGGGTACAAAAGACAAATTAGATGCTTTTGTTGAGGCCGTGAAGGAAGAAAGTACATTACTTGAGATTGTTCGTTCAGGCTTAATTAGCCTTTCCCGTGGTGAGAAAAATATTCTCTAATGATGTAGAAAGTGCGGTTAAAAATGACCGCACTTTTGAAAACGAAAAAAGGAAGTCATGATTGACTTCCTTTTTGTTTATTCTGAATGAATGTTAAGCTTCCGATTTATTAGTGAATGCGATATATAAACAAACTGCAAAACCGGCAATTAAAACATAAGGCGTAAAGGTTGGAACGCCAGTAGGTGAGGCTGCGAAACCAAAGTTATGTGCCGCTGCTGCGCCCAGTAACATACCGAGCACAAATAATGCCGAGTCATTATTTCCTTCACCAATATTGACTAATTGTTTGCCTGGACAACCGCCACCTAATGCAAAGCAAAGTCCGCAAAGCGCCATAGAAAGGAAATTGTAGAGATAGTCATTATGGGCGATAGGTTGTTTTTCAAAGCCTAAATGAAATTGGCCTAGTAAGGCATTGGTTATTGCTGCAAAGACAATCAGTGCAATCACACCATTTAATAAATGTGCATCACGGAAAAGGACAAAGTTTCGGAATGCCCCAATTGTACAAAAACGTGATTTTTGCATCAGCACACCGAGAAGTAATCCGCCAGCAAGTGACATCCAAATAGCCGCATGTTGTGCACCAGGGCCTTTTTCAGAGGTGTAAATCGCTAGATTTTCACCAAATTTAAATTGGGTTAAGGCTAAAACAAGCAAAATTACGGCAAAGATTGCTCCGATTAAGCCCGAGGATTGGCTTTGTTCCTTAGATTTACCTAATGAGAATCCTCGATTAGCAAAGAAAATGCCACCTAATACACCGGCAAATAATCCTACAATACCTGCAATTGCAGTGAGATCACCGCCACCTAATCGTAAATAAGCACGCCATGGACAACCTAAGAAAATGAGTGCACCAAGCATCGCAAAAAAGCCTAAGCTAATACGAGCAAGTGGGGCAGAGCCACCACGAGGTTTGAATTCCTTAGATAAGAATGCACTGGCGAGAGCTCCTAAAACTAATCCAATGAGTTCTGGACGAAGGTATTGCAATGGGGCGGCGTGGTGTAATCCAAGCGATCCGGCTGTATCGCGTAAGAAACAAGCCGCACAAAATCCCATGTTACCAGGATTGCCATTGTAAGTGAGAAGTGGCGCAACGATACCAAGTGCAGCACCTGCAACCACAGGCCAAGTTAAAATTTTCATAATTAGACCCTTGTGATATCTGAAGTTAAATTGAATTGTGTGTTTTTAATAATAAAAACAAAGGTATTGTAGAAAGAGTTGAAAAATAAAGAAAGTTTATTTTTTTGAAATTGTGAGCGGGATCAATAATTTGATATTAATAACGTCTAAATCCATCTTCCCAAATGTAATTCCACAATATCGACTAAATGTCGAAGGAATGTGGTGTCTTGGTCGTTGTGGAAACGGTCTGTGTCTCGAGATTTGAAGAGTAAAAGGGCGGTTGGTTTTTGCGGTGTTCCGCCTAAACGGCAAATCGCCACAGAGCCGATAGGGAGTTCTTCGGGAAGGAATATGAGGGCTTTTTCTTTATTGGAGAGATCGCCTAAATAGAATTGGCGTAAACCCATACGCTCTAAGCGAATGAGTTCAAAAGCTTTTCGGTCTAGCCAATGTTGTTCAGGAATGCTGTCCTTTTTTTGCCAGCTGTCAGTGAAAAGTAAGATTTTGGCACCTTCTAGCTCATAGCCTTTTGCCCAGTCATCAAGCTTTTCATTGATGGCAATAAAGTCTTCTGTTTGAAATAGTTTTTTCTGCAAAGGTAAGAGAGCAAAGAAGATATCTGCTTCTTGATGAGCAAGTTGATGAAATTTTTCGAGTAATTGAGAGAGTGTTTTGATTTGTTCTCGTTGCTGCTCAAGTTGCGCTTCGACTAATGAAATCGTCCCTTCTTCATGGCTATGAGGAATAGTAAGCTGTTGAAGTAATTCAGGACGATGAGTAAAAAAATCAGAGTGATTTTTTAGATAGTCAACAATATCTTGTTCAGTCATCAAAACTCCTTAAAAAATAACCGCACTTGGCTATACCAAAGTGCGGTTTATTTTTTGGCGATTTTAGGCCGCAAATGGATCGCGTAAAATCATTGTTTGAACACGATCTGGACCCGTTGAAAGGATTGCCACTGGTACGCCAGTTACTTCTTCGATACGTTTGATGTAATCACGGCAAGTTTGCGGTAGTTTATTTACATCCGTTACACCGAAAGTGTTTTCTTTCCAACCAGGTAAGGTTTCGTAAATTGGCTCTACGCCTTCCCAATCTTTCGCTGCTAGTGGTGCATATTCAACGATTTCGCCATTTGGCATTTTGTAAGCGGTACAGATTTTCACTTCATCGAAACCATCTAATACGTCTAGTTTGGTCATGCAGAAACCAGAAATTGAGTTAAGTTGAATTGCACGGCGAATCGCTACAGCATCAAACCAACCACAACGACGTGGACGACCAGTTACTGCACCAAATTCGTTACCTTTACGGGCAATTTCAGCACCGGTTTCATCGAATAATTCTGTGGTGAATGGACCGCCACCAACACGTGTACAGTATGCTTTGATGATACCTAACACATAATCAAGGTTACGAGGACCGAAGCCAGAGCCAGTTGCTACGCCGCCTGCTGTGGTGTTCGAACTGGTTACATACGGATAGGTGCCGTGGTCGATATCAAGCATGGTGCCTTGTGCACCTTCGAATAGGATGTTGTCGCCATTTTTACGAGCAGTATCTAAAATAGTTGTGATATCTGCTACCATGCCAGTAATAATATCAGCTACCGCGAACACATCGTCTAATGTTTTTTGATAATCAACAGGTTCTACTTTGTAGTAGTTCACCAATTGGAAATTATAGTATTCAAGGATATTTTTTAATTTTTCAGCAAAGGCTTCGCGATTGAATAAATCGCCCACACGTAAACCACGACGAGCGACTTTATCTTCATAAGCTGGACCGATACCACGACCGGTTGTACCAATAGCTTTTTTACCTAATGCGGCTTCACGCGCGTGATCCATTGCAACGTGATAAGGTAGGATTAATGGACAAGCTTCTGAAATTAATAAACGTTCACGTACTTTTACGCCACGGCTTTCTAATTCGCCCATTTCTTGCATTAATGCAGCGGGAGAAAGCACTACACCGTTACCGATTAAACAAGTCACGTTATCACGTAAAATACCTGATGGAATTAAGCGTAATACGGTTTTTTCACCATTAATAATTAAAGTGTGACCTGCGTTGTGACCACCTTGGTAACGCACCACATATTTAACGCGATCTGTTAATAAATCAACGATCTTGCCTTTCCCTTCATCGCCCCACTGAGCGCCAAGAACAACAACACTTTTTCCCATAATTTCCGCCTTAAGTTTGCGTAAGTTTATAAATCAGACAAACGATTACTTTACTCTTTTTTGGTCATAATCTCAAATTTTAAACGTAAAAAAGTGCGGTTATTTTTAACCGCACTTTCAGTAAATTTTTTATTCAAACAATGATTTGTGTAATGAACGAACCACGTCATCTGCTTTGTCGCTCATCGCGAGCATACAAATGTTATTGGTGCTTGCGCCATAGCTAATCATGCGAATGTTATAGCCTTCAAGAGTGTCAAAAATACGTTTTGCCACACCTGAAGCGAGGTGTAAATCATTTCCAATTAATGCGACAAGCGATAAGCCGGTATCAACTTTTACGGTGCAGTATTGGCTTAATTCTTCTAATAATTCAGGAGAAAGTAATTCTACACCAGATGAAGCAGAGCCTGTTTTATCTAAGGTTAATGCAATGCTTACCTCAGAGGTTGTGATCGTATCCACAGAAATTTTATATTTCGCTAAGATAGTGAATACATTCGCTAGGAAGCCTTGTGCATGTAGCATACTGAGACTTGAAAGTGTTAATAGGGTTTGATCGCGACGTAATGCAATTGCACGGAATGTTGGGCGAGGTTGCGGGTCTCGTGTTACCCAAGTACCGCCAGCTTCTGGTGCTTTACTTGAACCTACATAAACAGGGATATTACTGCGCACAGCAGGAAGTAATGTCGCAGGGTGTAATACTTTCGCCCCAAAGGTTGCCATTTCAGCGGCTTCAGCAAAGCTCATGGTATCAATACGTTGTGCATTTGGTACGACACGTGGATCGGTCGTATAAATTCCCGCCACATCAGTCCAAATTAAGACATCTTTTGCGTTTAATACTTCTGCTAAAAGTGCAGCAGAGTAGTCGCTACCACCACGGCCTAAAGTCGTCGTTTTACCGCCAGGTTCACGACCGATAAAGCCTTGAGTGATGACTAATTCACCACGGTCGATTAATGGTTTTAATAAATTATCGCAGTTCGCTTGAGTTTGAGCATCATCGGGTGCGGCTTTACCAAAGTTATCATTAGTCGCCACTAAAGTACGTACATCAACCCAAGTCGCAGAAGCTTTTAATTCTCTTAATACTTCAATGAAAATTTGCGTTGACATCATTTCACCGTGGCTAATGATCTCATCAGTTAAAGCAAGTGATGTTGCAAGACTAGCCGCTTCAGAAAGTGCGGTAATATTTTCTAAGTATTTTTCAATGATAGGGCGAACACGGTTGTCGTCTTTTAATTCATTTAAAATGTTTTCTTGAATTTGGCGGACTTCACCAATTAATTTTGCACGCTCTTCAGCTTCGACACCATTGGCTAAGGCAACTAATAAGTTTGTTACACCAGCTGATGCAGAAAGCACGACAACGCGAGTATTAGGATCTGCAATGACGATTTTGGCACAAGCTTGCATAGCGGAATAGTTTGCGACGGATGTACCACCAAATTTTGCTACCGATAAATGAGACATAAGATAATCCTCTAAAATGAAAAAAGTAAGATGTTGTGTTTTATGATGGCTATTAGAAATAGCGATTTAAGTAAAAATTGTCAAATAAATATGATAAAAAATCGTATAAAAATCTTTTTATTTAGATCTTTTTTGATTAAACAGGGTAAAAATTAAAGAATAATTAACTATTCAGCAGGCATTGGCAGTGGTTCTGGCGTGCCAAGAAAATAAGGTTTTACCCCGATAATTAAGTCTAATACGGCTTTCACGCGAGCAAACATTTCGCGGACACGCGTCCCAAAATAAACTTCAGGCTGTTTTGCGGTGAAACAAATGGCATCAATATCGTAATGTTTAGCAATAAGCAGAGCACGTTCACAATGGAATTTTTGACTAATGATCGTAAAGGAGGGAACTTGGAAAACTTTATTTGCTCGTACAACAGAGTCTAAGGTGCGGAATCCTGCAAAATCTTTAAACATGACGCTTTCAGACACGCCCATTTTACGAAGGTCCAAAAACATGGTACGAGGCTCGTTATATTGAAGCGTGCGGTTATCGCCACTTAGCAGTAAATAATCAACTTTATTTTGATCGATTAAGTATTTTGATGCTTCTAAACGGTAGTCGTAATATTTGTTGGTTTTACCTTTGGCAACATATTTGGATGTGCCCAGTACTAATGCATAGTGACGATGAGGGAGCGTTTCAACGTCTTCATAAACGCGATCCTGTACATAGAAACTCACAGCGCGATCAATGGTGAAGCAACCAATCAAGACGAGTAAACCTACCCCCAAAGCGTAGCCGAGGAGTTTTTTCAGCGGAAGGCGAGAGAGCCATGAAAGTGCGGTCATTTTTAACCGCATTTTGGATAGTTGCATATGGCTAACATACTGAAAAATCAAAATAATTTCAAGTGTAATTTGTTTACCAAATTGATAAGGAAATATTTGGACGTCTAAACGTCTAAAATTTCTTGACAAAAAACATGAGCTGTTGATAATTGTTAAATCATCAACGTAAAAGGTTATCATTTTAATGGCTGTGCAAAATGTCGTGCTTTTTCAAGACAATCCCCTCCAATTAACATTGGGTGGGCAGCTTTCGCCTATCAATGTCGCGTATCAAACTTACGGCACTTTAAATGCAGATAAAAGCAATGCTGTATTGATTTGTCATGCCTTAACGGGAGATGCAGAACCTTATTTTGATGAACCGAATAAAGATGGTTGGTGGCAAAATTTTATGGGGGATGGGCTAGCATTTGATACATCTAAATACTTTTTTATTTGTTCAAATGTATTAGGCGGGTGCAAAGGAACAACGGGACCAAGCTCAATTAATCCCACTACGGGAAAACCTTATGGTAGTCAGTTCCCCAATATTATTGTTCAAGATATTATCAAAGTACAAAAAGCGTTACTTGACTATCTCGGTATAACACATCTAAAAGCGATAGTGGGCGGCTCTTTTGGCGGTATGCAAGCTACACAATGGGCAATTGATTATCCGGATTTTATGGATAATATTGTGAATCTTTGCTCTTCGATTTTTTTCAGTGCGGAAGCTATTGGGTTTAATCATGTGATGCGTCAGGCTGTCATTAATGATCCCAATTTTAATAATGGCGATTATTATGAGGGGACACCGCCTAATCAAGGGCTTTCCATTGCTCGTATGTTGGGAATGTTGACCTATCGGACCGATGTACAGTTAGCCAAGGCATTTGGGCGAGCGACTAAATCTGAAGGACAATTTTGGGGTGATCACTTTCAAGTGGAATCCTATTTGAGTTATCAAGGTAAAAAATTCTTAGAGCGTTTTGATGCCAACACCTATTTGCATTTATTGCGTGCGCTCGATCTGTATGATCCAAGCGTAGGGTATACAGACGTAAAAGAAGCCTTATCTCGAATTAAAGCCTGTTATACATTAGTTTCAGTGACGACAGATCAACTATTTAAATCCATTGATTTGCATAAAAGTAAACAGCTTTTAGAGCAAGCTGGCGTGGATTTAAGATTCTACGAATTCCCATCGGATTATGGTCACGATGCATTTTTAGTGGACTATACAGCGTTTGAAAATAAAATCCGAAGTGGATTAGAAGGCGAGTTTGAATAAGAACAATAGAAAAGGCGGAAATCTCCGCCTTTTTTGATCGTTATAGATGGCTCACAAAACGTGATAAATCTTTTGGTTTACAGTCTCTTTCTAATTTTTCAGCTGCTGTACCAATTTGTAATAAGGCAACGATCTTATCATTTTTGTCACAACCAAATGCTTCACGTAATTCACGTCCCTCAACGAGAGGACCAGTAGCCCAAAAACTTTCAAAACCCAATGCATTACCCGCAAGTTGAATCGCATAAGTTGCTGCACCTGCAGTAAGCATTTGCTCCCAACCTGGTACTTTTTTCACTTCATGATTAATTTTAGCAATCACCGCAATGACCATCGGCGCACGGCGTGCAAAATTTTCTGCTTTTTTTAATCGCTCTTCACCTAACTCAAATTCAGCTATTGCAGCTTTGAGCAAGCTTTCCAATTTACTTAAACCAGTGCCTTGCATCACGACAAAATGATAAGGTTCGAGTTTACCATGATCAGGTGCATGTAAAGCGGCTTGAAACATTTGTTCTAATTGCATTTGGCTAGGTGCGGGCGCCGTTAATTTTTTATTGGATTTGCGTTGTGTTAATAGAGTTAATGCGTCCATAGTGTTTTCCCTTTTTTAGTTTTAAGTGCGGTTAATTATAACATAGTTTTTCACTAAACTTTATGATAGGCTACGCACAATTTTTATTTCTGTTTTTAAAGGTTTAATTTCACATGAATACCATATTAAGCGTATTGAAATTTTGTTGTAAAGTGCTCAATTTTATCCGAAATCTTGTGATGAATTTTGTGTTTTTATTATTTGTTTTAGCGTTGATTTTTCTTGTCGGCCTTTTTGGTGATGGTAAGAAAAGCCAAGTATTATCAGGTGATCAAGGTGCATTATATTTAAATTTAACTGGCTATCTTGCGGATAACACGGAAGATATGTTGAGTTGGGAAAAGGAACTTCAACGTTTAAATAATGAAAAAGTCTCTTATAAATATTCAACCTTTGATGTGGTGCAAAGTATTTTATCTGCGAAAGATGATGAACGCATTCGTGGTTTAGTGTTGAATTTAAATGACTTTGAAGGGGGGGATCTTCCCTCATTAGAATATGTAGGAAAAGCGATTCAAAGCTTCAAAGAGTCAGAAAAGCCGGTTATTGCTTATGCTGATAATTACACGCAGGCACAGTATTTCCTCGCGAGTTTTGCTGATGACATTTATCTCAATCCAATTGGGCAAGTTGGTATTCAAGGCTTACGTCAGGAAAATCTTTACTTTAAATCCATGCTCGAAAAACTTGAAATAACGCCACATATTTTCCGTGTAGGGACATATAAGTCCGCGGTAGAACCGTTCTTGCGTGATGATATGTCGCCAGAAGCAAAAGCGAACATGCAAAAATGGCTTGGTGGCATGTGGCAGAACTATATGCAAACATTAATGGTTAATCGTCATATTACCGCCAATGATGTATTACCGAATGCACAAAAATACATTAGTGATTTAAAAGCGTTAAAAGGTGATGAAACGGCTTATGTGAAAAAACGTCAGTTAGTGACACAGTTTGCGACAAGATTGGATTTAGATAAAAAATTGACCGCACTTTTCGGTCAAGGTGAAGAAGGCAAAGCCAAATTAGTGGATTTTGAAGATTATTTATCTGATTTAGGCGATCGTTTCTCTGTTGATCCAAATGAAAAAAATATTGTTGCGGTAGTGAATGTCGAAGGGACAATTATTGATGGTGAAAGCGATGAAGAATCAGCTGGCGGCGATACCATTGCGAAGTTATTGAGACAAGCCTACGATAACGAGAAAGTGAAGGCGGTTGTTCTCCGTGTTAACTCACCGGGTGGCAGTGCATTTGCATCAGAAATTATTCGCCAAGAAACTGAAAATCTTCAAAAAGCAGGCAAACCTGTTGTGGTATCCATGGGGGGGATGGCAGCCTCTGGTGGTTATTGGATTTCTTCAACTGCTGACTATATTGTGGCAGATAAAAATACGATTACGGGGTCAATCGGGATTTTTGCATTATTCCCAACCTTTGAAAATACAATCAAAAAAATGGGAATGAGTACTGATGGTGTAGCGACAACGGATCTCGCGGAAACGTCAGCTTTAAGTCCATTGGGTAAAAATACACAGGATATTTATCAACTTGGCATCGAAAATGGTTATGAGCGTTTCTTAGATGTGGTAAGCCGTGGTCGTCAATTATCAAAAGATAAAGTGGATAAAATTGCTCAGGGTCAAGTGTGGTTAGGACAAGATGCACAGAAAAATGGCTTAGTGGATGAATTAGGCGATATTGATGTAGCCATTGATAAAGTAGTCGTACTAGTTAATCAACATCCCGATAAATACATGGATAATTTTAGTGTGCAATGGTTGGTGGATGAAGATAATAGTTTCTTCGCTAAATTAGATCGCAAGCTTAAACAAAAAGGTCAAGCGTTACTGACAAATTGGTTAGGATTACCACAGGAAGTGCATCAAGTGAAAAAACAACTGAACATATTGACTAAATTTAATGATCCAAAAGGGCAGTATTTGTATTGTTTAAATTGTGGTTCGGTTAAGTAAAACAGTAAAATGTAAAAAGGGCGGAATGTAATTTCCGCCCTTATTTTTACCCAAATAGCTTATTTTTCATTTTTGATATTAGAGAAAATATTTGCCAAAATTGGACCCGATACATTATGCCAAAAACTAAATAAAGCACTTGGTACCGCCGCAATTGGGTTGAAATGAGCAGCAGCTAATGCAGCACCTAAACCTGAGTTTTGCATACCCACTTCAATTGCCACCGCTTTACTATCTGCCGTATTAAGTTTAAATAATTTTGCCGCAAAGTAGCCAATTAAATAGCCTAAGCAGTTATGTAAAACCACCACGCTGAAAATTAATAGGCCTGATTCTATGATTTTATCTTTGCTTACTGCCACTACCGCTGCCAAGATTACGACGATAGAAATAACAGAGACTAATGGCATAGTTTGGCTAGCTTGTTCCACTTGCTTTTTGAAAAGTGCATGAACGACTAAACCTAAGAAAATTGGGAATAATACCATTTGTAATACAGACATAAACATCGCGCCCGCATTAATATCTAACCATTGGCTTGCTAATACATAGAAAATAGCAGGGGTTAATACTGGTGAAAGTAAGGTTGAGATTGTGGTACAAGCAACAGAAAGCGCGGTGTTACCTTTCGCTAAATAAGTCATTACGTTTGATGATGTACCACCCGGGCAAGAACCCACAAGAATCACACCAACCGCTAAATCAGCAGGCAAATCGAAAGCTTTCGCTAATCCGAATGCGATAGCAGGCATAATGATAAATTGGCCTGCTACCCCAATTAATACAGATTTAGGATGTTTAGCCACTTCACTGAAATCAGCAAAAGTTAAGGTAATCCCCATTCCAAACATCACTAAACCTAAAAGGTAAGGAATGAGTGGTGCAAAAATTTTGAATTGTGCCGGAAAGAGAAAGGCGAGAAGAGCAAAAATAATCGCCTATAATGCGAAAGTTTTGCTCACAAAGTTAGTGAGTTTTAATAATGCTTGCATAGTTGCTTTCCTATTTTGTTAAAAAGAATGAAAAGAGCGGTCAATTTTAAAGACGTTTTTTTGAGATGTCTATGTCTAACTTGTATTTGAAGATGCTTAGGAAGTGGTTGTTTGCCAAGCATTTTCATCAAGCAATTGACCAAAATGGCTTTCTACAAGTAGGCGAGTAATATTATTTTGAGGATTAGAAAAGATTTCTCTTGGTGTACCAGATTCGATAATTTCACCATCATCCATCACCAAAACTTGATCTGCAATATGTTTGATAATGCCTAAATTTTGTCCAATATAAATATAGGAAATGCCTAAATGTTCTTGTAAATCTAAAATCAGATTAAGCAATTGAATACGCACAGAGGCATCTAATGTACTCAATGCATCATCAATAATAATGATCTCGGGTTGAAGAATCAGTGCACGAGCCAAGGCGATCCGTTGTTTTTGACTGACAGATAAATGCTTGATTTTAAGATTCGTATAATCAGGATAAAGTCCGACTAATGAAAGCGTTTCAAAGATTTTTTCATTACGCGTTTCTTCATCCCAATCGGTAATTAATCGTAGTGGTGCATCTAAGGCTTGCCCAATGTTTAAGCGAGGGTTAAACGCTGAATTTGCATCTTGGAAAACCATTCGAATATGCTGTGCACGATAGTGAAAATCTTCAAATTGTAATGGTAAGCCATTAAATAAGATTTTCCCTGATGTGGGAGGGGTAATTCCCGCAATCATTTTCACTAATGTTGATTTACCCGAACCATTTTTACCAATAATCGCAAGGGTTTCTTTACGGTTAAGTGTAAAACTGACGTCTTTTACCGCATAAAATTGCTCTGAGCCCAAAAGTTTGGTGGGTTCATCAAAGGTTTTACTGAGATTTTCCACTTGTAATAATGGCATTATTCGTTTCCTTTTGAGTCGGTATTGAGCGTAAGCGGTGAAGTTTCAATTTTATCTTTAAACTGCCGTTCTCGAAGATTAATCGGATGATGGCAGGAGAACTCATGCTGTTTAATACGATATCGGCTTGGCTTTTGAATGCATTCCCGTTGCGCAAAAGGGCATCGAGGCCCTAAACGACAACCAATCGGCATTTGTTCTAAAATCGGCACTGTGCCTTCTAGTGTGCCTAATTTGCTTTTAAAACCTAAGGGGTGACTAAAATCCGGCACAGAGTAAAGTAATGCTTGCGTATAAGGATGATGAGGCATATCCAATATTTGGTCAGTCGGTCCTGATTCCGTATTTTGCCCACAATAAAGGACGGAAATGCTATCACACCATTCACTTATACTTTTAAGATCGTTACTCGCTAATAAAATTGTCGTCCCTTGGTTTTGGTTCATACTTGAAAGCAAGCGGAAAATCTGCAAAGCCGTAATGGATTCCAAAGAATTAGTGGGTTCATCCGCAATTAAGAGACGAGGTTGATTCGCCACCGCTATCGCAATCATCACTTTTTGGCCTTCACCTTCAGTGATCTCAGTAGGATAACTTGCCATAATGTCTTGGTGGTTTTTAATCCCTACACGGTGTAGCAACTCAATTGCACGGCGCTTTTTCCAGCCAAACCATTGCCACCAGCGACCTTTAAAGGTCCAGTTTGGAATGCTTTGGATAAGCTGTTTACCAATTTTTCGGCTTGGATCAAGGCAACTTAATGGATTTTGGAAGATCATTGAAATTTCTTTTCCAACGATTTTTCGACGTTGATTCGGTGTCAGTTTAAGCAATTCAATATCGTTAAAACGAAAACGGTCAGCCGTGACAATCCAGTTGTCTTTAATGGAATTACTGATTACTTTAGCGATTAAACTTTTACCGGAACCTGATTCACCGACGAGCCCTAGAATTTCCCCTTCATTAAGCGAAAGACTGACGCCGTCCACAATTTTCATGCGACCGTTTGGTGTTTGAATTTCAATATTAAGATTGCGAATATCTAACAGCGCCATGGGTTACTCGTAATATTTATTGATTGCTTTACACAATCCATTAGTAAAAATCATGCTTAATAAAATGGTGAAAATAATAGCAAAACCCGGTAATAAAACTGTCCATGGTGCAAGATAAATTAATTCTAATGAATCTTTAATCATTGCGCCCCATTCTGGCATTGGACGTTGTGCACCTAGAGAAATAAAGCTGAGTGCCGTAATATCTAAAATAGCGACCACAAATGCTCGAGATATTTCTTGCGTATAGACGACACTAATATTCGGTAAGATTGTGGTTTTTAATAATTCCCAGTTTGAAATACCATCTAATTTTAGTAAGAGCACGTAATCTTTTTTTAGCTCTTGCTGAATTGCTTGATAAATGGCATGTACAAAATAAGGCAAAATAGCTAACAGAGTGGCAAACATGGCATTCATTAAGCTTGGTTCCATTAATGTGGAAATAATAATGGCAATCAGCAAAATGGGGATAGATAAAAATGCATCAAAAAAATGACCTAAGATACGAGATTTAATCCCTTCTGACATGCCGGCGAGAATGCCTAATGCGCCGCCAATAATTGCCACAGCAATGACCACTAAAAGGGATGAACCGAGAGTATATTGAGTCCCCATAATTAATCGACTAAGCACATCACGACCAAGATCATCGGTACCAAAGAAAAAAGCAATACGGCCTTTTTCTACCCAAGATGGTGGCATCAGTTCTTCTCCCACAAACTCCATGTTCTCGCTATAAGGCATGATGAGCTTAGGAAAAAGTGCGGTCAGAATCAGAAGACAAAATAAATAGAAACAGAATAATGCCACACGATTCTGGCGGAAAAGCAGCCAAATCTGAAAGAAGGAGGTGCTTTCGCGAAATTCATCAGGTTCTCTATCTTGCATACCAGCCCTTCTTATTCAATGGATCTAATACAAACATGAGCAACTTGGTAAAGGTATCAATAATAATGATACAAATACCAATTACTACCACGCCAGCAGAAATACTGTTGTAATCTTGTTGGGTTACGGCATCAATGAGCCAACGCCCAATTCCCGGCCAACCCAATACGGTTTCGACCAACATGCATTGTGTTAATACAAAGGTAAAGACGCGTGTAAGCTGCGGAATCAATAACGGAAAAGTATTGCGGAAAACATAACGTCTTAAGAGCGTCCATTTTGACCAACCACGCGTTGCCGCCGCTTTAGCATATTCTTGTTGAAGTAAATAATCAGCCCGTTGCTGAATGATGCGGATAAATTCCATGGTCGGTAGAATACAAAGCACTAATGTAGGCAAGGCTAGATGTTGTAAAACATTTTGTACGATTTTAGTTCGGTAAGGCACATCCACAAACCACACATCAATAATAGGGAAACCTGTGATGGGTTTGATTTCATAGAGCAAATTATATTGCCCAATGGCTGCGATCTCCCAGCTTTGAATCGCTGCTACATAAAGCAAAATTGGCGCAAACCAGAAAATAGGAATAGACAAACCAACATTAGAGATACTTTGCAATGCGCGTGCACAAGGACGCTGATTATAGACCGCACTTAATACGCCGAGAGGAATACCTAAGATGCAAGCCAATAAAAGTGCGGTAAAACAGAGCTCTAGTGTGGGTGGTAATACAGTAAAAATTAAATCTTTTAACGATTCTCCGCCGTTATAGGTAATCCCTAAATCGCCCTGTAACAATGATGTAAGGTAATGATAATAAGCACTATAAATATTATTTGTGACAAGATCGGCGTTGAGTGGATCTCGCATTAAAATCACAAAACTTAATACGGATAAAATCAATAATAAAATGCTTACCCAAATGACATAACGAATTGCTGAAAAGAGCATTATTTTTTCTCCTTATTTTTCATGAAATACAAGGTAGAAAAATTGATGCTACCAAATGGGGTCATTTCAATTCCTTTTACATTACCACGTGCGACTAAAAGCCGTTTTACGTTTGCAATTGGCACAATAGGTAATTCGTTTAAAATGAGCTCTTGCGCATTGTTATATGCTTTAGACCGTTCATATAAATGATTGGTGGATAGAGCACGATCCATCATTTTATCGAATTCAGGGTTACACCAATTGGATAGATTAGTGATTTCCTTTTGTGTATCGCAACTTAAAATCGGGCGCATAAAACCGTCAGGATCAAGGTTTCCAGCAAGCCAACCCGTTAAGATTAAATCGTAATCTTCTGTGCCTTTGCGTAATTGTTCGATTAAAAACGTGCGTGTTACTGACCGCACTTTAACATCTACTCCCGCTTTGGCTAAATCCCATTTGATGAGCTCCGCCATTTTAATTGGGGCTGGGTTATACACTTGCTCTTCATTCATCACCCACATATTTAACGTGAGTTTTTTATCGCGTAATGCTTTCTCTGCTTCAGCTGGCTGGTAATCATAAGGAAAATCAGGTGTATTAATGGCAGAAGCCCAAGAAATCTCAGGAATAATGTTATTCGCCACCGTTGCTGTGTTGTGGTAAATATTTCGCACAATTCTAAAACGGTTTAAGCTTTGTGAAATGGCTTGGCGAATGGTTTTATCCTGCATTAATGGCTTTTGGAAATTGAAAGCCAAATAGGCTAAGTTCATTCCATCCGTAGATTGCAGATAATAACGATCATCTTTTTCGCTTAATAAACCGAGTTGGCTAACTTCAGGGTAAGAAGCAATTTGGCATTCATTATTAAAGAATTTTATTAAACGTCCCGTACGATCCGTAGAAAGATCCACGATGATATTTTTAATTTTAGCTTCTTTTTTCCAATAATCCTCATTACGAACCAAGCGAACATATTGGTTATAAATGTAATCTTTCACTTGATAAGGGCCCGTGCCAACAGGATGCGTATCCAATTGGGCGAGATTATCATCCGCACTTAATTGATACGCATATTCTTGCGAGAAAATAATAGAGTATTGACTGGCAAGATGGGAAAGAATAGAGGCATCGGGTTCAAACAGGTCAATTTTGACCTGATAAGGATTCGTTGCTGTGATACTTTTAATTTTTTGATTCAGCTTAATACTTTCAAAATATGGAAAGTGAACCTTCTTAGCTTGCTCGTGGAAAATTTTATATTGCGGATTTTTGTAGGTGACCACATCATCTGAAAGTGTAGGCAGATAAGTATCATGCCCTAAAACACGATTAATCGAAAAGACCACATCTTCTGCATTAAAGTCACGCGTAGGCGTAAACCAAGGGGTATGATGGAATTTCACCCCTTTACGAAGATTAATGAGAATTTGTTTTCCATCAGATGAAATAGAATAAGATTGGGCTAACACAGGAACGAGAGCCGCACTATGATCTTTAATATCAAACAATTTGTTATAAATTTGCTCCGTCACCACATTCATACTGGTGCCAGCGTCTGCAGTTTGTGGGTTAAAAGAAAAACCCGATGCATTTGTGCAGTATGTTAAGCCGTTTTCTGTCAGCATTTTGGGTATGCTTGGCGCGGCTTGTGCCAGATTAATTTGGCTCAACCCACACAATAAAAAACAAAAAGTGACATTTCGACGTAACATAGCTTTATTATTAAAGACCGTTTTGTGATAAATTGAGTGAATTGTAAAATATCTTGGCAAAAATGGCTAGTTATTGGATTTTTAGGATATGTTTAAATCAATTAATCGGGAAATTAATCAAATAATCAATCGTGGGTTTGACCGCACTTTACGTTTGGCTGTGACAGGGCTAAGTCGAAGCGGTAAAACAGCCTTTATTACAAGCTTAATTAATCAATTGTTACATATTAATCAAGAGGGAAATGCACATCTTCCTTTATTTGAGGCCGCCCGAAATCAATCTATTTTAGCGGTAAAACGTGTTCCTCAGCAGGATTTAAGTATCCCACGTTTTGATTATGAAGCGAATCTCAATGATTTAATGAATAATCCACCACAATGGTGCCAATCTACCCGAGGCGTAAGTGAAACACGTCTTGCAATTCGATTTGAACGCCAATCTGGCTTACTTCGTCATTTCAAAGAACGCGGCATATTATATTTAGATATTTTTGATTATCCTGGTGAATGGCTATTGGATTTACCTTTACTAAATTTAGATTTTCAACAATGGTCACTAGAACAAGCCAAAATTACATCGGGTATTCGTCAACAGTTTGCGCAAGATTGGTTGGATAAACTGAAAAAACTCGATCTAAGTGCTGTCGTCAATGAAGATGTTTTAGCGCAGATTGCAAAATCTTATACTGATTATTTACTTGCCTGCAAAGCTGAAGGAATGCAATTTATTCAACCTGGCCGATTTGTCTTGCCTGGAGAATTAGAAGGTGCACCTGTATTACAATTTTTCCCGTTATTGCATTTATCAGAAGAACAATGGCAAAAATTGAAAAGAGAAGCAAAATCCAATAGCTATTTTGCCGTGTTGAATAAGCGATATGATTATTATCGTAATAAGGTAGTGAAAGGCTTTTATGAAAATTATTTTTCTACTTTTGATCGCCAAGTGATTTTAGCGGATTGCTTAACGCCACTAAATCATAGTCAACAAGCCTTTATCGATATGCAAACAGGGCTTAATCAGCTTTTCAAAAATTTCCATTATGGCAAACGCAATTTACTTAATCGCTTGTTTTCTCCGAATATTGATAAGCTCATGTTTGTGGCAACAAAAGCCGATCATATCACAACCGATCAAATTCAAAACTTAATCAGCTTGATGCGCCAATTGGTGCAAGAGGGCGGTCGTCACGTAGAATTTGAAGGAATTGATACAGAATACACGGCAATTGCTGCGATTCGAGCGACAAAACAAGTTTTAGTTAATCAAAACGGTAAACAAATTAAAGCTATTCAAGGAGTACGTTCTGTAGATAAGCAACTTATTACACTTTATCCGGGGTCTGTACCTAGTAAACTACCTAATGCAGAGTTCTGGTCAAAACAATCTTTTGATTTTGATTCCTTTGAACCTCAAGTTTTACAACAAGGTGAAAGCATCCCGCATTTAAGAATGGATGCCGTCTTACAGTTTTTATTAGCAGATAGGTTTGATTGATAGAAAAATCAAATCAATTTAATTGTCAAATATTTAATATAAACCACTATTTTTTTATTGGTATTTAGGTAGAATTAATTTGAGTCTTTCTAAAGTAAAGGAGCTTATGATGAAAATGAAAACTCTCTTAGCATTAGCAATCAGCGGAATTTGTGCTGCTGGCGTGGCAAATGCACATGACCATATGGCAAAACCAGCAGGTTCTTCAATCGAAGTAAAAGTACAACAATTAGATCCTGCAAATGGTAACAAAGATGTAGGGACTGTAACCATTACTGAATCAAATTATGGTTTAGTGTTTACACCAAATCTACAAGGTTTAGCTGAAGGTTTGCATGGTTTCCACATTCATGAAAATCCAAGCTGTGATCCAAAAGAAAAAGACGGTAAATTAACAGCAGGTTTAGCGGCTGGCGGTCACTGGGATCCTAAAGGCGCAAAACAACACGGTTACCCATGGCAAGATGATGCTCACTTAGGTGACTTACCGGCTTTAACTGTATTACATGATGGTACAGCAACTAACCCTGTTTTAGCGCCACGTCTTAAAAAATTAGATGAAGTTCGTGGTCATTCTATTATGATTCACGCAGGTGGTGACAACCACTCAGATCATCCAGCTCCACTTGGCGGTGGCGGCCCACGTATGGCATGTGGCGTGATTAAATAATTCGATTATCGAAAGACAAAAAAGTGCGGTCAATTTTGACCGCACTTTTATTTTTATAGCAATTTATTTAACCACTTCCGCCGTATATTCCAATTTGTGAATCGCATTAATCAATTGCTCATCAGTAACTTTTGGATCTTCCACAACACTCACAGTTCTATCTTTAATAGAGGCTTTAGTGGAAATCACGCCATCAATATTACGTAACTCTTTATTCACTAAATAAGCACAAAGTTGACAGTTCATTTCATTCACTTTTAACACAACTTGCTTTGTTTCTTCCGCTTGTGCGATAGAGAAGGTGAATAATGAAAGCAAAAGTGCGGTCGTTAATTTCTTCATTTTTTGTTCCTAATTAGAAAGCTCTAAAATCCACGGTAAAATGGTTGGATAAGTTAAGAAAAAGAGCATGACGATAAATACAATCCAATATAAAACAATGAGCTTTTTACGGGAAATGTATTTGCTGCAAATAATTTTTTTGGAAAACATCAGCAACCAAAAACCGTAGGCAAAGGCACATAATGAAACGATAAGCATCGGAATGCGTAAATAGTCATATTCACCCAAACCGATCAACCATGTGGATGACACGCCAAATACTAAATAGATTAAAGGCGCAATGCAGCACAAGGTTGATGCCACCGCAGCACTTAGCGCGGTGGCAATCGCAACCCAAAAAGATTTATTAGAGCTTTTTAGAGACGTAGTCATATTTAAATTCTTTCGGGTCAAAGGAATTTAACGGGTCGCCACCCACTTCAGCATACGGATAGCCAAAGTTATTGAGTGGAGCAAGTTCTGGTTGCGGATATAAATCGAAGTCACGCGCATGGTTAAAGCCAACCCAGTTTGCTTCCCAGTTACCGAATAAGTATTTGGCAACAGCTTGTGTATCCTTATCATCAACAGATTTTTTCTCTGCTAAACGCATTTTTGCCACATCGGCAGAATCAACAGGCACCCAGCCGAATCCAGCAAGATAGAACTCAGCACGACAATGCTGACCACCACTTACGTTTGCTACGCCATGTTCGTCCGCACTACCGAATGCACCTTTAGAGTATTTGCCCATTTTATCTGCCGCACCTAAACGAATACCAAAAATTTCACGAGCAGGAATACCGCTAGCGCGAGCAAGTGCAACGAAAACAGAGTTAATGTCGGTACATTTACCTTTTAACACACCAGTGGTCAGAATTTTTTCTACATCACCATCGCCACAGCCTAGAACAGAATTGTCACGTTCCATATTGTTGACGATCCATTGGTGGATCAACTCAGCTTTTTTCAATGGATTGGTTTCAGTGCCTACAATCTTATCAGCGAACTGTTTCACGATACCATCAGTTTTAATATGTTGAGTCGGTTTTAAATATTCTTGTACATCAACAGAATAGTGAATATCTTTTGGTGGCTTGTAATTTTCTAATGCACCTTTAACCATAGGTTCACGATCTTTGGTTTCAATCACCATTGTGATTTTTAAATCGCGTTTTTGTGCATCTTTATCCCAAGTCGCAAAGAGCGTTTTCGCACCATATTTGTTGTTTTCTGTCACATAGGCATCCAAATAGTTACCTTCAAAATGGATAGATTTTACCTGTTGATACTCGCCATTAAATGGTAAAGGCACCCACAGATTCGCTTGTCCTTGCGAACCTTTTGGTGCAACTAAGTCATAAGTTTGAGTGAATTCATACAGATGAGAATCGGTATTGTAGTTTGGAATGTCGGTATTGGCGTAAGCCATAGAACATGCGGAGAGCACCGCAGTGGCGATAAGTTTCTTCATGAAAAGATCCTTCTAGTTAGTTAACAGTTAAAACTTAACACATTAGATAAACTAATTGTGGACATGACTATAGTAGCTCATTTTATTTTCTAGTCAATATTGCTTTTTTATTTCAGCCATTTAAGATTTGCTAAAGAAATTCGAAGTAAAATACCGTTTCTATTTTTATTGGAAAGAATAATGACAAAACAAATTTTCACACAATCTCAACAACCAGAAGAACAAGAAATTCTGCCTAAGCAGGAATTTTATAATGTTGAAACAACTATCGATAATGAACCTTTAGAAGGGGAGTTATTGGACGAGCAATTTGAGCAAATTGTGAAACCTAAATCGAGTGGTTGGAAAACGGCTTTAAAATTGACCGCACTTTTGTTTTTAGGGGCGACAGTTGCACAATCTGTTCAATGGATTTGGGACAGTTATCAAAATCAACAATGGATTTACCTTGCTTTTGCCTTGGTAAGTTTTGTTGTGGTGATGTTTGGTTTATCTGAAATCATCGCAGAATGGCGACGTTTGGTGAAACTCAAAAGACGTTTGAATTTACAAGAACAAAGTCAGCGATTAATAGGTGAAAGTGCGGTTAAAAATCATCAAGTTTTTTCAGAGCAGGATAGTGAGCAAGGAAGAGCGTTGTGTTTATCGATTGCCGATACCTTAAAATTGGATTCGCAACATCCCTCAATTGTCCAATGGGAAAAACAGCTGAATGAAAGTTATTCTGCTCGCGAAGTCACCCATTTATTCAGTAAGACGGTATTACAATCTTTTGATCAAAAAGCGAAAAAACTGATTACGAAAATGTCGGCAGAATCCGCAGTGATTGTGGCAATTAGTCCTTTAGCTGTGATTGATATGTTTTTTATTGCGTGGCGAAATATTCGTTTAATCAATAAAATTGCAGCGATTTATGGGATTGAGCTTGGGTATTTTACCCGTCTTCGTTTGCTCAGAATGGTGTTAGTAAATCTTGCTTTTGCCGGTGCGACTGAAATCGTGCAAGATTTAGGGATGGATTGGCTTTCGCAAGATATTACCGCAAAACTTTCTGCAAGAGCAGCGCAAGGGATTGGCGTTGGATTATTGACGGCTCGATTGGGCATTAAGGCTATGGAGTTTTGTCGCCCACTGGCATTTGATAAAGCAGAAAAGCCAAAGCTTTCTCATGTGCAAAAAGAATTGCTGACGGTGATGAAAGATGCAGTGTTAGGTAAGAATAAACTGAAAGAAAAAGAAGAGGTGTAATAAAAAAGTGCGGTTAAAATTGACCGCACTTTTTTTGTATCAAAGAGATGATTAAAGTCCCGCTTTCAAGCTTGCCTCAATAAAGCGATCAAGATCGCCATCCAGTACGGCTTGTGTATTACGATTTTCCACGCCTGTGCGCAGATCCTTAATACGCGCATCATCTAGTACATAAGAACGAATTTGGCTGCCCCAACCGATATCCGATTTATTATCTTCCATCGCTTGTTTATCCGCATTTTTCTTTTGTAACTCAAGCTCATACAATTTTGCTTTCAACTGCTTCATGGCTTGATCTTTATTTTTGTGCTGAGAACGATCGTTTTGACATTGCACGACAATCCCACTTGGCATGTGAGTAATACGCACCGCACTTTCAGTTTTATTGACGTGCTGACCACCCGCACCGGATGCACGGTAAACGTCAATACGCAAATCTGCTGGATTGATTTCAATATCAATGTCGTCATCAATTTCAGGATAAACGAAAGCCGCTGCAAATGATGTATGGCGGCGATTGTTGGAGTCAAATGGGCTTTTACGTACTAAACGATGAATCCCTGTTTCAGTACGTAACCAACCGAAAGCGTATTCACCACTGACACGAATCGTCGCTGATTTTAAACCCGCCACATCACCATCGGATACTTCCATTAATTCTGTTTTAAAGCCTTTGCTTTCAGCCCAGCGAAGGTACATGCGAAGTAACATTTCTGTCCAGTCCTGCGCTTCTGTACCACCGGAACCTGCTTGTAAATCGACATAACAATCGCATGCATCGTGTTCACCACTAAACATGCGTCGGAATTCTAATTTGGCAAGTTGTTGTTCAAGTTCGTCTAATTCAGCAACGGCTTCATTGAAGGTCTCTTCGTCTTCCGCTTCAACGGCTAATTCAAGAAGACCTTCAACATCCTCTAAACCTTGTTCTAAATTCTTGATGGTATCAACCACTTGTTCAAGTGAAACACGTTCTTTCCCGAGCGCTTGGGCTTTTTCAGGATCGTTCCACACATCGGGTTGTTCTAATTCGGCATTAACTTCTTCTAAACGCTCAACTTTTGCATCGAAGTCAAAGATACCCCCGAAGCACAGAAGTGCGCTCGGAAAGGTCAGCGATTTTGTTTTTGATTGGATTAATTTCAAACATAATAAATAAACCTCTATAAGCGGCAGAAGTATAAGTCATTTTCAGTTTTTTGGGTAGTTTGGCTTGCACAAATCATCGATCCATTTATAATTCTAATCTTTGTTGTTTAGATATTTAGGAATAAAAATGAAAAAATTACTGACCGCACTTTTAATCACTGCTTCTGCCACTGCAATGGCGACTGATGCTGAGATTAAATCGAAATTACAAGCATTAGGTGCGAAAAATATTGAAGTGAAAGATTCACCGGTAAAAGGCCTTAAAACAGCGGTGACTGATCAAGGCATTTTATATGTAAGTGAAAATGGTCAATATGTTTTGCAAGGCAAAATGTATGAATTAACAAATAAAGGCCCAGTTGATGTGGCCGGTAAACTTTTAGCGGATAAAGTGAATGCGTTAAAAAACGAAATGATCATTTATCCGGCAAAAAATGAAAAATATATTGTGACCGTATTCATGGATATTACTTGTCATTATTGCCATATCCTTCATCAACAAGTGAAAGAATATAATGATTTAGGTATTACCGTTCGTTATCTTGCATTCCCTCGTGCTGGAATGAATGAAACTGCTCGCCAAATGGAAGCCATTTGGACAGCGAAAGATCCTGTATTTGCATTGAATGAAGCAGAAAAAGGTAACTTACCGAAAGAATTGAAAACACCTAACATTGTGAAAAAACATTATGATTTAGGTGTACAACTTGGTGTGAAAGGTACGCCAAGTATTGTGACTTCAACAGGTGAAGTACTTGGCGGATATTTAAAACCTCAAGATTTATTAGCTGTGTTACAAGAATCTGCACAATAATTGTTAGTAGTGAGGGCGTATGATATACGCCCTTAAAATATTCATATCATCAACGCACATATCGAATGTTCCTTTAGTGGTCATTTTAAATAACGAAATACCGTGAAAAAACTCATCAAACGTCGTGAAATTCCTGCCGGAAATCCTGTTTCAGATAACGTATTACTCGATCGTCTCTATCGTTCTCGAAATATTAAAAATAGCCAAGAATTAGACCGCACTTTGCAATCAATGCTGAACCCCAATCAATTACATGGTATTCAACAAGCCGTGGATTTATTGGTTGATGCTTATCAACAGCAACAAAAGATTGTTATCGTCGGTGATTTTGATGCAGACGGGGCAACCAGTACGGCGCTTTCAGTATTAGCTTTGCGTATGCTTGGCTTTACTGATGTGGAATATCTAGTGCCAAATCGTTTTGAGCAAGGCTATGGATTGAGTGTGCCAGTTGCTGAAATGGCAATGGAAAAAGGCGTGCAGTTATTGATGACAGTAGATAACGGGGTATCTTCCTTTGAGGGCGTGGCGTATTTAAAAGAGCAGGGTGTGAAGGTGTTGATTACCGATCATCACTTGCCACCAGAGATTCTGCCGAATGCTGATGCCATTGTTAATCCCAATTTGCAACAATGTGATTTCCCTTCAAAATGTTTAGCCGGTGTAGGCGTGGCGTTTTATTTAATGCTTGCTTTGCGTGCTAAATTTCGCGAGTTAGGTATTTTTACGGCTGAAACACAACCTAATTTTACTGAGTTATTGGATTTAGTTGCGCTCGGCACGATTGCAGACCTGGTTCCCCTCGATCAAAATAACCGTATCTTAGCTCATCAAGGTCTGATGCGAATTCGTGCGAAGCGTTGTCGTCCAGGAATTATTGCGCTTGCTGAAGTCGCTAATCGGGAAGTTGAAAAACTTTGTTCGGCTGATTTAGGCTTTGCGATTGCACCCCGTTTAAATGCTGCGGGTCGATTAGATAATATGTCCGTTGGGGTAGAGTTATTACTTGCAGAAAGTATGCAAGAGGCAAGAGCGCAAGCCTTAGATTTGGATAGTTTAAATCAAGCTAGAAAAGAAATTGAGCAAGGCATGAAGTTAGAAGCCTTAGAAATTTGCCGAAATCTCACCGCACTTTCTGATGAATTACCGATGGGAATAGCCTTATTTCAGAAAGATTGGCATCAAGGTGTATTAGGCATTGTGGCTTCTCGAATCAAAGATCAATACCATCGACCTGTTATTGCTTTTGCACAAGATCAAGAAGGCATTTTAAAAGGTTCTGCGCGTTCAATTGAAGGCTTGCATATGCGCGATGTATTAGAGCGTATTCATTCCCAACACCCGGATATGATTTTAAAATTTGGCGGTCATGCCATGGCAGCAGGACTAAGCATTAAAGAAAGCTTTTTCCCTGATTTTCAAAAGATTTTTAATCAAACGGTGCAAGATTGGTTAAATGAAGATCAATTACAAGGTGTGATTTGGACGGATGGCGAACTTCAAGCAAATGAATTTAGTATTGAAACGGCAGAAGTGATAAAATCTGGCGGACCTTGGGGACAAGCTTTTCCTGAGCCTGTTTTTGATGGTGAATTTAAAATTTTTGAGCAACGAGCTATCGGGCAAAATCAAAATCATCTAAAAATGCTTGTTGAGCCTAAAAATGGTGGTCCATTATTAGATGCCATTGCGTTTAATATCGATACTCGGTATTATCCCGATTTGTCGATTAAGCAGGCAAAATTTGCTTATAAGTTAGAAATTAATGAGTTTCGTGGAAATCGAAACCTCCAATTATTAGTCGATTATATTGAACCAATTGGTTAATTTATGAAAAAAGTTTGGCAGAATAAATTATTAAAAGGATCCTTTGCAATGATATTGCTGAGTGTGACAAATGTCGCATTCGGTGAAGTCAGTGCAAAGGATTTTTCTGCCAAAAATCCACCGCACTTACCACCAGCGAATGTGGCGCAGTTTGAAGATGGTCGAGATTATTTTTCATATCAAGAACCGATTGAACAAGCCAAAAGAAGCGATCGTAAAATTCCTATCCAATTTTTCTTTGATTACGACTGCCGAGTTTGTTCTTCCGCTCAAGATATTTTGCAACTTTATAGCCAAATTCGTCCAAATAAAGTGGCATTAGATGAATACCCGGTTGCTACGAATGAAGCAAAATTTTCAGCGACAATATTTTATACCTTACAGCGTTTAAAAGTAGGTGAGTTATCAGATACGCTGTTATTTGAAACCTCTGAAAAGGCACGTTATACCGAATTATCGTCATTAGATAAGATGCGTGAATGGATAGTCTCGCAAGGAATCAGTAAAGCTGAATTTAATAAAGTCGTGCATTCAGCTGAAGTAAAAGAAGATGTGAATAATGCCATTAATTTAACAGAAGAATATGGTGTATTTACGTTCCCTTATGTGGTGGTGGGCGGAAAATATGTTCTCACCGCGAGTACATTGTATAACGATGATTATGGCGTTGCGGTATTAGATTTCTTAGTGAGTAAACTCGAACAAGAAAGGAAAAAATAATGAAAATCGGGATTGTTGGTGCGATGGCACAAGAAGTGGAAATTTTATCCCAATTAATGACAGATAAAAAAGAAACGAAAGTGGCAAGTGCGGTCATTTTTGAAGGCAAAATTAATGGTAAAGAAGTCGCATTATTGCAATCAGGAATAGGTAAGGTCGCAGCGGCTATTGGTACCACTGCTTTATTGCAATTGGCTAAACCGGATGTGGTTTTAAATACCGGCTCAGCAGGCGGTGTCGCAAAAGATTTAAAAGTAGGAGATATCGTTATTTCGGATGAAACTCGCTATCACGATGCAGATGTGACAGCATTTGGCTATGAAAAAGGTCAATTACCCGCCAATCCAGCCGCTTTTCTTTCAGATAAAAAATTAGCCGATTTAGCCGATGAAATTGCCCAATCACAAGGGCAAAATGTAAAACGCGGTTTAATTTGCTCGGGTGATAGTTTTATTAATAGCGAAGAAAAAATTGCTCAAATTAAAGTGGATTTCCCTAATGTAACAGCAGTAGAAATGGAAGCAACAGCGATTGCACAAGTTTGTCATGCCTTTAACGTACCGTTTGTAGTCGTTAGAGCTATTTCTGATGCAGGAGATGGCGAAGCGAGTATGTCATTTGAAGAGTTTTTACCCTTGGCTGCAAAACAGTCTTCGGCGTTAGTATTGGGCATGATAGAAAGATTATAAGAGGTAATGTATGGGTATGATTATCACCGTTGATGGCCCAAGCGGAGCAGGTAAAGGAACGCTTTGTTACGCATTGGCAGAAAAGTTAGGTTTTACCTTATTAGATAGTGGTGCGATTTATCGCGTGACGGCATTGGCTGCGTTGAAACGTCATGCAGACTTAACCGATGAAGAAGGATTAGCGGAGTTAGCACGTCATTTAGATATTCAGTTCATTCCAAAGAATGGAGAAGTCAATGTGCTTTTAGGTGGAATGGATGTGAGCCATTTGATCCGCACGCAAGAAGTGGCGGAAGCCGCCTCAAAAGTGGCAGTTTTCCCAAAAGTGCGGTCAGCTTTACTGCAACTTCAGCAGGATTTTGGCAAAAATGATGGCCTGATTGCGGATGGGCGAGATATGGGAACCGTGGTTTTCCCAAATGCACAAGTTAAACTGTTTTTAGATGCAAGCGCGGAAGAACGTGCAAAAAGACGCTATAAACAGTTGCAAAATAAGGGAATTAATGGTAACTTTGCACAGATTTTAGCCGAGATACAAGAACGTGATTTTCGCGATAGAAATCGTGAGGTTGCGCCATTGAAACCGGCTGATGATGCTTTATTGTTAGATAGTACAACATTGAGTATTGATGAGGTCATTGCTCAAGCGTTATCTTATATTCAACAAAAAGCGTCAATTTCGATTTAACTGTTTATTCAAGGAAGAATAGACATTTATCCTCAACCCCGCATTTTATGGATCTTAATGTGGATGTTATTAACTTAAATTAAGAAGATTATTTATATGTCAGAATCTTTTGCTCAACTCTTTGAAGAATCATTAAAAGGCCTTGAAACCCGTCAAGGTTCAATCGTTAGCGGTACTGTTGTTGCTATTCAAAAAGGCTTTGTACTTGTTGATGCAGGCTTAAAATCTGAATCTGCAATTCCTGTTGCTGAATTCCAAAACGCTCAAGGTGAACTTGAAGTTAAAGTTGGCGACACAGTAAACGTAGCTTTAGATGCAGTTGAAGATGGTTACGGCGAAACTAAACTTTCTCGTGAGAAAGCTGTTCGTCATGAATCTTGGATTGAATTAGAAAAAGCTTACGAAGATAAAGCGACCGTTATCGGTTTAATCAACGGTAAAGTGAAAGGCGGTTTCACAGTTGAGTTAAACGGTGTTCGTGCATTCTTACCAGGTTCATTAGTTGATACACGTCCTGCACGTGAAGCTGATCACCTACTTGGTAAAGAATTAGAATTCAAAGTAATCAAATTAGATCAAAAACGTAACAACGTTGTTGTTTCTCGTCGTGCAGTGATCGAATCTGAAAACAGCCAAGAACGTGAACAAATCCTTGAGAACCTCGCTGAAGGTTCAGAAGTTAAAGGTATCGTTAAAAACTTAACTGACTACGGTGCATTCGTAGATTTAGGTGGCGTTGACGGTTTATTACACATCACTGATATGGCTTGGAAACGTGTTAAACACCCAAGCGAAATCGTGAATGTAGGCGACGAAGTAACTGTTAAAGTATTAAAATTTGACAAAGATCGTACTCGCGTATCTTTAGGCTTAAAACAATTAGGTCAAGATCCTTGGGTTGCTATCGCTGAAAACCACCCAGTAAACAGCAAATTAACTGGTAAAGTAACTAACTTAACAGACTACGGCTGTTTCGTTGAAATCTTAGATGGTGTTGAAGGTTTAGTTCACGTTTCTGAAATGGATTGGACTAACAAAAACATCCACCCATCTAAAGTTGTAAGCCTTGGCGATACTGTTGAAGTAATGGTATTAGAAGTTGACGAAGAACGTCGTCGTATTTCTTTAGGTTTAAAACAATGTAAACCTAACCCATGGACTCAATTCGCTGAAACTCACAACAAAGGCGACAAAGTTACTGGTAAAATCAAATCAATCACTGATTTCGGTATCTTCATCGGTCTTGAAGGTGGTATCGACGGTTTAGTTCACTTATCTGACATTTCTTGGAATGTTGCAGGTGAAGAAGCAGTTCGTAACTACAAAAAAGGTGACGAAGTTTCTGCAGTAGTATTAGCAGTAGACGCAGTGAAAGAACGTATTTCTTTAGGTATCAAACAACTTGAAGATGATCCATTCAACAACTTCGTAGCAGTTAACAAGAAAGGTGCAGTAGTTTCTGCAACTGTTGTTGAAGCTGATGCTAAAGGTGCTAAAGTTGAATTAGCAGGTGGCGTTGAAGGTTATATCCGTGCGGCAGACTTAACAAATGAAGTTGCAGCAGGTGATGTAGTTGAAGCGAAATACACCGGTGTTGATCGTAAAGCACGTATCGTTCACTTATCTGTAAAAGCGAAAGATCAAGCTGAAGAAGCAGCTGCTGTTGCAAACGTGAATAACAAACAAGAAGATGTTGCTATTCCAAACGCAATGACTGAAGCTTTCAAAGCGGCTAAAGGTGAATAATTAATTCACATCAATAAGGCTGGGTCATTGACTCAGCCTTATTACTACCCACTATAATTAACAAGGATTTAGCGGTAATTTATTATGAACTAATACATTACCTGTAAGTCTTAATAACAAGTTTAAGTATAAATTTAAAGGAGAGTTGACGATGACGAAATCTGAACTAATTGAAAATCTATCAACAAAGCACCCAACTTTATCCGCAAAAGAAGTAGAAGGTATTGTAAAGGATATTCTTGAACTCATTGCACAATCTTTAGAAGAGGGTAATCGTATTGAAGTTCGTGGTTTTGGTAGCTTCTCTTTACACCATCGTCAACCACGAGTTGGCCGTAATCCTAAAACCGGTGATTCTGTAAAATTAGATGCTAAATCTGTACCGCACTTTAAAGCAGGTAAAGAATTAAAAGATCGCGTAAATGTTTTTGCTTAAACATTCAATCGATATCAATAAAACGACACTTAGGTGTCGTTTTTTATTACAAATTTTGGCATAATGAAACTATTCTTAACAAGGAGATTGTGATGATTAAATATATTCTCGGACTCATTATTGTGCTAGCTATCGTAATCGTTGCGGTAACTATAGGGGCGAATAATGATCAAGTAATCACCTTTAACTACATTATTGCTGAAAGCCAATTCCAACTTTCAACGTTAGTCGCGATTTTATTTGGTTTTGGATTAATTTTAGGTTGGTTAATTACTGGATTCTTCTACTTAAAATTAAAATTCAAAAATATGTCGTTAGCGCGTCAAGTTAAACGTCAAACATTACAAATTAACGAATTAACGACTACTCGCGATAAGGCAGTATAATGCTTGAATTACTCTTTCTGCTTCTGCCAATAGCCGCCGCTTATGGTTGGTATATGGGGCATCGGAGTGCCAAGAAAGATCAGGAAGATATTAGTAATAAACTCTCCCGTGATTATGTCACGGGGGTTAATTTTTTGCTTTCTAATCAAACGGATAAAGCTGTTGATTTGTTTCTTGATATGTTACAAAAACAAGAAACAGAAAATGAAATTGAAAGCAACTCACAATTTGAAGCTGAGCTAACGCTCGGTAATCTTTTCCGTTCTCGAGGTGAAGTGGATCGTGCTTTGCGCATTCATCAAGCTCTCGATCGTAGTCCCAATTATTCTTTCGAACAAAAATTATTAGCTAAACAGCAACTCGCCAAGGATTTCATGACGGTGGGTTTTTATGACCGTGCTGAAGCGCTTTACATCATTATGGTGGACGAACCAGAGTTCGCTGAAAATGCACTGCAACAGCTTTTAGTGATTTACCAAAAAACAAAAGAATGGAAAAAAGCAGTTAATATTGCAGAAAAACTAGCCAAAATTTCCCCTAAAGAGAATGATGTGGAATTAGCACAATGTTATTGTGAATATGCTTTAAGCAGTGAGCCTGAAAGTGCGGTTGAAAAACGCAGTATTTTGCAAAAAGCGCTAAATGTTTCTCCAACGAGTGTGAGAGCATCAATACTTCTTGCTGACTTAGAAATGGCAGATAAAAACTACCGTCAAGCCATTCATTTTTTGGAGAATATTCTTAATCAGAATCCAATTTACATTGGAGAAGTGTTGAAAATACTCAAATATTGTTATGATGAATTAGGAGAAAGAGATAACTTTGAGTTATTTTTGATTCGAGCCAGTCAGCAGGTTAACAATACGAAGGTCGATTTAATGTTGGCAAGCGTGATTGAAGAGAAAGATGGTAAGAGTGCCGCACAATCAAAACTTTATCAGCAGTTAACAAAACATCCGAGTACATCTATTTTCCACCGTTTTATTCAATTCCAAATTGATGATGCAGAGGAAGGGCGAGGTAAAGAAAGCTTAATTTTGCTACATAAAATGGTCGGTGAGAGAATTAAGCAAGGCTTTGGCTACCGTTGCTCAAATTGCGGTTATCAGACCCATAAATTAATGTGGAATTGTCCTTCTTGCAAACAGTGGGAATCCATCAAACCAGAACATAATTAATTGACACAGTGAGGTAAAATTATGAATAGCAAAGTAATCGTTGCATTGGATTACGAAACGGAAGCACAAGCGCTATCCCTCGTGGATCAAATTGATCCAAGCTTATGCCGTTTAAAAGTGGGTAAAGAAATGTTTACTACACTAGGAACAAATTTCGTTAAGCAATTGCACGAGCGTCAATTTGATGTTTTCCTCGATCTTAAATTTCATGATATTCCGAATACTGTGGCAAGAGCAGTGCGTTCTGCGGCTGATTTAGGGGTATGGATGGTTGATGTCCATGCTAGCGGTGGTCTGAAAATGATGGAAGAGGCGAAGAAAATTCTCGAGCCTTATGGAAAAGATGCGCCTTTATTAATCGCAGTAACGGTATTGACCAGTATGGAAGATTTGGATTTATTACAAATCGGTATTAACTCTTCACCACTTGAACATGTTTTACGTCTTGCGCATTTAACACAGCGTGCGGGATTAGATGGCGTCGTTTGTTCACCACAAGAAGTAGAGATTTTACGTAATACTTGTGGTCCTGATTTTAAATTAGTTACACCGGGGATTCGTCCAATTGGAAGTGATTTTGGTGATCAACGTCGTGTCATGACTCCTGCTGCGGCTATTCGTTCTGGTTCTGATTATTTGGTGATTGGTCGTCCAATTACGCAAGCTGAAAATCCAGCAGAAGTGCTTCGCTCAATTAATTCATCTCTTTTGTAATATGACAGAGAGTACTTTAGTTTATTCTACCGAAATCGGTCGAATTAAAGAGCAAAAGCAGCCAGTACAACGTCCTAAAGGTGATGGTGTGGTTCGCATCCAAAAACAAACCAGTGGTCGAAAAGGCGCAGGTGTTTCAGTGATTACAGGGCTCGATTTATCAGATGATGAATTGAAAAAATTGGCGGCTGAACTTAAAAAGCGGTGTGGTTGTGGTGGTTCAGTAAAAGACGGCAATATTGAGATTCAAGGCGAAAAACGTGATTTACTTAAACAACTTTTAGAACAAAAAGGGTTTAAAGTAAAATTAGCCGGTGGTTAAGATAAAACAAAAAATCCATCTTCAATTGAAAATGGATTTTTTTATGATTAACTTTCCATGAAGTCTGGTTGGTAAGCAAAGAAAATTGCACCCAAGAAACTTAGTACAGCAAATACCAGAAATACATTATTTGGATTTGTAGCTTTGCGACTAAAATATTTAGCCGAGAAGAAAATATAAAGCACAAGCATGATAATTTTCATGATGAGCCAGCTTTGTAACTGATAACCGACCAAGAAAAAAATCGTTAAGCCACTCGCGATTAAAAGTGTGTCAACTAAGTGCGGTAAAATTTTTAGTAGCTTAATCGCTCGCCAATCTTTCCCACTTAATTGCATTCCCCCACGGATAATTAATAATCCTAAACTTAAAAATGCACAAACAATGTGCAAATAAACTAACATAATCACTCCAGATGTAAAAGGAAAGTGCGGTCAAAAGTGACCGCACTTTAATTTCTTATTTTGCAATACGCTTATATTTAATACGATGTGGTTGTGTTGCGGCTTCACCTAAGGTTTTCTTTTTCCACTCTTCGTAGTCTGAGAAGTTACCTTCGTAGAACGTTACTTTACCTTCATCACCGTAATCTAAAATATGAGTTGCAATACGGTCTAAGAACCAACGGTCATGGGAAATCACCATTGCACAACCAGGGAATTCTAAGATCGCATTTTCTAACGCACGTAAAGTTTCAACGTCTAAGTCAT
>CAUTFW010000014.1:0-52127 GCA_963537955.1 Parahaemophilus parainfluenzae | reverse complement strand
CTTTTGCGATATTGTGAACGACTTTCTCATTCCAACTATCTTGATCTTCATAATCAGCTAAGATTTGTTCTTTTGCTTCGACATAAGCATTAAAGTCAATTAACGTCATAAACCAGTCTTTATTTAATAATTCATTATAAAGACGTTCTAAACGTGTTTTGTTCCCTAATTTCACCACGGCAGGATTTAGAATAAAATCAACCGCTCTTTTAATCTCTTTGTCGTTTTCATAATACGCTTTTGAAACATAACCCGCTGTTTCATAAAGTTTAATAATGCTTTCTGAATCTTTACCGAATGTATAGATATTTTCAGCACCAGCTAATTCTGCTATTTCAACATTGGCGCCATCCATTGTGCCTAACGTTAATGCGCCATTAAGCATAAATTTCATATTTCCTGTACCGGAAGCTTCTTTAGAGGCAAGTGAAATTTGTTCTGAAATATCGGTTGCAGGAATCAGTTTTTCTGCCACACTCACATTATAGTTTTCCACTAAATGCACGTTTAAATACTTGTTCACTTTAGGATCATTATTGATTAACTCAGATAAACAAAGAATTAAGTGAATAATATCCTGTGTAATCACGTAAGCTGGTGCGGCTTTTCCGCCAAAAATCACGGTAATTTTACGTTTTGGTAATTTACCTGCTTTAATTTCCAAGTATTTATGAATCACATAAAGCGCATTCATTTGTTGGCGTTTATATTCATGGAAACGCTTAATTTGCGTATCAATGATTGAATTTTCATCTAAATCAATACCTTTATTTTCTTTAAGGTACGCTTTTAGTGCTAATTTGTTTTCAAACTTAATTTTCGCTAATTGTTGATGAACCTTTTTATCATCTTTAAAGGCTAACAATTTTTCTAATTTCGTTGCATCATGCAAATACTCATCACCAATCAATTCTTTAATGTAAGCCGCTAATGCTTGGTTAGAAAACTCTAACCAACGACGGAAGGTAATGCCGTTTGTCTTATTATTGAATTTTTCAGGATATAACGCATAGAACGCTTTAAGTTCTGAATTTTTCAAAATTTCTGTATGTAATGCCGCCACACCATTCACAGAATTTGAAAAGTGGATATCCATGTGCGCCATATGCACACGTTTTTGTTTATCAATAATTTGTACGGCAGGATCTTTATACTCGGCACGCACTAATTTATCTAATTCTTTAATGATCACCACTAAATGAGGCACCACTTCACCTAAATAAGCGAGTGGCCATTTCTCTAATGCTTCAGCCAAAATCGTATGGTTGGTATAGCCTACCATATTACGTACAATTTCAACGGCTTCAGCAAACTTAATTTTATGTTTTTCTGTTAATAAGCGAATTAATTCAGGAATCACCATTGAAGGGTGAGTATCATTGATCTGTACATACGCATAATCGGCTAAATCATGTAAATTACTTCCGCGCGCAATCGCTTCATCAATTAATAATTGTGCAGCATTTGATACCATAAAGTATTGTTGATAAATACGCAGTAATTCCCCATTTTTATCTGAATCATCTGGATAAAGGAATAAAGTCAGATTTTCTTCAATCGCAGTTTTATCAAACTCAATACCTTTTTTAATCAGTTTAGGATTCACTGATTGAATATCAAATAAATTGAGATAGTTTTTCGTGTCTTTCTTATAACCTAGAATATCAATACGATCTAGTTTAGAGGTTAACGTAAATTTCTTAAATGGCACCTCATAGCTAATATCCGTTGGAATTAACCAAGAATTATCTTCAATCCAATCATTAGGCTCCGCATGTTGTTCATTCTTTTTGAAGACTTGTTTGAACAAACCATAATGATAATTTAAACCTACTCCCTCAGCATTTAAGCCAAGGGTAGACATTGAATCAATAAAACAAGAAGCCAAACGACCTAACCCACCATTTCCTAAAGACGGTTCTGGCTCAATATCTTCAATATGGCTTAATGATTTACCCGCACTTTCTAATTCTGTTTTGATATCTTGATACACACCAAGGTTAATCAGGTTATTAGAAAGTAATTTACCAATTAAGAATTCTGCAGAAATATAATAAACCTTACGTTTACCTGTGTTTTTAGGTTTATCTGCTGAGAGTATTTTTACGTAATTTAATAATTGAATATAAGTTTCTTTATCGCTTAATTGTTCAAGCGATTTATTAGTTTCGTTTTTTACAAATGTACTAAATTTCATCATTATGCTTTTCCTAATTCGCACGTTGATATAACGTGGTCATTTTTGCTAAAAAGTCTTTTTTATCTTGCGTTAAATCAGATTGCTGCATTCTCCATTGCCAGTTTCCACCAATTGTTGAAGGAACGTTCATTCTTGAACTCGCAGGTAAATCTAAAATATCTTGCATTGTTGCAATCGCAGTATTGCTGACCGTCGCAAAAAGCTGACGAATCATTGCTTGGCAAATGGATTCATTCTCACGGCGGTGGGTATAATCATTGATATATTGCTGCTGTTGTTCAGTTAAGCTGTTATACCAACCATTGGTCACATCATTATCATGTGTGCCGGTATAAACAATGGAGTGCGGAATGCAATAGTGCGGGCTATCTAAGCTTTTTCCGCTAACATCTTCAAAGCCAAATTGCAGAATCTTCATGCCTGGGTAATTACAATCTGCAAGCAGTTTTCTGGCTTTATCATCAATATTACCTAAATCTTCGGCAATAATCGGTAAATCACCTAATTGCTCTTTAACGGCTTTAAATAAGTCATAACCTGGGCCTGGCTGCCAGCTACCATCTTTAGCAACCTCTGCTTTTCCGTCCACTTGCCAATAATCAGAGAAACCTTTGAAATGGTCGATACGCAGTACATCATAAATCTTGAAGCTTTCTTCAATACGGTGAATCCACCAAGCGTAGCCTTGTTTTTTATGCTCTTCCCAAGCATAAAGCGGATTGCCCCAAAGCTGTCCTGTTGCACTGAATTGATCCGCAGGAACCCCGGCAACAACAAGTGGATTACGTTCTTCATCTAATTGGAAGAGTTCTGGTTTTGTCCAAACCTCTACGCTATCTGCGGCTACGTAAATCGGCATATCACCGATAATCTGAATGCCTTTTTGATTCGCGTAATGTTTTAATTCAGTCCATTGTTTGAAGAAGAAATATTGCGTTACTTTAAAGTACTGAATTTGCTCCGCCAACATGCTGCGATATTTTTCCAATGCACTTGGATCACGCGCTACCGCTTTTTTATCATCCCATTTTTGTAATGCTTGATTACCGAAATGTTCTTTAATTGCCATAAATTCAGCAAAATCGTCTAACCACAAGCGGTTGTTTTTTTCAAAATTTTGGAAATCCGCTTGGAATGCTTGATTCGCTAAAAAATTTTTCACGGCTGTTTCTAAAATCGGACGGCGCGCATAGGAGACGCGTTCATAATCCACATTAGTTGGATCATCACCAAAATTAACCGATGCATAATCCGCTTCTTTCAACAAACCCATTTGAGTTAATAAGTCAAAATCAATAAGGTGAGTATTACCAGCAATTGCAGAGAAAGATTGATAAGGTGAATCACCATAACTGGTGGTAGTAAGTGGAAGAATTTGCCAATAAGTTTGTTTAGTTTCAACTAAAAAATCGACAAAATCATAAGCCGATTGTCCAAAGCTACCAATCCCGAATGCATTTGGTAGCGAGGTAATGTGCATAAGAACACCACTTGAACGAGTAAGCATAATATTTCCTCTAGGAAGTTATATTTTGGCTCATTCTAACCTAACCGTATTTTTATGCAACAACTTATACGTAAAAGTTTAAAACATTTTCGTAAAATAGTGACTAATATCACATTTTATACGTATAACATTTATGATTTTATGATATGCTATGGCGACACCTACGGAACGAATGGTCGATAAAAGGATGAAAAATGAGCAAGTATAAGCAGGTCTATAACGAGATAAAGACCCAAATTAACAATGGTAATTTATCGCCATTGCAAGAGCTCCCGAGTGAAAATGAGCTCATGCAAAACTATGGTTTTTCTAAAGATACTATCCGCAGAGCGCTTTCTTTACTTGAAATTGATGGCTATATTCAAAAGCAACAAGGCCGAAATTCGATTGTTTTAGAGCATGACTTATCTAAACCACAGATGCTTTCTGAAATTAAAACCGTCAGCGAATTAAATAGTGCCTCAACGCACCAAGTAAAAACCACATTAACCAGCTTGTATATTGTGCAAGGTGAAGAAGAATTGATGGATATCTTTAACGTCAATGATCAGATCGATTTCTATCGCATTGCTCGTCTGCGTGAAATTGATGGAGAGGCAGTTGAATATGAGGTTTCTTATTTTGATCGCCGCATCGTGCCTTTTATTAGCCGAGAAATTGCTGAACACTCTATTTATCACTATTTGGAAAACGAATTAAAATTAAAAATTAGTCACTCACAACGAAAAATTGTCTTTCGCTATGCGAATGAAGAAGAAAAAAATTCGATCGATCTTGGTGAGTATGACATGGTTGTGAATGTGACGAGTACCACTTATTTGGCGGATGGTCGACCGTTTCAATATGGGAGTATTAGCTATCGACCAGATAAAATTGCATTTACATCAACAGCAAAACGACATGTCTAGTTTTTGTAAATGATAGGTTGTTATTTAAAAAATTCATAAAAAAAGTGCGGTCATTTTTAACCGCACTTCTTTATTAAATTACTTTAACCAAAATTGTCCTTTTAAAATTTTTCCTAATGTCATCAGCACCAAACCGCTCATCATCAAGTTAGCAAAGATAAATGCTCCGTTTGCCAATCCGCTCAGTACGTTATGATGAACAAAAGAAGCGGCCCCATTCGCTAAAGAAGCTAATCCGAATGAAAAAGCCCAAAAACCAATATTCAGCCCTTTTTCACTAATCCAAGGAAAAAGGCGAATTAAAAAGAACATTTGTAAAAAGCCGTATCCCCATAAGAGCTTAACGAAAAGATCAACCTCTCCCCCATTAAGCGATAAGTAAGCCGACGATCCCACAAATGCCGGTGCTAAAATGATCCCCATGGTTGGACGAAATTGAGGTTCAATCTGCAACACTCGTAAACGCTGTAATAATGCTGGTTCATAAATAATCCAAGCAATCATCCCCGCACCTAAGAACAAATAGCCTAAATCTTGATAGCCTAGCAAGCCCAATGAAGCCGCACTGGTAAAGTTAGTGGCTACAGAGGGTAAATAAAATGGTGGCAGTGTAGATTTCTGCTCAAATGTGCCATCTTTCCATAATGCACTAATACGCACTGAAGCAAACAACAATTGCCCAATTGTCCCTATCCAAATTAATCCCTCACCAATGAGAGGAAACCAACGATACAGAATATCCCCGCTTAACATAGTTGTAATCGGTATTAAGGCGAGAAAAGAAAAACGTATCGGACAACAATATTCATCTCGTACTTCGTGAGAGAAATAAATCATTTTATAAATATAGAGCAAGACGAAAAGAGCCCATACTGAAACAGAAATTAATCCAATAATATCACTCACATTCCGAGAAAAAGAGAGCGTATCGCCCATATGCAGCCAGGCTAAAGACAAGGCACTCAAGCCTAATGGGATCGCGAAATACCCTGTTGGCAAAGGAAAAGGTCGTTTATCAGTCATTATTGTTCTCCTAAAATTGGTACCTTATAAGATTACCCATAAATGCACGAATATTGATGTGGATTTATCTCAAAGATTAGAATAAAAATCTCATTTCTCTAAATGAAAGAAAGGGCTAATAAAAATTAGCCCTAAATTGAATTAATATATTGTTAATTATTTGCATATCACTTCTAATCCGCCCATGTAAGGACGTAATACTTCTGGCACCGTAATTGAGCCGTCTGCATTTTGGTAGTTCTCAAGCACGGCGACTAAAGTACGACCGACTGCTAAACCTGAACCATTTAATGTGTGCACTAAGCGAGTTTTCTTATCCCCTTTCGCTTTGCAACGTGCTTGCATACGACGAGCTTGGAAATCCCACATATTTGAGCAAGAAGAAATCTCACGATAAGTATTTTGTGCAGGCACCCACACTTCTAAGTCGTAAGTTTTGCAAGAACCAAAGCCCATATCACCGGTACAAAGTAAGACTTTACGATATGGTAGATTTAAAAGTTGTAATACTTTTTCTGCATGACCGGTTAATTCTTCAAGCGCTTCCATAGATTTATCTGGATCCACGATCTGTACCATTTCGACTTTATCGAATTGGTGCATACGAATTAAACCACGGGTATCACGACCATACGATCCCGCTTCAGAACGGAAACATGGTGTATGTGCGGTCATTTTGATTGGCAATTCTGCTTCATCAATAATCACATCACGTACAAGGTTAGTCACTGGCACTTCCGCCGTTGGAATTAATGCGTAAGGTTGCTCACCTTCTAGCGCTAAAGTATGGAATAAATCTTCACCGAATTTAGGTAATTGACCTGTACCATAAAGGGTCGCATGGTTAACTAAATAAGGCACATAGGTTTCTAAATAACCATGTTGTTCGGTATGAAGATCTAACATGAATTGCGCTAACGCACGGTGCATTTTAGCAATTTGACCTTTCATGACCGCAAAGCGCGCACCTGCTAATTTAGCTCCTGCTGCAAAATCTAAGCCATTTGCATCTTCACCTAATGACACGTGATCTTTGATCTCAAAATCAAAGGTACGCGGTGTACCCCAACGTAAAATTTCTTTATTTTCAGTGTCATCTTTACCTAATGGCACTTCATCCGCAGGGATGTTTGGAATGCTTAACGCAATTTGATTGATTTCTGCTAACACGGCATCAAGTTGAGTTTTCGCTTCATTAAGCTGTTCGCCCATGTTATCTACTTCAGCCAATAATGGTGCAATGTCTTCACCACGTGCTTTTGCCGCACCAATAGCTTTAGAACGCGCATTACGCTCTGCTTGTAATGTTTCAGTTTTTACTTGTAAATCTTTGCGTTGTTCTTCTAATGCGGTAAGTTTTTCCGTATCAAGAATAAAGTTACGTTTTACTTTTAATTTTTCTGCTACTTCAGCCAGATTATTACGGAGTAAATTTGGATCGATCATTGGAATTCCCTATTTTTCATTATGAAACAGATACCTTTATTCTAGCGTGCTTTGAGCAAATAAACCAGTTAAAACCCTGATTTTTCTTTTATTAACCTCTTCAAAAACATCCAATTTTATGACCGCACTTTGCTATGATTTAATTTTGTGATCTCTGTCAAATTCTGAGAATGAGGCACTAGAAACAGCAAAAAAAAGTTCTATAATGAAAATGAACATTAACCAAGAGGAGTAACCTATGTTTCCTGAATTTCGCGATTTAATCACTAAGCTTAAAAACAAAGATGCTTATTTTAATCGCTTGTTTGAAAAACACAATGTATTAGACCAAGAGATCAAAAATAAGATTGATAACATAGAACTCGCTACTCATACGGAAATTGAGAACTTGAAAAAAGAAAAATTACGGATTAAAGACGAGCTCTATCAATACTTGAAAAAGAAAGCAGCTGAGTAATTGGTTTAATGTGAAGACAAAGTGCGGTGAAATTTACCGCACTTTTTTGTTTTAAGCAGTTTTGTTTTTTTGAGAGCCAAGATAAATCGCCACTAATGTCAATACTGCCCCCGCCCATTGCCAATGATTGATGGGCTTATCCAAGCCAAAATAATCAATCACAAGCGCCACTACCGGTTCGGAAAGAAGCAACAAACCGGTTAAACCTAACGATAAATAAGGGATTGTATAAGCAATCATACCCCAGGCGACGCATTGCATCACTGCGCCATAAATGAAAACCAATCCCCAATCGGTAAAGGTGGTTGGATAAAGATTATCAGAATTAAAAATTAGCGAAGGAACAATTAAGACAAGCGCACCACTTAAACTCAAAATAAACATTAACGAAAATAAAGCGGTGGGTTCTTCTTCGTGTACTTTTTTAATCATAATCATTGAAGCGGCAAGCATGCCTGCCGAAATGAGCCCAATGATAATGCCGTACATACCGTCAAAATTATGTTGTAACTCTTCCCCTGAGATTAAGACAACACCTGCAACCGCCAGAAAAAGGCTTAACATTTGTAATTTCGTTTGGCGTTCACCAAAGAAAAAATAGCCAATTGCGGCTAAAAAGAAAATCTGCAAACTATTCAGCAACGTTGAAATACCCGGCCCTACCGCATATACACTTTCATGCCAAAAAGATAAATCAAAAGCTAAAAAGATGCCGGCTAATGCGGCATACATCATCGCTTTACGGCTTTTCGGGAAACGCTGTCTTTTTAATTTCATTAAAAACCAGAAAATAAAAGAAGCAATAAGTAAACGCCAAAATGCAATGGCATAGCCACCTACTGGCACAAACTTAACAATTAGGCTTCCTAAACCGAATAGCACGCAGCCCACGACTAACATCGGGGCGGCGTAAGATTTTATTTTATCCATTAAATGAACATTGCCCAGACAGCCAAACTCGCCGCCATAAAGAATAAAATGAGTAAGCTGTTATAGCTGAGTTTCCATTTATTTACACTGTGTAAGAGCAATACACCCGCTATCACTAAGTGAAGCAAAAAATAAATGCCGTATGCGAAAACGTTAGAAAAAACGACCGCACTTGTACCTTGATAAATAATAAAAATCAGTACTGCCAATGAATTAAGAGCAAGCAGTAAAATCATCAATAACGGTAGTAACGCAATGAAACCTTGCAGACGATTACGAGAAACGGACAAGCATAAATTTGCCAAAAAGACGCCCATCACCGCTTGTGCAAATGGATTATACTGCACGAAATTCGGTGTTGGATTGCCAAAGAAAATTATCAAATAGGCAATGACACCAAATCCACTCACCAAAGATGCCATTAAGAGAAAACCACGCCGAGCCGATTCATCTTTAGGTTGTTTCCATACTGCGTATACGGCAGATAATCCGCATAAGCTAACAATATCAGTCATCACGTAATGATGTGGTGAGGCTAAGCTCATTCCAAGCCAAACTAACCAATAAAGTACAAAACAGACATTTGCTTTGATTAAACGTCCGCGTTGTCCTGGACAAATTTCGCCTTTAATAAAGGCTACCAAACAAAGTAACTGAGCAATCAGCACACCAAAGGCTAAATGAGGAATCAATTTTTCAGCAGATTGCAAAGACTCTGCAAAAAATTCAATAATTAATAGCAACCCAATTGGCAAGAGAGCAAGAAATGCGGCTAAGGGTTTGGATTGTTCTTCTGACATAAGATTCTCGATTAGAAAAAGAAGGCGTCATTATGCCAAAATTTACAGCTTTTTTTAATGGCTTTCGTGCATTTTGCCTCATTCCCTTTTAAAATAAGCAAAATGATAACCGCACTTTAGGAACCACAAAAAAATGCTATTAAGCGTACTTTATATTATTGGAATTACCGCCGAAGGAATTACCGGCGCATTAGCCGCTGGACGAGAAAAAATGGATATTTTCGGGGTAATTATTATCGCCTGCGTGACGGCGATTGGCGGAGGTACAGTACGCGATGTATTACTAGGGCACTACCCTGTTGGCTGGGTTAAACATCCTGAATATTTTATCATGGTAGCTGGTGCGGCTGTATTAACAGTTTTTATTGCGCCCTTCATCAAACATTTTATGCGCTATTTTCGCACAATTTTCTTGGTGTTAGATGCCTTAGGATTAATCGTATATTCCATTATCGGTGCGCAGATTGCCATCGATATGGGTTATGGCTTTACCGTGACATCCATTGCGGCAACCGTGACAGGTGCATTTGGTGGTGTATTACGTGATTTACTTTGTAACCGCATTCCCCTTGTGTTCCAAAAAGAACTTTACGCGAGCGTGTCGTTCTTCTCTGCCGCTATGTATATGGCATTACAATACATTCAAGTAGAACACACGCTTTCAATTTTACTCACGTTATTCAGTGGTTTTGCATTACGTTTACTTGCTGTGCGATTTGGCTGGGGATTACCTGTTTTCGATTTCCAAGAGCAAGAAGAGGAAACTCATGATAAATTACCGAAGAAAACGAAATAATTAAAAGGAATAATTATGTTAGAACAAATGGGCAAACAGGCTAAAGATGCGGCCTTTATTTTAGCGCAGTTAAACACCACTGAAAAAAATCATGCGCTCAGTATTATTGCAGATCAATTAGAGCAACAAGCGGAGCGTATTCTTGCCGCAAACCAAAAAGATATCGAAATTGCGAAACAAAATGGCTTATCTGAAGCCTTAATTGATCGCCTTTTATTAACCGAAGAGCGCCTAAAAGGCATTGCAAATGATGTGCGCCATGTTATTTCACTCGCCGATCCAGTGGGGAAAATTATTGATGGTGGCACCTTAGATAGCGGATTAAAGATCGAACGAGTTCGTACACCGCTTGGCGTGATTGGTACCATTTACGAAGCACGTCCCAATGTCACCATTGATGTAGCGAGCCTTTGCTTAAAAACCGGTAATGCCGTGATTTTACGTGGTGGAAAAGAAACACAACATTCCAACCAAATTTTAGTAGAAGTGGTACAAAATGCCCTTGAACAAGCGGGATTACCACGCCATGCAGTCCAAGCCATTACCGATCCGAATCGTGAACTTGTAATGCAATTGCTTAAATTGGATCGCTACGTGGATATGATTATTCCTCGCGGGGGTGCCGGTTTACATGAGCTTTGTAAACAACATTCAACCATTCCAGTGATTGTCGGTGGTGTGGGGGTTTGTCATCTTTTTGTAGAAGAAAGTGCTGACCAAGAAAAAGCCCTTGCAGTGATTGCTAATGCAAAATGCCAACGTCCAAGCACATGTAATACGTTGGAAACGCTTTTAGTTCAACGCTCGATTGCAGAAACCTTCCTACCCAAACTCGCGAAATATTTAGCTGAGAAAAAAGTGAAATTCCATGCAAAATCGACCGCACTTTCGATTCTTCAAGCTGCAAATGTCGATGTGCAAGAAGTGACTGAACAAGCACTACGCCAAGAATGGGGTTCATTGGATCTCAATGTTGTGGTGGTTGAAGATATGGATGCTGCGATTGCTCACATCCGTGAATATGGCACACAACATTCTGAAAGTATCTTGACGGAAAACCAACGACTAGCCACGCAATTTATCAATCAAGTAGATGCGGCAGCCGTGTATGTTAATGCAAGTACCCGATTCACCGATGGCGGACAATTTGGTTTAGGTGCTGAAGTGGCGGTAAGTACTCAAAAACTTCATGCTCGTGGCCCAATGGGATTAGAAGCCTTAACCAGCTATAAATGGGTTTGTGTCGGCGATTACACTTCTCGTAAATAGTCTATTCCATCCATAAAAAAACCGCACCTTGAAACAATCAAAGTGCGGTTATTTTTTGTCTCGTTTTTAGTGTTTACCGAATAATTTCATCGCGGGTAATACAATCGCACAAGCAATCGCGCCTACGATCACACCCACGACTAACGTTGCCACATTACCTAATAACCCATCTGCTAATTGATAATCAGCGAGCAAATGATGAATGAAATCCACATTATGTACAAAAATACCGCCACCGACTAAGAACATCGCAAGCGTACCAATAAAGCTAAGTGAACGCATGAATTTAGGCATAATCACTAAAATTGCATTTCCGATTGACTTCGCTACGCCCCCTTTTTTGATAAGGTATAAACCGAAATCATCCGCTCTAACAATCAATGCGACCAAGCCATAAACAAAAATAGTAATTCCGATACCCACTACCGAAAGGGAAATAATACGTGTCAGCAAGCTGGCTTCAGTTAATTCACCTAATGCAATAATGATAATTTCAGCGGAAAGAATAAAATCCGTACGAATTGCCCCTTTAATTTTAGCGGCTTCATTAAAGGTTGTTTTTTCTTCGTGCTCTTCATGAGCAATAAATTTATGCAGAATTTTCTCTACACCTTCAAAACATAAATACGCCCCACCAATCATCAGAAGTGGCACGATCAACCAAGGTAAAAATGCAGAAAGCAGTAAAGCAATTGGAATTAAAATGACTTTATTGACTAAGGATCCTTTGGTGACTGCCCAAACAATGGGTAATTCACGATCGGAAGATGCCCCCGTTACCTGATTAGCATTTAAGGCTAAGTCATCGCCTACTACGCCAACGGTTTTCTTGGCTGCCATTTTGGTCATCAAGGCGACATCATCAAGAATCAATGCAATGTCATCAATAAGAGTAAAAAGAGAGCTAAACGCCATATTCTTTCCTTTATAAAGTTAAAATTTAGAGAAATGAGTTTTAGACTGGTCGAATGCTTTCGACATCCAACTTTGCATCAAACTCTTTTTGTAATAAAAGTAGTTTTTTATCTTGCTGTAAATCCGTACGTGCCTGTTCACGCAACTCCTGATAAACTTTTTTACGGTAATCCATCGGGGTTAAAACATCGGAATCTTCAACAAAAATCGACAATTTGACTGGTTTTTCATATAAACGTTCAAGATGTTCCACTAAATTTTTAATATTTCGATCTTGTTTTAAATGCGCTTTTTCAGAATGAAGCCCGAGTTGAATTTCATCTTCTGTTTGCGACTTAATAAAGCAATTTAATGCCAACTCTTTTGAGAAACCACTTACGCCTGAGCGTTCGACAATATCCGTCCAAGGATCTTGTTTTTGCGTAATTTGAATAATTTTCTCACGCAATTCTGGTGTCACATCTTTCAACATTGCCTGTTTAATATCAGAAGGACGCACACTGTTATCCACTTTGGCTAAATCCGGATTGCTCCACTCCCAACGATAGGTTTCCGCATCCAGAATTTCTTGCTCTTCCGCATCCATTTCAGCATTGTCATCAATGGTATTTTCAACCGTCTCAACACTTTGCTTTAACGCTTCTGCTTGTTGAGTAATTGGGTTTGGCACCGCTGCCTTCGTTTGCGTCGCTTTCGGTGGTGTCATCTCTCGCACTGGAAGTGCGGTCATTTTTGGTGAATTTTTTTGCTCATCCAACGCTTGGAGATGATGCAAGGTTTCTTCCACGGCGGCTTGCTGTTCATCATGATGATGTTGGCGCTCTGATTGCTCAATTTTCGTCAATTGATTCAATGCTTCCAGCGCAGCAAGGCTGGCTAAATTCAATGAAGATGTGGTTTGCGTGGAAACAGGTTGAGAAGGTGAAGAATGCGCAACTGCTGATTGGGCCATCGGCTTTTGCGCTTGTGCAGAATAATTTGCTTTGATGTTTTGCGACAGCACTGGCATATCCACATAACCAGAAACAGGCTGATTTTCAACCGCACTTTTCTGTGTATTTTGTTCAGGGGATAGCCCACCTTGTTTAGGCGTTTGTGCTGCCGTAAGGAACTTTGGGTGGAATGCCAATGCCCTCAATAATGTCATTTCTGCACCAATTCGACGATTAGGTGCGGAGGCCAATTCTTTTCGACCCGATACAATCACTTGATAGAAGAATTGTACGTCTTCCGGTGAAATATGTTTGGCTAGAAAACCTAAGTGATCGTTTTCATCTGTCACACTTTTAGCGAGCAACTGCATTAATGCAATTTGATGTAATTTCTCAGCCGTTTCTGCCAGTAACTCATCCCAATCGCCCGCTTTTTCTGCCACCGTTTGGATGGTTTTCATTAAACGCTCACCGTTACCTTGATGTAAAGCGTAAATGATTTCAATCGGCTGATCTTCATCTAACAGCCCAAGCATGGTATTCACCACATCGGTAGAAACCTTACCGTTGCCCATGGCAATGGCTTGATCCGTTAAACTTAAGCTATCGCGAATACTACCTTGTGCAGCTTTGGCTAATTTATCTAGTGCTGGCGCATCAAAATGAATATTTTCGGCAGTAAGCACGCGATTAAGATGTGCTGAAATTTGCGGTTCATCTAATGCTTTGAGATGAAATTGCATACAACGGGATAAAATCGTAATCGGTAATTTTTGAGGATCCGTTGTAGCAAGTAAGAATTTCACATATTCAGGCGGTTCTTCCAAGGTTTTTAACAACGCATTGAAAGAATGGCGGGAAAGCATATGCACTTCATCGATGAGATAGACTTTATAACGCCCCACTACCGGCTTATATTGCACATTGTCTAATAGCTCACGGGTATCTTCTACTTTTGTACGAGAAGCCGCATCGATTTCAATTAAATCAATAAAGTTGCCCGCTTCGATCGCTTTACAGTTTTCACATTCACCGCAAGGATCGGCAGTAATACCGTTTACGCAGTTCAAGCCTTTCGCAAATAAACGAGCAATGGAAGTTTTACCCACGCCACGGGTGCCGGAAAATAAATAAGCATGATGTAAACGGTTTTCTTTTAAGCCGTTTTCCAAAGCAGTGAGCACATGGCTTTGCCCCACTACTTCAGAAAAGTTTTTTGGTCGCCATTTTCTGGCTAAAACTTGGTAGCTCATCGCATCTCTTTAAAAATTAATGGCCTTCAAAATTCACTAAGGTATAGCAATCAATGCCTAAATCACGTAAGCGTTTTTCGCCCCCTAATTCTGGCAAATTAATCACAAAGGCAGCATGTTTCACTTCACCACCTAAACGTTGAACTAATTTCACGGTAGCTTCAACTGTTCCACCCGTTGCTAACAAGTCATCAATGATTAACACATTATCACCTTGTGAAATCGCATCAGTGTGCAATTCAAGGGTGTCTTGACCGTATTCTAATTGATAAGACTGTGCAATCACTTCACGCGGTAATTTGCCCGGTTTACGAACGGGGATAAATGGCAAGCCTAATGCTAATGCAACTGGCGCACCAAAAATAAATCCACGAGACTCGGTACCAATGACTTTTGTGAGACCTTGATCTTTATACTTTTCAACGATCAAATCGATTGTGGCTTTGAAAGCCGCAGGCACTTCAAGCAAGCTCGTGATATCACGGAAAATGATGCCTTCTTTTGGATGATTTGGGATAGATTTGATAGAAGATTTGATTAATTCAAGTTGTTTGTTCATAAATAATTGCTCAAAAAAGAGTAAGAAAAAATCCTGTTTTTAGGCTCGCATTCTAGCATATAAAAATGCAAAAGTGCGGTGAATTTTGACCGCACTTTTGTAAATAAAATGAATTAATCTGGGTAAATATCTTCCCCGTCTTTTCGAGTACGAAGAAGCTGTAAAATCCAGACATATTGTTCGGGTGTTGGTGTAACGAAATACTCAATTTCCTCGTTCATCGCACGGGCTGATTGCTCAGGATCTTCGCTTAATTGCATCGGTGGACGAATTTCCATTTCATACTTGCCACTCTTAGCGTTATAGCGTGGGAACATTGGAATAACCACCGCTTTTGCTAATTTCGCCATTTTGTTCAACCCAGGAAGCGTGGCTTTATAAGTGGCAAAGAAATCTACAAAGACACTCTGCTCGGCACCAAAATCTTCATCAGGAAGATAGTATCCCATTTGACCTTGTTTGATGTGTGCTAAAAACGGCTTAATACCATTTTGGCGAGCATGCATTTTCCCGCCAAAACGTTGACGCGCTAAAGTCCATAACCAGTCCACCAATGGATTTCGGTGCGGGTTATACATTGACGTCATTGGCATGCCGTGTGTATGCAAAATAATACCTGAGGCATCAATCGCCCAACCATGTGGGACCATCAAAATGATGTTATGCCCTTCTGCTTTGGCTTGCTTGATATGCTCAATGCCAATGAATTCGCTACGTTTTTGTAAATGTTTTTTAGAACGAATGGCAATTTCGCCAATACCAAGCATCACTTGCGCGACGGTGACAAACATCTCTTCAATCACTTTGTTACGTTGCTCATCCGTCCAATCTGGAAAACAGAGTTTCAAATTAATCTCAGCACGAATGCGTGGCTTACCAATTTTTTTCGTCAGTGCACGCGCCAGTTTCTCAGCCATTTTATCTCGTAAACGAAATGGCACAAAAGCGAGTAACAAAAGCACAAAAATACCGAGCCAAATGCCCCAATTTTTCGGATGCAAATATGACCATGAAAAATGTGGTTCATAGCCTGTTCGTGCCGTAATACGTAATTTTTTCTGAGAGTCTGTCATAATCAATCGTTAAAAATGAAACCAACCTTGATCATACGCCATTTTTATCGTCATGATAAATGACATAATCACCACCATCGGTCTGATCAGTTGTTTGCCTTTTGCCATCACCATTTTAGCACCTAAATTTGCACCTATCAGACTTCCTGCCATCATCACTAAACCGACAGTCCAAATCACATGACCACCAATAAAGAAGAAAATTAATGAAGCAAAATTAGAGGTTAAATTCATCACTTTGGCATGCGCAGTCGCTTTAGTGAGGTTAAATCCAAGTAACGTCACACAAGCCAGATTCATTAATGAACCCGTCCCTGGTCCGAAAAAGCCGTCATAAAAACCCAGTAATGAACCAAAACATAACGCAAAAACAGCGTAAGAAATGCGTTGTTTACGATCACTTTCACCCAATTTAGGCGTAAATAAAAAGTATAAGCCGATCGCTAAAATGAGAAATGGAAGCCCTTTTTTAATTAATGATGCATCTAAATTTTGTATGAGTAACGTACCAATCACCGAGCCGATAAAAATCACCAGTAAGATGAAAGAAAACTCCGATAAATTGACCGCTCTTTTACGCAGAAAGTAAATACTTGCCGACAACGCACCACCGAATGCTTGTAATTTATTCGTGCCTAATGCCATTGCTGGTGGCATACCTGTCATTAATAAGGCAGGGATTGTAATTAAGCCTCCGCCACCCGCTATCGCATCAATAAACGCGGCAATAAAGGCAGCTGCAAAAAGCATGGCTAATATATCAATCCCCAACTCCATGATTTAACTCCTACTCTAACCATTCGCTACTATTTGGCGAACTCAACACTTGTTGGCACAAGAACGGTTCTGGCGGTGTCACTTTTGGTTTAGAAGAGCCTGAACCTGGTTTTGCGGGTTCAAACCAAGAATAAAGTTCATCACCACATCCATCACCTGCTGGTACCGGTGCTTGATCTTCACAATAAGCCGCATCTTTCGGACAAGCAATACGCACGTGGAAATGCGAATCATGTCCAAACCATGGGCGAATTTTATGTAACCAGGTACGATCATCTCCTGCAGTTTGACAAAGTTTTAATTTAATTGCGGGGTTCACAAAAATACGGGTGACTTTTGGATCTTGCGCAGCCAATTTAATTAGCGTTGCATGATTGTTATTCCACACATTTTCATCAACACGTTGTGTTTGACGATTCACCACAAGCAAGCCTTTTCCATCAGAATTTAACGCTTCACTGTCTGTCATGGTACCCATACGCAACCAAATATCCGCATCTAACCCCATTTGATGGCTTGCATGCCCCGTTAAAAAGCGACCACCACCTGGCATAGCAATATCCCCAACTAACATCGTTGGTAAGCCTGCTGACTTCGCCTTTTGTCCAAGACGCTGTAAGTAAGCAATCATATCTGGATGACCATAATAGCGATTTTTATTCATACGAATAACTTGATAGCCCTCACCTTTATAAGGCAATGGCTCCGCCCCGATAATACAACCATTCGAATAGCTGCCAATTGGATTCGCTTTACCATCTGTTGCAGGAATTGGACGTTTAATTCGTTGCCAGTCTTGTGGCGAGGCTGTTGTTTGTAGCGAGAAAAAAACACTCCCTAAAACAACCGCACTTGAAAGTAATTTTGCTAAAGATTTATTCATAAGATTTCCTAAACGAATGACCTTATCTTCAATAAAAGAAAAAATAATCTTAATTTAAAAGAGTTATCTGCACTGCGCCTTAAAACGCAATAAATGGTCGAGTAAAACAATTGCAACCATCGCCTCTGCAATAGGGACTGCACGGATTCCCACACAAGGATCATGACGACCTTTTGTCACCACTTCCACAGGTTCTCCCGCTAAATTAATAGAACGTCCTGGAATCGTGATACTGGACGTCGGTTTTAGTGCAATGGTCGCAATAATTGGCTGACCAGAGCTAATGCCCCCTAAAATACCGCCAGCATGGTTGCTTTCAAAACCATTTGGTGTCATTTCATCACGATGTTCACTTCCACGCTGTTCAACCACGGCAAAACCATCGCCAATTTCTACACCTTTAACGGCATTAATTCCCATTAACGCATGGGCTAAATCGGCATCAAGTCGATCAAAAACAGGCTCTCCTAAACCGACAGGAACATTCTCTGCAATCACGGTTAGTTTTGCCCCAATCGAATCACCTTCTTTTTTCAATTCACGGATTAATTCATCAAATTTTTCGACCGCACTTTCATCTGGACAGAAAAATGGATTGCTGTTTACTTTATCCCAATTAATTTTATCGATAGCCTGTGGTACAATCTTCACTTCGCCAATTTGACTCAAAAAGCCACGGACTTCAATGCCAAACTGTTCACGTAAATATTTCTTCGCAATCGCTCCCGCAGCAACACGCATGGCGGTTTCTCGTGCAGAAGAACGACCACCACCGCGATAATCACGAATACCGTATTTTTGTTGATAGGTAAAATCTGCATGCCCAGGACGAAAACGATCTTTAATATCGCCATAATCTTGTGAACGTTGATCACCATTTTTAATGATCATTCCAATACTGGTACCGGTTGTTTTACCTTCAAACACCCCCGATAAAATCTGTACTTCATCGTCTTCACGACGTGGCGTAGTGTAACGCGATGTACCGGGTTTACGACGATCTAAATCAGGTTGAATATCCGCTTCCGATAATTCAAGATTCGGCGGTACGCCATCTACGATACAGCCTAATGCAATACCATGTGATTCCCCAAAGGTTGTCACACGAAAAAGTTGTCCGATAGTATTCCCTGCCATATTCTCTCTCTTTAATTAATGATTTTTGGCTAATTTTGCCACATCAATAAATGGAATTTCTTCACCCGTATCTTTATTCTTAATAAAAATATCTAATTGGTTGAATGCAATATCAATATTATTTTCTGCAAATAACTCATTCACACGGCGATTGAGAGCATCAAGCGTATCATTTCTCTCAGATACTTGCCCTACATAAACACGTAATTCGTGATCTAATGTACTTGCCCCAAAGGTCAAGAATAATGCTCTTGGTTCTGGATCTTTTAAGACACTTGGTTGCTCGTGTGCTGCTTGCAGTAATAAGCGTTTCACTAAGTCTAAATCTGAACCATACGCCACACCAACGGAAACCACTAAACGAGTCACTGTATTAGACAATGCCCAGTTGATCACTTGTCCTGTTACAAAGGATTTATTTGGCACAATCACTTCTTTTCGATCAGGATCAATCATGGTAATCGCACGAATACGGATTTTCGCCACAGTCCCCGTCACGCCATTAATTGTCACGGTATCGCCCACACGAATTGGACGTTCAAATAATAAAATGATACCCGAAACAAAGTTTGCAAAGATTTCTTGCATACCAAAACCGAGACCAACGGAAAGAGCTGCAAATAACCATTGTAATTTCGACCAAGACATCCCGAGTGTTGAGAATGCCCATGCACCACCAACCGCAACAAAAATGTAGGTTAATAAGGTGGTAATGGTATAAGGCGTACCTTGTGAAAGTTTCACTCGAGAGAAGATTAATACCTCTAAAATACCCTGAATGTTACGCACCAAAATATAGGTAATTACGACAATGATTAACGCAACAATCAAGTTAAAGAGTGAAATCGTTTCTGTCACCACGCCCGCTTCAGTTGTTGAAGTTTGTTGCCACAAGGTAATATCACGCAAATAACTTACAACGGTCACTAAATCTGACCATACATAATAGAAGATGGCAAAAAGTGCGGTCCAAATAAAGAGATCGGCAAAGCGTAGTAACTGGCTACGCACTTCATTTAAGGCCAATCCCTCTTCTTGTTCGGTAATGACTACCACATCATCAGATGGTGAGCCATCATTTAAATCTTGTTGTTTTTGCTGACGCTTCTCTTGTAAACGACGGTAAGCTAAACGTCTTGATGCAACGGTGACGCCGCGATAAATTGTATGACGCACCAACGACCACACCACCCATGCAATGTAGGTATTAATAATATGCGTAATTAAATTTAAGGCGGTGTAATAATATCCTAAAGCAATTAGCGCAATTAAAATAACAGGGACCAATTGCAATAAAACGCGCATAATTTTTAAAAGCGTTCTATCACGCTGATCCGTTGTGCTTGAACTCAAGGATTTTTCTGTACGAACAAAACGTGGTGCAATAATCACAATACAGAAAAGCAACGCAACAATGGTATGTATTTCACCCAATACGTCATTTGCTAAGCCTGTATCCATTACATTACTGAAAATTGATGTATTCAGTAATAACACAACAGAAACAATAATACGTTTCGTAACATCTTGTAGGCTAGCTGCACTCTCTTTAGCAAAACCAAAATGGCGCACTAAAATACCATTCGGACGAAGAATAGCTAAAACAAAACTAAAGAACCACCAATAGCCCGCCATACTGAGCGACCATTCCCAAAACTCTTGTGGATTTTTTACAAAGAAAAAGCCTAAAAGTTGGCAAACTGCTAAAAACCAAAGGGTACCTGATAACGATAAAAGCGCCGTATAAAATAACGCAAGCGGCGTATGCCACTGGCTATCAGAACGAAGCTTATTAATTTCGCCATTAATCACGCTCAAACGTTGTTTAATCGATTCTTTAAATTTGAAAATCAACCCACCAATCACAAACAAAATAAAGACATAAGTGAGTAAATACGGCAAATTATCAAAGTTTGTTGGAAAACCTAATTTTTTACCAATACCATCAAATTGCGCTTTGAGTGACATCGGTAATTTCTTGAACCAATCTAGATTAATTGGGTTATTACTTTTTACCCAGAAACTTTGTTGATCAAGTTTAGACTGGATCTGATCACTGATTTGTGTAATTTGTTGTTGGGTTAGCTCTAAGGAAATCGCCAAATTCAACTGATTATTCAATGACTTAATCAAATCAGAGGCAACTTTACGACGTTCTGTCAATAAACTGGCTAATTGTGCTTTTTCCGCAGGGGTAAAAGACTTATTTTCATCTTGCTCTATTTTACTGATATAGGCATCAATATCATAAAGCTCGTTACGTTTCTGAGTAATATCAAAGATCTTCACGCGCAAATCTGCGATTTGTTTTGAAAGCCCTTGAATATTTAAATTGGTTGGTAATTTTTGTTTTTGTTGTTGAATAATACGTGAAAGCACCAACGTTCCTTGCAAAGCACTAATTTGCTCATCAATGGTACGTTGGGTTTGAGTTAAATTGTCCAATACATTGCGCATACGCAATTCATCTTGCGTTAATGTATTCGTCTTCGCTGTTTGCTCAAGTAAATATTGACTCAGCTGAGCATTCAGATCTAATTCTTTCTGAATAAATGGATTTTTTACAGCACTTTGACTTTGTTGTACCTGCTCAACTTGGCTTTGTGTTTGAGCCAAATTCTTTTGATTAATCACGTCTTGAATGGCGGCAATTTGTTTCTGTAGCGCTTGAACACGCGCATTCAATAGCTCATATCGACTTTGATAAAGTACCGTCAACTGATCACTATTTTTTAATAGCACTTGATTATAGGTATTTTTTAGCTCAATCAATTGCAATTCAAGCTGAATTTGCTGTTTTAACAACGAATTTGTCGTTGGATCAGCCAATTTCTGATTCAACTCTTGCGTACGTTTCACATTATCTGTCAAGGCAGTTTGAGCACGTTCAGATACCGAGCTCTGCCCTGCAAGTTGTGTATTCACCGCACTTAAGGCAGATTGCGCATCTTGTTGTTGATTAGTCAGTTTCTCAACCTGAGCTTGTAGATTGGCTAAGCTTTGTGAAGCATAATCGGTGTTACTTGGCGTGCTTAGCTGTTTTTTAAGATTTTGAAGATCAGCACTATTCTTCTGAATTTCAGAATCTGCATCAATAAGCGTATCTTGCAAATCGTTATTATTTTTTTGCTGTGTTTGAATTTGTTGCAAGAAATCAAGCGAAGCCTGGATTGTCGCAATATTATTTGTCTTTTCATCACCATCCGGTAATTTTTGTGCATCGGCTAATTCACTTTTTAGCGTTTTTTCTGATGGTAAATCAGCATTACTATTCTCTGCCCAAACAGGCTGAGAAAGCGACATTGTAAAAACAAATGAAAGACCAAGTGCGGTCAAAACACGAGAGATTTTTTTCATTAAACTAACTTTCCTATTGTTGCGACAGCCAATCGGCCAGTACTTTGCGAGAAATCTTTATTGCCCCTTGGATTAAATTCGTCGGGAGTTCATAGTAGGCAATGGGTTGCTTAAATCGTTCCAATCGCCCTTGTAAAAAAACGTTGAGAGATTCAACCGCACTTTCATTAAAGGATGTATGAAATTCAACAATCGCGACAGGACGATGGCCAAATTCCTCATCATGTTTAGGTAAAACAAAGACTTGTTTCACCAAATCTGATTGTGCAATCACTTTTTCAATTTCTTCCGGCTGAATATTTTCACCACCGGAAATAAACATATTATCTAATCGGCCTTGAATGACTAATTCGTTATCGAGCCATTGACCTTTATCTTTGCTTTGGAACCAACCTTCAGCATTAGTAAGCGGGTCAACACACCCATCTCGCCAATATCCCATAGCAAGTCCGGCACCTTTTAGCCAAACTTCTTCATTCACTAACTTGAACTCTCGGCCAAGCAAAGGCTGTCCCACACCGATTTTTCCATCCGATTGTTTAGCGAATGCGGTAGAAGCCATTTCGGTCATACCATAACCTGAATAACTGCGAATCCCTAATTCACTTAACGCTTGGGTTAATTTTACGGGGATTTGTGTTCCACCCAATAATACCGCTTGAATTTGGATAGATTGTGGATGTTCGGCCAAATAATCAAACCAACGCTGCAATTGCGTTGGCACGAGAGAAACATGAGAAACCTCACCAATAGATTGATAAAAATCTTCTTTCGGTAAAACTAAGGTTGCCCCTGCGTAAAGCCAGCGCCACACAATCCCTTGTCCAGAAACATGATAAAGCGGCAAAGAAAGTAGCCATGATTGATCTTTGCCAAAATTCATTAAGGCACAAACGCCTTCCGCATTAGCTAAATGAGCCGACACATTATGCACCACCGCTTTAGGCAAACCAGTCGAGCCCGATGTTAGCGTCATCGTTGCCACTTTTGTAAAATCAGCATTATGTTCGGGTAATGCTTCAGCCGCTAAATAATGAATATCTTCGGTTTGATAACAAAAATCCACCCCATACACGTGGCACAATTCTTCTCTTTTTTCTTGAGGAAATGCAGGATTGATACCTAAAATTTTTGCACCTAGCTGAATAACGGCTAAATAAAGAAATAAGATCTGTTCTGAATTTTTACTACAAAAAGCAACCGCACTTTGCGCTGTCACACCTTGTTGTAAAAGAAAGGCTTCTACCTGGTTAATTTTCTCAGCAAGTTCTGCCCAAGTAAAAGGATCGCCCTGCGAATTTCGCAACGCGACCTGATTTGCATACACTGAATTTTGGGCAAATACTTGCCAAGGGAATTTTTGCATTGACTTAATTGCTAACGAAATAAGGGCGAACTTCGTCAATTAAATATTCCGGCAAATGCATAGATTGCATCGCCCCTTCTAACATCAACATTTTACGGCCACTATTGGTATTGGTAATCACCCAATATGGCGTATCTGGGATTTGTTTTGGTTTAGTATGATTTCCCGCCACAAGCAACGTTCCCTCATCACGAGCAAAATAAACACGAGTACGGCCTTGCAAGCTTTCGGTTGCCTGTGCAAAGCTTTCTGGATTAGTACGATAAAGCGTACGCAATATACTTAAAAAACGCACAACGGCTTTTGGCTCTTCTTTAAATTCAGCAGAATTCAAGAGTGCACGCACTTTATCAACAATGTGATTGATTGCTTCATCCGATTGTTTTTTCACTGCTTTTGGCGGTTCAACAGGTTCAACTTTGGGTTGAGATGCTTTGGTTGTTTTATCCGTTAAAACAGGCTCAGAATGCACCGCACTTTTTGTCGTTTCAGCTGACGCGACTGATTCAAAGGTATCAACAGAGCTTGTTACGTGAATAGGTAAATTCAACAAACGGCGAAGAATATCAGACGCACTTTCTCCAATAGATTGAGTTTGTGCTGCAATGTATTGATATAATTCTTCATCGACTTCAATTATCTTCATTTTTTTCTCTCCGTTTGCTAAAATTTTCGTCCATTATAACGATTTCTAACCAAATTCTCACGCAAAATATATGTCATCTTCCCAATTATTAAACCATCAATTTCACCAAGCAAAACAATCAATTAATTCGCCTACTTTAGTTTTCATTCATGGCTTGTTTGGGGATATGAATAATCTTGGTGTAATCGCGCGTGCATTTAGCGATAACTATAATATTTTGCGCGTAGATTTACGTAATCATGGACATAGTTTTCATTCAGAAACAATGCATTACGATGTCATGGCTGATGATGTATGGCAACTTATCGATCACCTTCAATTAGATAAGGTTATCTTAATTGGTCATTCAATGGGTGGAAAAACGGCCATGAAAATGACCGCTCTTCAACCACAGCGCGTGGAAAAATTGGTCGTCATTGATATTGCCCCAATCGCAAATAGAAGTGCTGGACATGATGATGTGTTCCGTGGTTTGTTTGCTGTGAAAAAAGCGCAGCCACAAACTCGTCAACAAGCTAAGCCTATTTTAGAAACTGAAATTGCCGATCCGAGTGTGGTGCAATTTATGTTGAAATCTTTTGAGCCGACTTCAAGTGAATATTTTCGTTTCAATTTGACCACACTTTTTGAACATTATGCGGAGCTAATGGATTGGCAAGAGGTCTTCGCTAATACGCCTACACTATTCATCAAAGGTGGCCTTTCATCTTATATTAAACCTGAATATACCGAAACCATTCTAAAACAATTCCCGAATGCGACCTCCTTTACAATCAATGGTTGTGGGCACTGGGTTCATGCCGAAAAACCTGATTTTGTGATACGTGCTATTGATAGGTTTCTAAATAAGAATTAATCGTTTTAAATGAGAATTATTCTATTCAAATGAGAATTCATTTATGTTATAGTTCGCACAAATTATGGGACTTTGCTCCCTCATCTTTTTTTCTACTCACCTAATTTTATTTCAAAAGGAAAGAACAATGGCAGTTGTCGGTTTATTTTACGGTAGTGACACAGGTAATACAGAAAACATTGCAAAAATGATTCAAAAGCAATTAGGCAACGAACTCGTTGATATTCGTGACATTGCAAAAAGCTCTAAAGAAGATATCGAAGGTTATGATTTTTTACTTTTCGGTATTCCAACTTGGTATTACGGTGAAGCACAAGCTGACTGGGATGATTTTTTCCCAACTCTAGAAGAAATTGATTTTACTGACAAATTAGTCGGTATCTTTGGCTGTGGCGATCAGGAAGACTACGCAGATTATTTCTGTGATGCGATCGGTACAGTACGAGATATCGTTGAACCACGCGGTGCGATTATTGTAGGGAATTGGCCAACGGATGGTTATACCTTTGAATCATCAAAGGCATTATTAGATGATGGAAACTTTATCGGTTTATGTATTGATGAAGATCGTCAACCTGAACTTACTGCAGAACGCGTAGAGAAATGGACAAAACAAATCTACGATGAAATGTGTTTAGCAGAATTAGCTTAACCATCTCTAATTTAGCAAATTTAAGGGAACATTATGTCTGAAGAAAACATCAAATTACTCAAAAAAGCAGGATTAAAAATTACTGAACCTCGGCTCACTATCCTTGCATTAATGCAAGAGCATAAACATGAACATTTCTCAGCTGAAGAAGTATATAAAATCTTGTTAGAGCAAGGCAGTGATATTGGCCTTGCAACTGTATATCGCGTGCTTAACCAATTTGATGAAGCGCATATCTTGATTCGCCATAATTTTGAAGGCAACAAATCTGTTTTTGAGCTTGCGCCAACAGAACACCACGATCACATTATCTGTGAAGATTGTGGCAAAGTATTTGAGTTTACTGATAATATTATCGAACAACGTCAAAAAGAAATCAGTGAACAACATGGCATCAAATTAAAAGCACACAGTTTATATCTCTACGGCAAATGTAGCGATATCAACAAATGTGAAGAGAAAAAATAATTCGTGCTAAAAAATAAAAACCTTAGGTTAAAACCTAAGGTTTTTTATTATCTCAGCTAAAAGTGCGGTCTAAATCTATCGCACTTTTGTACATTAAGCCGCTGATTTAATAATCACTTTTGAATCATCCCAGAAATCAACTGGTGCATTTACCACTGGTTTAATGATACCCGCACGAATGGTGAAATCACCAAAGCCTTCGTTTTCATGACGCTCACTTGCCCAACGGCCAATCAGAGTGTCAAGTTCACTGATAATTTCCGGAATCGTGATATTTTCTTTATAAAGACGTGGAATACGTACACCTTCACGATCCCCACCGATATGCAAATTGTAACGACCAATTGCTTTGCCTACCAAGCCGATTTCCGCTAACATCGCGCGACCACATCCATTTGGGCAACCGGTAATACGTGTAACGATATAATCATCAGCCACGTGATGTTTCGCCATCACTTTATCCAGTTCATCAATAAAGCTTGGAAGAATTCGCTCTGATTCTGCCATCGCCAATGGACAAGTTGGGAAAGAAACGCAGGACATTGAGTTTTCACGTAATTTACTCACATCATCACGAATCAAACCGTAATCACGCGCAATTTGCTCAATTTGTGCTTTATCCTCTTCCGCTACATTTGCCACGATCAGATTTTGGTTGGCAGTGATACGAAAATCACCTTTGTGAATTTTGGCAATTTCCAACACGCCGCTCAGTAATTTTTTCTCATCGTTATCCACCAAACGGCCGCTTTCTATGAAGAGAGTCAAATGCCAGTTTTTATCAATGCCTTTTACCCAACCGATACGATCACCGCGTTCGGTAAATTTAAATGAACGAATCGGTTCAAATGGAATCCCCATACGACGTTCTACTTCGGCGCGGAAATTATCTAATCCCATGTTTTGAATGGTATAACGACTACGTGCATTTTTACGATCGCTACGGTTACCAAAATCCCGTTGGGTTGTCACCACCGCTTCCGCTGCTTTTAAGGTGTATTCTAATGGCACATAACCCAGTTCAAGGGAGATATGCGGATAGGTTTTGGTGTTGCCATGTTCAAGGGATAAGCCACCGCCAGCCAAGACATTAAAGCCAACCAAATTCCCCTTCTCGTCTGCAATGGCGACAAAATCTAAGTCATTCCCGTAACAATCCACGTCATTGAGTGGTGGAATCACCACGGCTGTTTTAAATTTACGTGGCAAATAAGTTTTACCGAGAATCGGTTCTTCCTGTAAAAAATCATCACTACTTTGGACTTTCTTACCATCAATCCATACATCTAAATAACCTCGCGTGCGCGGTAATAAATGCTCGGAAATTTTCTTGGCATATTCATACGCCTGTTGGTGTAATGCCGATTCAATTGGATTAGAAGTACATAACACATTACGGTTCATGTCTGAAGCCGTTGCAATAGAGTCTAATCCCAAACTATGCAATAAACGATGCATAGTTTGTAATTGGCTTTTCGGCACACCGTGATATTGGAAAGTTTGACGATTGGTCAAACGAATCGAACGATAATAGCTGTGTTCACGGGCAAATTTATCCAATTCAATCCATTGGAATGGTTTAATGATTCCACCCGGTAAACGGCAACGTAACAACATAAATTTTAACGGTTCGAGTTTTTCCTCTGCACGTTCGGCACGAATATCACGATCGTCTTGTTCATACATACCGTGGAAACGGATTAATTGAAAGTTATCCCCACGGAAACCACCGGTTAAGGAGTCTTCTAAATCATCTAAAATCGTACCGCGTAAAAAGTTACTGTCGGTTTTTAAGCGTTCATTGTCAGAAAGCGGTTTCTCTTGCCATTCCAAGCATTTTTGTTTGTTTTGCTCTGTCATTTTTTCACCCCACAAATCTAGTACACATCGCGTTGATAACGTTTTTCTTCACGCAGTTCATTTAAATAATCTTCTGCTTCATCCGGACTTAAATTGCCTTCTTTAGCAATGACTTCGAGTAATGCTTGCTCCACATCTTTTGCCATTTTTGATGCATCTCCACAGACATAAAAATAAGCGCCTTCTTGTAACCATTGCCAAAGTGCGGTCGAATTTTCACGAATTTTATCTTGCACATAGATCTTCTTCTCTTGATCGCGTGACCAAGCAAAATCGTATTTATGCAAGAAGCCATCTTTGGCAAATTGTTGCCATTCGGTTTGATAAAGGAAATCGCTGGCAAAATGCGGATTACCAAAAATCAGCCAGTTTTTACCACTCGCCTCATCGGCTACGCGTTGCTGCATGAAAGCACGGAATGGTGCTACGCCGGTACCGGAACCCACCATAATAATTGACTTAGTCGTGTCATTTGGCAGACGAAAATTATCGTTATGCTCTACAAATACACGCACAGCACCATCTTCTTCTACGCGATCCGCTAAAAAGCTTGAAGCTGCACCGCTGCGTGCTCGACCTTCATGTTCAAAACGTACCACGCCAACAGTTAGATGCACTTCCTCCCCTACCTCTGCAGGAGAAGATGAAATGGAATACAAACGAGGCGTTAAAGGACGCAATAATGAAACCAGTTGTTCAGCGGTTAATTTTGCAGGAAATTTATGTAACACATCCACAATCGGTGTGCGTTGAACCAATTCTTGCAATGCTTGGTTATCCGCAACCAAATCATTTAACTGTTCGTTATTCGCCAAGGCCGCATAGCCTTTCACAAAAGCCGGCGTGTTTTGAGTAAGCTCTAAATACGATAAAAGTGCGGTCGAAATAGTTTGCACTTTTCCCTCAATTGTCACTTCTGTAGTAGGATCAATCTGCGCGAGCGATAAAATTTCATCGACTAACTTAGGATCATTGTCAAACCATACACCGAGTGCATCCCCCGCTTGGTAATTAAGATCCGCCCCCGCTAAATTAAATTCTAAATGACGCACATCTTTATCCGACTGACGACCGGTAATTTTCTGGTTAGTGATTAACGTTGCAGGAAATGGATTGGCTTTATTGTATTGGCTTTCCTTGGCTACCGGTGCGGTTGTAGCTGTAGCAATACTTTGCACAACCGGTGAAGCCTGCGCAGCCTTTTCTTTTACGATAGCCACAATATCTCGGATCCATTGTTCCGCGGTTGCACTGTAATCTAAATCTGCATCCACTCGCTCAAATAAACGCGTCGCGCCTAATTCGGCAAAACGCTGATCAAAATCCTTGCCTGCTTGGCAGAAATTCGGATAAGAACTATCCCCTAACCCCAACACAGCAAATTGCAGTTTGGTGAGTTTTGGTGCTTTTTTACCGTTTAATAACTTATACAATACCACCCCTTCTTCTGGTGGCTCGCCTTCACCTTGCGTGGAGGTCACTAAGAGCAGGTATTTTTCATCTGTAATGGTTTTCGCTTTGTAATCTTTTAAAGCGACACGTTTCACGGCAATACCGACTTCAGTAAGCTCTGCGGCAACTTTATCTGCCACCGATTTAGCATTGCCAGTTTGGGAGCCTGAAAGCACCGTAATTGAAAAAGGTTCTGCCGAAAGTGCGGTCAAATTTGCTGCCAAATGTTGCCCTGCAACCTGTTGTTCTACACCTGAAGCTTGTGACCATGCATAACCGGAAAGCCATGCCAATTGGAGAGGCGTTAGCGTTGGTAAGAGATTCAGTATTTCTGTTGGTAATGGATTGTTGTGTTGCATAAGTTTCCCCACAAGAAAATGAGTAATATCAGTAAATTCACATATTAAAGAAAGCGCGAGTTAGAGAATCATACCGGCTGCTACTGTGTTATAAGTTGCTTCATCAACTAAAATAAAGGCACCACCCGCGATATTTTCTTTATAAGTTGTGGCAACAATCGGTTTCTGTAAACTTAAACGCACTCGAGCAATATCATTCATCTTTAAGACTGTAGCACCACTTTCTTGTTCGAGTGTATGAACGTTTAACACGCTTTCAATTTCACTGATTTTGGCAAATACGGTTTGCGTACCATGTTTAAGTAAATATTTACGGGCGGTATTTAGTGGGCGCTCATCAAACCAACAAATTGTGGCTTCAAGTTGCTTTTGTGGTGTAAGTGGTGAACTTTCATCTACAAATAAATCACCACGGGAAATATCAATATCGCGATCTAAACGTAAGGTAATCACTTCCCCGGCCACCGCCTGTGTCACCTCACCTTTTGGCGTAATAATCTCAGTTACTTTAGCGGTTAATCCATTCGGCTCAATTCGAATAGCCTGTCCCTGTTGCACCGCGCCACGTTCGATTCGCCCTTGATAACCGCGGAAATCATCGGCTTTATCTGCATCCTGACGCACTACTAATTGCACTGGGAAATAGAAATCAGCATTAGAATGGCTCACTTCATCTACACTTGGTAAATTTTCTAAAATGGTGAGTAAAGGTCCGCCTTGATACCAAGGGGTACTTTCACTTACATATACCAGATTATCGCCAAGCAATGCAGAGACCGGCACAAAATGTATCTCTTTTAATCCGAGTTGTGCCGCCAATTGACGATACGCCTCCACAATGGCATTGAATTTTTCTTCGCTGTAATCCAATAAATCCATTTTGTTTACTGCCACTAAAATGTGCGGACAATTTAATTGACGTAAAATCGCTGAATGGCGTTTAGTTTGTGGTAAGAGTTGTAACGGTTTTTCATCAAAATTCAGCTGAGAAGCATCAATTAAGACGATTGCAGCAGATGCTGTACTCGCTCCTGTCACCATGTTACGTGTGTATTGCTCATGTCCTGGGGTATCTGCGATGATGAATTTACGTTTTGCCGTAGAGAAATAGCGATACGCTACATCAATGGTAATGCCCTGTTCACGTTCTGCTTCCAAACCATCTGTCAAAATAGAAAAATCAATGGCTTCTTTATTACCTTTCTCTTTTCCTGCGTTAAGGGTTTTAATTTGGTCGGTTAATAACGCTTTGCTATCGTAAAGTAAGCGGCCGATTAAGGTACTTTTCCCGTCATCTACACTACCGGCAGTAATAAAACGAAGTGGAGTTGAATGTTGTGTCATATTTCTTCCTTATATTCTGTTAATTATTCTTTTGTATTTCATCATCTTTGAATCATGCCCCATATAAATCGCCTGAACAACTTTCAATTTTTAGAAAAATTTGTACTGTTTGAGCGTAGCGAGTTTACAAATTTTCGTTAAAAAAATTGAAACAAAGTGAAGAGGAGCGATTTAATTGGGGTGCGTTCTTTGCTACTTTCTTGCACAAGCAAGAAAGTAGAAATACTAGAAATATCCTTCTTTTTTCCGTTTCTCCATGGCGGCTTCACTGGCTTGGTCATCTAGACGAGTGGCACTGCGTTCGGAAATGTCGGCAATAGCGGTTTCTTCAATAATTTCTAATGGTGTTGATGCAGTGCTCGCTACCGGACAGGTACAGCTAATATCACCCACGGTGCGGAAACGAACATCTAATACTTCGCTGACTTCATTCGGCAATTTAGGGGTTAATGGTGTCACTGGCACTAATAAACCTTTTCGACGTACAACTTCGCGTTTATGGCTGTAATAGATCGGAGGCAATTCCAAATTCTCACGAGCGATATATTGCCAAATGTCTAATTCCGTCCAGTTGGAAATCGGAAACACTCGCATATTTTCGCCTTTATGCAATTTAGCATTGTACAGAGACCATAATTCCGGACGTTGTGCCTTAGGATCCCATTGGCCAAACTCATCACGGAACGAGAAAATTCGTTCTTTTGCACGTGCTTTTTCCTCATCACGGCGTGCACCGCCCATCAAGGCATCAAATCCATTCTCTGCAATGGTTTCTAATAAAGTAACCGCCTGTGCCGCATTACGCGAATCAGTTTCTTTGCGCAATACCACCGTACCTTTGGCAATAGAATCTTCCACATGCCCAACGACTAAGCGCGCATTAAGTTTTGCCACTTGCTCATCTCGAAATTGGATCACTTCCGGATAATTATGACCGGTATCAATATGCACCAATGGAAACGGTAAATGTACCGGACGATCGCCTAACTGAAATGCTTTACGGGCTAATGCCAGCAATACCACAGAATCCTTCCCTCCGGAAAAGAGCAACGCCGGGTTTTCACATTCCGCGACGACTTCACGAATAATATGAATCGACTCCGCCTCGAGCCAGTCTAGATGTTGGTTGTTGAGTTCAGTTTTTGTCATGTTTTGCTTCCTATATTTTTCTACTTATGTAATCCACATTCCTTACTATCTTTACTCTCCCACCACCAGCGGCCGGCGCGAATATCTTCGCCCTGTTTAACTTGGCGGGTACAAGGTTCACAGCCAATGCTTGGGAAACCTTGATGGTAAAGATCGTTATAAGGCACATTGTTCGCTAAGATATAAGCCCACACATCTGTTTCTGACCAATCAAAAATAGGATTGTATTTATCAATACCACGAGACTGATCTTGCTCAGCAAAAGGGAGCGCAGTACGTGTAGCCGATTGTTCTCGACGCTGTCCGGTCAGCCATGCATCTGCACCTTGAATCGCGCGATTTAACGGTTCGATTTTACGGATATGGCAACACTCACGACGTAATTCCACGCTTTCATAAAAAGCAAATTTCCCTTTTTCTTCCTCGTAGCGAGTCACTTCATCAGTAATCGGCTGAAAGCGTTCTATTTGAAGATGTGGATAGACTTTCTCAAGGTTGTCTAATAAATTTAACGTATCTTGATGGAGTAAACCGGTATCTAAAGTAAAAATACCAATATCTAAGTTTTCACGCGCAATGACATCGGTAATGACCATATCTTCTACGGCTAAACTGCTGGCAAAGCGTGCATTGTGATGGCTATCAGCTATTTGATGTAAACGTTGCTTCAATGTGGCTGTTTTTTCTGCCAAACGCTCTTGTACATCAAGGCTAACAAGTGGAATTTGCCAAAAAGTCGGTTTAAATAAACTCATCATCCACTCCTTACGCCACTTGACCGATGGTTAAACTTTCTAAGGTAAAGTGCGGTTGTTTTTGACGTTGTTTGTCTTCGCCAAACCACGCTAATTGTTCGTGTAATTTCACCACTTCACCCACCACAATTAAGGCGGGTGTCTCTGCTTTTTCAGCTAATTCAGCTAAATTTGCGAGTGTATCAATCGCTGTTTTTTGAGTAAGTTGAGTACCTTGGCTGATAATCGCAACAGGCGTATTCGCAGCGCGACCATATTGTTGTAAACGTTCAGCAATGACTTGCGCTTTTAACGTCCCCATATAAATGACTAAGGTTTGATGACTTCTTGCTAAGGTTTGCCATTCAATATCAGAGGCATCGGCTTTACGATGACCGGTCACAAAAATGGCACTTTGTGCATAATCTCGGTGGGTTAATGGAATGCCTGCATAGGCTGTTGCGCCAATGCCCGCGGTGATACCTGGTATAACAGAAAATGGAATTTGCTGTTGAGCTAACACTTCTAACTCTTCGCCACCTCGTCCAAAAACGAAAGGATCGCCGCCTTTTAAGCGAACCACTCGCTTGCCTTGTTGAGCAAGGGTTAATAACAATAGGTTGGTTTCCTCTTGTGCAACAGAACGACCATTGGCACGTTTCCCCACAAAAATTCGTTCTGCATCACGGCGAATCAAAGAAAGAATCTCATCAGAAACCAATGCATCGTAAAGCACCACATCAGCTTGTTGAATTTCCTGTAAACCGTTAAGAGTTAATAACCCAGCATCGCCAGGACCGGCACCAACTAAAGAGACAAAACCACCTTGATAGTTATTTTCTAGTTGTTCAGCCAATTCCTCTTCAGCTTGTGCCTCTTGTTGATTCTTAACGAGACTTGCAAAACGTCCACTAAATATTTTTTCCCAAAAACGGCGACGTTCGGTGACCGATGCCAATTTTGCTTTTACTTGATCACGCCACTTACCAGAAATCTCAGCGATTTTGCCTAAATGTTGTGGCAATAATGCTTCCAGTTTCTCACGTAATAAACGGGCTAATACCGGCGCCTTTCCACCACTCGAAATCGCGATTTGAATCGGATTACGATTAATAATGGAAGGAAAAATAAAGCTACAATGAGGTTGATCATCCACCACATTGACTAATTTATGTTGGCTTTCAGCTAAATGGAAAATACGGTGATTTAATACCTCATCATTTGTTGCCGCGATCACTAACATCACCGTTCTCATTTGTTCGGCATTAAATTCTTTGGCAATCCATAGCACTTTATTTTGACGTTCAAGCTCGCTTAATTCTTCATTTAATTGGCGAGCAACAATACGGACTTGTGCATTCGCTTTGAGCAACAACCCAACTTTACGAGCAGCCACTGAACCACCGCCGACAACAAGTACCGGGCGACCAGTTAAATCAGCAAAAAGTGGAAAATAATTCATGGGTATCACTCCTATTTATTCACTTTATCAGCACGTTGTGCACTGATATATAGACGATCAAATAAGCCGTTATCGACAAAATGTTTGGTATTAATCGCCTCCCACGAACCAAAACGTTGGTTCACATCAAATTGATTCACTTCGGGAAAAAGTGCGGTCGTTTTAGCAATAATTTTTTTATCTGTCGGACGGAAATAATTTTGGGCAGCCAGTTCCTGTGCTTGGGGTGACCATAAATAGCTTAAATAATCACGAGATAGCTGATGCAAACCATCTGCCTGCGTATTTTTATTCACTTCCGCCACATAAATTGGGGTATAGGCTGTTATACTCGGATACACCACTTCAACGCTATTTTCGCCCAGTGTTTTAGCCGCTAGCGCCGCTTCATTTTCCGGGGCAATTAAAACATCACCGATATTACGCTGCGTAAAAGAAATACTGGCACTGCGCGCCCCCGCCTCTAAAACCGGCACATTTCTTAGCAGGCGTAACATAAAATCTTGTGGTTTATCACTATGCTGTTCGGCATAAGCTAAAGCCGATAAATAAGCAAAGCGTCCATTTGCTGACGTTTTGGGATTAGCAAAGACCACTTTGACATCATCCCGAATCAAATCCGACCAGTCTTGAATATGCTTTGGATTTCCTTTTTTCACCAAAAGCACCATCACTGACCCAAAAGGAACGGCACCATTCGGTAATACTTGCTGCCAATCCGCATCCACTAAGCCTTTTTTAACTAAAGCCTCGATATCATTACTTTGTGTCAATGTCACCACATCTGCAGGCAAGCCATTTAACACGCCGAGCACCTGTTTACTGGCGCCACCATGCGATTGTGAAATCATCACATCAGAGGGAAATTCACGTTGAAACGCGATGTTATATTCCTTATAGAAATCACGAATCACGTCATAGGACACATTCAGTAGTACCGTTTTTTGTTCCGTACTGGTATGCCATAAACAAGCTGCTAAGCCGAAAGAAAGCACTGAAAATAAAGCAATTTTTTTCATTTTTACTCTCCTCCGTTATTACCCTCAATTTCGTGTGGCTAAATTTATATCGCAAAATGTTAAGTACAAAAAATAACGAAAAAGCATTTTATAGAACAAAATGAAATATAAAATATAAAACCAAACGTTTTCTTATTTCGCTTTGGAATATTAAATAAATTTCCGTTCTTTGCCATTATGGAAAAGAGCGGTTATTTTTTTGAACATTTCAAAATGCTTACAAAGCTTAGGTATTTATCTGTTGTGAAGGTGGGATAATGAAAACCGTATTACCAGGATTTAAACGAAGTATGTTAATTACATTAGCCTGGCTCGGCTCAATGGTATTGTTGCCATTAACATTGCTTGTGCTCACCGCCTGGCAGTTAAAATGGGCTGATATCGTTCAAATCATCACGAGTGAACGAGTAATCTCTTCCTTAACGCTGTCCTTTGAAATGGCAGCAATCGCGACGTTAATTAATATCGTTTTTGGTTTTTTATTGGCATGGGTTTTAGTGCGTTATAACTTTCTAGGTAAGAATCTCGTCAATGCGTTAGTGGATTTACCTTTTGCTTTACCCACTGCCGTTGCTGGTATCGCACTTGCCTCGCTTTATGCTCCGACTGGACTGATTGGGCAATGGCTAAGCCATTTAGGGATTCAACTCGCTTATACTCCAAGTGGTATTGCGATTGCGTTGATTTTTGTCAGCTTGCCTTTTACCGTTCGAGCGATTCAACCCGTATTAGCAAATCTCGATCCTAGCTATGAAGAAGCGGCTCAAATTTTAGGAGCATCCAGATTAACAACATTGCGAAAAGTCATTATCCCAGCGGTATTGCCTGCATTAATAGGCGGTGCAGGTATGGGATTTGCGCGATCGCTTGGTGAATATGGCTCCGTCATTTTTATTGCGGGTAATGTGCCACTCGTCTCAGAAATTGCACCATTGATTATTATGTCAAAACTTGATTTGTATGACGTGCAAGGCGCATCTGTGGTTGCATTATTAATGCTTGCCATTTCATTTCTGTTGATTTTATTCATTAACTTAGCGCAATGGTCTGTTGCCAAACGCATTAGTCCAATTCGATAAGAGGTATTTATGAAAACCCAATCGTGGCAAAAATGGATCTTAATTCTGACCGCACTCAGTTTTTTTACGATCATCTTATTGCTCCCATTATTTACCGTATTCTATTCAGCCCTTGAACAAGGAATTGGTCTATTTTTTGCTGCATTAAAAGAACCGGAAGCCTTAGCGGCTATTTGGCTTACGATCAAAGTCTCTTTAATTGTATTACCTATTAACATTTTTATCGGTGTGGTTATGGCTTGGGCTATTGCTTATTTTGACTTTAAGGGGAAAAGCTTATTAACCGCACTACTCGACCTCCCCTTTTCCATTTCACCAGTAGTTGTAGGATTAATGTTCTTACTGCTGTTTGGGTTAGATGGACTTTGGGGCGCATGGCTTGCTGAACACCATATTCGTTTTATGTTTGCAACACCAAGCATTGTTATCGTGACCTTATTCGTCACCTTTCCACTTATTGCAAAATCATTAATTCCAACCATGTCAGCACAAGGCACAAGTGAGGAGCAAGCTGCATTAATCTTAGGTGCATCCACTTGGCAACTTTTCTGGCACGTAACGCTACCCAAAATAACATGGGCATTAATTTATGGGGTGATTTTAAGTAACGCTCGTGCAATGGGCGAATTCGGTGCTGTCAGTGTGGTATCTGGGCATATTCGCGGTTTGACTAATACCATTCCGCTTTATGTAGAAATCAGTTACAACGAATATCAATTTGTTGCCGCATTTGCTTGCGCCAGTTTATTGGCATTAATTGCAGTAGGTACACTGGGATTACAAAATGTAGTGAGATATGTGGAAAAGAAAAAAATCCAAGAATAACAACAGGAACACAATACATGACAATCAAAATCCAGCAACTAAACAAACACTTTGGACAGTTTCATGCGTTGAAAGATATCAATCTCAGCTTTCCGGAAAATCAGCTAACCGCCTTGCTTGGACCAAGTGGTTGTGGAAAAACAACGCTATTACGGATCATTGCCGGATTAGAATTTGCTGATAATGGACACATTTGGTTTGGTGAAAAAGAGGTGACTCAACTTTCAGCTGCTGAACGAGGCATTGGCTTTGTGTTTCAGCATTATGCACTATTCCAAAATATGACCGTCTTTGACAATGTCGCTTTTGGCTTAACGGTGAAACCTCGTAGAGAACGTCCCTCTGCAGAAGAAATTCGCGAAAAAGTCACCGCACTTTTAAAGCTAGTAAAACTTGAATGGCTAGCCGATCGCTACCCTAATCAACTTTCTGGAGGACAAAAACAACGGATAGCCTTAGCTCGCTCCCTTGCTGTTCAACCAAAAGTCTTACTACTTGATGAACCCTTTGGTGCATTGGATGCTCAAGTTCGTAAAGAATTACGTCGTTGGCTGCGAGAATTGCAACATGAACTCAATGTGACCAGCATTTTCGTTACCCATGATCAAGATGAAGCATTAGATATGTCTGATCGCATTGTGGTGATGAATAAAGGTCAAGTGGAGCAAATTGATGAGCCTAGCCAAATCTATCATGCGCCACAAACCCCTTTCGTCACGCAATTTGTGGGGGATGTTAATGTGTTCCACGGGCACATTGATCAAGGAAATTTAGTCATTGGTGAATTTGCTCATAATTTACAAACACATAGCAATGCGACTCATGCAGTCAATAACCAATCTGCAACGGCTTATATTCGCCCTTACGAACTGACACTTTCGCGTGAATCTCATAATGCCTTAGCGAGTGGTACGATTCGTCATATTAATGCTATTGGTTTTATCGTGAGAATTGAAGTAGAAAGTTCGCAAACTGAACAACCTATTGAAGTCATTCTTACCAAAGAAAACTATCTCAATGCGCAATATAAAATAGGTGATCAAGTTTATCTCGTGCCGGATAAATTAAATCTATTTCAAGAAATGAATATTTAGAAAAATAAAAGTGCGGTCAAAATCAACCGCACTTTTTATATTTAAAGGAGAAAATTATTTTTTACCTAATTGTGGTAAAACCGAATCTTTCCCTGCAGTTAAGAGGCCTACTTGAGAGTAAATACTTAATTTGCCGCGTGTATCTGCTACGTCTAAGTTACGCATAGTTAATTGACCAATACGATCGATTGGATCAAATGGTGCATTTTCCACTTTTTCCATACTTAAACGTTCTGCCGCATAAGTTAAGTTTGGTGATTCAGTATTTAAGATGGAATAGTCATTACCACGACGAAGTTCTAATGTCACTTCCCCTGTAATCGCACGAGCAACCCAACGTTGTGCAGTTTCACGTAACATCAATGCTTGTGGATCAAACCAACGACCTTGGTATAACAAACGGCCTAAACGTAAACCATTGATACGATATTGTTCAATAGTATCTTCATTGTGAATACCGGTGACTAAACGCTCATAAGCAATGTGGAATAATGCCATTCCCGGTGCTTCATAAATACCACGTGATTTTGCTTCAATAATACGGTTTTCAATTTGGTCTGACATACCTAAACCGTGACGACCACCAATACGATTTGCTTCTAAGAAAAGATCCACCACGTTATCAAATGTTTTACCGTTTAATGCAACCGGCACACCTTCTTCAAAGCGAACAGTCACCACTTCTGGTTTCACTTGAACATTTTCATCCCAAAATGCCACACCCATAATTGGCTTTACAATTTTAATGCCAGTGCTTAATTCTTCTAAGTCTTTCGCTTCGTGTGTCGCACCTAACATATTAGAGTCAGTTGAATACGCTTTTTCTACTGACATTTTGTAGTCAAAACCATTTGCGATTAAGAATTGTGACATTTCAAAGCGACCGCCCAACTCATCGATGAATTGTTGATCTAACCATGGTTTATAAATTTTTAAATTTGGGTTGGTTAATAAGCCATAGCGATAAAAACGTTCAATATCGTTACCTTTGAAAGTTGAGCCATCCCCCCAGATATTCACATCATCTTCTTTCATTGCTGCAACAAGCATCGTACCCGTTACCGCACGACCAAGTGGTGTGGTGTTGAAATAGGTTGCACCACCAGTAGAAATATGGAATGCACCACATTGAATAGCCGCAATCCCTTCATGGGCTAACTGCGCACGACAATCCACTAAACGCGCATTTTCCGCACCATATTCCATCGCTTTTTTGGGAATTGCATTGTAATCATCTTCATCTGGTTGACCTAAGTTTGCTGTATAAGCATAAGGTACTGCACCTTTTTGACGCATCCAAAGTAATGCCGCACTGGTATCTAGCCCGCCTGAAAAAGCGATACCAACTTTTTGACCTTTAGGTAAATGTTGCAGAATCGTATTTGACATATTTTATTTCCTTCATTGTGGTTATGGTGAGTGAGTCTTTAAAAAGTGCGGTCAAAAATCACTGCGCTTTTCTAACATATCATCGGGATTTGGATAACGATAAGCGAAGCCTAAATCTCGACAAATTTTATCTGCCATAATGATTCGTTTCGGATCCGAATCACTACATTCAAATTGTGGTATGGATAAATCATAAAATACCGCTGCTTTTGTGTAATATTCTGCTCGAGTAGGATGAATTGGCGCGCAAAGATGGTAAGTTCGCAATCCATTTGGATTCATGAGTAAGACTGTAATAGCTTGAATGCAATCCTCAAGGTGCACCAAATTAACAGGCGAATTGCCCTGTTTTAAATTGCGTTTTCCTGCTAAGAATTTAACCGGATGGCGTTGTTTACCAATTAATCCTGCAAGTCGAAGAACATCACAATGAGATACTTCTGATTGGAATAAACACTGCTCGGCTTGTATCAGTGTTTTACCCATTTCTGTTTCAGCTAAAAGTTGAGCACTTTCATCAAATTGCCCCCAAATATTAGGAAAAACAGAAGTTGAACTGGTAAAAAGTATATGTTGTACACCTTGTTTCTTGGCTTGATTAGTTAAAAAAGCAAGATATTCACAATACTGTTGAGGAGAAAAACTGCTAGGTGGTAGGGTGAGAATGAGAGCATCTACATTAAAAAGAGGGCGAATATGGTCTGGTAAACGTTTCATTTCGTCAGAAAGCGAAAAAGGATAAGTTTCAATGCCTAGCTGATGCAATTTCTGAGCATCATAAGGGGATTGTTTTGAGCCTTTTACACACCAACCAAGCTCTTTTAAATGCAGCGCCAGCGGTAAGCCTAGCCAACCTAAACCAACTATCGCAACAGATTTCATACTCTTTTATTCACAATATTTTATCCATAAAAATCCCTGCTATTCTAAAGCATAGCAGGGATTTTGTTAATGTTATTTTGTTAATAAATCCAAGGCCTCTTGATATTTAGCCACTGTTTTTTCAATCACTTCTTTTGGTACTTTCGGTGCTGGTGGTTGTTTATTCCAACCACTTTGTTCTAACCAATCTCGTACAAATTGCTTATCAAATGACGGTGGATTTGTGCCTTCTTTATAAGTATCAACTGACCAAAAACGGCTAGAATCCGGTGTTAATACCTCATCCATCAAAGTGAGCGTGCCATTTTCATCTAAACCAAATTCAAATTTAGTATCACAAATAATAATACCTTTAGTCAGCGCATATTTTGCTGCCTCAGTATAAAGTGCAATCGCTTTTTCTCTCACTTGTGCCGCTAACTCTGGGCCAATAGCTTTTTCACATTGTTCATAGCTGATATTGATATCGTGATTACCCAATTCTTCTTTACTTGATGGCGTAAAAATCGGTTCAGGTAATTTACTTGCCTCAACTAATCCTTCCGGTAATTTCAAACCACAAATGGTCCCTGTTTGCTTATAATCTTTTAGCCCGCTACCTGTTAAATAACCACGCACGATAGACTCAATTTTAATTGGATTCAAACGTTTGCAAACCACTGCGCGATCTTTTACTAAATCAGCCTCTTCTTTTGGCAACACATCATAAACTGAATCGCCAGTAAAATGATTCGGCATAATATGAGCTAACTTATTGAACCAGAAATTGGAAATTTGAGTCAGGATTTCACCTTTACGTGGGATAGGATCATCTAAAATCACATCAAATGCGGACAAACGGTCACTGGCTACCATTAACATCCGTTTATCATCGATCTCATAAAGATCACGCACTTTTCCCGAATAGATTTTTTTTAGACTAAGTTGTGTCATTGCTTGCACCTTTAATTATAAGAATAAAAAATCGGTGGATATTGTACCGCACTTTTAGCGCAAACGTTTGCTTTTTTTTCATTTCAATAAGAGTTTTTTCTTAAACTATATGATTTAAGAATAAATACATCCATTGTTCTCATAAACGACAGTTTAAGTTGTTTAGCTATTCAACCTGATACTAATTTTACATAAATTTACATTTAACTATATTGAAAACAAAAGCAATAATTCTATAATCTCAAAAATTTTTTTACTTTTATATAACCGAACCAACCGTGCAATTCAGCAATATAAACTATTATAAAACTTGCTGAAGAGGACAAAACAAATGACAAGTAAACATGAAAAGCTGGCCGAGCGTTTAGCTTCAATTCTTATTGAGCTAAATACGTACGGTATGGTTGATATTAAGGCGCTCGTCGATCGCTTTAATATTGGGGAGCGTACTTTACAAAAAGACCTTAATGAACGTCTTGCTTTCCTTAATTGGGAAAAGTCAGGACCGCGCTACTACTCTCTTAACCGAAATCAACTCGGTATTTTCAATCAAGATGATATTAATCGCTTTGCTCGTTTTGCTAGCATACAAGATTTATTTCCGAAATTAGATCGTGAATTTTTTCAAAATAGTTTAAATGAAAGCATTAAAGTCAATGGTTTGCAATATGAATCTATCTACCATAGACAAATTGAATTCAAACAACTACAACAAGCCATTAAAAATCATCAAATCATTTCTTTTCATTATAGGAAATATAATCAAGAAACCAGCCAAAGAATCGTTGAACCTTACCTGCTAGTTAATAGAAATGGAATCTGGTATCTCATTGCTTTAGAAAATGGTAAAGAAAAAACTTTTTGCTTCAATCAAATCAGTTTTTTAAACATAACAAAGCAAATCTTTACACCTAATGAAAATTTGCTTGCTGAAATCAAGAAAAGCGACAGCATTTCTCATGGTAATCAATTAGATGAAGTTATTATTAAAGTAAATGCCCAAGTCGCTCGCTATTTCTCTCAGCGCGTCTTATTACCCAATCAAGAAATTATTCGACACATTGAAAATGGTGAGCTCCTTATCTCCTGTAAAAATATTCATGAAATGGAGATTATTCCCACAGTGCAATACTGGCTCCCTCATTTAGTGATAATCAGTCCCACTAATCTACAAGAAAAAATGATTGATAAATTAAAAGCATACATAAGTGCGGTCAGAATCTAAGGAGATTTTTTATGAAAGCTTATATGAAGAAAAAAATAACGCTAAAAGAATTCAAAAATCGTCAAGAAAAAATGAGTAGAGATTTAGGACAACTCTTTTCTCGTAAAGAGCAAAAAGAAATGAAAAAAGAGATGATAAAACTCAAACGAAAAAATAAATTCATCGAGAAAAACTGCATGATTTCAGCTGCCAAATTGAGAAAAATGATAGAAAAAGTAAAAAAACCTGATTTAGATAATGAAATTAGCATTTTCTAGAATAAATCAAGACTTAAAAGTCTATCGAAAAAAAACAATAAAACAGGCATTTAGTTATGATTTCACCATATATTATCCAAGCTACCATATCATCTACTTTCGATAAATTAAAGGAAGATGAAAATAAAAATTTATTTGAAATAATAGTGGTAGCAACAATGAGTGCAGGTAAATCTACCGTAATTAATGCGCTTATTGGACAGGAGCTGTTGCATTCTGCTAATGAAGCAACCACAGCAACGATTACTCGTATTCACGATAAGGACGGATTACCTTTCTTTTCTGGTTGTGCCTATGGATATCAATCTGAACTGCTTAAAGAAAGCAATCGGATTGATGCACAAACATTAAAGGAGTGGAATGCTGATCCTAGTATTAAAACGATTGATTTAATGGGGGATATTGCTGCTATTAAGAATGACAATGCTGAATTAGTGATTTATGACACGCCCGGTCCTAATAATAGCCAAAATAATAGTCATAAAGCACTTACAGAAGAAATTCTTGAAGATGGTAATTATGGCCTCGTTATTTTTGTACTAAATAGCTCAAATTTAGGTACGAACGATGAGAATGATTTACTTCACCTTGTACAAAATGCCCTAAAAAATTCACCTAATAAAAAAGTTGTTTTCTTATTGAATAAAAAAGAAGTACTTGAAAATTTTGAAGAAACAATAATTCGGGTAAAAGAAAACCTTACCAACATTGGATTTAAAGAGCCCTTAATTTTCCCTATATCAGCTTATTCTGCCTTATTGCTCCATAAGAAAATCAATCATCAAGAATTAGATGAAGATGAAATGATCGATTTAGAACTACTAATTAAAAAAGGGAAACGAGCATTTAAAGAACAATATCTAACTGAAACAGAATTTAATGCGTTATTGCTAGAGAATACAGGTATCAATGCATTTTATCATTATTTACAACAATTAATTTCATCTAACCATCGTCGAGGTCAACGTATGCAACAAGAAGTTAAATTTACACATAATCCATTTAAAAATGAAACTAGCTTTTCATTAAATGGTGAAACTATTACACATGGAAAATATAAAACCTTTGCAACACAACGTTTGCAAATGTGGATCAGTCAGTTTTTTCAAACCGTAGAGAATACATTACAAACAAAAGAATTTTTTGTTGATTTTACGGGCGTGCCTTCAGATTGTGCAGATGTAGAAGAGGCGATTCAACAAGCGAATGCAGCTGGATTTAATATTACCTATCAATTTACTCAAATCAGAAGCCAAAATGAACGAATGGCGGAGCTTGAAGAATTGGTTAACGAAATTCGAGAAAATCCTATTTTGAATCCAATTATGTCTGAATCACAATGGAATGATGTAATGGATAAGTACTTTGATGCGTGGGTTATTGCAACTATGTCATCGGGTAAATCGACCTTTATCAATGCTTTATTAGGTTCCGCAGTGTTGCCTGCCTTTCAAGAAGATACAACAGCAAGTATCACAAAAATTATTGATAATAAAAAATTTCCTCAAGGGGAATTTTCTGCTAGCCGTTTAAATAAAGAGGAAAACTACCTTGATAAAGATTGTACTTTAAATTTATTAACGCCTGAACAAGCGGATAAGTCTCGAGCATTTTTAGCAGAATGGAATGCTGATATTAAAAATCAGGAAAAACCAGAAAATGAAAGAACTTATTTGATTGAACTAAAAGGCAATATTACGGGTATTCAGCAGCGTGATGATGTACAGCTCCGTATTACTGATACACCAGGATCAAATACAGATAAATCAAATGTTTCCCAACATGCTTTAACTTCACGAAAAATGTTACGAGATGATCAGCGTAATCCATTAGTGCTTTATGTACTACGTGGTGATAATTTATGCGTGAACGATGATAATACCTTCCTTTCAGATATGAGCAATATTATGAAAGAAAAAGGAAAATTAGCTCAAGATCGCTTTATGTTCCTTGTTAATAAAATGGATGTTTTCTTCAAAAAAGGTGAAAGTATCGAAGAAACTTTAAAACGAGTAAGAGATTATTTAGCTAGCTTTGGTATTGAAAATCCTAATGTTTTCCCAATTTGCTCACGTTTTGCCTTAGCATTAAAAAATCAACAATTAAGTTCATCTCTTTTAGATGAAGATGATGAAGATGAAATTATAGAACTAAGCAGTAAAATTAGCCGTGAAGGTCGTGATCTTAACCAATATATGCGTTTAAGTGAAAATGTAAAAAATAGATTAACAGAAAAACAACTTTCACCAGCATTTTATCGCACAGGAATTCCTGCGGTTGAATTAGTGATTGATGAATATATTAGTAAATACCATATTATTTATCGAATTGAACGAATTCAAGAGGTAATAACTGATTTACTAAGAAGGGCTTATAACTCAGAGGATTATAAAGCTGCTTTAAATAAGATTAGAGGTCAAGAAGAAGAACTTAAGAAGGCAATTGAATATTTAAACAACTCTGAAGAAAAAGGGCATTTAACTCAAAATTATATCAATAGTCTGAAAACAAGAGAAATTGCAATTCCTACACATATTTCAGATGCCTTTAATGCAGAACTTCTAGAATTAGAAAGACAATTTAATGGATGGGATAATGAATTTAGGGATCAAAGAGTTACTAAATCTGAAGCTGAAAATCAATTACTCGGTGTTAGACATCAAATTAAAAAACTAAGTGAAGATATTGTATTAAATCTTAATGATAGAGTGGAGCAAGCGCAAAAGGAAATGATTAAGAACTTAAGTGAAGAATATAAAGAACATATTGCTAAATTCTTTGAAAATGTACCTAATTTAGAACTTGATGTAATTAAAGGTTTTGAGCATCATTTAAAAGATTTAGATATTCAATTGGTGATTAAACCTGAATATATGAAAACAAAAAATAAAGTTGTATCTCGTGAAAAATCGGGTATTTTTGCTGGCGTTGCAAGGCTCTTTGGATTCGGTGGATACGAAAATGTTACTATTAAAGAAACGGTTGTCGATCTTGAAGCATTGTGGAAACAACATAAACCTGTATTACTTAGTCAAATTAGCCAAGTGATTCCTGAAGCGGTAAGTTCCGTTCAAGAATATGCTCGAGAAATGACGGAAATCTATATTAAACAATTAGATGAAGTGTTTAAACCTGAGTTAGCTCGTTTAACTCAAGAGTTACTTGAGCTTGCTCAAGATAATGAAAAACGCGAAGCAGAAATTAAACGAGCACAAAGTAATATTGATGCCATTGAAAAATATCAAGCTCGATTAAATGCCATTATTGAAGTATAAGGAAAATGATATGACTATTGAACAAATCCAACAAAAATACGCAGCACGTATTGAACAATTAAAACAAGAATATGCACTTCGCCTTGAAGCTTATAAAAAGACACCACAAGGCAAACATTGGTTAGAAGCGATTAAAAATAACGACAAACATTTAGTTCGTTCTATGTTAAAAACAGAATTAACGGATGCATCAGTTTCACCTGATGAACTGTTATTTTTAATTACATTGGTGGCAAAAGAAATGCCTGATAGTTTAGAACCTTACAATATCTCTAAGTTCTATGAAGCGATTAAAGATACGGATTCTGATCAAACGCATTGGAATAAGGACTATTTCTTAAAACAACAGAGTTATTTAACCCTAAATTTCTCTGTAGCACGCTTTATTCATTTAGTGGATGTAAAATCCTACATCAATCCAACATTAAAAGCGGAACAAAAATTACCTAATCAACCAGAAAAAAACGATGGTATTCTAGAAAAAATGAAGAAATTTGCTTCAGATATTGCGGATTTCGCAAAAGAAAACCCTAAAAAAGCAGCAGCAATTGCAGTATTAATTGTGGTTGGCTTAGTTTTATTTTGGTAAGGATGGTTTATGACAAATAATGTTGTATTAAAACAATCTTCCGTAGAAAACTCAGGTGCAGATGTTATGTTAAAAAATGCAGCTACTGCACTTGATTTGGGAAGTTATTGGTTAAATAAAACCTATTTGCCTACGTTAGCACAATATCCTGTTTTACATTCAGAAGCATCACTTAAGCTTAATATGGATGTTCGCTTATTTAAACTTTCACGCTTAGTAACAGAAAATAAACAAGCCATACTGGAAAGTTTAGTTGCAATTTACACCGCTTTGGGCACAAGAGGGTGTACCGTTTTTCTCTATTTAGAAGGAAAAAATGGTAAAACAGATGTTTATCTTGGGGTAAAAGGTAAAAAAGGTTTAGCCGAAGTGGGAGGCGAACTGATTACCTCAGCGTTTAATGGACATTTTACGGGAAGTGAATTAACTCGTGAAAATGCTATTAATAAATTACAACCATTAAATGCGAATTTCGGGCTATATCGTGCAGTCACTTCTGCAAGTTGTGTTCCTTCTACCTCAATAGAAGAACGTGATAATTTTATGCAAGGTTTGGAGCATTTTATTGATGCGGCAGAAAATCAAGATTATCAAGCATTAATCTTAGCGGAACCTGTAAGAAATCAAGAACTCAATGCCATTGAAGCAAAATATGCCAATATTGCAACACAATTATCACCTTTGTTAAAACAACAAGTTTCATTCGGTGAGAACAGCTCAGAAAGCATTGGCACAAGCATTAGTAAAGGTATTACTGAAAGTTTTACGCAAACAACGTCAAATAGTAAAACCATTAGTGTTGGCAAATCGATTGGGCATTCTATTACTAAAACTGAAGGAACTACGATTGGTTCAAGTACCACTATAGGAGGCTCAACATCTGTAGGAACTTCATCATTCTTTCCTGTACATAGTCAAACTACGATAAACGCTTCAGAAACAGTTTCTTATAGCAAGAATTCAAGCTCATCAGAGGGTACAACCACTACTGATACTGAAACTAATTCATCGACTATCGGCACTTCTGATGCTCACGGCAATAGCACGACGGATACAACAGGGCAAAATGAAACTCAAACGATTGGTATAAGCCGAACTATTGCCTTTGATTCTGCGAATAAATTTATCGACCGCTTATTAGCAAAATTAGATCAAAATCTTGAACGCATTGATGAAGCACATAATTACGGTGCTTGGTACACCGCGGCTTATTTTGTGTCATCACATAGTTATGCAAGTGAATCTCTTGCAAGTATTTTCTTGGGCTTAATGCGTGGGGAAAAATCGAATAGTGAATATTTTGCACTGAACACGTGGGAAAATGAAAAAGCACAGCCTATTTTTGATTCACTCAGTCAATTATCTCACCCTGTGATTGATATGGCGGAATTAGGTGAGTTAAGCCCTGCGACTTTGGTATCAGGTAAAGAGATGGCAATTCAACTTGGCTTACCACGCCGTTCTACTTCAACTGTTTCCGTTGTTGAGGCAAAAACATTTGGTCGTCAGATCCAAAATGTGGATAGTTTTACACCAAAAGCAGAGAAAATTGTTGATTTGGGGGTGGTACGTCATTTATGGACGGATTTACCACAAAAAGTCGAATTAGATGTGAAGAAATTAGCAAGCCATATTTTTGTAACAGGTTCGACAGGTTCAGGGAAAAGTAATACGGTTTATCAATTACTTTCTGAATTAAATAAAAATGATGTGAATTTTATGGTGATTGAGCCAGCGAAAGGCGAATATAAACATGTCTTTGGGCATCGTGAAGATGTCACTGTGCTTGGCACAAATCCATTACGAGCAGAATTGCTTAAAATCAATCCGTTTAAATTCCCAGAGGGGATACACGTTTTAGAACATATTGATCGCTTAGTGGAAATTATCAATGTTTGCTGGCCTATGTATGCAGCAATGCCAGCAGTGTTGAAAGATGCAATGTTAGAAGCCTATAAAATAAGCGGTTGGGATTTAGATGTATCTTGTAATCTGTTTGGTAAAGTACTGTTCCCAACCTTTACAGATTTACTCACTCAATTAGAAAAAGTGATTCAGCAATCGGCATTCTCACAAGAAGTGAAAAGTAACTATATTGGTTCATTAGTGACCCGTGTGAAATCACTCACTAATGGTTTAAATGGTCAAATTTTTGCAGCAGACGAAATTGATAATGAGCGATTATTTGATAGCAATGTCATCGTAGATTTAAGTCGTATTGGTTCACAAGAAACGAAGTCTCTTATTATGGGGATTTTAGTGATGCGTTTGAGCGAACATCGTATGTCGAATACTGCTGGGATGAACCAACCACTCAAACACGTTACTGTATTAGAAGAAGCGCATAATATTTTAAAACGTACTTCAACAGAACAAAGCTCAGAAGATTCAAACGTAGCAGGTAAGGCGGTGGAAATGTTATCTAATGCAATTGCCGAAATGCGGACTTATGGCGAGGGTTTTATTATTGCAGATCAGTCACCGAGTGCGGTAGACATTTCAGCTATTCGTAACACCAACACCAAAATTATTATGCGCTTGCCTGATGAATCAGATCGCTGTTTAGCAGGTAAAGCCGCCGGTGTCAGCGATGAGCAGTTAGAAGAAATCGCAAAATTGCCAAAAGGTGTAGCAGTGGTATATCAAAACGACTGGTTAGAACCTGTGCTTTGTAAGATTCATCACTTTTGTGAGGAAGAAAAGCCGTATCAATATGAGCCGAAAAATCAGCTAAGTGATGAGAAAAAAGCATTTCATCAACATATTGCAGATTTGTTATTTAGCCAAAAGACAAAAAAACAGTTAGATTTGGTAGAAATATCCAAAAGTATTGAGCAGTCAAAACTAGGCGTAGAATACAAAAATTACTTTTTAGATGTTGTTAATCGCCTTGAGCAAAATATAATTCCGCCAATTTTGGAAAAAGACGATAATTATTTGGTCGATCTTTATCAGCGCATTATTCAGCAACAAATAGAATTGGTTCAAAAAGATTTATCTGTTGAATTACAACAACATTTAGCTAACATTATGTAGGTATCTCTTATGTTAGAAAATTTTAAACCTTCGGATTTACCAACTCCAGAAGAAAACCCTTTTAAAATACCTGACATTAAGGATTTGCCTCTCATTGATGATGAAAGTGGAATGCAACCCACTGATATTAAACCTCTGCCTCCAGCAAGTGAGCTACCACCAGTGGATAAGGTTAAAGATTCTAAGGATGCTGCCAGTGAAACCCCAAATGAGTTAACACCGCTTTCTGAAGCGTCAAAAGCTAAATTAAAAGAACAAGGGTACCCTGACTCAGTGATTGATAATATAGGAAGTGAAGAGGAAAAAAACATCTATGAAAATTCGGGTGTAACCCCAAAAGAAGTTAATGAACGTGATGCTTTGGTAAAAAATGATATTGATTTGACTAAAGAGGATGATTTTGGTCGAACCAATCTTGAACGGATGAAGCAGGGACTTGCACCATTAGATAAGGATGGCAATCCAATAGAATTACATCATGTAGGGCAAAAAATGGATTCACCATTAGCGGAATTAACGCGAAATGAACATCGTGGTAAAGGTAATGATACAGTGTTACATAATAAACAGAAAGAATCTGAAATAAATCGAGAAGATTTTGCTAAAGAACGAGCAGAACATTGGAAAGCGCGTGCAGAACAGCTAGAATCTGAAATGAATGCATAGGAAATTATTATGAAAAAACTTATTGAAAAATTAAAACAAACAAATGCTTTAACTCGTCCTGTTGATCATGAAACGATCACGCAAGCTGAAAAAGATCTTTGTATTGGATTTTCAGAGGAATATAGCGATTATCTTTCATCTTTTGGAGTTATCTCATTTGAATCAACAGAAATTTATGGTTTAGGTATAAAAAATACATCCTATTTAAGCCTTTATAAAGTTTTACCTGAAATGAGAGAATCTCCGCAATTTCCTAAATCTGCAGTTCCGTTATCCGAAATTGGAGATGGGCATTTTTACCTGTATGATAATGATTCTAAAACTATTTTAATTTGGGCTTCTCCAAATGGTGGTATAGTAAAAGAAATCCAATCCAATTTAGAAGATTTTTTAATTTCATTATTTTTTAACTAAATATGAACCATTCAAACCAACCTTAGAGGTTGGTTTTCTTTTGTAATTTACAAATATTCTAGTCTATACCATAATGGTTATATTTGATTATATTGGAGTCTATTATGTCACTAACAGAACAATTAGAAAATTTGACCGCTTATTACAAAGAAAATCGTGATGCTTTTAACGATAACTTTCGCTTAAAAATGCACCGTACATTAAGCTGGTTAAAAAAAGCCAATGAAGAAGATAATTTAGACTTCAGATTTATCGCACTTTGGATTGCCTTCAATGCAGCCTATGCTGACGAGTTAAGTAAAGAAGAAATTGAACGTAAGGTATTTCATCAATTTATCACTCGTCTTTGTGAATTAGACTCCGAGCATCTACTTTATGGGATTATTTGGGATGAGTTTCCTGGCACTGTGAAAGCACTGCTAGATACACCTTATACATTCCAACCATTTTGGGATGCACATAATGGTTTTCTAGCTGGAAAAGAATGGAAGTCAATGTTTGCTTCAGCGAAGAAAAAAGCCAATTTTGCTTTTGAGGAACAGAAAACCGCAGAGGTATTAGAGGTGATATTTGGACATCTATATACTCTGAGAAATCAGCTTATACACGGTGGTTCAACTTACGAAAGCCGTACAAACCGAAAACAGCTAGAAGAAGCTTGCGCACTACTATCATTGTTTATTCCTGCTATGGTAAAGATCATGTTGCGTAATGATGATGAACCAAGTTGGGGGAAACCATTTTATCCCGTTATCACTCAATAATTAGATTCATATATTCATAAATCAACCTTGCATGTTTCCACCTAAACTATTTATCCAATTTAATTTGAGCTCAATCTGAAAATCAGCGACAATACAGCATTATTTAAAAC
>CAUTFW010000013.1:0-57475 GCA_963537955.1 Parahaemophilus parainfluenzae | reverse complement strand
TTCCCCATGTGAGAGTAGGACACCGCCAGGTACTGAATGTGAACCCCGAGCTGAATGGCTTGGGGTTTTTGTTTTTAGATTTGATTTAAATGAAGTAAAAGTGCGGTCAAAATCAGAATGGTTTTATTAAAGATGTTTAAATCTTTTAATGAGAAAATATAGGTGGAATGGTACAATCACCAAAATTTTTTATAGGATAAATAACACAAATGGCTCGAAAAAAGAAAAGTCGTAAAATTAGCGATATTATGCCAATTCGTAAATCGGATAAGAAACCTGAAGCACCGAAGCTATCAGGTAAGAAATTAACACGTTATGAATTAGACGCTAAAGCAAGAGAAGATAAGAAAAAACGTAAACATAAAGGTTTAGCATCCGGTTCTCGTCATAGTAACGCAGAGCAAAATAAACATAATCAAGTCGTTGAACAAAAAGATCCGCGTATTGGTAGCCGTAAAAAGGTTCCACTGATTGTTGAATTTGTGAATAAGCCTGAGAAAGGGATGACAATTCCAGCAGTAAAAGAACCGAAAAAACTTGCGCCTGAAGTGGAGTTAGAACGTTTAGAAAATAATGAAATTCTAAATGAATTATTGGATGCCTTAGATGAAGGCAAAACGATTAGTAAAGCGGATCAACAGTTTGTGGATGAATGCTTAGATCGTATTGCTCAGTTAATGGAAGAATTAGGTATTCAAGATGAAGAAGAGACAGAGGATGACCTCTATCGAACCTTCGAGAAAATTGATATCAACCAATTCAGATAATTCTCATGTGGCCGATTATTTTAAGTATTATTGCTTTGGGAATTATTGCTGGCGTATCATTTTATGCTTTCAAATTACTTAGGAAATTACGTCATCAAAACACTCTCATTAAGCAGGCTAAAATAGCACGCACAAAACGCCTAAAAGAGAGTATGGTAATTATCGCTAAAGCGATGCAAAATGGAGATTGTAACCATTCAGAAGGGGTGATTCGTTTATCAATGCTTTTACTCCCTTTTGGACAATCTTTGCAGCCATATCAAGCTATGTATGCACTTTATAACATTGTGAAAGAAATGCCTACGCATGAAGCTCGGAAAGCATTGTTAAAAAAAGAAAGAATGAAACTCGATCTTGAGCGAGAAAGTGCGGAAGCAAAATTTGAAGAAGAAATTATGTTGGAGTTACGTCAGTTTTTAAATGACGTAGATAAATTTGGGGAAGCTTAATGTCTGAAATTATTTGGGATCTTGCGTTAATTCAAAAATATAACCAATCAGGACCTCGTTATACATCTTATCCAACTGCATTAGAATTTAATGAAAGTTACACAAATGAAGATTTTATTGCAGCGGCTAATCGTTATCCGGAAAGACCACTTTCCCTTTACGTACACATTCCGTTTTGTCACAAACTTTGCTATTTCTGTGGCTGTAATAAGGTGATTACTCGTCATCAACATAAGGCGGATATTTATCTTGATTACCTTGAAAAAGAAATCAAAGCGCGTTCAGAATTATTCAAAAATCGTGTTGCGACTCAAGTGCATTGGGGCGGCGGTACACCGACTTATTTGACAGAAGAGCAATCTGCTCGTTTGATGAAGATGCTTAAAGATCATTTTACGATTGCGGATAATGCAGAAGTTAGTATTGAGATGGACCCACGCGAAATAGAGCTCGATATGCTTGATCATTTACGCAATATTGGTTTTAACCGAATTAGCATGGGTGTACAAGATTTCAATAAAGCGGTTCAAAAAGCGGTAAACCGTGAACAAGATGAAGAGTTTGTGAATGCATTACTTGTTCGTGCTCGTGAGTTAGGTTTTCAATCGACTAACCTTGATTTAATTTATGGATTGCCACTTCAAAATGTGGAAAGCTTTATGTTTACGTTACATAAAGTGATTGAATTAAATCCAGATCGTTTAAGTATCTTTAACTATGCCCATTTGCCAAGTCGATTTGCGGGACAAGCAAAAATTAAAGAAGATCAACTACCGCCACCGGAAACTAAATTAGAGATCTTACAGAAAACTATCGAAACTTTGGGCAATGCAGGCTATAAGTTTATCGGTATGGATCATTTTGCTAAACCTGATGATGAATTAGCGATTGCTCAAGAGAAAGGTGTTCTACATCGAAATTTCCAAGGCTATACCACACAAGAAGAATGTGATTTGCTTGGTTTAGGTGTGTCAGCCATTAGTTTATTGGGGGATACATACGCTCAAAACCAAAAAGAATTAAAACATTATTATCATGATGTGGAAAATTCAGGAATCGCATTACATAAAGGTTTAGCGATGACAGAAGAGGATTGCTTACGCCGTGATGTGATTAAGCAGCTGATTTGTAACTTTAAGCTTGATTTTGCACCAATTGAAAAACAATATAATATTGATTTCAAAAAGCACTTTGCTGAAGATTTACAGTTATTACAGCCATTACTTGAAGATGGATTACTTTCTGAAACGGAAACAGGCTTACAAGTTTCGCCTAAAGGTCGCTTATTAATCCGTAATATTTGCTTATGCTTTGATACCTATTCAAGAGCTGCGGCAAAACGACAACAATTCTCTCGAATTATTTAGTTATACAAAAAACGGTCAAGATGTAAGTCTCGACCGTTTTTTCTTTTTATCTATTTTTATTCTGCGATACTTTCTAGAGCCCATAACTCGCTGAGATTTTCTCTACGACGAATTAAATGAGCTTTGTTTCCATCGACTAACACTTCAGCCGTGCGTGGACGAGAATTATAGTTTGAGGACATGCTTGCACCATAAGCACCAGCAGAGCGTTGGGCAATATAATCCCCTTCAGCAATGGCTAATTCACGCTGTTTACCTAGAAAGTCAGAGGTTTCGCATACCGGGCCAACAACATCATAAATGGCTTTTTCACGCCCTAAAGTGCGGTCAATTTCAATGATGTTCATATAAGCTTCATAGAGAGCTGGACGAATCATATCGTTCATCCCAGTATCGGTAATCGCGAAGTTACGGCTTTCATTACTTTTTAAGTATTGAACTTTAGCCACTAAAATCCCCGCATTCGCCGCGATCGCTCGACCTGGTTCTAAAATAATTTCGAGATCTTCATACTCTTTTAATTTATTTAGTAACGCAGTTGCATAGTCACTTGGGTGAGGTGGCGTTTCATCAGTATAAGTTACGCCTAAACCACCGCCGAGATCTAAATGTTTTAACGTGATGCCATCTTCTTTTAATTGTTCCATTAAACGAATGAGGCGATCAGTTGCATCTAAGAAGGGTTGTAATTCAGTAAGCTGAGAGCCAATATGGCAATCCATACCCGTAATTTTCACATGAGGTAAGGTTGCTGCTAATTTATATACCTCACGTGCTTCATCTACGCTCACACCAAATTTATTTTCTTTCAATCCAGTGGAAATGTAAGGGTGTGTATGGGCATCAACATCGGGGTTCACGCGTAAAGAAATCGGGGCAACTTTACCCATTTCACCCGCAATTTGGTTGATATGATGTAATTCCGCAACAGATTCCACATTAAAACAACGAATGCCTACTTCTAACGCTCGCATAATTTCTGCGCGAGATTTTGCCACACCAGAAAAGACAACTTTTGATGCTTCTCCACCTGCTGCTAATACGCGTTCTAATTCGCCTTGCGAAACGATATCAAAACCAGAACCTAATTTTGCCATGACATTCAATATTCCAATATTAGAATTGGCTTTAACGGCATAACAAATTAAGTGTGGATGCTTTCCTAAAGCAGAATCAAAGGCATGCCAATGGCGTTCAAGTGTGGCACGAGAATAAATATAAAGCGGTGTGCCGAATTCTTCAGCGAGTTGTTTGACGGGCAAATCTTCAACATAAAGTTGCTCGTTTTTATATTGGAAAAAATCCATGACGAATCCTTTAAGTGCGGTCAGTTTTTATTGTGTTTTTTGTGTGTTTTTAGGCTGTTCTTTTTCAGGAAAATATAATGGCCCTTTTACACCACAACCTGTAGCCAAAGTGCAGAATGCACCTAATAACAAAATAGAAAGTAATTTTTTCATTTTTCAATCTCTCTAATAAGTAAAATCTGCCTTTGCCAACGAGGCGAAAGGCTTTATAATTCACGGCATTCTATCAGATTTAATCGGAAAATTTTATGAATGTTGCAGAATTTCACCAAAATATTGAACAGGTTTGGCAAAAAATTGAAGAAGCGTTAGAGAATCAAGATTGCGATGTGGATTGTGAAACGCAAGGTTCGGTATTCACGATCACATTTGATGACCGTTCACAAATCGTTATCAATAAACAAGAACCACTTCTTGAGCTTTGGCTTGCGAGCCGTTTGGGTGGATTCCATTTTGCTTATAAAAATAATGATTGGGTGGCAAATGATGGTAAACGCTTTTGGGATTCTTTAACCGAGGCGGTTGCGGCTCACGGAGAAACGGTAACATTCTAATGACCGAACTCGCGGAACATGCCCCGCAAAAAACAGACTTAAAAACGACCGCACTTCATACGTTGCGGTCTGTTTTTGGTTACCAATCTTTCCGCAAAGGGCAGGAAGAAGTGATTCACGCTGCATTAAGCGGTCAGGATGCCTTAGTGGTGATGGCCACAGGAAATGGAAAATCCTTGTGTTATCAAATTCCAGCACTTTGTTTTCCTGGTCTCACATTAGTGATTTCGCCTTTGATCTCTTTAATGAAAGATCAGGTGGATCAACTCCAAGCAAACGGTATTGAAGCCGATTTTCTAAACTCTAGTCAGACGCCAGAACAACAACAGCAAGTTGAAAATAAGCTGATTTCAGGACAATTAAAATTATTATATGTTTCGCCTGAAAAAGTGATGACAAACAGCTTTTTTCAGCTTATTTCTTATGCTCAAATTTCCTTTATCGCCATTGATGAAGCCCATTGTATTTCACAATGGGGACATGATTTCCGCCCTGAATATACTCAGCTTGGCGGCTTAAAAGCGGCTTTTCCAAATGCACCGATTATGGCATTAACGGCGACGGCGGATTACGCGACGAGACAGGATATTATCACTCATCTTAAATTAGACAATCCTCACAAATATATTGGCAGTTTTGACCGTCCGAATATTCGTTATACGTTGGAAGAAAAGTTTAAGCCAATGGAGCAGCTTACGCGTTTTGTTTTAGCTCAGAAAGGCAAAAGTGGCATTGTGTATTGCAATAGTCGTTCGAAAGTAGAACGTATAGCCGAAACTTTGCGAAATAAAGGCGTTTCGGCTGCAGCGTATCATGCAGGTATGGAAACTGCACTGCGTGAACGCGTTCAGCAAGATTTTCAACGAGATAATGTACAAGTTGTGGTTGCGACGATTGCGTTTGGCATGGGGATTAATAAATCCAATGTGCGTTTCGTTGCCCATTTTGATTTGCCGAGAAGCATTGAATCATATTATCAAGAAACCGGTCGCGCGGGGCGAGATGATTTACCTGCAGAAGCGGTACTTTTCTACGAGCCAGCTGATTATGCTTGGTTACAGAAAATTTTGCTTGAAAAGCCAGAGACGCCACAACGTCAAATTGAGCAACATAAATTGGAAGCTATTGGTGAATTTGCGGAAAGTCAGACTTGCCGACGTTTAGTGTTACTCAATTATTTTGGTGAATATCGTCAAACGCCTTGTCAAAATTGCGATATTTGTCTTGACCCGCCAAAGAAATATGACGGTTTAATTGATGCACAAAAAGTAATGTCGACGATTTATCGTGTGGGACAGTGTTTCGGCGTCCAATATGTGATTGCGGTATTGCGAGGGATGCATAATCAAAAAATTGTAGAACGCCAACATGATAAGTTAAGTGTTTATGGCATTGGTAAAGATAAAAGCAAAGAACATTGGCAATCCGTGATTCGCCAGCTTATTCATCTTGGTTTTATTCAACAGGTGATCGGTGAGTTTAATAGTGCAACGCTTCAGCTCACAGAAAGTGCACGCCCAGTTTTAAAAGGCGAAGTGCCGCTTGAATTGGCAATGCCGCGCATTTCATCTATTAATAAAATTGTGCATACATCTCATAAAAATACGGTGGCAAATTACGATAAAGATTTGTTTGCTCGTTTGCGTTTCCTACGGAAGCAGCTAGCAGATAAGGAAAATATTCCACCGTATATTGTCTTTAACGATGCGACGTTGCAAGAAATGGCGCAATATATGCCAACAAGTAATATTGAAATGCTACAAATTAATGGCGTAGGGGCAATCAAATTAGAACGCTTTGGGCAGCCGTTTATGGCATTGATTCGAGAGCACAAAGCGATTTTAGAAAAAGCAGAAAAAGGATAAGTGCGGTCAAAAAACAAAGAATTTTTCGACCGCACTTTTTTCTAGCTTGCGCTTACATCTTGTTCATCGCGTAATTGACGGTCAAAGACTTGTGCGCAATCATCGGTACCCGAACCATACCAAGTGGTATCACGTAATGCCACTTCTCCTTTACGGTATTTTTCCACTTCGCTTTTCTTCACCAAATAGCCCGTCACACGAATCAAATCGGTATTTTTAAGATAAGTGGTGATATAGCGGTAACCTTGTGTAAATGAACCATCGATAATATCAACGACGGCATCTAAATGATCCACATAGGTTTGGTCAAAGGCAAACAAATCTCCGGTACCTGATGGGAAGTATTTATGGAATGGCGCCGATTGTTTTAAATGAGACAATAATGTTGGTTCTTCACCCACACGAATACGATGCGCAGGCGCATTACGTTTATCTTCTTCATGATTGCTTGCGCCTACTTGCGCATGTAATAAATAACGATTGCCTGTGCGTTCCGCATACACGCCTTCATGGTTATCTGTGACGTCTTTCAATTTATCCATAATCATGGTCGCAATTTCATCACCGCGTTGGCTTTTACCAAAGGTTTCATTTAAGCCTTCTTGTTGTAGCAAGTGATTCGCTGCATCTGCAAGTCCTACAATGGCAAACATCCCTGTAAAATTAGTACGTTTGATAAAACCTTCTTTTTCGAGGAATGAGATATTGAAGAAGTTGCTTTCTTCCACTACAAATTTATGGCGTTTATCCATAGTGGAAAGTGCACATTTTGCTACACGAGGTAAGAGCTCATTGATCATTTCATCCACGGTTTTACAGGCACGTGCGATAGTCCCTAAACGCAAACGAGTGAGAGTATAAGCCCCGCCACATTCAGGTAATGCGTTATAGCAGCTTGCAATGCCATATTGTTCGCCTAAGTCAGAAATGTAGTAAGCATCATTGGCAAAAGAGGGTTTAGAAACCAATAAGCACGCTTTTGCCGCTAATTCTGCAAATTCACGACTTGTTTTGCTCTTATCGTAACGAATGGTCATATTTGGTGTTGGTGCTTCTAATTCAATCACCGCTTTTAAAATCAAACGCCCTGCTTTGGTGTCATAAGGGCCAATATTGGCATGACAGAATGAATCCGGCACGGTTTTATCCACATGATTTAAGAAACGTTTAATTTTGATGTAGTCTTGTTCCTCATCGGTAATAAACGGATCAAGTAGCACGTCTAAACGACCAATGTAAACTGGGAATGTGGTAATTGATGGCACGTGGGAATATAAAATCAATAAGCCATCTAATGCTTCATCAAGATTCTTAGGGGCTGGCAATTCAAGGAATTCACAGCCTTTTTCAATATACACATTGTAATCCGGCAAAATATAGCGGGGGCGATAAATCGCATAGCCTTCGTTTAAATCACAGATCATTTGATTTTGAAGGAATTCCCATTCTTCATCTGTGTAGCCTAATAATTCACGAGGATCAAATAATCGCTCGGCGATATTGCCTAAACACATGAGTTTTTGTTGATAGGTGAGTGTATTGGATTTTACGGTATCCAAAATATCTTGAAGAGATGCAAGCATAATCATGTCCTAATTTAAAAGGGTAGCCTATTTTAAGTCAGTGACTGGATGATGACAATTTTGACAATGTGATCTACATCACATTTATGATATTTATCAGTCAATTCGGTTATATCATATGACGTTAAAATGTTTTGGTTTTATGGGGTTTCCCATTATGATGTAAGCGTTAAATATAAATGGGAATAATATGAAAAAAGCACGGGTGATTCCTCACACCAGTTGGGCCGCAAAATCGCTATGGTCAGTCGAAGGTAAAACGATGTCGATGCTATTATTTGCATTGGCAATACTGGGCATTGGAGATGGCTTGATTGTGCTCGCTAATTTGGGTTCTTCACCTTGGACCGTGCTTTCTCAAGGTGTGGCATTACAAGCTAAGGTGAGTATCGGTTGGTCATCATTTTGGATTAGCTGTTTGGTGATGTTAGCCTGGATTCCCCTAAAATTAAGGCTTGGGCTTGGCACTATTCTGAATATTATTGTGATTGCCTTTTTCCTTGGCTTAACCACGAAAATTGTGCCAGAACCAACCGCACTTTTTAGCCGAATTTTGTTCGGTGGAATTGGGCTTTTGCTTTATGGATTAGGAACGGCATTGTATTTAACCTGTCATCAAGGAGCAGGTCCGCGGGATGGTTTAATGGTGGGGCTTTGTCAACGCCTTCATTTAAAAGTAGGCATTGTGAGAACAAGCCTTGAAGTGTCGGTTTGTGTGTTGGGTTATATTCTCGGCGGCACAGTCGGAATAGGTACCGTTGTTTTTGCCGCCGCAATAGGTTGGATTGTACAGCTATGCTTAAACTCAATTGCTCGCTTGCCACATCTTCCGCACGAAGGGGATAATCTCCATTAAGGCATTTTCAATAGAAATTAAGCCTAAATTCATTTCGTCTTTCCCTTTTGGCGGGCAGAAAGCAAGGTGTTTATCTGCATCGTTAATCGGTTTCCAACGACGAGGCTGAGATGAGCGACTGTTTGGATAGAATCCGATCGTTGGCACATTGAATGCACTGCTTAAATGCAATGGTCCAGTAGAGCCCGCAATAAATAAATCCGCACAAGCTAGAGAGTGTGCAAAATCAACCAATCCTTTATTCTTATCGTAAACAACCACATTTTGATTATCGATTTTTGCCGCTAACTCATGGGCTTTTTCACTTTCACCAGGTCCTGCCGTTAAGATAATCTGACAGTCAAATTCGTTTAATAAACCTTGTATCAATTGAGCATATTGCGACAATGAAAGACTTGTTGCTGAGCCACCTGTTCCACTATGCACAAAGACCCATTTTTTATCTGCAGATAAACCGAATTGTTCTTGAAGAAAAACACGGTGATTTTTAACCGCAATTTCAGGAAGTGAAAGGTAAGGTGGTTTGGGTTCCACAATTGGCATGTTGTGTTTCTTTAAGAACGCCCGAGCCAGATCTTGATTGTACTCTGCTTCAGATTTTTCTGAGCGAGAACGGCGTTGTGTTAAACGATGGTTATACAGGATTTGCACCCATTTTGTTGCGGGAGCAAGACGATAAGGAATCCCACTTTTCCACGCTAATTTACCATTATGAGTATTGGAAAAGAAGCTAATCATGCCATCAAATTGCTGCTCTTTGATTTCTTTAACAAGACGACTGAAATCCGCTTTGTCGTTCTTAACACTATCAATAATGACATCATCTAAATAGGGACAAATTTGAGCCAATGGGGCTGTATAAGCTGGCACAAGTGCGGTCAGTTTTAGCTCGGGATTTGAGGCTTTCAACATCGCAAAAGCCGGAAATGCTTGAACAAAGTCGCCCAGTTTATCGTTACGAATGACTAAAATCTTTTTCATATTTTCTCTAGTTAAATAAAAAACCGCACTAGAAAGTGCGGTCTTATTTTAGTCTATTTTTATGGATTATAAAACATCAACGCAGTTTAAGTCTTCGAAAGATTGCTCTAAGCGTTTAGACATTGATTCTTCCATTTTACGTAACCAAACACGTGGGTCGTAGTATTTTTTGTTTGGTGCATCAGGACCTTCAGGGTTACCTAATTGACCTTGAAGATAAGCTTCATTTGCTTTATAGAAGTTTAAGATGCCATTCCATGCAGCCCATTGAGTATCAGTATCGATATTCATTTTGATCGCACCATAACTAATCGCTTCGCGGATTTCTTCGCGGCTAGAACCTGAACCACCGTGGAATACGAAGTTGATTGGTTTTGCTGGTAGATTGCGTTCTTTTGCAACGAACTCTTGTGATGCACCTAAAATAGAAGGTTTTAATTTTACGTTACCTGGTTTGTAAACACCGTGTACGTTACCGAATGCTGCTGCAACGGTAAAGTTAGGGCTTACTGGGTTTAATTGGTCGTAAACATAAAGCACATCAGATGGTTGAGTGTATAAGCGAGATTCATCGACATCTGAGTTATCTACACCGTCTTCTTCACCACCGGTAATGCCGATTTCGATTTCAAGGGTCATACCTAATTTGTCCATACGAGCAAGGTATTCACGGCAGATTGCCATGTTTTCTTCCATTGGCTCTTCAGATAAGTCAAGCATGTGAGAAGAGAATAATGGACGGCCAGTTTCTGCAAAATGTTTTTCACCAGCTTCAAGTAAGCCATCGATCCATGGAAGTAATTTTTTCGCTGCGTGGTCGGTATGAAGAATAACTGGAACACCGTATTCTTTGGCTAAAGTATGAACGTGTTTCGCACCTGCGATTGCACCTAAAACATCTGGACGTGCACCGCTTGTTGGTTTGATACCTTTACCTGCGTAGAAAGCTGCACCACCGTTTGAGAATTGGATAATTACTGGCGCTTTCACACGTGCAGCGGTTTCCAATACAGCATTTACGGAGTCAGAGCCCACGCAGTTTACTGCAGGGATCGCGAAGTTGTTTGCTTTGGCATAAGCAAAGATTTTTTGAACATCTTCACCTGTTACTACGCCAGGTTTTACGATATCTAATAATTTAGCCATTTTTACTTTTTCCTTATATGTTTGGGAGGATTAAATCCATCATTGACGTTTGTGAGAAGGTGATCACTTTTTAAACATAGGTCGCTTAAGATAAATACGCTCCATTGTCTTGTCAGAATGCCATTTAGCAGATCTTGGACACTTAGCTAAATAACCTTGAGAGGTGCCTGTATTTTGATCTGCAATATTATGAATACATTCCAACTGTGCTTGTCGCTCCAAACTGGAGCCAGATAAGTGCCTTGTATTGTAGACACTGGAACTTCCATCACTACAAGCAGTTAATAATATAACACTAACTAATAGACAGGGAGCTGAGGCTTTAGGCTCATTTATCATAAACTAGACCTTAGATTAGCAATTTTTTCCAATTAACCATTCGCACGTTTTTCAAGAATTTCTACTGCTGGTAATACTTTACCTTCAACAAATTCTAAGAATGCACCGCCACCGGTAGAGATGTAAGAGATTTTATCTGCAATACCGAATAAATCGATAGCCGCTAAAGTATCACCGCCCCCTGCGATAGAGAATGCATCGCTGTTTGCAATCGCGTGAGAAATGATTTCAGTACCTTTACGGAAGTTAGGGAATTCAAACACACCAACTGGACCATTCCATAAAACAGTTTTTGCATTTTTGATGATTTCTGCTAATTGTTCTGCAGATTTATCACCGATATCGAAGATAGATTCATCATCTTTTACTTCAGTCACTGATTTTTCTGTCGCAGCTGCAGTTTCAGTGAACTCCAAACCAACACGTACATCAACTGGAACAGGAATATCTGTGCTTGCGGCTAATTCTTTTGCAACTGGAATTAAATCAGCTTCATGTAAAGATTTACCCACATTGTGACCTGCTGCCGCGATGAACGTATTTGCAATACCGCCGCCTACGATAATTTGGTCAGCAATTTTTGAAAGAGAGTTTAATACTTCTAATTTAGTGGAAACTTTTGAACCGCCTACGATAGCAACCATTGGACGAGCAGGTTCTTTTAATGCTTTACCTAACGCATCTAATTCTGCTGCAAGTAATGGACCTGCACAAGCAACCGGTGCAAACTCTGCTACGCCGTAAGTTGATGCTTGCGCACGGTGAGCGGTACCGAAAGCATCCATTACGAATACGTCGCAAAGTGCGGCATATTTTTTACCTAATTCAGGATCGTTTTTCTTCTCACCTTTGTTCACACGTACGTTTTCTAAAACAACGATTTCGCCTTCTTTAACATCCACACCGTTTAAGTAGTCTTGTTCTAAACGCACATTGAAGCCAGCGTTTTTTAAGTAATCAACAACTGGTTGTAAAGAGTCTTCAGGTTTGAATTCACCTTCAGTTGGACGACCTAAGTGAGAGGTAACCATCACTTTTGCGCTTTTCTCTAAAGCCAGTTTTAACGTCGGGATAGTCGCACGAATACGCGCATCAGATGTCACTTTGCCATCTTTTACTGGCACGTTTAAGTCCGCACGAATAAATACACGTTTACCTTGTAAATCTAAGTCGGTCATTTTGATTACTGACATAATCTTTCCTCTTGGGTTAGTTAAAATTAAACTCAAACATTATACCTAGTTCTGACTAGGTTGTAACGATGTAGATCAAATAAAAAAACGAATTATGCTTATTTTTGGCAATCGATTACTTCCCACTGGCGATTGTAACAAATGAATAGTTCATTATGGCTCGCCCCTAAATAAGTGCCTTTTAATTGCGGATTATGTTGCTTCATCCATTGAAATAATTCTTTACGGCTTAATTGTTCGTTTGGCAAGGAAAGCGATTCAAATAATGTTTTCTCTTGTTTGAAGTAATCCTCCGCTGAATCAAACGCACAGCTACCGTGTTTTTCCCATTCGCCTTGCAACAATTTTGCGCCTGGTGAGATTGAAAGGTAAGGCTCGAGCGTTTCAATTGGAAGTGGCGCTAAATCACCCTTACAAAAACGAGGGTGATCCGTAACAGAGCGTGCATTCGCATTTTGTGGCCATAAGCCATGCACTACCCAGCCAAATTGATTTTTTGTACTACATTGATATTGCGCTGAATCAGGTAAATTATTGCCATATTGCGCACGTTGTTTTTCACAGAATGCAGGCGACCAAGATAAGGCCAACATATAGTAATCAACAGGGGCATTTTTATTTTGTCCAATGGCATCATCGCGCATGATGACATCATAATTTCCAAAATCTTTGGTATTTTTGACCGCACTTTGGTTTTGTTGTTGTGTGGTTGTTGGAGTCGGTTTAGTGTCTTTTTTGTGTTCAGTGAAATATTGCCAAATGCTAAATGCAGCAAGGGCAATAAGGGAAAGAGTAGAAACCTGTTTTTTCATAAAAATCCTGTTTAAATTTTGTCAATTTTGCTTTTGTCGGCTATAATTCGCCGCTTTCTCATATAAAGGAATGATATGGCGTTACTGATCACAAACAAATGCACAAACTGCGATATGTGCCTCCCCGAATGTCCGAATGAAGCAATTTCAATCGGCGAGGAGATCTATGTGATCGATCCTGTGCTTTGTACGGAATGTGTTGGTCATTATGACACGCCAACTTGCCAAAAAGTTTGCCCGATTACAAACTGCATCAAGCCAGATCCTGAGCGCCAAGAAAGCGAAGAGCAGCTTTGGGAACGTTTTGTGATGATTCACCATTCGGATAAGTTGTAGAATTTACCTGATCTTTTTCTTTTCGTCCAATGACTATGAATAAAACAAAGTTAATTAAAATCGCCATCATTCTGATTTATTTGTTCAGTCCCATTGATATTTTGCCTGAAGCGGTGCTTGGCCCATTAGGTTTGGTGGATGATGCAGCAGCCATTGCCTTATTAATTCGAATTTTATTGAAAAAATAAAAAGTTGAATAAAATCAACCGCACTTTGCTTTTCTTATTCTTGCAAAATTCCTTTAATTTCTCTAAACTACGCGTCGGAAAATTTCTTTCCTCATCATTTCACTTTAAACGCTACCCGTGAGTAGCAAAAGGGACCTCAATCATGACAAACGTCAATCAATATGGCTGGAAAGCCTTGGTTGGATCAGCTGTCGGCTACGCGATGGATGGATTCGATCTTCTTATTCTTGGATTTATGCTTAGTGCCATTTCGGCAGATCTTAATTTAACTCCCGCACAATCTGGCTCATTAGTTACCTGGACTCTTATTGGTGCTGTGGTGGGCGGTATTGCATTTGGTGCATTAAGCGATCGTTATGGGCGTGTACGCGTGCTGACTTGGACAATCGTCCTCTTCGCTGTATTCACAGGTTTATGTGCAATCGCACAAGGCTATTGGGATTTATTAATTTATCGCACCATCGCGGGTATCGGTTTGGGCGGTGAATTTGGTATCGGTATGGCATTAGCCATTGAAGCGTGGCCAGCAAAACACCGTGCAAAAGCCGCGTCTTATGTGGCGTTAGGTTGGCAAGTTGGTGTGTTAGCGGCTGCGTTACTCACCCCTGTATTGCTTCCACATATCGGCTGGCGTGGCATGTTCGTTGTTGGTATCTTCCCAGCATTTGTGGCCTGGTATTTACGTACCCGTTTACACGAACCTGAAATTTTCTCACAAAAACAGACCGAACTTTCAACCCAAAAAATATCGAAACTGGAATCTTTTAAACTCTTAGTAAAAGATAAAGCAACTACAAAAGTAAGCCTTGGTATAGTGGTTTTAACATCTGTACAAAACTTTGGTTACTACGGCATTATGATTTGGATGCCAAACTTCTTATCTAAACAACTTGGCTTTAGTTTAACGAAATCAGGTTTATGGACGGCTGTTACGGTATGCGGGATGATGGCGGGGATTTGGATCTTTGGTCGTCTAGCCGATAGAATCGGACGTAAACCAAGTTTCTTATTATTCCAACTTGGTGCAGTGATCAGCATCATCACTTACTCTCAATTAACTGACCCAACCGCTATGTTGGTGGCAGGAGCGTTCTTAGGGATGTTTGTCAACGGCATGATGGGCGGTTATGGGGCGTTAATGGCAGAAGCCTATCCGACAGAAGCGCGTGCAACAGCACAAAATGTATTGTTTAACTTAGGTCGTGCCGTAGGTGGTTTGGGACCGGTTGTTGTTGGCGCGATTGTATCCGCGTACTCATTCAGCATTGCGATTGCTTTCTTGGCGGTGATTTATGTGATCGACATGGTAGCGACAGTCTTCTTAGTGCCAGAATTAAAAGGCAAAGAATTGAGCTAAGTGCGGTCAAAAAAATTCAAGTTTTTGAAAACATCGGTGTCAAAGCCGATGTTTTTTATTTGTGAAAAATCAGCCAATTTCAACCGCACTTTGTGCTAAACTATGGTCACTTTTTCCAATTTTGAAGAATTATCGTGTACGCTAAACGTTCAGTTTCTACCCGTATTGCTAAATATTTATTTGTAGTCATTATCTTCATGGGCATTATTAGCTCATTGAGTTTGATCGTGATGGCAAGTAATAAGTCGGATGCGGAAGCCATTAATATCTCTGGTTCTTTGCGTATGCAAAGTTATCGGCTATTAACGGAAATGGAACGTTCGCCGGATACGGTTGAACAGAATCTGGTGCGTTATCAACGAAGTCTCAATGCTGAGGCCTTGCTTTCTGTGCAGAATCAGCTTTTTGCACCTTCAGGGGTGAGAGAATCCTATCAAAAAATTCTACAACGCTGGGCGGTGATGTCTGATTTCGCCCGTGCGCATCAAATCGAAAAATATCATGCCGAACTAAAAAGTTATGTACAAGATGTCGATGATTTCGTGTTGGAATTACAACGCTTTGCTGAACTAAAATGGATTATTGCAGTTTCGGTATTGTGTGTTTCCATGCTATTGATTCTTGCGATGGTATCGTATGTGATTTGGTATATGAAGCGCGAAGTGGTGAAACCCCTAGAACTCATGACCAAAGCCAGTATGCAAGTGCAAATGGGGCAGTTTAAACATATCCGGCTTGATACAGAAAGTGGTAACGAGCTTGGTGTTTTGGCGAAAGTGTTTACGCAAATGTCCTCGGAATTAGGGCGACTTTATTCACGTTTAGAAGATGCCGTTAATGAGAAAACGCAAAAGTTGCGCCAAACTAACCGCTCTTTAACGACGCTTTATCAAAGCTCGCAGTTGCTTACGCCCACAAAGATTAATGATAAAATTCTCAGCCAAGTGCTCAATCATATTCGTGTCAGCGAACATTTACGCTACATTGAGTTAGAAATTTTTGGCTCAGAACATTGGGAAATTTCTTTTGGTCAAAAAGATCCTAAACAATCACTTCAAGTCGAAGAACTTTCTATTGAAAATGAAAACTTGGCTGTGCTCTCGTGGCAAGCCGGTTTGCCTTGTCCTGATCCACGCATGATGAAAAACTTAGGGCAAATGGTGGCAAAAGCGTTGTATTCGCACAAAACGCAACGCCAGCAAGAGCAACTTTTATTGATGGAAGAGCGGTCCATTATTGCACGGGAATTACATGACTCGTTGGCGCAAGTGCTGTCTTTCTTACAAATTCAATTAACGCTGTTAAAGCATAATTTGAAGAAAGAAGACGAGGAATCAAAAGAGAAAAGCATTGCGATCATTGGTGAATTTGAACAAGCCTTATCAGATGGGTATTCTCAATTGCGAGAATTATTAGCAACCTTCCGTTTAACGGTACAAGAGGCGAATTTACAGGTTGCTTTGGAGCAAGTTATCGAAAGTTTACGTTCGCAAACGAAGATGCAAATGACGGTGGACTGCAGTTTGCCATCACAAAGTTTAAATCCACAAGAATTAGTGCACGTTCTACAAATTGTGCGTGAAGCAACGCTGAATGCGATTAAACACTCAAAAGGCACGCTGATTGAAGTGAAAGCCCATATTAATGCCGAGGGAGAATATGAAATCCTTGTGCAAGATAATGGCGTAGGGATTCCGACGTTAGACGAGCCAGAAGGGCATTATGGTTTAAATATCATGACTGAACGCAGTCGTCAATTAAATGCTCAGCTTACAATTTCAAAAGGGGAGCAAGGTGGTACGATGGTGAAAATCACGCTCCCTCACACGTTTTTTTAAGGAAAGTTAATGCAAAGTTTACAACCGTTTCACACCTTCAATATTCCGGCAAATGCACGTGAAATCATTGAAGCCACATCGATTGAACAAATCCAACAAGCTTGGCAAAAAGCGCAAGCTGAAAATCTCCCTGTCTTATTTTTAGGTCAAGGCAGCAATATGCTGTTTTTAGAAGATTTCCAAGGAATGGTGATTGTTAACCGTTTATTGGGTATTCAACATGCAGAAGATAGAGATTACCATTATTTGCATGTTAATGGTGGCGAAAATTGGCATCAGTTGGTGGAATGGTCGCTTTCACAAGGAATTAATGGCTTAGAAAACCTTGCACTCATTCCAGGCTGTGCCGGCTCAGCGCCGATTCAAAATATTGGTGCGTATGGCGTAGAATTTAAAGATGTGTGTGATTATGTGGATGTGCTGAATCTTAACACGGGCGAACAATTCCGCTTACAGGCTAACGAATGTGAATTTGGTTATCGTGAAAGTATTTTCAAACATCGCTATTCGCAAGGTTATGTGATTACAGCGGTTGGATTGAAATTAGCCAAAAATTGGCAACCGATTTTAAAATATGGCTCATTAGTGAATTTTGATCCTCAAACGGTAACGGCAAAACAAGTGTTTGATGAAGTGTGCCATATTCGCCGTAGTAAATTGCCCGATCCTAAAGAGTTTGGTAATGCGGGCAGTTTCTTCAAAAATCCTGTGGTGAGTGCAGCACAATTTGCGAAAATCCAAAAACAGGTCGAAAATCTACCGCACTTTCCACAACCGGATGGCTCTGTGAAACTTGCAGCAGGTTGGTTAATCGATCAATGCCATTTAAAAGGTTTTCAAATTGGTGGCGCGGCCGTTCATCAACAACAAGCTTTAGTGCTGATTAATAAAGGCAATGCCACTGGACCGGATGTGGTGAAGCTTGCACATTATATCCGTCAAACTGTGGCAGATAAATTTGGTGTGTATTTACAGCCTGAAGTGCGTTTTATGGGCGCAAATGGCGAAGTGAATTCAGAGCAAGCCATTAGTTAATTTATAGAGGAAAGCAATTATGAACTTTAAAGACATTTTAGAGACTTTACCCACCATTGATCATCTAACAGGTTTAGACGTATTAAACGGTGAAACCGTGATTCATCATATTCCTGCTGCACCAGGCAAGCTTGGCTCGCTTCGTCTTTATAATGCATTAGCAGAAAAATTTAACGGGAAATTAGACCGCACTTCTGCACAACAAGGCATTGAATGGTTTGCTGAACACGTTGAAGATGCGAAACAAAATCCTGGAAAACACCCGAATATTGATCTATTGTTTAAGGTTGTGGCAGAAGATGTAGTTTATTCGCTTGTGCCATTAAAATAATTTGAAAATTTTTAGTGATTAATCTGAACTTTCAATCGTTAAAAACTGTCAAATAAAACAAATTGAGGTATAATGACAACAGTTGTTATACAATAACAAATAAGTAATGAGTCGGGGCGTCGCTCCGCATGCTGTGAGGAGAAGAATGAATAAAGAAACTCAAATGATGTTAGTACCTCAAGGTAGCATCGAAGGTTATATTCGAGCAGCAAACGAATATCCGATGCTAACTGCAGAGGAAGAAAAAAGCTTAGCAGAACGTTTATATTATGACGGTGATATTGAAGCAGCGAAAAAATTAGTTTTATCACACTTACGTTTTGTTATTCATGTCGCGCGTGGTTATTCTGGTTATGGATTGCCACAAGCAGATTTAATTCAAGAAGGTAATATCGGATTAATGAAAGCGGTAAAACGTTTTAATCCGGAAGTGGGCGTTCGCCTTGTATCTTTTGCGGTGCACTGGATCAAAGCTGAAATCCACGAATATGTCCTTCGTAACTGGCGTATTGTGAAAGTCGCGACCACAAAAGCACAACGTAAATTGTTCTTTAACCTACGTAAAACTAAACAACGTTTAGGTTGGTTCAATGAAAACGAAGTGGATATGGTGGCGAATGAGCTTGGCGTGTCAAAAGAAGATGTCATCGAAATGGAATCCCGTATGACAGGGGCTGATGTAGGCTTTGATTTGCCAACAGACGATGATGACGAAGCTTATGCACCTTCTTTATATTTAGAAGATAAAAGCTCAAATTTTGCGGCAGAACTTGAAAGCGAAAACTTTGAAGAACAAGCAACAGAAAAGTTAGGTACAGCCTTAGCCAATCTTGACGAACGTAGCCAAGATATTATCAAAGCGCGTTGGTTAGATGATGATAAAGCCACCCTTCATGATCTTGCAGCAAAATATAATGTGTCTGCAGAACGTATTCGTCAGCTTGAAGCAAACGCACTGAAAAAACTTAAAAGTGCGGTTGATTTCTAAGCCGTTTTGATAAAAAGAAACCTGTCGATTATCGACAGGTTTTTTTATTTATTTCTTCTTGGATTTTCCCCACATTTTATCTTCTTGGCCTCGCCATAAGCGCTGAATATTGTCGTGGTGACGATAAATCAGCAAACAGCAAACTAAGGCAACGGGGAAGGTAAATTCCGGTTTAAGCCACCAAACATAAAATGGCACGAGAAGTGCCGTAATAACAGCACTTAATGAAGAATAACGACTAATTAAGAAGACTAACAACCATGTACCTAGCGTTGAGCCAGCGACGCCCCAAGAGATGGGCGCAATGGCACCGAATGCGGTCGCGACTCCTTTCCCGCCTTTAAATTGAAAAAAAATGGGGAAGATATGTCCTAAACACGCCCCCAAGGCAACCATGCCTAATTCAAATTGCGTGAGCCCTAAATAATAACCCGCCCAAACAGGTAACATCCCTTTTAAAATATCGCAAATTAATACTGCAAGCGCCGCCCAACGTCCGCCAATACGCAATACATTGGTCGCACCAGGGTTATGAGAGCCATTTTTTCGCGGGTCAGGCAAGCCTGCTACCTTACAAATCAAAATTGCACTGGAAATCGAACCCAGTAAATAAGCAAAAATCATATAAAAAAGGGCAAATAGGCTCATTTTGTGCTCCACAATCTTGATTGTATTTGAAAAACTTGTTCGTTATTTTAACCAAACTTGATAGCATAAGCCCACTATATTTTTACAGGAATGAGAGATGGATCGAATTTTTATTGAAGAATTAGAGGTCTTCGCACAAATTGGCGTGTATGACTGGGAACAACAAATTAAACAAAAGCTTGTTTTTGATTTGGAAATGGCGTGGGATTGTCAAAAAGCTGCAGAAACGGATGATGTGCAATACTGTCTTAATTATGCGGAAGTGAGTCAATTTATTTTAGATTATGTCCAAGCTAAGCCATTTTTATTGATTGAGCGCGTGGCTTATGAAGTAGCAGAACAATTACAACAACGTTTTGGTATTTCATGGTTACGTCTCAAATTAAGCAAACCTAAAGCCGTTGCTCAAGCTAGTAATGTGGGGATCATTGTAGAGCGTGGTGAGTTGAAATAATCGCTGAAAATTGACCGCACTTTGGAAATATCAAACCAAAGTGCGGTTAATTTTTTAAGTGTTTTTTAATGCCAAGCGAAATGCTCCAATTCCGCTTTTTAATACTAGCATGCTTAATATCATACTTGCCAATGGGTCAACCCATAACCATCCCAGAAAATAGGTACTGAGACCCGAAAGTATAGCAATAATGGAACCAAATAAATCGGTGAGTACATGTAGATAGGCTGCTTTAATATTGAGATTATCATGATCGCTGTTCAACATTATCTTTGCAACGAAAAGATTCACCAATAATCCTAGAGATGCCACGCCAAGCATTGGTAATGCCATCATCTCGATGGGATTTTGCCAGCGTTGAATGGCTTCAACTAAAATCATCAATGCCACAACAATCAATGAGCCGCTATTGAGTATGGCGATATAGCGTTGTTTTTGAGCGGATAAAAAAAGTGCCAACAACGCTAAAAATAATGACAGGCTATCATTTGCCATATGCCCTGCATCAGCCATTAATGCCAAGCTGTTAAACCAATACCCCCCAAGAAATTCAATGATCATAAAGCCTGTAATGACGATAAAACTGAATGCCAAAATTTTTTTATTTTGTGGAATATGGTCGTGATACTCATGAGCGTGCTCATGGTGTTCATGAGAATGATGGTGAGACATATTGCTCCTTATTGTCTATTTGATTAACTTGGGATAAAGTATAAAGTCCGTAGTAACTACAAGGTCAAGGCTTGATTTAAAAAAATGAGGATTCACGAACTCAGCAAACAAAGCGGTATTCATTTAGAAACCATTCGTTATTATGAAAAAATGGGTTTAATGCCGGAGCCTAAACGGCTGGCAAATGGTTATCGAGATTATGATGAAGCCAGTTTGAAGCAATTAAAATTTATTAAAACCTGCCGGGCATTAGATTTTAGCTTGGCCGAAATTAAATTTTTTAATGAGATGAAAACGCAGCAATCTCAACATTGTGAAGTGGATAGTATGTTGGCAAAACATTTGGTTTCAGTCGAAGAAAAAATTGCCGAACTGACTGAAATTAAACATTTCCTACAAAGTTTAATTACCGAAGATGATCATCAAGCTGCTGATTGTAAAGCCATGGCACAATTAAAAGCCTATTAAGTGCGGTCTAAAAAATATCAAAAATCCGCACATTGATGTGCGGATTGGTCATTATTCCGGATCATCCGTAAACGCGTTGTTTCGGAATATCGGCACAAAGGTTGCGAGATACAGCACAAACACAATGGCAATTAAAATAGCCGGAATTGTGATAAAAAACAGCTCATCCACATACATCAAACAGGCTCGGGAAAGCGCCGCCGTGAAAAGGCAAAGTACGGCAAGGCGACAGAGTTTTGGGTAATCCAGTTTCGTAAAGCCACTATGCCATAATCCCGCAGTGAGCCAAATCATCATCATACTGCCGAGAATGCCGCCGAGTGTCACCATGTGTAATGGATCGGCAGTAGGTTCATCAATTAATTTATTTATGCCAATCCACAAATAGCCAATCGCGGCGAACAGTTGAAGGAAATAATAAGTGCGTATGTAATGTTTACGTAGCAGTTCGTGATGATGTAATTCGCGTAACTTGGCTAGTAAAATAAAACCAACTGCAAAAGCAGTAAACGCAGCTGTTTGCGCAGGCAACCAAAGCTCTGCTGCGGTATGAAGTAATAAAAATGTAATCGCGATATTTTTATACACGACATTCGGGATAAATACGGGATCTTTCAATGTACTTTCTTTCAGTGCCTCTGCACCTAATAGAATGCTGACTCGAATTGATACAAACATTACCGCCGCCATATTCAAATGTACCTGTGCCCGCAATAATTTCAGACTATCAGTCATGGCGTAAGCCGTCTGACAAACCGTAAATGCAGCAAGTAATATCAGTAAAGTAAAATTGTCAGTATTGCGATCCAACCAAAACAGCCAAGTACAAAAGAGTAACAATGCGAGCCAATAAGCTGCCACTAAAAACGAGGCGGTTTGCGGTGAAAATGGCAATAATACCAACCCAGAAAGCAAGAGCACCGCTAAAATCGTCGCAATAGGTTTTAAATTACCTTTGTAATTTGTCCATTCGAGCATAGAAGCCGTCAGAAAACCACCGTATGCGGCTGGCAGCATAAATTCTAAGAAAATTTTGCGGTGTAGGATGAGATCATCGGGGCTGATGAAAAAGCTCAATGCACCAACAATCGCAAGAATGGCTGCACCAACAAAGAAGGGTCGCATCGGATGGGTAAAGAAATTATTCATAATAATGGATTCCTTGAAATTCGCGTGCGACTACGGTTTCTTCAAAGGCTGAATTGCGTTCGGATAATGGCGTTGGCAAGGTAATCACATTTTGCACATCCATCCCTTTTGGAGAAAGCTGCATAATCTCTCGGCTTAATCGAGCCGCTTCAAAACGATCGTGCGTCACTAAAATGCAAGCCATGCCTTGTTGCTCAATTTTTTCCACTAACATAGCGGCTAAAATATCACGTAAATCACGATCCAAACCGACAAAAGGTTCGTCCAATAAGGCTAAATCACAGCCACATAGCAATAGACGTAAAAATGCTACGCGTTTTGCCATTCCGCCCGATAATTCGGTCGGGTATTTATTCAAATCACCCGAAGAAAGCCCGATCTTTTCTGCCAGCGCAATGATTTCATTTTCATTAGGATTATCCATAAAAATGGCGATATTCTGCATAGCAGTGAGATTTTCTAATAGACGATTTTCTTGAAACAGAAAGCCTGTTTTACGAAATGTATTCTTGATTTCGCCTGATTTTGGTGTTTCTAAACCTGAAATTAAACGCAGTACCGTAGTTTTGCCACAGCCACTAGGGCCGAATAAGGTTTTTACTTCGCCTGATTGTAAATCCATACTGAAATCGCGCACGATAGGATCGCGGAGAATTTCAAAACGCACATTTTTTAAACTCAGCATTATCTTCTCCACGGCATAAACAGGATTTCCAATGGCTTGGTAATCAAATATTCAAAGAGAGAAACAAATATAATCACCAACAGCACATAAGCCATGACCGTTGACGTATCTAACATGGCTCTGGCATCGGCAATCTGTGCTCCCACACCCTCATTGGCACCTAAAAGCTCTGCCATAATTACCACTTTCACACCCATCGCAACTGCAACACCAATGCTTGAAATCACATAGCCCGTGAGATGGGGAACGTACAAATAGCGGATTTTCTTCCATAATCCGAGTTTGTACGCATCAAACAATTCTTCATGCTGTTTGTTTACACTTGTCATGCCCATGGCGGCACTGGCAAAGGTCAGCGGGGCGACTAATACGATAATGGTAAATAGCACGCTAGGATTGCCAAAGCCAAACCAAAATAAGGCCATTACGACCCAAATAATTGGCGGCATGGCTAATAAAATCGTAATGACGGGTTTAAGCAATGCCATAGCGGTTTTAAAGCTGCCCGCAATCAGCCCTGCCGTTAAACCTGCGACTAATGCAATGGCAATACCCACTACAGAACGCCATAATGAAATACCGATTTCGTTTTGTTGGAAATGCTCGAGCAGCTCAAGGGCTTTTTGAAAAACATCCGCGGGAGCAGGCAGCATAAATTCACCAAATACTGAGCTGCCCCAAGCCCACAAGGCAACTACCATCATCGCCACACTCAAGCCGGTAAAGCCGCTCCAGAGGTAGTCGATGATGTAAAACAGGACAGGTTGTGGTTTACGGATTTTGTCAGTTTTAATCATGTTATGTGATTCAGTTTCAAATTAAGCCAAGAAGAATTTATCATCTGGTAATTTACCACCTAAGAGTTTTGGATTGAACTCCATCAAGGTTTCATAGAATTGCATGATTTCATTTTTCAGTTCACTGGCTTTGGTTACTGTTAAGCGCGCACCGTCTAAGCCCATTTCAATAGCGGCTTCTGGAGCAGGAAGATAATTAGCACCAATTTCAGCCGCACTTTTACGGTTAGCCATAATCCAGTTTAACGCATCACTTAAATCTTGGTGAAGTAGATCAAACTCTGCCTTGTGTGCGTGAAAGTATTCTTCGTTAGCAATAATGCCCGCCATTGGAATAAGCGGTTTCGTGTTAAATGCTTGACCCCATTCTTTCACTAAATCGAAGCCACGTACAATCTCTGTACCAACAATTTTAGCTTTCAGCACAACGGCGCTCGCCATCGGTTCAGGCAAGATGGCCGCATGGAAATCTTTTAGTAGGAACAAACCAATCGCCTCAGTTGGTGTGGCCGCATAGGTGATATCCACTTTATTAATATCAATATTCAGTTTTTTCAGTAAAGCTTGCAATACGATGTCTGGCATATCGTTTTTAAATGGCACAAGGATTTTTTTACCCACCAATTCTTGCGGTGAAGTAATAGCACCACCTTTACACATCAACTGCGTAATCCCATTGGTGAGAATATTCACCATGCCAACTTGCTGCCCTTGATTACGTAAATTCACACCAACATTACTTGGGCTCATCATCACTTTAAATTGCCCACTTGCCACGCCAGCACGTAGTTGATCAGGCGAACGCCAAATCTCTAATGCGACATCCGCTTGTTTGGCTAATTTACCTTGTGCTGCCGCCACAGCAATGGTTACACTTGGCATTGCTGGTGCGCCATAAATGGTAAATTGCTCTTTTGTTGCCGCAAAGAGAGAAGGCGACATGCCCGCTGCTGTAAATGCCGCACTCATTCTTAAAAAATCACGTCTATTCATTGCCATGGTTATCTCCTTATTGAATCAGGGCTAATACCTGTATTTTGATAATAATTTTTATTCATTATCTTACTCGCCGTGACTAAAGTAAAGAAAGACAAAAGTGTGGTCAGATTTCCCGTGATTTTTGCTAAAAAAGAAAAATTGAATCCTTATTCAAAATAGGCAACAATACCCAGAATAATTTCGTGATATTAAGTGGGAATAAATATGGATCATTCAGTTCATAACAAGCTGGTTTCTTTTATCTGGAGCATTGCAGACGATTGTCTGCGCGATGTCTATGTGCGCGGTAAATATCGTGATGTGATCTTGCCGATGTTTGTGCTTCGCCGTTTGGATACCTTGCTTGAGCCAAGCAAAGAAGCGGTATTGGAAGAAGTACGCTTTCAAAAAGAAGAATTGGCATTCACCGAATTGGATGACCTTCCCCTTAAAAAAATTACCGGCCATGTTTTTTATAACACCTCAAAATGGACGTTGAAATCTCTCTATCAAACCGCCAGCAATACACCGCAGTATATGCTGGCCAATTTTGAAGAATATCTTGATGGTTTTAGTGCCAACGTGCAGGAAATTATCAACTGCTTCAAGCTGCGTGAACAAATCCGCCACATGTCCCATAAAAATGTTTTGCTGAGTGTGTTGGAAAAATTTGTCTCCCCTTACATCAACCTGACGCCTAAAGAGCAACAAGACCCAGATGGTAATAAATTACCAGCTTTGAGCAATCTTGGCATGGGCTATGTGTTTGAAGAACTGATCCGTAAATTTAACGAAGAAAACAACGAAGAAGCCGGCGAACACTTTACGCCACGCGAAGTGATTGAGCTGATGACGCATTTGGTCTTTGATCCGCTCAAAAACCAAATCCCGGCGATTATTACGATTTACGACCCGGCTTGCGGCAGCGGCGGTATGTTGACCGAATCGCAAAATTTTATTAAACAAAAATATCCTCTGCCAGAATCGCAAGGCGAGCGTTCAATTTTCCTATTTGGTAAAGAAATCAACGACGAAACCTACGCCATCTGTAAATCAGACATGATGATTAAAGGCGACGATCCTGAAAACATCAAAGTCGGCTCCACCCTTGCCACCGATAGTTTCCAAGGCAATTGTTTCGACTTTATGCTTTCCAATCCGCCATACGGCAAAAGCTGGAGCGGCGACCAGGCTTATATTAAAGATGGCAATGATGTTATCGACAGCCGCTTTAAAGTCAGCTTGCCCGATTACTGGGGAAAAGAAGAAGTTCTTGATGCTACACCACGCTCCAGCGATGGACAGCTGCTATTTCTAATGGAAATGGTCAGCAAAATGAAAGCGCCTAATAACAAAATCGGCAGCCGAATAGCCTCCGTACATAACGGCTCAAGCCTCTTTACCGGCGATGCAGGTTCGGGGGAAAGCAACATCCGTCGCCATATTATTGAGAACGATTTGCTGGAGGCCATCGTACAGCTGCCTAACAACCTGTTCTACAACACAGGCATTACCACCTACATTTGGCTGCTGTCCAACAACAAATCCGAAGCGCGCAAAGGCAAAGTACAGCTGATTGATGCCGGCCTCTTATTCCGTAAGTTGCGTAAAAACCTCGGCGACAAAAACTGCGAATTCGCGCCGGAGCATATTGCGGAGATTACCCAAAACTATCTTGATTTCAGCGCTAAAGCGCGCGAAATCGACAGCCAAAATGAAGCGGTCGGCTTAGCTTCGCAGATTTTTGACAATCAAGATTTCGGCTATTACAAAGTCACCATCGAACGCCCGGATCGTCGTTCTGCGCAATTTACTGCAGAAAATATTGCGTCTTTACGTTTTGACAAAGCCCTGTTTGAGCCCATGCAATATCTTTATCAGCAACATGGCGAACAGGTTTACAACGCCGAATTTTTAGCCAAAACCGAGCCAGAAATCAGCGCTTGGTGTGAGGCGCAAGGCATTGCCTTAAACAACAAAAACAAAGCCAAGCTGTTGGATATTAAAACGTGGGAAAAAGCCGCCGCACTTTTTCAGATGGCATCAAAACTGCTTGAACATTTCGGCGAACAACAATTTGACGATTTCAACCAATTCAAACAAGCCGTGGAAGGCCGTCTGAAAGCCGAAAAAATCGCCCTGTCTGCCACAGAGAAAAAAGCCATTTTCAATGCCGTAAGCTGGTACAACGAAAATGCCGCCAAAGTAATTGCCAAAACACTCAAGCTCAAACCAAACGAATTAGATGCCCTTTGCCAACGCTACCAATGCCAAGCCGACGAGCTGGCAGACTTTGGCTATTACGCCACCGGCAAAGCAGGCGAATATCTCCAATATGAAACAAGCAGCGACTTGCGCGACAGCGAATCCATACCGCTTAAACAAAATATCCACGACTATTTCAAAGCCGAAGTGCAGCCGCACATCAGCGAAGCATGGCTGAATATGGAAAGCGTGAAAATCGGCTATGAAATCAGCTTCAATAAATACTTCTACCGCCATAAACCATTACGCAGCCTTGCGGAAGTTGCCCAAGATATTTTAGCGTTAGAAAAACAGGCTGACGGCTTGATTAGTGAGATTTTAGGGGAAATTTATGAGTGATTTAATTATTTATAACACTGATGACGGCAAAGCCAATGTTGCGTTATTAGTGATGGAAAACGAAGCGTGGCTTACACAAAATCAGTTGGCAGAACTTTTTGACACCTCTGTACCAAATATAACCACTCATATAAAAAATATATTAAAAGACAAAGAGTTAGATGAGAATTCAGTTATTAAGGATTATTTAATAACTGCCCAAGACGGCAAAGAATATCAAGTGAAACATTACTCGCTTGACATGATTTTAGCCGTAGGATTTAGAGTTCGCAGTCCGCGCGGCGTACAATTTCGACGTTGGGCGAATACACAACTTCGCAATTATTTAGAAAAAGGTTTTTTAGTTGATAAAGAACGGTTAAAAAATCCTCAAGGCCGCTTAGACTATTTTGATGAATTACTGGAACAAATCCGTGAGATTCGTGCCAGTGAAATGCGTTTTTATCAAAAAGTGCGAGAATTATTTAGTCTATCAAGCGATTACGATAAAACAGATAAAAATACCCAAATGTTTTTCGCTGAGACGCAAAATAAATTGATTTACGCCATCACCAAACAAACCGCAGCCGAATTAATTTGCAAACGTGCAGATGCTACCTTACCCAATATGGGCTTAACCACATGGAAAGGCACGATTGTACGCAAAGGCGATATTGTGATTGCTAAAAATTATTTATCAAATGATGAGTTAGATTCCCTGAACCGATTAGTCATGATTTTCTTAGAAAGCGCAGAGTTGCGGGTTAAAAACAATCAAGATTTAACTTTGTCATTCTGGCGAAACAACGTAGATAATTTGATCGAATTTAACGGATTTCCCGTTTTACAAGGCAATGGCAAGCGAACCCAAAAACAAATGGAAGCCTTTACCTATGAACAATACGCATTATTTGACCAAGCACGAAAACAACAAAAACAACGCCAAGCAGATAACGAAGATTTAAAAATATTAGAAAATTGGCAAAAAGAAATCAAACAGTTAAAAGATAAACGGTAGTTAAAGCTACGCACCCTATAAGAGCGGTCAGATTTTAAGGATTTTTTGCAAATGAGACGATACGAGAGTTACAAATATTCGGGCGTGGAATGGCTGGGGGAAATACCGAGTCATTGGGAGTGTTTGCCTATTAGATCTATTTTTAAATTTAGAAATGAAAAAAATGATCCGATTAAAACGGATAATATATTATCTTTATCCATTGCAAATGGAGTTACTGAATATTCAGATGAAAATAGAGGCGGAAATAAAAGAAAAGATGACTTATCTTCCTATAAATTAGCATATCCAAATGATATTGTTCTTAATAGTATGAATGTTATCGTTGGTGCTGTTGGGGTATCAAAATATTTTGGCGCTATTAGCCCTGTGTATTATGCTTTATCTTTATATAATCAAAGAGCAAATTTATCTTATTATGAAAATATTTTTAAAAATGAAAATTTTCAAAGAGGATTATTGCGATTTGGTAAAGGAATTCTTATAAAATTCGGTGAAAATGGCAAAATGAATACAATAAGAATGAAAATATCACAAGATGATTTAAAAAAATTGTATTTTCCAATTCCTCCTCTTGATGAACAACAAAAAATCGCGCAATTCCTAGACGAAAAAACCGCCAAAATCAATCAGGCGGTGGATTTGGCGGAAAAGCAGATTGCTCTGTTGAAAGAGCACAAGCAGATTCTGATTCAAAATGCCGTAACCCGTGGCTTAAACCCCGATGTGCCGTTAAAAGATTCCGGTGTGGAGTGGATAGGGCAAGTGCCGGAGCATTGGGAAGTGAAGAAAATAAAGACGTTTGCCAAAATTAATAATGGCTTGGACTATAAAGCAGTTATAGCAGAAGAAGGTTACCCCGTATATGGATCGGGTGGACAATTTGCTTACGCAAATACATATTTATACGATGGTGAAGCTGTTCTACTTGGTAGAAAAGGAACAATTGATAAACCATTATATATAAATGATAAATTTTGGACAGTTGATACAATGTTTTATTGTGTTTGTAACAATAAAGTCAGCACTAAATTTTTTTATTATTGTTGCTGTTCAATTATTCCTTTTCAATATTATTCAACATCAACTGCTTTGCCTAGTATGACACAGAGTGATATTTTAAATCATAAAGTTACATTTCCTTCACTCGAGGAACAATATCAAATCGCAGACTACCTAGACACACAAACCGCTAAGATTGATCAAGCAATCGCATTAAAAACAGCATATATTGAAAAGCTGAAAGAGTATAAAAGCGTGTTGATTAACGATGTGGTAACCGGCAAGGTGCGGGTATCGGTGTGAAGAGTGCGGTCAAAAAATCCGATGGGTTTTGAATATTGGCAGCGCAACTTGGGCGTAATGAATAAAATTTAAAACATTCACAAAAGGGTGAAAAATGGTTTCAGGAACTAAGGAAAAAGATTTAGAAATTGCCATCGAAAAAGCTTTAACCGGCACTTGGCGTGAAAACATGGAAAATAAGCTGGGCGAGCCGAAGGCAGAATACCTGCCGCGCTATCATGGTTTTGAGCTGGCATTTTCACAGGATTTTGATGCTCAGTTTGCGATTGACACGCGTCTGTTTTGGCAATTCCTGCAAACCAGCCAAGAGGCAGAACTCGCCCGTTTTCAACAGCTAAATCCAAACGATTGGCAACGTAAAATTCTAGAGCGGTTAGACCGCCAAATAAAGAAAAACGGCGTGTTACACCTACTGAAAAAAGGCTTGGATATTGATAGCGCCCATTTTGATTTGCTCTACCCCGTTCCGCTTGCCAGCAGCGGCGAAAAGGTCAAGCTACGTTTTGAACAGAATCTGTTTAGCTGTATGCGCCAAGTGCCTTATTCTGCCTCAAGCAATGAAACGGTGGATATGGTGCTGTTTGTCAATGGCTTGCCGATTATTACCCTTGAGCTGAAAAACCATTGGACGGGTCAGACGGCCATTGATGCCCAAAAACAATATCGCAACCGAGATTTAAGCCAAACGCTGTTTCATTTCGGGCGTTGTTTGGCACATTTTGCCTTAGATACGGAAGAAGCTTATATGACCACCAAATTGGTGGGGCCTGCTACGTTTTTCTTGCCGTTTAATTTGGGCAACAACTGCGGTAAGGGCAATCCGCCGAATCCAAACGGACACCGCACGGCGTATTTGTGGCAAGAGGTGTTCAGTAAAGCCAGCCTTGCCAACATTATTCAGCATTTTATGCGTTTAGATGGTTCAACCAAAGATCCGCTGGAGAAACGCTCACTCTTTTTCCCCCGCTATCATCAATTAGAGGTGGTGCGCCGTTTGATTGCTGATGTCAGTGAACAGGGCGTGGGCAAACGATATCTGATTCAACACTCTGCCGGCTCGGGCAAATCTAATTCCATTACTTGGTTGGCGTATCAGTTGATTGAGGCTTATCCGCGCAATGAAAAGGCGGCAAACGGTAGAGAGGCAGACCGCCCGATTTTTGATTCGGTAATTGTCGTTACCGACCGTCGTTTGTTGGATAAGCAACTGCGCGACAATATCAAAGATTTTTCAGAAGTGAAAAACATTGTTGCGCCGGCGTTGAGTTCGGCAGAATTGCGCCAATCGCTTGAGCAGGGCAAAAAAATCATTATTACCACGATTCAAAAATTCCCGTTTATTGTGGATGGCATTGCTGATTTGGGCGACAAACAATTTGCGGTGATTATTGATGAGGCGCACAGCTCACAATCCGGTTCGGCACACGACAATATGAACCGAGCCATCGGCAAAACGGAAGACCTTGATGCTGAAGATGTGCAAGATTTGATTTTACAAGCCATGCAATCTCGCAAAATGCGCGGCAATGCGTCGTATTTTGCTTTCACCGCCACACCGAAAAACAGCACTTTGGAAAAATTCGGCGAGAAACAGGCGGATGGTAAATTTAAGCCGTTCCACCTTTATTCCATGAAACAGGCGATTGAAGAAGGCTTTATTTTGGATGTGATCGCCAATTACACCACTTATAAAAGTTTTTATGAGATCACTAAATCAATTGAAGATAATCCGGAGTTTGATAGTAAGAAGGCACAAAGCCGTCTGAAAGCTTATGTGGAGCGTTCTCAACAAACGATTGATACTAAAGCGGAGGTGATGCTGGATCATTTTATCCAGCAAATCTTTAACCGTAAAAAACTCAAAGGCAAAGCCAAGGGCATGGTGGTAACGCAAAATATTGAAACCGCCATCCGCTATTTTCAGGCGTTAAACCGATTGCTGGCTGAGCGAGGTAATCCATTTAAAATTGCGATTGCGTTTTCAGGCAGTAAAGTGGTTGATGGTGTGGAATACACCGAAGCGGAAATGAATGGGTTTGCAGAAAGCGATACTAAAGAGTATTTCGATCAAGATGAATATCGTTTGTTGGTGGTGGCCAATAAATATCTGACTGGTTTTGACCAGCCGAAATTGTGTGCGATGTATGTGGATAAGAAACTCTCCGGCGTACTTTGTGTGCAAGCTTTATCTCGCTTAAATCGCAGTGCGAATAAGTTGGGTAAACGCACGGAAGATTTGTTTGTATTGGACTTTTTTAACAGCGTTGAAGATATTCAGCAAGCATTTGAGCCGTTTTATACTTCTACGTCGTTGTCGCAAGCAACTGATGTCAATGTCTTACATGATTTGAAAGATCAGTTGGATGAAACTGGCGTGTACGAACAGGCAGAGGTCAACGACTTTACTGAAGGCTACTTTGCCAATAAAGACGCACAGCAATTAAGCAGTATCATTGATGTGGCGGTTCAACGTTTCGATCATGAGTTGGATCTTGAGCCAACCCAAAAAGTCGATTTTAAAATCAAGGCAAAGCAGTTTTTAAAAATTTACGGGCAAATGGCCTCCATCATCAATTTTGAAAATATCGCTTGGGAAAAGCTCTATTGGTTCCTCAAATTCTTAGTGCCCAAATTAAAAGTACAAGATCCGATGGATGAATTTGATGAAATTCTAGATGCAGTGGATTTAAGCTCTTACGGCTTGGCGCGCACCAAACTGAATTACAGCATTAAATTAGATGATGAAGAAACAGAGCTTGACCCACAAAATCCCAATCCACGCGGCACGCATGGTGAAGATAAAGAAAAAGATCCGATTGATGAAATTATTCGTGTGTTCAATGAAAGATGGTTTCAAGGCTGGAGCGCAACGCCGGATGAGCAACGGGTGGAGTTTATCAGTACTAAAAATCGCATCTGCGAACATAAAGATTTTAAGCAGAAATATCTGAATAACCCTGATATCCATACCCGTGAATTGGCTTTCCAAGCCATTTTGCGCGATGTGATGAACGAAAGCCGCATAGCTAAATTGGAACTGTACAAGCTCTTTGCCACAGATGCCGCATTTAGAACCGCTTGGACGCAGAGTTTACAACGAGCTTTGGCTAGGTAGAAAAAAAGGCCGTCTGAACGATTGGGTTTCAGACGGCCTTTTGTTTTAGTCTTAAAACAGCACACATATAAGTGCGGTCGTTTCTTTGTGTATTTTTAATTACTCAGTCACGTAGAAAACTTGTTTTTCAAATTCGTGTTTACCGATTTTGACAGTTAGCACATATTTGCCGATTGGATCTCGGCGGTCGAATGTCCAGCAGTTCATCATATATTTGCCATTTTCTAATGTTGGTCTGGTATAAGTGATGGTATGGATTTTTTTATTTGGTGATGAAACCACTTTTGCATTCTCAATCGAACTAGCGAATTCACTTTGAGCTTGAGCTTTAAAGATTTCACTTACTGTTGCTTTTTTACCAAAATCACCGGTTGCGAGCCAACATACTTTCTCGGTTTTATTGGAACGAGAGGTTTCTTTTTTATTTAAATCAGGTGATGGCTCTTGAGTTCTATCAAACACAGAGAGGTAAATAGTGGGCTCATTTGCTGTATCTTTAGCTGCGTCTTTTGATTCTGGTGATGCAGCAAATGTGGCTGTTGAAAATAGGGTCGCAATTAAAGCGAATGTTGAGATTTTTTTCATGTTAGATTCCTTTTTATATCATTATTTTATTGAACGATCATTATACCAAGGCATCCCATATCTGCCAGCATTAAATTGGATGAGCCAAATAAGAATGGATGAGTATTTGACGAAGGTTGTTCAAATTTTACTAAAATTTGTACTTTCTTTTTCACCCAAACCGTGTCTTTCCAGGCTAGTTCCGACACATCAACGTTGGCGTCATCTTGGCTTTCAATCACAAATTTAGCGCCTTGAATGGTGAAACCTACTGGCAGTGAGCTGTTGATGATCCAACGTTCGACAGTGCCGACTTTAGCTGAAACATCAACACGGCGCGGGTCAAAGCGTTGTTTATTGATTAAGCCATTCGTTACATCCAATTCAAAGGTACGTTCTTGCGCGATTTTACTTGCGAGCATAGCGGAAGCATCAGTATTGAATGATTCATTCATTTTTTTACTGAATGCAGAGATTTCACCTTGCGGGCGAAGTTCTAAAACGGTGTTATCGGCAAAATCATTATTAGAACTGAATACATTTTTGATTTTGTCGAAGAAACCACGTTTTACGCCAGAAATAAGTGATACGCCTTGGCCTTCGCTTAAATTAACTAACACTTCTGCGCGTTCACCCGGTGCTAGAATGAGAGAATTAATCGCTTTACCTTGTGGTAAAAAACCTAAATCTCTTGCAATGAGTAACATGTCTTGTTCGTTATCTAAACGGAGATCGTAGGCTCTTGCCAATGAGGCGTTGAGTAAACGTAAACGTATCCAACCGCGAGGGACGTCAAGATAAGACGCTTCTTGTCCATTAACGAGAAGACGATTACCGACAAAGTGCGGTTGATTTTGCTTAAATAATTGTAATCCGTCACCGTTAAATTCCATGTCTTGTAAGATTAATGGAATATCATCCACGCCATATTTATGAGGCAGTTGCGATTTTAAGCTTTGATCATCTTCAATTAACCACATCCCCACAATGCCGCGATAGGTTTGATAAGCCGAGTTAGCCAGGGTCGCAGATCGATACCAGCAAGTCGAGGCAGGTTGCTCTATCGGGATAATCGGGGCCCAAGATTCTCCTTTTTTGAGGATTTTTGCGGCACCGCCAAATAATTCACCACTGGCTTGTAATCCCTGAATAGAGAGAGCAATACTTTGTGGCAAATTGTTGTGATAATTGAGTTTTGCAAAGGAACCCGATTTGATGCGAATAGTGGGCCCAAGATAATTGCCGTTAAAGCCCCACACACTGACACTATGGGCACCATCTAACTTGTAGCCGGTTTCTTCCATATTAAGAATAATGGGGCGACCACGTTTCGCTTCCATCAACGGAGGAATAGTTAATTTTTCACGAGACGCCGCCAATACCGATTGAGGTGTGGCAGCAAGTGCGGTTGAAATTGCGGTAGTTTTTAATAATTGGCGACGAGAAAGACGCAACATATTATTTTCCTTGTGCAATTTCAGCATCGAGTTCGGCGATGCGTTTTTCCATTAAATCGTGGCAGTAAGAGGCGAGTTCGCGTACATTGTCTTTTGTGTAGGATGAAGTATCAATCGGCTCCATCATTTCACAAATCACTTTACCATTATCCCAACGATTTAAATCAATTTTGTTATGGGTTGTCGAGCACACCACAGGCACGATTGGTACGCCAGCTGCAATCGCGGCATGGAATGCGCCTGTTTTGAATGGCAATAAACCACGACCACGGCTACGAGTGCCTTCAGGGAACATCCAAATTGACAGGTTGTCTTTATTGATACGACGAGCAAGTTCCGTCATGGTGCTGTGTGCTTTAGAGCGATTTTCACGATCTAAGAAAATATTGCCCGTCACCCAATATAAAATGCCGAAAAAAGGAACCCAAATTAGGCTTTTTTTACCTACACTCACCGTGCGAGGTAATACCATGTAAGAGATGGTTACCATATCGAAATTATTTTGGTGGTTACCGATGTAAATACAACGTGGCATATTCTCTTTATTTTGTGGAAAACGGTGTTCTACTTCTAAGCCAAATAAAGGGTATAAGCGGCCAAACCAGCGAGCCATAACGCCCACATTACTTGGATTTTTAAAACGAATAAAGGAATAGATCGTACCGAGCACACAAATTAAAATACAACAAAGTGCAACGATGAGAATTCTGGCGATTTTTAACATAGAAAATACCTAATTAAAATTTTTGGAAAGTATAGCAAATTACACAAAAATGTGTGCTAATCTAATGAAAAAAATGACGGAATAGTTATGAAACCCATTTATTTTATTGCAGATCTTCATTTAAGCGAAACGCATCCGGAATTAACCGCACTTTTTAACGATTTTATGCAAAACAAAGCGCAAGAAGCGCAAGCGGTTTATATTTTGGGAGATCTTTTTGATTTTTGGATTGGTGACGATGAAACTTCACCTTTAATCTCACAAGTAAAACAGTTGATTAAAAACCTGACAGAAAAGGGCATTGCTTGTTATTTCATTCATGGTAATCGAGATTTTCTGGTAGGGAAAAAATTTGCACAAGATTGTGGTTTAACATTATTACCTGACTATCATTGTGTTGATCTTGGTGGCGTGAAAACCTTAATTTGTCATGGTGATACCTTATGTATTGATGATGTGAAATATCAACAATTTCGCCGAAAAGTGCATCAAAAATGGCGACAAAGATTGTTTTTATGCTTGCCATTAAAAGTGCGGTTAAAAATTGCAGAGAAAATTCGCACGAAGAGTAAACAAGATAAGCAATATAAGTCGCTGGATATAATGGATGTGAATTTAGCGTTTACGGCACAAACCGTAAAAGAATTTGGCGTGGAATGGTTAATTCACGGTCATACGCATCGAGAAGCCATTCATCAGGAAAAAAGGTACACGCGCATTGTGTTAGGCGATTGGCGAAAAGGTTATGCTTCAATTCTTGAAGTAACAGAAAACGGTTATCGGTTTCTTTAAACAAAAAGCACAGGATTAAACCTGTGCTTTTTTGTATTAAAACGTGCTGATTTTTAACCGCACTTTATTCTACGGTGACCGATTTCGCTAAGTTACGAGGTTGATCCACGTCAGTTCCTTTAATTAATGCCACATGGTATGACAATAATTGCATAGGAACGGTGTAGAAAATTGGCGCAATAATTTCATTCACTTTTGGCATCGTGATAATTTTCATGCCTTCGCTTGGTGTGAAGCCTGCTTCTTTATCAGCGAACACATAAAGTTGCCCACCACGAGCACGTACCTCTTCAATGTTTGATTTCACTTTTTCAAGTAATTCATTGTTTGGTGCGACCACAATAACCGGCATATCTGCATCGATTAAGGCGAGTGGACCGTGTTTTAATTCACCTGCCGCATAAGCTTCAGCATGGATATAAGAAATTTCTTTTAATTTCAATGAAGCTTCCATTGCGATAGGGTAGAACTCACCACGACCTAAGAAAAGCGCATGGTTTTTCTCTGCGAAGTCTTCTGCTAATGCTTCGATATCTTTATCAAATGCAAGGGCTTTTTCAACTTCAGCCGGAAGTGATTGTAACGCTTTTACAATTTCCACTTCTTGTTCGTTTGAGATATTGCCTTTTACTTTACCAATGGCAGTGACTAACATTAATAATGCGGCCAACTGAGTGGTAAAGGCTTTGGTTGATGCCACACCGACTTCAACGCCTGCACGTGTCATGAAGGCAAGATCAGATTCACGTACTAAAGATGAACTTGATACGTTACAGATCGTTAAGGCTGCCATGTAACCTTTTTCTTTTGCAAGACGAAGTGCTGCAAGAGTATCCGCTGTTTCACCTGATTGAGAGATAGTCACTAACAAGCTATTTGGGCGAGTGACAAATTTGCGATAGCGGAATTCAGACGCAATTTCGACATCACAGCTCACGCCAGCAAGTGCTTCAAACCAGTAACGAGCAGTCATCCCTGCATTATAAGAGGTACCACAAGCCACAATTTGAATGTGTTCAACTTTTTCTAAAATTTCAGCTGCGCCATTACCAATAGCATCCACAATCACGTTGTTATGAAGGATACGCCCTTCCATGGTGTTGATTAATGCATTTGGTTGCTCATAGATTTCCTTTTGCATGAAATGGCGGAATTTGCCTTTTTCTGCCGCATCATTTTCAAGGTTAGACTCGTGCACTTCACGTTCTACTTTTTGACCATTCGCATCGTAAATATCCACGGTACGACGTGTAATTTCTGCAATGTCGCCTTCTTCTAAGTAGATGAAACGACGAGTCACGCTTAATAACGCGAGTTGGTCAGATGCCAGGAAGTTTTCGCCGATCCCTAAACCAATCACTAATGGGCTGCCTGAACGTGCAGCCACTAAATGTTCTGGATGTTCGCGATCTAATACCACCATACCGTATGCACCGGTAAGTTGTTTTACGGTTTTTTGTACCGCTTCAAGTAGAGTAGAGGCTGAACGCATTTCCCATTCAACAAGGTGAGCAATTACTTCGGTATCGGTTTGAGAATTGAACACATAACCACGAGATTTAAGCAATTCACGTAATTCTTCGTGATTTTCGATGATGCCATTATGTACGACAGCAAAGTTACCCGAAGTATGTGGGTGAGCATTGGCTTCAGAAGGTTCACCATGAGTTGCCCAACGTGTGTGAGCAATCCCTGTACCACCGATTAATGGTTTTGTTGCAACGGCTTCATCAAGGGCTTTTACTTTACCTAAGCAGCGCACTCGGTGTAATTCATGGTTTGGATCCACGACAGCAACACCTGCAGAGTCATAACCACGATACTCTAAGCGGTGTAAACCATTAATTAAAATTTCTGCTACATCACGTTGTGCTACCGCACCAACAATACCACACATAGTTTTTCCTTATTTACTAAAATTAAAAGTCTTATTTTTCTGACCGCACTTTATGCCACATCTACACAAATTACTTCTACGCCTTGCGCCATTATGGCTTCTTTGTCGGCCTGAGATAATTTGTTATCTGTAATCAGCACATCAATTTGCTGCCAGGTTAATTCCACATTTGGCATTTTTCTGCCAATTTTTTGTGATTCCACCATCACGATCACTTCGCGAGATACTTCAGCCATCACTTGGCTTAAGCGAACCAACTCATTAAATGTCGTTGTACCACGTTCTAAATCAATGCCATCAGCACCAATAAATAATTGGTCAAAATCATAAGAGCGTAGCACTTGCTCGGCAATATTGCCTTGGAAGGATTCAGAACGTGTGTCCCAAGTCCCTCCCGTCATCAAAAGCGTCGGTTCGTTTTCGAGTGAACGTAATGCGGTGGCCACAGAAAGCGAATTCGTCATCACAACCAAGCCTTGCTTGCGATTAAGCTGTTTAATCAAGGCGGCGGTTGTGCTGCCACTATCTACAATAATGCGATTGTGATCACGAATACGTTCTGCAGCTGCCTTTGCTAAGACTAACTTTCGTTGCGAAAGTTCATCATCTTGTTCTTCTTCAATGATTTCTTGTGGCATTAAAATGGCACCACCGTATTTACGAAGAAGGAAACCATTACTTTCCAATGCAGTGAGATCTTTTCGAATCGTCACTTCAGAGGTATCAAATAACTGTACAAGCTGTTCTACACTAACTTCACCTTGTTCTTGCAGTAGCTGCATAATGGCATGTCTGCGTTGTTGGGTATTTCGGTGTTGAATGTTTCGTTTCATTATTTATATTCCGTAATAAATTTCGGTTCGGAATTATATCGGCAAAATGATGAATGTAAAGCTAAAATTTAGGCAACAAAAAACCCTGACAAAGCAGGGTTCAATTAAAATTCGTTTTAAGACAAATTATTTGATTGCGTCTTTTAATGCTTTACCAGATACGAAAGCTGGAACTTTAGATGCTGCGATTTTGATTTCTGCACCAGTTTGTGGGTTACGGCCAGTACGTGCAGCACGTTTGTTTACTTTGAATGTACCGAAACCGATTAATTGTACAGGTTCACCTTTTTTAAGGCTACCAGTGATAGCGGCTAAAGTAGCTTCTAATGCAGCTTTAGCTTGTTTTTTGTTTAATTCAGCTGCACTTGCAATTGCATCGATTAAATCTGTTTTGTTCATAAATTTGTACCTTCTGTTAAATTAAAATTTGACTCTATTTAAATAAGCGTAGCTTTTAACTGCTACGGCTTGGCAAGTCTAATCTAACTGAGCGGGAAATAAAAGCTAGATTTGTAAAAATTGTGACAAATCTCACGTTATTGCTCAATTTTTATACCAATATTGGAGATTCCCTCCTGTTTGATCTCATTTCGGAGGGATAAAATCAGGTCTACATCGCGTTTTTCACAGTCTTTGAGTAATCGATAGATTTGCCATTGAAGGTCAAGTTCCTCCTCAATTTCTTCACGGCTTTTTAGTTCGCTCTCAGAAAGATCACGATTTTCTTGTGTCTCTAACAAAGAACAAACCGTGCCTAATGAAATTTGGCTGATTTGAATCGCTTTTTCAAGTGTTTCGCCAGCGATAATAGCATGCAATAATTCACCTAATGCTTCACAAGCATCAAGAGCAGGTACCACACCAAAGAAGTCATAATCATTCACATCAGGAATAATCTCTTCGAGCTTCTCTAATTGGTTTTCGAAATTGATTTTCGCCCCTTTAACGGTTAGAAATTCCCACACTAAATTTAAAATGTTGTGATAGGTCTTTTCTGCTTGCTCCTGTTCGGTCATTTGACAAAATAGGGCAAAGTTAGGCGCCATGCGTTCGCATAAGCAGGCCATAAAGGTCAGATGTTGCCAGCTTTCAACATTTTCGAGACGCTTGTGAATTGGATTTCGCATTTTTTTCTCGCTTACTTATGATAGGCTTTTGAGAATTCATGAATAGCATCCACGAAGATTTTGGGTGCACTTTCAGGCACATCTTGGTGGATTCCATGGCCTAAGTTAAATACATGTCCGCTGCCTTGACCAAAATCGGCTAAAATTGACCGCACTTCTTGCTCAATACGCTCTGCAGGTGCATATAACACGCTTGGATCCATATTGCCTTGTAGCGCCACTTTATGACCCACACGCGCTTTTGCATCAGCCAAATTAACTGTCCAGTCTAATCCTAGCGCATCACAGCCTGTATCAGCCATGGCTTCTAACCATAACCCGCCACCTTTAGTAAATAAGGTTACCGGTACTTTACGACCATCGTGTTCACGAATTAAACCATCAACGATTTTATGCATATATTGCAGAGAGAAGTCTAAATATTCACGATGACCTAAAACGCCGCCCCAAGTATCAAATACCATGACCGCTTGTGCACCCGCTTTGATTTGTGCGTTTAAGTATAAAATCACAGAATCCGCCACTTTATCTAATAAAAGATGCAAAGTTTGCGGTTCGGCATACATCATTTTTTTGATTTTATTGAAGGTTTTGCTGCTCCCACCTTCAACCATATAAGTTGCCAGTGTCCACGGGCTACCAGAGAAACCAATCAGTGGCACTTCGCCTTTTAGTTCGCGACGAATGGTGCGAACAGCATTCATCACATATTGAAGTTCGCCTTCAGGGTCAGGAATCGGTAAATTTTCGACCGCACTTTTATTTTCAATTGGACGGGCAAATTTCGGGCCTTCACCTGCACCAAAACTTAAGCCTAAGCCCATCGCATCAGGAATAGTTAAAATATCTGAGAACAAAATAGCTGCATCTAAAGCATAGCGACGAAGTGGCTGTAAGGTCACTTCACAAGCTAAATCCGCATTGCGGCAAAGAGACATAAAATCGCCTGCTTCTGCACGTGTTGCTTTATATTCAGGTAAATAGCGTCCCGCTTGGCGCATCATCCATACGGGGGTCATATCCACTGGTTCACGTAATAAGGCTTTTAAATAACGATCATTTTTTAATTCAGACATGGACTTTCCTTTATTTATTTTGTTCTGCTTTGCAAAGCTCAAGCGTAGCATTAATTAATTTGAGTGCGATAGTACCTGTTGGCGGTAATTCTGGCAAGGGGGCAGCGCTAGAAAACCATTGTGCATCATGCAGTTCTGTTTCTTGCAGTTGAATTTCTCCGCTATCGTAATCGGCTAAAAAGCCCACCATTTGTGAATTCGGGAATGCCCAAGGTTGGCTACCGAAATAGCGAATATTTTTAATGCGAATACCCGTTTCTTCAAAGACTTCGCGGCGAACGGCATCTTCAAAGGTTTCACCGACTTCCACAAAACCGGCTAGCGTGGTGTAAATACCTGCTTTGCCTGGCGTGTAATGGCGTTTATGGTTGGCTAATAAAATCTCTGTGCCACGGCGAACGGCGACAATAATCGAAGGGCAAATAACTGGGTAAGTACGATAGCCACAACTTGTGCATTGAACCGCTAGCTCATCGTGAGTTTGTTCCGCTTTTTGACCGCACTTTCCGCAGAATTGGTGGGTTTTCAAAAAATGATTGATTTCCACGCCTCGGCTTAACAAATGAAAATCTTCAGTTGGTAAAGACAACAAACTCCGCAGGGAAAGGTATTCTCGTTCATCTTGATCATTTTCTGCCACAAGCCATAAAGGTTGTGATTTCCATTTCCCGAGCAACATTGCTTTTTGCGTTGTGAGGCCGAGTTCCTTTGCTGTTCCGAAAGGCAGATCATTTTCCTGCCAATAAAGTGTCGATCCTTTGGTGAACAGCCAATATCCCTGATCTTCGGGCTGAATTGCTTTCATATTTTTCTCTTTTTGTTTCAAAAGTGCGGTCATTATAAAAGGGATTTTTCGGAAAAACGAATTTAATTTCTGTGATAAAAATAGCTAGTCAGTTTTCGTTGTGCTACAGTAGCAACCTGTTTTTCTCTTTAAAATTAGGAATGACAAATGTCTTTTTTCTCTTTTGCTTTTTTAGAAAATTCGATGTCTTTTGAAGGTTATTTTAAATATATCGCCATTTTTGTCTCGTTAGGTGCATTGCTTGTGGTGACAAGCTTATATTTACGTCATCGGTTACAAACCAAATATCGCGATCTCAGTATTATCTTTCTTTTATTAATTATTTTCTTGCTCGGTGTGCAATATAAGCAATATGAGCAAAATGAAGTCTATGCAGCTGATATCTCTAGCGTGGTGACATTTTTAAATTCGGTGAAAGATAGTCAAAATTTACAGAAAGAAGATATTCGTACCAATAGCCGTACATTAATGAACGGCATGATTTTAAATATTCGGGATCAGTATTTCGAAGTCCATTTTAATAATGATTTTTCAGCGTATACCTTATCCCCAATTAACTTAGTAAACCCTAATGTTACTGTGATTGATAAGGAGGATAAATAATGGATGGCTACACATTATTAGGCTTGAAATTGGCCATGGGTATTATTGGACTGGTACTCCAAATTAACTTAATGGGAAAAGGTAACCTTGCACCGACTTCCGCGATGGATCAGGTACAAAACTATGTGCTAGGTGGCATTATTGGTGGTGTGATTTATAGCGATAGTATTGGGGTATTCCAGTTCTCTCTCGTGCTCGTGCTTTGGACATTATTGGTTTTTACCCTCCGTTTTATCAAAAATCATAACAAATTAGTTAAATCTTTGATTGATGGTAAACCTGTTTGGGTGATTTCAGACGGTAAGGTTAAAACCGCTGAATGTATGAAACACAGTATTACTGCTAATGACCTCATGTTTAAGTTACGTGCTGCCGGTATTTATGAAATCAAAACGGTTAAACGTGCGGTATTCGAACAAAATGGGCAACTCTCGATTATTCAATACGGCGATGATAACTTACGTTATCCATTAATTGTTGATGGACAATTAGATGATGATGTTTTAGACATTATTGATCGTGATGAAGAATGGGTTAAAGCTGAGTTAGAAAAACAGAACATAACGATTGAGCAAGTGTATATTGGCGAATACTTGAATGGTCAGTTAGTGGCACATGTATATGAAAACAAATAAAAGAGACCGCACCTTAAAAGTGCGGTCTTTTTTTCGCTCATTTTAACCGGCAACAAAAGGTAAATAACCCGCTCGGATGGCAAAAGGAATTGAAGTAATAATCACCCCAAGCACCAATACAAGTACTAACAATGCGTTACCGCCCCATACTCGGTATGACAAGTTAGGATGAATCGCACGTGCTTTCCAAACTAATGCTACCGGTAAAACCACTGCGTAGAACGCGAACATTTGACCAGCATAACCCAGAGCGAGAATAAAACCTTCCGGATAGAAAAGGGAGAAAAGCACTGGGGGAATAAAGGTCATTAAACCTAATGAAATACGCCCTGCATGAATATCAAAAGATTGTTTGAGTAAGTCTTCGATACATTCTAATAAACCTAATGCCACCCCTAAGAATGAAGTGACCAATGCTAAAGTGGAGAAGATTTTTACCGCATTCGCAATAATTGGGCTTTGGGTGATTTCTAAGGTTGCTTTCACCAAGCCATTTAACGTGGCGTCTTCACGTAAAATTTGTAAAAACTCATTTTGGCTGAGTAAGCCGTGCGTAGAAAGCTGCCATAAAAAGTAAGCAAATAACGTGATGCCAGAACCCACTAAAATCGCAATGCGTAAGGATTTCACATTACCGTCTAAGTATTTATTTAAACTTGGAATGGAACCATGGAAACCAAATGCCGTGAAAAATACAGGGCTTGCAGAAATAATTAAAGCGTTATCAATTGGCATCGCCATTAAGTTATCAAATTTGATGTTCGGTAGCATTAACGCGAGCACTAAGATAAAAGCAGCAATCATCACAAAGAATAACACGCGATTGATTTTATCCACACTGTGTGTGCCGATGACAATAAAACTGCCGAAGAAAATGGTGAATACAAGCACCGCGATTTTATTCATGGTGTCTTTATCGCCCATGGCTGGGAGTAAATCCATTAATAAGGAACCACCACCACTCACATAAGCAGCAATTAAGGCATATAAGAAGACAATTAAAACAGCAGTAGAAATAATTCGCCCCGCTTTACCAAAATATTGTGCAGCAAGTGTGCCGATCCCCGCATCGCTGTCAGCGGTTTGATATAGTTCCACGAATAAAAGTGCGGTGAAAGTAAGCACTGCCCACAAGCCAATTAATAAGAAAACAGTCGCAGTTAAGCCAATTCCTGCAGAGGTGAGTGGCATTGCCAACATCCCCGCACCAATCATGGTTCCTGCAACAAGTAAGGTACTTCCCACGGTCTTGTTCATTTTATCTTCCTTAGGTTGTAATAATAAATTTACGACGATTGTATTTTAATCTTTACAGTGTGTAAAGTAGGAGAAACAAAATTCTTCTACAAAATGTACGGTAGAAATGACCGCACTTTCCCGATAAAATAGCCGGCAAATCAATTAAGACAAGAGACAATAGTAGGAGAGCGCTTATGATTTATAGTATGACAGCCTTTGCACGCCTTGAAATCAAGAAGGATTGGGGCGATGCAGTTTGGGAAATTCGTTCGGTTAACCAACGTTATTTGGAAAACTTTTTCCGCTTGCCAGAGCAATTCCGTGGCTTGGAAAATGCTTTGCGTGAGAAACTTCGTCAAAATCTCACTCGCGGTAAAATTGAATGTTCATTGCGTATTGATAGCAAAAAACAAGCGGCGGCTGAGCTCAATTTAAATAAAGAATTAGCGAATCAAGTTATTCAATCTTTACAATGGATTAAGGCACAAGCTGGTGAGGGTGAAATCAATTTAGCGGACGTATTGCGTTATCCCGGCGTGGTGGAAGCGGCTGAGCAAGATTTAGATGCTATCAGTCAAGATTTGTTGACAGCTTTTGATGAATTGTTGGTGGAATTTATTGCAATGCGTGGACGTGAGGGCGAAAAATTGCAAGCCATTATTCAACAACGTCTTGATGGTATTACGGTAGAAGCTGAAAAAGTGCGGTCACAAATGCCGGAGGTTTTACAATGGCAGCGTGAGCGTTTATTGCAACGCTTTGAAGAAGTGAAGATTCAACTTGATCCACAACGTGTTGAACAAGAAATGATTTTACTGGCGCAACGTGTGGACGTGGCGGAAGAATTAGATCGTCTGCAAATGCACGTGAAAGAAACCAATAATATCTTGAAAAAAGGCGGGGCAGTGGGCCGTAAACTGGATTTTATGATGCAAGAGCTGAATCGTGAATCTAACACGTTGGCATCAAAGTCCATTAATGCCGATATTACCGCTTCTGCTGTGGAGTTGAAAGTATTAATTGAACAAATGCGTGAGCAAATTCAAAACCTTGAATAGGAAAAATCATGGCAACATTTATTTCATTAAACCACTATGATTTGGTGGAAGTGGCAGGCGTGGATGCGGAGAAATATCTGCAAGGCCAATTAACTTGTGATGTGGTGCATTTAGCAGCTGGCGCTTCAACGCTTACAGCACATTGCGATCCTAAAGGCAAAATGAATTCTTTATTCCGCTTAATTAAGCTTTCAGAAGAGCAGTTTTTGATTTTAATGCCGAAAGCTTTATTGGCTCCACTCGATCATTTAAAAAAATATGCAGTGTTTTCAAAAGTGACTTTTCAAGTATTGGATTGGCAAATTGTCGGCTTAATTGGTGAAAAGTGCGGTCGAATTCACGCGCAGATTGAATTAGATTTTGATGAAAATCGTGCAATTTTGATCAATCCGACACCGTTAGATGTCACCTTTAATGGCGATGAAAAACAATGGCTTTGTGCGGATATTCAAGCAGGCTTACCAAGCTTGAGCGCGGAAACACAAAATGAATTTATCCCGCAGGCATTAAATCTACAAGCGATTGAACAAGCGATTTCTTTTACTAAAGGCTGTTATATCGGGCAAGAAACTGTTGCGCGAGCCAAATATCGTGGCGCCAATAAACGTGCGATGTATGTGCTTTCGGGGGATACCACGGTTACACCGAAAATCGGTAGCGAAATAGAAATGCAGTTAGAAACAGCTTGGCGTAAAACCGGTACGATCGTAAGTGCGGTCAATTTTGATGGCGTTTTATGGTTACACGTGGTGATGAATAACGATTTAGAAGAAGGGACGCATTTCCGTTTACCTGAAGATGGAACTGTTCTGAAAATTGAACCATTACCTTATTCCATCAATAGCTAAAAAACGATTTAGTCATTGATGACTTATAAGCATCATTATGATGAGAAGAGAGAACCGCAATGTTCTCTCTTTTTTTATTTTTTTAAAATCCGCTATAATTCTGAAAAACTCACGAATTGAACACTATGACTTATTATCTTGGCATTATGTCGGGCACCAGTCTTGACGGGGTGGATATTGCCCTTACTGACATCCAATCGAATCAAACCAAATTAATTGCAGCAAATTTTACGCCGATGCCGGCAAATTTACGCGAAAAAGTGACCGTACTTATTCAATCGGGCGAAACGTCGTTACAAGCACTGGGTGAACTCGATCATCAATTTGGCTTGCTTTATGCCGATTGCGTAAATGATTTTTTACGTAAACACCAGTTAAAGCCAGAACAGATCGAAGCCATTGGCTGCCATGGCCAAACAGTGTGGCATTCCCCAAAAGGTCAATTTCCGTTTACCATGCAAATCGGTGATATGAATTTATTAGCCGCTAAAACAGGCATTACGGTTGTTGGTGATTTGCGCCGTAGAGATATGGCGTTTGGTGGACAAGGCGCACCTTTGGTACCCGCTTTTCACCAAGCGGTATTTTTTGATCCTCATTGGGCTACAGTCGTGCTTAATATTGGCGGTATTAGCAATGTATCGTTATTGATACCCGAAGAGCCTGTCATTGGCTTTGATACGGGAACGGGTAATACTTTGCTCGATCAATGGATCGAAAAGCATCAAGGCAAAGCTTACGACAAAAATGGTGAATGGGCAGTTTCAGGTCAAGTGAATCCAGATTTGTTAGCGGCATTATTAGATGAAGATTTCTTTCAACTGCCACCACCGAAAAGCACAGGGCGTGAATTATTTAATTTGGTTTGGTTAGAGAATAAAATTCAAAAAATAGCAGAAAAAACGACCGCACTTTTACCACAAGATGTGCAAGCCACTTTGGCTGAATTTACCGTGCAAAGTATTGTTTTAGCCCTTCATAATATTCAGACGACATTACCATGCCGATTACTTGTTTGTGGCGGAGGTGCTAAAAATCAGGCGATCATGAATGGTTTAAAACAGGCATTACCAAATTGGCGTATTCAACTGACGACAGAATTAAATCTTGATATCGATTATGTGGAAGCAGCAGCTTTTGCTTGGTTGGCTTATCGTCGTATGCATAATTTACCCGCTAATTTGCCGAATGTGACGGGCGCCACAAGTGCGGTTAGTTTAGGGGCGATTTTTCCAAAGGAATAAACCATGGCAGAGAATTTATTACAAACCCTTTCAACTTTAATTACTGAACAACGGAATCCGAATTCCATGCATGTGGATAGCTTGTCTGCATTGGAAATTGTGCAGTTAATGAATGAGGAAGATAAACAAGTGCCTTTGGCAATTGAAAAATGTTTACCTCAAATTGCCCAAGCAGTCGAACGTATCGTTGCTGCATTTCAACAAGGCGGTCGATTAGTCTATATTGGCGCTGGAACCAGTGGTCGACTAGGCGTACTCGATGCTTCTGAGTGCCCGCCAACATTTGGTGTTTCACCTGAAATGGTGAAAGGTATTATTGCAGGCGGCGAGCGCGCATTGCGTCATCCAATTGAAGGGGCGGAAGACAGTAAAGAACAAGCCGTGATTGACTTACAAACAATTCAATTTTCCTCAAAAGATGTGTTGGTGGGTATTGCAGCCAGTGGACGAACACCTTATGTGGTTGGTGCATTGGAATATGCGAAAAGTTTAGGTTCAGTGACGGTTTCGATTGCGAGTAACCCGAATTCAGCGATGGCAAATATTGTGGATATTGCCATTGATACGGTAGTAGGGCCTGAAGTGCTGACTGGTTCTAGCCGTTTAAAATCAGGCACAGCACAAAAATTAGTACTGAATATGCTGACTACGGCTTCTATGATCTTAATGGGGAAATGCTATCAAAACTTAATGGTGGATGTTCAGGCAAGTAATGAAAAGCTGAAAGCTCGTGCCATTCGTATCGTCATGCAAGCCACGGATTGTGATAAAGCACTCGCAGAAGAGACATTAAAGCTTGCCGATCAAAATGCGAAATTAGCGATTATGATGATTCTGAGTGGATTAGATCGTGCGCAAGCAGAGGCGTTATTAGAAAAACATCACGGCAAGTTACAACTTGCATTGAAATAAGCAAAAATAAAACGCTAGGCATCAAACCTAGCGTTTTTTATCTAATAGTTTGCTCAATTAGCAATCTTGTTTGCCGTAAGCATCTTGACGAAGGATTTGACGAACGCCTTCATCAAATTGTGCTAAAACTTGATCCGCGTCTTTTGGATCTTTACCGCGAGCATCAAGATAGAACTTGATTTTCGGTTCTGTACCAGATGGACGAACGATTAAGCGGCTACCGTTTTCTAATACGAATACAAGGATGTCGCTTTGACGATCAGTTTTAGTGTGGTCGATGAATTGTGCCACTTTAACACCACCTACTTCTGCTGGAGGCGTGTTGCGAAGTGCAGCCATTAATTTACCAATTTCAGATAAATCGCTTACACGAATAGAAATTTGACCACTTACATAAGCACCGAATTCTTGTGTGAAGTCATTGGCGTAATCCGCTAAGGTTTTACCTTGTGCTTTTAAGTGACGCACTAAATCTAAGAACACGATCGCCGCTGAAATACCGTCTTTATCGCGTACTTTATCTGGGTCAACTAAGTAACCAAGCGCTTCTTCGAAACCGAATAATAAGCCTTGAACTTTACCGATGTATTTGAAACCGGTTAAGGTTTCTTCTGATTGGAAGCCGTATTTTTTTGCAATTTCAGCAAGCGCTGGAGAAGATACTAAAGAACACGCTAATACGCCTTTCTCACCTTTTGCATGATATTGTTTTGCTAAATACCAACCTAAGAAACAACCGACTACGTTACCATGTAAAGGTTTCCAGTTTCCTTGTGCATCTGGAACCGCAACGGCTAAGCGGTCTGCATCTGGGTCATTAGCAATAATGAATTCCGCATTGTGTTCTTTTGCTACTTTAATAGCTAAATCTAATGCACCTTTTTCTTCTGGGTTAGGGAAGTTTACTGTTGGGAATGTACCGTCTGGCCATACTTGTTCAGCCACAATATGAGGCTGTGGAAGACCGGCTTTGGTTAAGGTTTTGCTTAATACTTCATAGCCTACACCGTGCATTGCAGTATAAACGTAGTTAATGTCTGCTTCTGGTTCTTTCGCAAGAGAAGCGGTTTTTTCGATATAAGCGTTAACCACTTCATCATCTAACACCACATAATCTTGGCTACGAGGTAAGTCTTTTACATTACCTGCTGCCACTTTGTCGATTAATGCGGCGATATCTTTATCTGCAGGAGAAACGATTTGACCACCGCCGTTCGCTTTACCTAAATACACTTTATAACCGTTATCTTCAGGTGGGTTGTGACTTGCTGTCACCATCACACCTGCTGTGGTATCAAAATATTGGATTGCGTAAGCTAATACTGGCGTTGGTAATTTACGTGGAAGTAAATAAGCTTTCACTCCGGCCCCCGCCATGATCTCAGCAGTATCACGTGCAAAAACATCAGAGTTTTTACGACCATCATAACCAATCACGATAGAAGGTTGTTTGTCGTAATCTTTTAAATAATCAGCTAAACCGCCCGCAGCTTGTGCTACTAATACACGGTTCATCCCCATAGGGCCAGCTTGTAATGGTCCACGAAGTCCCGCCGTACCAAATTGTAAACGGCCACTAAAGCGAGCTTGTAATTCAGATTTTGCTTTTTCATCACCGTTTTTCGCCGCCGTTAAAAGTGCGGTTAATTCTGCATGAGTTTCTGCATCAGGATCTTGGTTTAACCAGTTTTGTGCAATATCAAAAAGGGTTGTCATGATGTTTTCTCCTTGTAAAAACTAATTCTTGTTAGACTAGCTGAAAATGACTTTAATTTAAATGACTATTTTGCTTTTTTACTGAAAATTTAAGCTTTTTTTGATCGCAACCGTTTTCTCTTGATATAAAAATGGCGTAAAAAATATTTACGCCGTGAATGATATATAAATTTATATAAAATAATAAAAATTAGAGAAGAAGGGCAGAACCCCATTTAATAATATCAAAGAAGAATTTGTTTTGATTGGTGGCAATACCATCACCCGTTTTCTTCAATGTGCCATCATCATTTTTGGTTTCATCTACCATACCATTTACATATTGCCCTTTCACGACATCCAAATCTTCTTTTGCCTGAGTACGTAAGACTTGGCAAGCTTTTGGTTCTAATGCATCAACATCACCGACTTCTGTACGGAATTTCTTGAATTGATAGGTCGCATAATTCATCGATTTTTCATCTTTTTGAATCATTTTCACATAGTCTTCACCGATGATTTTTTCTAACGGATAGAAAAAGACATATTGAGAATGAATGTAGCTATCTTCTTTGGCAAAATGTTGTTGCTGAATACGGGTTAAATTCGGGTAGATACATTGTTCAGCTTGTTTACTTGCCGTAGCCCATGTTTTCGCATTCACATCTGAAAGGAGGTAATCCGCTTGTGCGAATTCAGCAGGAATAGTTGATTGTGATGAACCAAATAAACTACAAGCATTCAATAACATGATGCTGCTTAAAAAAATAATTTTTTTCACTTAAATTTCCTTACTAAGGTTGGAATGGCGGAATTTTAACAATAACGACATAATTGTAAAGTCTTCAGTAGTTGATTTTCTTTCCTGAAGTAAGAAACTTCCGCTATAATGACCGCACTTTTTACACTTATAAAGGAAAGAACAATGCAAAATCCAAAAGATGATGTTTTATATGCACCAATTGAGTGGGTTGACCATAGCGAAGGTTATACTGATATCCGTTTCCACAAATCGACTGATGGTATTGCAAAAATCACCATTAACCGTCCGGAAGTGCGTAATGCATTTCGTCCGCAAACAGTCAAAGAAATGATCCATGCTTTTTCTAACGCGCGTTTTGATGAAAAAATTGGCGTGATTGTGTTAACCGGTGAAGGCGAAAAAGCATTCTGTTCTGGTGGTGACCAAAAAATTCGTGGTGACTACGGCGGTTACAAAGATGAAAGCGGTGTGCATCACTTAAATGTATTGGATTTCCAACGTGATATTCGTACTTGTCCAAAACCAGTGGTGGCAATGGTCGCAGGTTATGCGATTGGTGGCGGTCACGTACTTCATATGTTATGTGATTTAACTATTGCGGCAGACAATGCGATTTTCGGTCAAACTGGTCCTAAAGTCGGTTCATTTGATGGTGGCTGGGGCGCAAGCTATATGGCACGTTTAGTGGGGCAGAAAAAAGCCCGCGAAATTTGGTTCTTATGCCGTCAATATAATGCGCAAGAAGCATTAGATATGGGCTTAGTGAACACCGTAGTACCTTACGCTGATTTAGAAAAAGAAACTGTGCGTTGGTGCCGTGAAATGTTACGTAACAGCCCAATTGCATTACGTTGCTTAAAAGCCGCATTAAATGCAGACTGTGATGGTCAATCAGGTTTACAAGAGCTCGCAGGTAACGCAACCATGTTGTTCTATATGACTGAAGAAGGTCAAGAAGGTCGTAACGCGTTTAACGAAAAACGCGCACCAGACTTTAGCAAATTCAGACGTAATCCTTAATTTGAACATAAAAGTGCGGTTAAAAATCTGTGTGTTTTTAACCGCACTTTTGTCATCAAGGAGAATAAGATGGAAACCAAATCATTTAATCTTTATCGTTATTCTATTCCCGTCGACAGCCAATTGATTTTACGTGGACGTTTTTTAAAACGCCGTGAAGGTTTGATTGTACGTGTTGCTTGCAGCCGTGATGGCTGGGGGGAAGTTGCACCTTTACCTGGGTTTAGTGAAGAAACCATCGAACAAGCACAAGAGCAAGCCATTGAATGGCTGACGAATTGGTGTCATGCAAGCTGCGAAGCGCCAAGAGTCCCCCTTGATGGTTGTTATCCTTCTGTTGCTTTCGGTATTAGCACAGCGATGGATGAGATGAAACGTTATTTAAATGAGGAAGGTAACTATCATACTGCACCGTTGTGCTATGGCGATCCTGATGAGTTATATGCAGAACTGAATCAAATGCCAGGTGACAAAGTGGCTAAAATTAAGGTCGGTATGTATGAAGCTAATCGTGATGGCTTGATTACGGATATGTTTCTTGAAGCTATTCCTGATTTGCAATTACGTCTAGATGCGAATCGTCAATGGACCTTGGAAAAGGCATTAAAATTTGCTGAGAAAGTGAAGCCGCAACATTGTTCACGTATTCAATTTCTGGAAGAACCTTGTAAAACCCGTGAAGAAAGTCGTCAGTTTGCCGCTCAAACAGGTATTAATATTGCTTGGGATGAAAGTGTGCGAGAGCCAGATTTTCTTTTAGAAAAAGAGCTGCGTTTAAGTGCCATTGTGATTAAACCAACATTGATTGGATCGCTACAAGATTGTCAAAAGCTGATTGCGCAAGCTCATAGTTTGGGCATAAAAGCAGTGATTAGCTCAAGTATTGAAAGTAGCTTAGGATTGACTCAACTCGCTCGTATTGCGGCGCAATATACCCCCAATGTGACACCTGGACTGGATACATTGAACTTAATGCAACATCAGGTATTACGCGCATGGCCAGGCTCAGATTTACCGCTAATTGATCTAAATTCAGAATTTATTACTAAAATCGTATAGAGATACGACCACCATTACATAAAAAATCGCTATAATTCGCACAAGTTAAAGGATGTGAAAATGTCAAAAAAATTCAATATTTTGCTGTTAAATGGCCCGAACTTGAATATGTTGGGCGCAAGGGAACCAAAACATTATGGTTCACTTTCATTATCTGACATTGAAGAAAATGTGGGTAAACTTGCTGAGCAGCATGGTGTGAATTTGGAGTGTTTCCAAGCAAATAGCGAAGAAAAGTTAATTAATAAGATTCATCAAAGTTTTCAGAAAGTGGATTTTATTTTAATTAACCCAGCAGCTTATACGCATACCAGTGTTGCATTGCGTGATGCGTTGCTTGCGGTGTCAATTCCTTTTGTTGAAATCCATTTGTCTAATGTGTATAAGCGCGAGCCATTCCGTCATCATTCTTACTTTAGTGATGTGGCTGAAGGTGTGATTTGTGGCTTAGGTGCAAAAGGCTATGAGTTCGCTCTCCAATTTGCGTTAGATTTTTTAAATAAAAAAGCATAAAATTTCACAAAATTTACAGATTTTCGCAGAAATTTATCGCAAAGTTCATGATTTTGCGGTAATCTTGCCGACACAAAAAACAGGTTTCAAAATGACCGCACTTTGGAAATCAATTCTGAAAGTGCGGTTAACAATTCATTATTATTTTTAGGAAGAACGTATGGACATTCGTAAAATCAAAAAACTGATTGAATTAGTAGAAGAATCGGGTATCACTGAATTAGAAGTGCAAGAAGAAGAAGGTACAGTACGTATTAGTCGTGCGGCACCAGCTGTTGCACCTGCTGCAATTCAATATGCAGCGGCGCCAGTTGCACCGGTTGCGGCTCCGGCAGCAGCGCCAGCACCTGCAGCGGAAGCGCCTGCAGCTGAAGTGTCTGGTCACCAAGTACGCTCACCAATGGTGGGTACATTCTATCGTAGTCCAAGCCCAGAAGCGAAAGCTTTCGTGGAAGTGGGACAAACAGTCAAAGTAGGCGATGCGCTTTGTATCGTTGAAGCAATGAAAATGATGAACCGTATCGAGTCAGATAAAGCTGGTGTGGTTAAAGCAATCTTAGTAAATGATGGCGAAGCGGTTGAATTTGATCAACCATTGATCGTTATCGAATAATCCCTATCAATCTGAAATGGCGAGCTTTCTCGCCATTTTTTCACCCAAGTGGAAATTGTTATGTTAGAAAAAGTTGTGATTGCTAACCGTGGTGAAATTGCACTGCGTATTTTGCGTGCCTGTAAAGAATTAGGCATTAAAACTGTGGCGGTTCACTCTACCGCTGACCGTGATTTAAAACACGTATTACTTGCAGATGAAACAGTTTGTATCGGACCTGCTCCATCTGTAAAAAGTTATTTAAATATTCCTGCGATTATTGCTGCAGCAGAAGTAACCGGTGCGGATGCGATTCACCCTGGTTATGGTTTCCTTTCTGAAAACGCGGATTTTGCAGAGCAAGTTGAGCGTTCTGGTTTTATCTTTATTGGTCCAACTGCAGACGTTATTCGTTTGATGGGGGATAAAGTTTCTGCAATTAAAGCGATGAAAAAAGCGGGCGTGCCTTGTGTACCGGGTTCAGATGGCCCAGTAGGTAGCGATATCGCGAAAAATAAAGAAATTGCAAAACGTATTGGCTATCCAATTATTATCAAGGCGTCTGGCGGTGGCGGCGGCCGTGGTATGCGCGTGGTACGTAGCGAGGATGCACTTGAAGAATCCATTGCGATGACAAAAGCAGAAGCAAAAGCAGCGTTTAACAATGATATGGTTTACATGGAAAAATATTTAGAAAATCCACGCCATATTGAAATCCAAGTTTTAGCTGATACACACGGTAATGCAATCTATCTTGCTGAACGTGATTGTTCTATGCAGCGTCGCCACCAAAAAGTGGTGGAAGAAGCGCCAGCACCAGGTATTACCGAAGAAGTTCGTCGTGATATTGGTTCTCGCTGTGCGAAGGCTTGTGTTGAAATTGGCTATCGCGGTGCAGGTACATTTGAATTCTTATATGAAAATGGTGAGTTCTATTTCATCGAAATGAATACTCGTATTCAAGTAGAACATCCAGTAACAGAAATGATTACCGGTGTGGATTTGGTGAAAGAACAATTGCGTATTGCGGCTGGTTTACCACTTTCTTATAAACAAGAAGATATCAAAGTGAAAGGCCATGCGATGGAATGTCGTATCAATGCAGAAGATCCAAAAACATTCTTACCATCTCCAGGTAAAGTTGCTCATTTGCACTCACCAGGTGGTTTAGGGGTTCGTTGGGATTCTCATGTATATGCTGGTTATACCGTTCCACCACACTACGATTCTATGATCGCAAAATTAATCACATACGGCGATACTCGTGATGTCGCAATCCGTCGTATGCAAAATGCATTATCAGAGACGATCATTGATGGTATCAAAACAAATATCCCACTTCATGAACTCATTCTTGAAGATGAAAACTTCCAAAAAGGTGGGGCAAATATCCACTATTTAGAGAAGAAATTAGGGATGTATGATTAATTTATAAATTATTAAGGTAAAGACAAATATTGTCTTTACCTTATTTTTTTATATAGGGTTATATATAATAATATTAAATTTATGATAAGATAAAAATCACATAAATTTATGTCTGTCTATTAATTGTGTTTCGTTGACAACCTAAGAGGTAAATTATGAAAAATACTATTTTAAAGTTTAGTTTAACAGCTTTAGCTGCATTAACATTAGCTGCTTGTGGAAGTAGTGGCAGTGGTGATGCTGGAAGTAGTAGTCAAGCACCAACAAAAGATAAACAAGCCGCTCAAGCGACTCAGGCTACTAAAAATCAGAACAATGTAAGCGGTTCAGTATCACCATCTTCAAATAATAAGACAGGTGGTGTAATCGTAATTGATTCAGATAATAAGGGAAATGTTACAACTAAAACTGTAGCGCTTACTTCAGCAAATTTATATAAGATCAATGTTGATGGAAAAGATATTCCTATCGGTTTTGGTCCAGGTATTAGTGCAAGAGATTGGGCAGTAGCTTCAGCCCAAACGATTAATGGTATGAAGTTAAATGGTAAATTAGAAGTTTGTTGTGGTTCTTATAGCAATGTTCGTTTTGGAGCAATTGAGAGCCAAGATCCTAGTCAAGATGATATCTTGTTTTATAACGGATACCCAACAACTTCAATGCCATCATCTGGTATAGCATCTTATGTTGGAGATAGCATTATTACAGCAGATACAGATAAATTACCTGATGAAGATTATGTAAAGGGTTCTTCAAGCTTCACAGCTGATTTTGGTAATAAAAAATTAACAGGGACGATTAGCGCTGCTAATGTTGATGTTGTGAAAGTTGATGCCAATATTTCAGGAAATAGTTTTGCAGGAACTGCTAAGTCTGATCTTTTAAATTCTCAAGGTACAGCTGAAGGGAAATTCTACGGCGAGAATGCGAAAGAATTAGGTGGTTTAGTTAAAGCTAATGATAACTCTTGGGGAGCGGCTTTTGCGGCTAAGAAATAGCTTTGTCTATTTTTAACTACTATTAATAGAGTTAAACTCGCATTTCGTTTGTAATATCTCATTTTTAAAAGGTGATAGATGGTATCTATTATTTAGGTGAGAGACAAAGCTAAGAATGCGTGATAAAATTGAGCGGACAACGCAAGTTAGTCCGCTTTTTTATTAGAAACGTTTAGTTTTTATATAATCTACAATTAATAAATTTTTGAAAAAATTTTAAATCAAGTTATAACTTGAATTTACTTTTTTACCAGAGGAAAGTAATGAAATTTAATCTCTCTAAATTAAGCTTAACAATTCTTGCAACTGTAACATTAGCAGCTTGTGGTAGTAGCAAGACTCAACCAGTTGAGCAACCTAAACCAGTTGAGCAGCCTAAACCAGTTGAGCAGCCTAAACCAGTTGAGCAGCCTAAACCAGTTGAGCAGC
>CAUTFW010000012.1:0-58902 GCA_963537955.1 Parahaemophilus parainfluenzae | reverse complement strand
TGGTCCCACCTGACCCCATACCGAACTCAGAAGTGAAACGCCGATGCGCCGATGATAGTGTGGGGTTTCCCCATGTGAGAGTAGGACACCGCCAGGTACTGAATGTGAACCCCGAGCTAAATGGCTTGGGGTTTTTGTTTATGGATTTTTATTAAAAATTATATAGAATGATCTCAATTTTTATTTCTCAATATAAACCATGAAAAACTTTAGATATTTTGCGCAACGTTATGTTGATTGGGTTATTCGATTAGGTCGAGTTCGTTTTTCTTTACTTGGTATCGCTATTCTTGCGATTTTAGCTATCTGTATACAAATCTTATTAAGTACGCTTCTTAGTGATGGTATTCACTGGAGTGACATTGCTCGCTCAATTACTTTTGGCTTATTTACTGCTCCTTTTGTTATTTATTTTTTTACACTACTTGTTGAACGACTAGAACGTTCCCGTTTAGAACTCTCTAAAACGCTTGCTCGATTAGAAAAAAATAGCCGTGATAAAAGTACCTTACTTGCAACGATTAGCCATGAATTACGTACGCCTTTAAATGGAATCATTGGTCTAAGTCGAATTTTATTGGATGATAAATTAACAGAACAACAACAAAATTATCTCAATACAATTAATCTAAGTGCAGTTAGTTTAGGCCATATTTTTAGTGATATTATTGACTTAGATAAAATCGACTCCAAGCGTATTGAATTGAATATTCAACCCTGCGATTTCCATTCATTACTTAATGATTTCTATAATTTTGGTACCTTGATGGCAGAACAAAAGGGGTTAAAATTTTCTTTAAAACTGGATGATCATTTACCTAATTGGCTTTACCTCGATCGTGCTCGCCTTAGCCAAATCCTTTGGAATTTAATTAGTAATGCCGTCAAATTTACTGACAAAGGTGAAGTTATCCTAACAGTACAGAAAATCCAAGATAATCAATATCAATTTAGTGTTGCAGATACGGGGGCAGGTATTGCACCTTGCGAATTAGATAAGATTTTTACCATGTACTATCAGGTTAAAGATAATATTCATCGTTCTGCAGGAAGTGGCATTGGTCTTGCAATTTCTAAGAATTTAGCTCAATTAATGCAAGGGGATTTAACGGTTGAGAGTGAACTGGAAAAAGGTTCAACCTTTTACTTAACGATCATTGCAGAAAAAGCTCAAGCTCATGATGGTAATGCTGAAAAAGCCATGCAGCATCTTTCCATTTTATTAGTAGAAGACGTTGAATTAAATGTGGTTGTAGCCAAAAGTATTCTTGAAAAGCAAGGTCATTATGTTGATGTTGCGATGAATGGTGAACAGGCTATCCAATTATTTGAGAAAAATACTTATGATATTGTTTTTCTTGATATTAAGTTACCAGATATGTCAGGCTTTGATATTGCATACTATTTACGTAAAAACTATGAAGAAGGGATTTATGATTTTCTCCCACCTTTAATTGCTTTTACGGCAAACGTGATGCACAGCGAAGAGGAATATCAAAATCAGGGTATGGATGGCGTGTTGCGTAAGCCTCTTTCTCTGACGGAATTACGTCAGTGTTTTAAAACATTCTTAGGTGATGATATTGAGACTACCTCTGATGAAGAAGAGCTCCCTCAAGTTCAAGAAGGTATTAATATTTCACTTATTGAGTTAATTGGAAAATCACAAGCTAAAGCTAATGTAGAGTTATTCAAACAGTGGATGCCAATTTATTTAGATGAATTAGAAACGGCGTATGAAGATTATCTTACAAACGCAGATATGCAACAAATGGTGTCAGATGTGGCACATAAAATAAAAGGCGCTGCAGCATCAGTAGGGCTTGTTAATATTCAAAATATAGCAAAACAGGCTCAAGACACCTCATTACCTAATTGGGCATCTGATATTGCTTTATGGATAAAGCAACTCAGTAATGAATGGTTTCAAAATGTAGCTGAATTAGAAGCATATTTAGAAAAATAATTCATGACACGTCATTTTCAAATTTTGATCAGTGAGAATATGCCGTCTAATTTGCCGGCAAATACCTTGATCATTAATGAGTTTTCTAAAATTCAAAATCTTCTTGGGCAAGAGTTTGAGACGATCTTGTTTGATGCACGAAACGGTATTCATTTAGAGGCGCTCGCCATTGCGGCCGGTACATTGAAAATGAATGGTGCCTTAATTGTCTTGCTATCAAATTGGGAGAAACTTCATTCCCAAATAGACGAAGATAGTCTTCGTTGGTCAGGTTCGCTTGAGGCAATTACGACGCCAAGATTTATTGCATATTTTAAGCATTGTATTCATAAATATGGTTTTCCCGTCCTTTATCATCAAAATGATTTAAAATTTGACCGCACTTGTCAGCGAGAATTTGTAAATCACAACGCGACCTTAGATCAGCAGAAAATTATTGATCAGATCTTACAAAAAGAATCTGAACTATACTTTCTTACTGCCAAACGCGGAAGAGGGAAATCAGCTCTAGCAGGTTTATTAGCGAATCAACTGGATACTAAAATTTACCTCACAGCACCGAATAAAAGTGCGGTTAAAATTTTGGCTGAATTTTCACAAAAAGAGATTATCTTTATTGCACCAGATGAGCTTTTCCTTGCTTTACAAAATGATCCTTCTTTTTCTGAGAATGCGTGGCTTTTTGTTGATGAGGCGGCAATGCTGCCGATTGCTCAACTTACCGCTTTTTCCCTGCATTTTAAGCATATTTTATTTACGACAACCATTCATAGTTATGAGGGAACCGGGCGAGGCTTTGAGCTTAAATTTAAGCAAAAAATTAACCGCACTTTTTCTGACTTTGAACTTATTGAACCGCTACGTTGGTCGAAAGATGATGCTTTAGAGGCGTTTATCGATGAGCTTTTATTATTAAATGTAGAGGATGACTTTAAACAAACGCCATACAATAAAAGCAAAATATGTCAAATTACTGAACGCTCACAAGCGGAAATACTTTCTTCATTGTCTCAATTCTATGGCTTGATGACATTAGCCCATTATCGTACATCACCATTAGATCTACGACGATTGTTTGATGCTAATTCACAGTGTTTTTTTTCCGCTGAAAATGAACAAGATTTACTAGGCGCAGTTTGGGCATTAAAAGAAGGTGGGATTGAAGATTCAGTCCTCATTGAAGCGATTCAACAAGGGACTAGACGCCCGAAAGGCAATCTCGTGCCGCAAGCACTTTGTTTTCATGCTCAGCTACAAAAGGCTTGTGAATTGCATTCTTTACGTATTTCGAGAATTGCGGTTCAGCCTATGTGGCAGCAGCATAGTATTGGTAGACAACTCATTGAATATATTACACAAAATTCCGATGTGGATTATTTATCAGTGAGTTTTGGTTATACAAAAGAACTGGCTCAATTTTGGCTGAAATGTGGTTTTTCTCTTGTTCATTTAGGCGAGCATTTAGAGGCGAGTAGTGGTTGTTATTCAGCTATTGCTCTAAAAGGGCTTTCTGCACAAGGGATTGAATTAGAAAGAGAAGCAAAGCAATCTTTTCAACGGAATATACCGTTATCTTTCCATCCGCTCGCTCAGGAATTTAATACCACATCAGTAGATTGGGAATTGATTGACGAAGATTGGCTCAGCTTAAAAAACTTTGCTTATTTTCACCGCACTTTAGCTTCCGCTTTGCCGGCAATTCATCGATTTTTAATGAATTTAGATGAAAAAGATTGCCCTTTAATGAGAGATTATTTCATCACAAAACAAATACCCTATAACAAGAAAAATGGGTTAAAATTATTACGTTCGGAAATTGCACAAAAATTAAAAAAGGAGGCAAGATGAGCGAACAAGAAAAAAAAGGTTGGTTTCGCAAAGCCGTAGATGAATATAATAAGTTTTGTAAAGAGCTTGGTTTAGATAAAGGCTCTTGTAGAGGCTGTATGCCACGTATCGAATTCGATGATGATGGGCATGTAAAAAAAGAGAAGCCACTTGAACCACTCAAAAAATAGGAGAAACAGGGTTAATTAACCCTGTTTTTTTATACAGATAATTATTGAAAAGTAGAGTGAATTTGCTAAACTAATTCGCTGTTCAAATAAAAAAATGAGATAAAATTGACCGCACCTATGAAAACAACCTATTTTAATTTTGATATTCCCACTCAGCCAAATGACCATAAAATTCTTGGCAACGTATTAACGGGTGCTGATGCACTTGCGGTTAGTGAAATTGCTGAGCAATATGATGGATTGACAGTGGTCGTGGCACCAGATACTAAAAGTGCGGTTCGTTTATCACAAGTTTTACCGGATTTAACTTCTCAGCCCGTTCAGTTTTTTCCTGATTGGGAAACGTTGCCTTATGATTCTTTTTCTCCTCATCAAGAAATTATTTCTTCTCGTTTAAGTGCGCTATTTCATTTGCAAAATACTAAAAAAGGTATCTTTGTTTTGCCGATTAGCACATTAATGCAACGTGTATGCCCGCCGAAATATCTACAGCATAATGTCCTTCTGATTAAAAAAGGTGATCGTCTAGTCATTGAAAAATTGCGATTACAATTAGAGTCAGCAGGATATCGTTCTGTAGAACAAGTGCTAGAACATGGCGAATATGCCGTACGCGGATCACTTTTAGATCTTTTCCCGATGGGAAGTGCGGTTCCATTTCGTTTAGATTTTTTTGATGATGAAATTGATTCGATTCGTACTTTTGATGTCGATACGCAGCGAACGTTGGATGAAATTCAATCTATTAATTTATTACCGGCACACGAATTTCCAACTGATGAGAAAGGCATTGAATTTTTCCGCACGCAATTTAGAGAAACCTTTGGAGAAATTCGTCGCGATCCAGAACATATTTATCAGCAAATCAGTAAAGGTACACTAATCTCAGGGATTGAATATTGGCAGCCGCTATTCTTTGATGAAATGGCAACATTGTTCGATTACTTACCCGAAAAAACGTTGTTTGTGGATATGGAAACAAATCAAGCACAAGGAGAACGTTTTTATCTTGATGCCAAACAGCGTTATGAGCATCGAAAAGTTGATCCAATGCGCCCTCTTTTGCAGCCAGAACGTTTGTGGCTAAGCATTGATGCGGTAAATCATGCATTAAAAAATTATCCTAAAATTAATTTTAAAGCAGAAAAAGTGCGGTCATCTGTTCGTCAGAAAAATTTAGCGGTGTCCGCATTACCAGCCGTGACCATTCAATCACAGCAAAAAGAACCGTTATCCCAACTTCGACAGTTTATTGAACATTGTAAAGGAAATGTTTTATTTTCAGTTGAAACTGAAGGGCGACGTGAAACCTTACTGGATTTGCTTTCACCATTAAAAGTTAAACCTAAACAGATTAAAACCTTATCTGAAGCCAATCAAGACAAGTTTAATCTGTGGGTCAGTCATCTTGAGCAAGGTTTTATTCTTGATGAGGCCAAATTAGCTATCATTACTGAACATGAAATTTTAGGTGAGCGAGTACAGCAACGTCAGCGTGATAAACGTAAGGCGGTGAATCCAGATACCTTAGTGCGTAATCTGGCTGAATTAAAAATTGGTCAGCCTGTGGTGCATTTAGATCATGGTGTGGGGCGTTATGGTGGGTTAGTCACGCTTGATACAGGGGGCTTAAAAGCAGAATATTTGCTGATCAATTATGCGAATGAGTCCAAACTTTATGTGCCAGTTGGTTCTCTTCATTTGATTAGTCGATATGTAGGCGGCTCAGATGAAACGGCGCCATTACATAAATTAGGTAATGAATCATGGGCGAAAACGCGTCAAAAAGCCGCTGAAAAAATTCGTGATGTGGCTGCGGAATTACTTGATGTGTATGCTCAAAGAGAAGTGAAAAAAGGCTTTGAATTTAAATATGATCGTGAGGAATTCCAGCAATTCGCTGCAACTTTCCCTTTTGAAGAAACGCACGATCAAGCTATGGCGATTAATGCCGTCATTTCGGATATGTGTCAGCCCAAAGCAATGGACCGTTTAGTTTGTGGTGATGTGGGCTTTGGGAAAACTGAAGTGGCGATGCGAGCCGCATTTTTGGCGGTCATGAACCATAAACAAGTGGCTGTATTAGTCCCTACAACCTTGTTAGCTCAACAGCATTACGAGAATTTTAAAGATCGTTTCGCTAATTTGCCGGTTAATGTGGAAGTACTTTCTCGCTTTAAAACAACCAAAGAGCAAAAACAAATCTTAGAAAATTTAGCCGAAGGAAAAGTTGATATTCTGATTGGAACCCATAAATTAATTCAATCCGATGTTAAGTTTTCTGATCTTGGCTTACTCATCATTGATGAAGAACATCGCTTTGGTGTGGGACAAAAAGAGAAAATTAAACAACTTCGAGCGAATATTGATATTTTAACACTTACTGCAACGCCAATTCCTCGTACTTTGAATATGGCGATGAATGGTATTCGCGATCTTTCTATTATTGCGACACCACCGGCTCGTCGAGTGAGTATCAAAACGTTTGTTCGTCAGAAAGATGATTTAATTATTCGTGAAGCTATCCTGCGTGAAATTTTACGTGGTGGGCAAGTTTATTATTTGCATAATGATGTGGCGAGTATTGAAAATACGGCAGAAAAATTGACCGCGCTTGTGCCAGAAGCTCGTGTCGTGATTGGTCATGGTCAAATGCGAGAACGTGAACTTGAACGCGTGATGAGTGATTTTTATCATCAACGTTATAACGTATTAGTTTGTTCCACTATTATTGAAACGGGGATTGATGTACCAACGGCAAATACGATTATTATTGAACGTGCAGATAATTTTGGCTTGGCACAGCTTCACCAGTTGCGTGGTCGAGTAGGACGTTCTCACCACCAAGCTTATGCCTATTTGCTTACACCTCCGCCGAAATTAATGACGAAAGATGCGAAACGTCGTTTAGAGGCATTAGAAAGTTTAGATAACTTAGGTGCTGGCTTTATTCTTGCGACGCACGATTTAGAAATCCGTGGTGCAGGTGAATTATTAGGGAATGAACAAAGTGGGCAAATTGAAAGCATCGGTTTCTCACTTTATATGGAATTGCTCGATGCAGCAGTGAAAGCCTTAAAAGAGGGGAGAGAGCCTTCATTAGAAGAGATTACACATCAACAAGCAGAAATTGAGTTGCGCGTTCCAGCACTATTGCCAGATGATTATCTTGGCGATGTGAATATGCGTTTGTCGTTCTATAAACGCATTGCAGCAGCGGAAAGTAAACAAGAGTTAGATGAACTAAAAGTTGAATTGATTGATCGTTTTGGCTTATTACCTGAAGCAACTAAAAATCTTTTACAAATTGCTGAAATGCGTTTAATGGTGAAACCATTAAAAGTACTGAAAATCGATGCAGGGGCTCAAGGTGGCTTTATTGAATTCTCTCCTTCAGCAAAAGTTGATCCAGAAAAATTCATTAAATTAATTCAACAAAATCCAATTGTTTATCGTTTTGATGGTCCATTAAAATTTAAGTTTGTGAAAGCTCTTTCAGAAAACAAAGTGCGGTTAGAATTTGTGATGGATTTAGTGAAGACACTTACTGAGTAGCAAGTAAATAAAAAGGCTGACAAAATGTCAGCCTTTCTTTTTAACGTTTTATTAGTGAAGCGCTTCAACAACGCTTAAGAACATTTTTAAGATACCGGCATTTAACAAGTCGATAAAGAATGCCCCTACCATTGGTACGATTAAGAACGCTTTGTGAGATGGTCCGAAACGACTGGTAATCGCTTGCATGTTAGCAACGGCTGTTGGTGTTGCGCCGAGACCGAAACCACAGTGACCCGCACTTAATACAATCGCATCATAATCTTTACCCATCATACGGTATGTGACGTAGATAGCGAAGAAAGCCATGAAGACAACTTGAACCGCTAAGATAACTAATACATCTGTTGCAAGACCTGCTAATTCCCAAAGTTTGAGAGACATTAAAGCAATCGCTAAGAAGATAGATAAACCTACGCTACCTAATACGTCAATCGCTGAATCAGCCACTTGGAATTTGAATAAGTGGGTTAAGCTGTTGCGAATGATTACACCTGTAAACAAACACCATACGAATGTTGGTAATTGAATGTGAGTACCTTTTGTTAAGCCATCTAAGTATTGACCGATGAGTAAACATAAAGAAAGCATTGCGATGGTTTCAATGATTGAACGCGCATTGATTTTTCGTTTGTAAGTTGGGTGCTCAAATGCTTCTTGTACGTCATCTACTTCATCATTCTCTGGGTTCTCACCTTGTTTTTGATGATTTAATAAATAACGAGATACTGGACCACCTAAGATACCACCAAAGACTAAACCGAATGTAGCACACGCCATAGCGATTTCTGTCGCAGCCGGTAGATTAAATTCTCTAGTGAATGTTTCAGCCCATGCAGCACCTGTACCATGGCCACCTGTTAGGGTAACTGAACCAGCAAGTAAACCGTAAGCAGGATCAATGCCTAATAATTCAGTACCTAAAATACCGATGACATTTTGGCAAACAATGAGTATTCCTGCCGCCAATAGGAAGATAACTAATGGTTTTCCGCCTTTAATTAAGCGAGCAAAGTTTGCACTTAAACCGATAGAGGAGAAGAATACCAACATCATAGATGTTTGTAAGCTTTTCTCAAAAGTGAATGAAGTGCCATTTACTTTGTATAAAATGGTTAATGCAATAGCCACAATAAAGCCGCCAACGACAGGCTCAGGGATATTAAATGTTTGTAAAACTCGAATGCGTTTTACTAGAAAAAAACCGAGTAATAATACAAAACTTGCTAAAGCAAGTGTTTGATAGGTATCAAAAACAATATTCACGAAATATCCTCCTATTTAGTTTGGTTTCGAGAATTCTTATGAGTTGTGTTCAGGTTCAACCACCACAATGTCAACATTACTATGTAATCCACGTGGTAATTGGGAGCCTTTTCTGCCGCGTTCCGCACGGAATTTTTGCAGATCTTCCGGTTTTAATGTGATTTTTCGTTTACCGGAATGGAACTCAAGGCTGGCTTGCTCTGAAATTAAGAACAATTTCACCAATAATTCTGACCGCGCTTTTGCATTCGCTGCTGGAATACTGATGATTTTGTTGCCTTTCCCTTTTGATAATGCCGGTAAATCCCGTACCGGAAAAATCAGCATTCGACCCGCTGAAGTGAGGGACACAAGAAGTGAGGTCGACTCGGAAAGTGTCTCAGGTTTCAAGACTTTCGCATTTTCTGGCAAAGAAATCAAGGCTTTTCCTGCTTTATTACGCGCAATTAAATCTTCAAATTTGCAAATAAAACCATATCCTGCATCTGATGCCATCAATAATTCTTGTTTTTCAGGTTCCATAATAACCTGTTCAATGATCGCACCTGGCGGTAATGTCAGTTTACCGGTGAGCGGTTCACCTTGTGAACGCGCAGAAGGCAAGCTTAATGGATCTAAAGCATAGCTACGACCGGTGCTGTCAATAAAGATCACCGGTTGATTACTTTTACCACAAGCGTGAGCGAGATATTTATCGCCTGCTTTGTAGCTTAATCCTGCCGGATCAATGTCATGACCTTTTGCACAGCGTACCCAACCCATTTCAGATAAGATAACGGTAACAGGTTCTGCTGGAGTCATTTCACTTTCAGAAATCGCTTTCGCTTCTTCACGCTCAACTAATTGAGACATTCTAGGGCTGGCGTATTTTTTCGCATCTTCTTGAATTTCTTTTTTGATCAAGGTATTTAAGCGACGCTCAGATCCTAAAATTAACTCTAAATTTGACCGCTCTTCTTCGAGTTTATCTTTTTCAGCTTGTAATTGATGTTCTTCTAATTTGGCTAAATGGCGCAAACGTAAGTTTAAAATGGCTTCTGCTTGTTCATCACTTAAGTTAAAGCGAGCCATTAAAACTTGTTTAGGTTCATCTTCAGTACGAATAATTTCAATCACTTCATCAATATTGAGGAAGGCAATCATCAAACCGTCTAAAATGTGTAAACGAGCGAGTACTTTATCTAAACGATGTTGTAAACGACGCGTTACTGTTGTACGACGGAATGTCAGCCATTCGGTAAGAACTTGAAGTAAGCCTTTCACGGCTGGTTTATGATCAAGCCCGATCATATTCATATTCACACGATAGCTTTTTTCGAGATCAGTCGTCGCAAATAAATGCGCCATTAAGGCATCCGTGTCAACGCGATTTGAACGAGGCACAAGCACGATACGCACAGGGTTTTCATAATCTGCTTCATCACGAATATCTTCCACCATTGGCAATTTTTTCGCCGTCATTTGCTCAGCGATTTGTGCAATGATTTTAGAGGGTGAAGATTGATGAGGAAGTGCGCTGATGATGATTTCACCGTCTTCTTTATGCCATGTTGCTCGCATCTTGATGGAGCCACGACCAGTTTCGTACATTTTGCGAATATCATCTTTTGGCGAAATAATTTCTGCTTCAGTTGGGAAATCTGGGCCTTGAATGATATTAAGTACATCATCTAATCCTGCTTTTGGATTATCTAATAGCAGGACAGCGGCATCCGCCACTTCATTAATATTGTGTGGTGGAATATCGGTTGCCATCCCGACGGCAATCCCGGTAGTACCATTTAACAGAATATGAGGTAAACGTGCAGGCAAATATTGTGGTTCTTCTAAAGTACCATCAAAGTTCGGTTGGAAATCAACGGTGCCTTGACCTAATTCAGTTAATAGAATCTCAGAAATTTTGGATAGGCGAGATTCAGTATAACGCATTGCCGCGAATGATTTAGGATCATCTGGTGCCCCCCAGTTTCCTTGACCATCCACTAAAGGATAACGGTAAGAAAAGGGCTGAGCCATTAATACCATGGCTTCATAACAAGCGGAGTCACCATGTGGATGGAATTTACCTAATACATCACCGACGGTACGCGCAGATTTTTTAAATTTTGCTGCAGCATTTAAACCCAGTTCAGACATTGCATAAACAATACGACGTTGGACAGGCTTTAATCCATCGCCAATAAAAGGCAATGCACGATCCATGATGACGTACATTGAATAATTAAGATAAGCCTTTTCTGTAAAGGTGCGAAGTGGCATCTGCTCGATACCTTCGTAATTAATATTGCTCATATTCTTTTAATCTATTTTCTTGTTGCACCGGAACTCGCATCAGAATGTTCGTGATGAGAATGCCCCATATCCATTCCTTTATGACTGTCAATTTCGTAAGGAACTGGTTGTGGTTTTTGTGGATTGGCTTCTTTAAAGGCTTCGTCTTTTAGTTTTCCGGAATAAATATTCGGATTTTTTTCGCCTTCGACCACGATTTGTCCCATCGTGCCTTTATTTACAGCACGGAAAATCGAGTGATCCATAAAGACATAAGTGCCCGGTACATCAATTCGTGTTTCCACCATGGTGGCACTGCCGGATGGAATCAGGGTAGTTTGAACATTATGATTAACAAGCGTACCGCCTTCCACATACACATTATCAAATACAGCACCAATTAAGTGGAAAGAAGAGCATAAATTTGGTCCAGCATTTCCTACAAATAGACGAATGCTTTCACCGGTTTTCGCTTTTAAGGCATTTCCGTCCATAGTTGCACCGACTTTACCGTTGAAGAGGACGTATTCAGGGCGTTCATCAATGGCTTTTTGCATACTGAATGGTTGCAAGCCAGGATCGCCAAATTCACCTTTGGTATAGAATTCACTTTGCATAATGTAAAATTCGCGATCCACTTTTGGTAAGCCTTCTTTGGGCTCAACTAAAACTAAACCATACATCCCCTTGGCAAGGTGAATATCCACAGGCTGACTGCCACAGTGGTATAGATAAATTCCCGAACGTAACGCTCTAAATTGGAAGGTTGATGTTCTCGTTGGTGGCGTTTCACTTGCGAGTGCTCCGCCCATTGGCACAGCGGCAGCATGAAAATCGATACTGTGCGGCATCATTGAACTCGCTGAGTTGGAAAGTTGCACTTCCACCATGTCGCCTTCGCGCACACGAATAAACGGCGCAGGCACGCTCCCATTTAATGTCCAAAATTTAAATTGCACACCATCCATTAAATCCATAATTTGCTCAAGTGCGGTCAGTTTTACCACGACTTTTGCTGGATAGTTACGCTCAATCGGTTTTGGCACATTTGGCGCAAGCGTCAGTTCAGCTTCAATCTCTGGTAAATTCTCAACTGCAGTGGTTGCTGTATTTGAGGCTTTTTCTTCTGCTTGAGCAGAAGGAATAAGGCTTAAACCAGCACCTAATGTAATTGTTGCTAGGCCTAGTGCACTGTTTTTAAAAAAATCTCGACGTTGTTCGTTCATGATTGACCTCAAATAATTAAACAGCTAAATCCACTTGGTCGCCATTGGTTTGTAACCAATTTTTGCGATCTTCCGCTCGTTTTTTGGCAAGTAACATATCCATTAATTCTAATGTTTCCGCGCCTTGATCTTCGCCTAGCTCATAGGTTAATTGAACTAAACGACGTGTATTCGGATCCATGGTGGTTTCACGTAATTGTGATGGATCCATTTCACCTAAACCTTTGAATCGTTGTACGTTTAAAGTGCCTTTTTTACCTTTTAAGCGTTCTAAAATTGCTTCTTTTTCGTTTTCATCGAGGGCATAAAAGACTTCTTTACCTAAGTCGATACGATAGAGTGGTGGCATTGCCACATAAACGTGTCCATCTTGAACCAATTTAGGGAAGTGACGTAAAAAGAGCGCACAGAGTAGGGTGGCGATATGCAAACCATCAGAGTCCGCATCGGCTAAAATACAGACTTTCCCGTAACGAAGTTGAGATAAGTCTTCATTATCAGGATCGATACCAAGCGCCACAGCAATATCATGAATTTCGGTTGAACCAAGCACTTGATCACTAGCAACTTCCCAAGTATTTAAGATTTTTCCGCGTAACGGTAGGATCGCTTGATATTCACGGTCTCGCGCCTGTTTGGCCGAGCCGCCCGCAGAGTCACCCTCTACTAAGAATAATTCAGTTTTTTCTAAATTTTGTGATGCACAATCGGCTAATTTACCCGGTAGAGCAGGACCACTCACTAATTTTTTACGCACAACTTTTTTGGCTGCATTCAGACGACGTTGTGCAGAACTGATCGCCATTTCAGCTAAGCGATCTGCATCCTGTACGTTTTGATTCAACCATAAACTGAAGGCATCTTTTAAAACCCCCGCAACAAAGACCGCACTTTGACGGGAAGATAAACGCTCTTTTGTTTGGCCAGCAAATTGAGCATCTTGCATTTTTAGTGAAAGAATGTAAGCACAGCGATCCCAAATATCGTCTGCCGTTAATTTCACCCCACGTGGTAATTTATTGCGGAATTCACAATATTCGGTCATGGCATTGAGCAAACCTTGGCGAAGACCATTCACATGTGTTCCGCCTTGTACTGTCGGAATCAAGTTTACATAGCTTTCTGCAATAAGCTCACCACCTTCCGGCAACCATAATAATGCCCAGCTTACCGCTTCTGTGGATCCTTTAAACTCGCCGACAAAAGGTTTTTCAGGTAAGGTTTCAAAACCATTCACTGCTTCGGTTAAGTAATCCGATAAACCATCTTGATAACACCACACATCTTCGGTGTTATTCACTTTATCGACAAATTTAATCTCTAAGCCTGAACAAAGCACGGCTTTCGCACGCAATAAGTGGCGTAAACGACTAACAGAAAAATTCTTGCTATCAAAATATTTTGGGTTTGGTTTGAAGTGAACGGTGGTGCCGGTTGTACGTCTGCCACAAGTTCCGATGACTTCTAATTCTTCTACTTTTGCACCATTTTCAAAGGCAATTTTATACACTTCACCGTTACGTTTAACTTGAATGTCAACGCGTTCAGAAAGGGCATTGACGACAGAAATCCCCACCCCGTGTAAACCACCAGCAAATTCATAGTTTTTATTCGAGAATTTACCGCCAGCGTGAAGTTTGGTTAAGATGACTTCAACACCTGAAACCCCTTCAGTTGGGTGAATATCCACCGGCATCCCGCGTCCATTATCAATAACTTCAAGCGATTGATCAGCGTGTAAAATCACTTCAACTTTGGTGGCAAAACCTGCAAGGGCTTCATCCACACTGTTATCAATAACTTCTTGTGCAAGATGATTTGGACGGGTAGTGTCCGTGTACATGCCGGGGCGAATTTGCACCGGTTCGAGATCTTTCAGAACCGTAATTTCTTGAGCAGAATAATTTGTAGTCATTTTTAAAATTAGTTACTTATTTATAAAAAATTGGCGTGATTTTATCAAAAAATGACGCGTTTATAAAATCAAAGATGAGAAAAGATAAGGATACTATATCAAGGAAAAATGCGGTCAAAATTTGACGTGAATTTTGACCGCACTTTGGATTCATTTGAACCTATTTAACCTGCTATAGATTGAGTTATCTCGATACTAAGCTTTTGCTTTTGTGGCTAAATATTCCTGCAAGCCTTTATCTCTCAATTTGCAACTCGGGCATTCCCCGCAACCGCCTTCAACACCTTCGTAGCAAGTGTGAGTGTGCTGACGAATATAATCTAACGCACCTAATTCATCGGCTAATGCCCAAGTTTGTGCTTTGGTAAGATACATTAACGGTGTTTTTAAATTGAACGGATAATCCATGGCTAAATTAAGGGTGACATTCATGGATTTGATAAACACATCGCGACAATCCGGATAGCCGCTGAAATCCGTTTCACATACGCCTGTGATAATGTCATTAATACCTTGGCCTTTTGCATAAATCGCCGCATACAATAAGAAGAGCGCATTGCGGCCATCCACAAAGGTGTTCGGTAATTCACCGTCTTTTTGTTCAATATCTGCATTTGCATCCATTAAGGCATTGTGGGTGATGGATTTGATAACAGATGTATCAATTAACGTTTGTTTTACACCGAGATCTTTGGCGATCCAATGGGCTTTTTCTAATTCGATAGCATGACGTTGGCCATATTGAAAGGTGACCGTTTCCACATTTTCCACGCCATATTCAGCAATAGCTTGAATTAAACAGGTTGTGGAATCTTGTCCACCAGAGAAGATCACGAGGGCTTTACGATTGTGATTAGGATTTGAAATATTCATAGGATACCTAGTTTTTTTATGTAGGAGGTTTGCGAACTACAAGTTAAAAATGAGGCGGTATTGTAGAAGTCAAAGATAAATTTTGCAAGAAAAGGACTAATTTAAGCAGGAAAAAGCTAGGAAAGTTGTGATACAATTTCGGCAACTTAGTTTTAAAAAAGGTAAACACAATGAAAAAATTAATTCTTATTGTTATCGGTGCATTAGTAATTTCAGCTTGCGCAAATAAAGACGTTTATTTTAATGGTTCGGAAGGATCCCATTCAGGCATGAAATTTGATAAAGACACGCGTCATTGGGGCGTTAATCAATAATTGTTTTGACAAAAGAAAAGCCATACAGTTGTATGGCTTTTTTATTAAATAACTTCTTCTTGGCAATGTGGGCAAGTCATTAAATGTTCTTCATTATTATGCACAATATAATGACCCATTTTTTTCGCTTTAGTATCAAGATATTTCGTATTGTAACGATTTTCACCCACATTTAATGGCACGCGTTCTACAATATTAATGCCCGCTTTTTTCATGGTTTCGACTTTTTGCGGGTTGTTTGTCATCAAGCGAACTTGCTTCACACCTAATAATTCAAACATATCGGCACACACATTAAAGTTACGCTCATCGGCTTTAAAGCCTAGTGCAAGGTTAGCTTCAATTGTATCCATTCCTTGATCTTGTAATGCATAGGCACGAATTTTATTAATTAAACCAATGCCTCGCCCTTCTTCACGATGATAGATTAACACGCCTCGACCCGCTTCACTAATTTGACGTAATGCGGCTGCAAGCTGAAAACCGCAATCACATTTTAAACTGTGTAATGCATCACCTGTTAAGCATTCAGAATGAATACGGGCGAGCACAGGCTCATCTTGGTTTGAAATATCCCCCATTACTAATGCAACGTGCTCTTTTTTTGTATTGGGAAATTCAAATCCGACCATTTTAAATATGCCATATTCGGTAGGCAAATTGGCTTGAGCAACCAATTGGATTTTTGACATAACTTATCCTTTTTTCAATTTTATTCTGCTAAAATATGCACTTTATTTTTATTATCAAGAGGCAACAATGTTTAAAAGGCTGTCATTATATACGTTATTCCTTTGTCTTGTACCATTTTTTGTTTGGGGTTTTGCTTATCATTGGCATGGAAACAACCAATTAATGGAATGGGATTATTGGCTTTATCTTTTAACCGAAACCGGTAGTGTGCCTTACGCTTTAATTACCTGTGGTGTATTTGCTTTACTTTTCCGTTTTCTTTTTGAAAACCGTAAACAGTGGATTATGGGCGTGATTGTAATGGGCTTATCTGTATTATCTACACAAGTAATTAAAACAGGTTTAAAAACGGTTTTTGCCGAGCCACGTCCTTTCACTGTCTACTTAGCGGAAAAAACAGAAAGCACGACAGACGCTTTTTATCATAAAGATCGTTCAGAACGTGCAAAATTAGTGGATAAATTTTATTCTACACAAGCGGATACACCAGCCTGGTTAAAAGCCCATTATGAAGATGAAACGGGTTATTCTTTCCCATCAGGACATTCTATTTTTGCAGCCACTTGGCTTATGTTAGCCGTCGGGTTTAGCCAATTATTAGGGAAACGTTCTTTTAAAGCGGAATTGCTTATTGGCGCCATGACAATTTGGGGCGTATTAATGTTGATTAGTCGTGTGCGCCTTGGAATGCATTATCCTATCGATTTATTTGTGGCGATAATTTCGGCATGGATTGTTCATTTAATTATTTTTGGTTTCTTACAGAAGAAAGGCTTATTTAACAATAAATAGCATCAAAGACCGGTTTTAGTAATAAAGCCGGTCTTTTTTATTGCTTGTAGAAAATATGATTTTTATCATGGATTTTTATTTTGATTTCAAGGAGAATACAGCCTATATGTTCCAACAATTTTGACCGCTCTTTGAGGAGACAATATGTATTACGGTATTGATATCGGTGGCACAAAGATTGAATTAGCTGCTTTTAATGCAAAATTAGAAAAGCTTTATACCGAGCGCGTGCCAACGCCACAAACAGATTATCAAGATTGGTTACAGGCGATCAAAACGCTAGTAGAACGTGCAGATGCCCACTTTGGTGAAAAAGGCACAGTAGGTTTAGGCTTGCCAGGATTTGTTAATTTAACAACCGGGCTTGCTGAAGTGACGAATATTCGTGTTGCAGATAATAAGCCGATTTTAGCCGATCTTGAACGCGTTTTAGATCGTGAGGTGCGAGCAGAAAATGATGCAAATTGTTTTGCTCTCTCTGAAGCTTGTGATGAGGAAAATACTCAATATCCTTCTGTATTAGGGCTTATTTTGGGGACAGGCTTTGGTGGTGGTTTTGTAATTAATGGCAAAATTCACTCAGGACAAGTCGGGATGGCAGGGGAGTTAGGCCACCTTCAATTAAATTATCATGCCTTAAAATTATTAGGCTGGGATAAAGCGCCAATTTACCAATGTGGTTGTGGCAATCAGGCTTGTTTAGATACGTATATTTCTGGTCGCGGCTTTGAAATGTTGTACCGTGATTTAAAAGGGGAAGAGTTATCAGCCAAAGAGATTATCGATCGCTTTTATGCGAAAGAGGAAAGTGCGGTTGATTTTGTTCGTATTTTTGTTGAATTAGCGGCGATTTCTATTGGCAATATTATCACGGCATTTGATCCGCATATGATTGTGCTTGGTGGAGGGTTATCGAATTTTGATTATCTTTATGAAGCCTTACCAAAAGCATTACCCGCTCATTTAATGCGTAGTGCGAAAGTGCCACCAATTAAAAAAGCAAAACATGGTGATTCCGGTGGTGTTCGTGGAGCTGCAGCATTATTTTTAAACTGTGAATAGATTTAATCTAAAAATACAGTGAAAATTTGAATAAATTTTATCTTATAGGATAAGAATCCAGTTTTTCTTTAAGAAAACTGGATTTTTTCTTTTGTCTATTTACAATCAGAATATGGATTTTTTAAGTGAGGTTTTTATGCTGACAGAATTTGGGAACTGGATTGAACAGGGATTAACATGGGTTATCGAACATTTTGATGAGCCATTATGGAATATCACCATTGTTATTTTATTAGGTGTAGGTCTATTTTTTACCATTACTACAGGGTTAGTGCAGTTACGTCTTTTCCCTACAAGTATACGTGAAATGTGGTTTGGACGTGCAGCAGAGGGAAATTCTTTAACGCCATTCCAAGCGTTTGCAACCGGGCTCGCCAGTCGAGTTGGCGTAGGTAATATCAGTGGTGTGGCAACAGCCATTGCACTTGGTGGCGAAGGGGCAGTATTCTGGATGTGGCTAACGGCATTTATTGGGATGTCGAGTGCTTTTGCAGAATCGACTTTAGCACAGGTATTCAAAATTCAAGATAAAGATGGCTCTTTCCGTGGTGGCCCAGCCTACTATATTACACAAGGTTTAAAATCTCGTTGGCTAGCAGTAGCGTTTGCCCTATCATTGATTTTTACCTTTGGTTTTGCATTTAATTCAGTACAAGCAAACTCAATTGTGGAAGCAACCAAAAATGCTTGGAATTGGCAAGGTGAATATGTTGGTCTTGTTTTAGTGGTATTAACTGCTGCAATTATTTTCGGTGGCGTAAAACGTATTGCGACCATTTCTAGTAGCGTAGTACCGATGATGGCACTCTTTTATTTAATCATGGCGGTAATTATCTTAGGTATGCATATTGATATGATTCCGACGGTAATAGCTAATATTTATAAAAGTGCTTTTACTTTCCAATCAGCCGCAGGTGGTATGTTTGGTGCTTTAGTCTCCAAAGCCATGATGATGGGGATTAAACGTGGATTATTCTCTAATGAAGCGGGGATGGGCTCTGCACCAAATGCAGCGGCTGCCGCTCACGTAAAACATCCAGTTAGTCAAGGCTTAGTGCAAATGCTTGGTGTGTTTGTAGATACCATGATCGTCTGTACTTGTACGGCGGTGATTATCCTGCTTTCTGATAACTATGGCAGCGAAACACTGAAAAGTATTTCCTTAACGCAAAACGCATTGCGATATCATGTTGGCGACTTTGGTGTGCATTTCTTGGCTTTCATTTTATTGCTTTTTGCTTATTCCTCTATTATCGGTAACTATGCTTATGCGGAAAGTAATATTCGTTTTATAAAAAATAAACCGTGGTTTGTGTGGTCGTTCCGTTTGGCTGTCTTATTCTTTGTTTATTTTGGCTCAGTAAAATCGGGCAATGTGGTATGGAATTTTGCAGATACCGTGATGGCAGTGATGGCTATTATCAACTTAGTCGCGATTGTTTTACTTTCCCCGATTGTGTGGAAGTTAATGAAAGACTATCAACGTCAATTAAAAGCAGGAAAAGAGCCTGAATTTAAAATTGACCTCTATCCTGAAATTAAAAAACGAGTATTAGAGCATCGAATTTGGAAATAAATCTTGATAGACATAAAAAAGGCGGGACATCCCGCCTTTATTATTTTAAATTGACTCGAAAATTGACCGCACTTTATCGTTCATTTCGATAAGTCAGGAAGTAATAAGAAAGGGCTGAAATGACTACACAAGCCGTCATCGTATAGAGCATTGGTGCCGCAGTTTCCATTTTAAAGCTTGCGACTAAGGAACCCATCACTGCGCCAACACCAAAACGGACACTTCCCATTAATGAATTGGCAGTGCCTGCCATCGTTGGGAATTTTTCAAGAATAGAGGCTGTGGCATTTGAGGATATTAATGGATTTTGTCCTACAAAAAAGGCCACACCAATTGCCATTGGCCAAAAACCGAAATCAAAAAGTGCGGTTAAAAATAACCAAATTCCTGATATGAATTGTACCGCAATACCAATTCGTAACATGGTTTCAGCACCTAATCTCAGCACAAACTTCCCATTTAAATAGGATGCGGCTGTCATAATCGCGATATTCATCATAAAGAAATAGCCGAATTGATCGACTGGAATACCATAAATACCGATATAGACAATAGAGCCTGCAGTGACGAAAGCAAATAAACCGCCAAATCCAAAAGAGGCGGCCGCCATGTAACCTAACACTTCTTTTTGTTTTGAAAGCATCATGAAGTTACGGGCAATAATATTAAGACGCAGTGGAATTCGATTTTCATGTTTATGGGTTTCAGGAATAATGAAAAAAACGAGTAATGCGGCAAGAAATCCCATCGCACCAATCACATAAAAAATCATGTGCCAATGGAAAAATTTCACAATATATCCGCCAATCACGGGGGCAACAAGCGGTGCAATCATAAAGACAAGTGTGATGGTGGACATGACTCGAGAGAGTTGATCCTTGCTAAATAAATCTCGTAATAACGCCCCTGAAAGCACCACAGGCGCAGCACCAAAGAAACCTTGAATGAAACGCAGTGCAGTGAAACTGCCTATAGCGTGAATACCGGTTAAAATAATGGCTGTAATGGCACCAATAATGACACCTAATAAAATAATCGGTTTACGACCAAAACTGTCACCAAATGGTCCCCAGAATAATTGTCCTGCAGCCATGCCGTAAGCAAAGAATGTCAGTGTATGCTGAACTTGCTCGGAGTTGATATTTAAGTCTTCAGCGATATTTAAAAAGGACGGAATATACATATCCACGCCCAAAGGCGGTAGCATCGAGAGGATGCCGAGCGTGGCGATAAAAATAAAGGTAGGTTTAATATTTTGGCTCATATTATTTCACTAAATTGTCGATTTCTTCCTGAGTAAGTGGACGAAATTCGCCTTCTTCTAAGCTTTCATCTAATTCAACGTTACCGATTCTCCAACGATGTAGTGCCACGACTTTATTACCCAGCGCAGCAAACATTCGTTTCACTTGGTGATAGCGCCCTTCAGAGATAGTCAGATTGACGTTGTAATCGTCTAATACTTCTAATTTTGCTGGTTTAGTGGGTTCTTTTTCACCACGTAGCAGAATGCCTTCTTCACAGGCTGAAGCATAATGGTTTTCAACCGGATCGGCTAAAGTGACTAAATAGGTTTTTTCGCATTGATGTTTTGGTGAAGTAATACGATGTGACCATTGACCATCATCCGTTAATAGCACGAGGCCAGTGGTATCCACATCTAATCGTCCTGCACTGTGTAACTTGCCAGAAAGAGGCGGTTCAAAGAATTGATAAATAGTTGGGTAGTCACCATCATCGTGCGAGCAAACGTAGCCCTGTGGCTTATGCAACATAAAATATTGGCCTTCTTCTACCCAAGGCAATAATTCATCTTCAAAATAAATTTCATCTTCTTGGCTAACTTTGGTCGCCCCATTTTTCACAATTTCACCATTAATTTTGACCGCACTTTGGCGAATGGCCTTGGTGGCTTGTGAACGGGTTAAACCTGTATTCTCGGCAATAAATTTATCTAGTCGCATCGTAAACTCTTATTTTTGATTGAACCAGCTGACGTAATCAAACTGATCGTAATATTTCTCACCATTCCAACCAGAAAAAGTAAATAAATCGCCTACTTCGCCTTCATTTTCAAAGCCTTTAATGTAGAAAGCGGATTTTAATTCAGGATATGGCTTGTGGGTAAAGACGACTTTGTTTGGATAAGGCAAGTTATCAAAGGCTTGCAAGTCTTCATATTTTGCACCTTTTCCACCATCTTTATCGGTCATCATAATAAACAAGTTATCGAGGTTTAAACGCTGTGAGCGAGCTTCCCATTTTTCCTGAGCTTCTTGTTCAGAGTGGTAGTGCATAAAGTGCACTTTAAGATCACCTAATAGACCAACGGGATATGGTTTTTCTGTTTGTATAAATTGAAGTGGTTGTGCTTGATAGAATGCGATGTTCTGTAGATAGCGAACAAAATCGCTTGGGTCTAAATAAAGGTTAACAAACGGAGAATTAAAAGGCTGATTGAGGTCGTGCAAAATAAATGCACCGACACAGTTTGCCGAAATTACTGACATGCCTTGGTTGGTTAACCGTTGTTGGAAGGTTTTGTTAATCGCTTTCCGTTGTAATTTATTGATGGCACTTCTAAATTTAGAAAACAAACTCATTATTTACATCCTGCATGTTTTTTTGCGACATAGTAACGTTTTTGGCTCTAAATGTGAAGAAAAGACAAAAAGTGCGGTCGATTTCACTCATATTTTGTAATAAATTTGTAAAATTTTTGCGGTATGTCACAAAATTCTCTTAAAAAGAGAGTATAATGGCGCAAATTTTATTTAACCTAAGTGAAAATGGAGTATTTTATATGAGCGAACAATTACGCCAAGCCGCATTAGATTTTCATGAATTCCCAATTCCGGGGAAAATTGCCGTTACCCCAACCAAATCGCTAGAAACCCAACATGATTTAGCCCTTGCTTATTCTCCAGGTGTTGCAGAGCCTTGTCTCGAAATTGAAAAAGATCCTTCTGCTGCAAGCCGTTATACTGCTCGTGCTAATTTAGTGGCCGTGATTTCAAATGGTACTGCTGTATTAGGTTTAGGAAATATTGGTGCACTTGCCTCAAAACCTGTTATGGAAGGGAAAGGTGTATTGTTCAAAAAATTTGCCGGAATCAATGTATTCGATATTGAAATCAATGAACATGATCCAGATAAATTAATCGATATTATTGCTTCATTAGAACCTACTTTTGGTGGCATTAACCTTGAAGATATCAAAGCACCAGAATGTTTCCACATTGAAAAAGCATTGCGTGAACGAATGGGCATTCCGGTATTCCATGATGACCAACATGGTACTGCCATTATCGTCGGTGCAGCGGCATTAAATGGTTTAGAAATTATTGGTAAAAACATTGCTGATGTCCGCTTAGTAGTAAATGGTGCAGGTGCTTCTGCTATTGCTTGTACTAACTTGCTTCGTGCATTAGGTTTCAAAAAAGAAAATATCACCATGTGTGACTCTAAAGGTGTAATTTTCAAAGGCCGTGGCGATAACATGGATGAAACCAAACAATTCTACGCCATTGAAGATAATGGTTGGCGCACATTAGCGGATGCTGTTAAGGGAGCCGATGTGTTCTTAGGTTGCTCTAAAGCAGGTGCATTAAAACCTGAAATGGTGAAAACCATGGCGGAGAATCCATTGATTCTTGCATTAGCTAACCCTGTACCCGAAATTAACCCAGATGAAGCGAAAGCAGTGCGTCCAGATGCGATTGTTTGTACTGGTCGTTCCGACTATCCAAACCAAGTAAATAATGTGCTTTGTTTCCCATTCTTATTCCGTGGTGCTTTAGATGTGGGGGCAACAGCGATTAATGAGGAAATGAAATTAGCGGCTTCTCATGCAATTGCAAGTCTTGCGAAAGAACCGGTTCCATTAGAAATTATTGCTAATTATGGTGCGTTATCTTTTGGACCTGATTATGTGATTCCAACACCATTTGATCCACGCTTATTGTTTACTGTCTCTTCTGCGGTAGCGAAAAAAGCGATGGAAACAGGTGTAGCAACACGTCCAATTACCGATTGGGCAGCTTATGAAAAACAATTGAAAGCATTAGTTGCAGCTTAATCTTTCTCTTCCAAAGTGCGGTCAAAAATGATGATATTTTTAACCGCACTTTGTGTTTTTTTATCTGTCTATGGAAGGAATGGCACATTCACGTGCTTTAAATTAATCAAAGGGTAGCGATACCTTCAGGACTTATGAGTGTCAAAATGAAACAAACACGTTCTCCTTTATATCCAATTTTTCTCTTCGTCATCATTAATCTGATCATTTTCACCTTGTCTCGTCTTGGGCTTGCGATTTGGCAGGCAGACCGTGTCTCTGCGGTAGCGGGCTGGGGACAATTATTCTTACAAGGCTTGCGTATGGACATCGTGGCTTTGTGTTATCTATTTGGTGTGCCAGCATTATTTACGGTGTTATTTCATCATAGCCGTATTTGGAAAATGATTTTACGCATTTGGCTCACCCTAGGTAGTGTGTTTATTCTGTTTATGGAATTGGCTACACCGGCATTTATCGAAACCTATGATTTCCGTCCAAACCGTCTTTTTATCGAATATCTAATTTATCCGAAAGAAGTCTTTTCAATGTTGATGGAAGGCCATTTAACTGCGGTCATTTTTAGCCTTATTTTTACCATTGTTGCATTCTTTTGTTATTGGAAACTGTCTGATTATGCGGTGAAAAATTTACGCCCAATGAGCTGGAAATTACGTCCTGTTGTCGCATTGCTTGTTGTTGCAGTTGCCTTTTTAGGGGCGCGTTCGAGTTTTCAGCACCGTGGTGTTAACCCTGCGATGGTGGCTTTCTCTTCCGATGGTTTAGTCAATTCGCTTGTGTTGAATTCAGGTTACTCCGTTCTTTATGCTGCACAACAATTTAAAGACGAAGGGGCTTCTTCTGAAGCCTATGGCAAAATGGATACCGATGAAATGTTGCGTATTGTCAAAGCAAGCCGTGGCCGTCCTGAAAGTGATTATATTTCAGAGAAGATTCCAACATTAACGAAAAACCAAGCCACTTACCAAGGTAAACCGAAAAATATCGTCATTATTTTGGAAGAAAGTTTTGGTGCGCAATTTGTGGGTACGTTAGGCGGAAAACCACTTTCACCGGAATTTGATAAATTAGCCAAAGAAGGCTGGTTATTTGAAAATCTTTATGCTACGGGAACGCGTTCTGTGCGAGGCATTGAAGCTACAACTGCAGGTTTCACACCCACTCCAGCACGTGCAGTGGTGAAATTAAATAACAGTCAAAGTGGTTTCTTTACCATTGCAGATTTACTTGCTAAACAAGGTTATAACACTTCCTTCATTTATGGTGGTGAAAAACACTTTGATAACATGGCAAGTTTTTTCTATGGCAACGGCTTCCAAACTATTATCGATCAAAAGGATTATCAAAATCCGAAATTTACCGCAACTTGGGGCGTGAGTGATGAGGATTTATTTGATAAAGCGAACGAAACCTTTACCCAATTACAGAATGAAGGAAAACCATTCTTTAGCCTCGTGTTTAGTTCGAGTAATCACGATCCTTTCGAGTTTCCCGATGGCAAAATCGAACTTTATGAACAACCAAAAGCCACACGTAATAACAGTGCGAAGTATGCTGATTACGCGATAGGTCACTTCTTCAAGTTAGCGAAACAATCTAATTATTGGAAAGATACCGTGTTCTTGGTGATTGCAGACCATGATTCCCGTGCAGCGGGCGCAAGCTTAGTACCAATTAAGCATTTCCATATTCCAGCGTTAATTTTAGGGGATCATGTAGAGCCACGCCGAGACAGTCGTTTAGTGAGTCAAATTGATATGCCGACGACATTACTTTCTATTGCAGGCGTAAGTGGTAATTATCCGATGATTGGCTTTGATTTAACGCAAAACGTTAATCCGGATCGCGCCTTTATGCAATTCGATCAAACTCAAGCGTTAATGAAAGGTAATCATGATGTCGTTATCCAAACACCAAATAGCAAAGCAAAAGGCTATGTTTACGATAAGGAAAAAGACACATTAACTGAAAAAGAAGTGCCGGAAGAAATGAAAAAAGAAGCCTTGGCTCATGCTTTACTTGGCAGCTATTTGTATAAAAACCGTTTATATAAAGGTAGTGAAGAGAAATAAAGTGCGGTCAGTTTTAGGCTAATTTTAAAGGGCGAATCATTTCGCCCTTTTTCTTTATATGATTTTTGCTTAGTGATTTTCAGCAATCACACGTGGGAATAAAATATTATTTTCACGATGAATATGCATCATTAAATCATCTGCAAATTCTTGGATGCCACTATAAAGTGCACGCCATGTATTACAAGCATCTGCTGGAGGCGTCATATTATTTGTTAATGATTTCAATACATCTAAATGTTCGCCGTGTTCTGCATGTTCCATTTCCATCATACGAATTGGCATTTGTGCCATCATATAGTTGCCAGCTTTGATCATCGGGAAAAGGACATGCTCTTCTTTCATCATATGATTGCTTAAATCTTCATAGACATTGCGTAATTCAGCTGCCACACCCATTGGACAATCTTCACGATCGCCATGAACACTTTCTACACGATCCGCTAAGACGATTAATTCTTGAAGTTGTTCACGGTGACGTTGATGGTAGCGAACTAAAATATGATCGATAATTTCAGGATAAGTTGCATTAACCCAATATTCCTCTGGGTTTTCTGCTTTGCTGTTTTGAAGCTCGGTTAAACGGGTTTCAATTTCGGCTAAATTTAATCCTTTTTCTGCAGCGGCGTTTGCAAGCGTATCAGAACCTCCACAGCAGAAATCCAAATCGTATTTACGAAGTAGGGAAGTTGAGCCGGGTACGCTGACAGCGATTTCACTTAATTTTTTATCTCCAAAAGACATAATGAATCTCCTTATTAATGGTAGAGTTAGAAGTTGAGTAAAATACTAAGATAACAAGAGAAAAATGCAAAGGTTTTTTTAACAAAGTATGATTTAAATCAAAGAGAAAATTTAAACTTACCATGTTGTAGGTAGATGTTGATAAGTATTTAGGTGGAAGTTGCATTGCTTTGATGAGATGTTATTATTCGTGCGTAGAGGATAGATGAGAAGGGGAGAGGATGAAGCAAATTAACCGATTTTTAAAGATTGGCTTAGTATTAGCCATTTTAGGTGCTGGATATTTTTTTACGAATTTAACAATTTTTGATCGTACATTAATTCAATTAAATACGTCACAAAAAACAAGTTATATTCCTTTTGAAAACAAGTTAAATATGCAATGTGACAAGGCTAATGATTTAGTGCCTAAATTAACCGCTTCTCGTTTTCATTTGATAACTTGGAATGTGCATAAGGGACAAGACACAGGATGGCAAGAGGATTTAGAACGACTCTCTAAACGGGCTGATTTTGTGTTATTGCAAGAGGCGACACAATATCAAAATTTAAGTACATTTTCGACCGCACTTTTTGTGTCCTCTTTTTCTTTTAATGAGCTCTTATCAGGTGTCAAGACATTCACCCAAACACAACCCGAATGGTATTGCGGTGGTGGTGTAGCAGAACCAATAATTCAAATTCCTAAAGTGGCAAGTGTAATGAATTTGCCATTAGAAAAAGGCAATAGCTTGCTGCTTATCAATGTGCATTTAATCAATTTCGAATGGGGGATTTCCGCTTATCAAGCACAGTTAGAACAGCTTTTTTCCTTTGTTGAAAATCATCAAGGTCCCATCATCATGGCGGGGGACTTTAATGCATGGAATGAAGATCGCTTGAATTTAGTGAATAATCTGATACAAAAATATGGATTGAATTCTGTGGTGCTTTCTCAAGATGAGCGAGTGCGATTCTTAGGTTATCCACTGGATTATATTTTTACGCGAGGCGTAAAGGTGGTCAGTGCAACATCAGAAGTGGTCACTTCATCAGATCATAATCCATTACTGATGGAATTCGAATTAGAATAAAGTGCGGTCAGGTTTTTGGGAAATTTTAGGGCTAACGTTACGTTAGCCCTAGGCATTAATTATTTAGTTTGGTTAATTAAGAATTGCGTTAATAAAGACACCGGACGACCCGTTGCACCTTTATTTGCACCTTGAAGCCAAGCTGTCCCCGCAATATCTAAATGCGCCCAAGTATATTTTTTCGTAAAGTTAGAGAGGAATGCGCCCGCAGTAATTGCACCGCCCCAACGACCGCCAATATTAGCTAAATCGGCAAATGGTGATTTTAATTGCTCTTGATATTCTTCACTTAATGGTAAACGCCATGCTTTATCGGTGGTTTGGTGTGCTGCTTGTAATAACTGTTCAGCTAAGACATCATCAGTTGAAACTAAGCCGCTGTTATGTTGACCTAAGGCAACTACGCAAGCACCTGTTAGGGTCGCAATATCAATCACATATTGCGGTTCAAAACGTTCTACATAGGTGAGCGCATCACAAAGTACTAAACGTCCTTCTGCATCGGTATTTAATACTTCTACGGTTAAACCGTTCATCGTGGTGAGAATATCACCAGGGCGATAAGCATTTCCATCAGGCAAGTTTTCACAACCCGCTAATACGCCGATAACATTGAGTGGAAGATTTAATTCTGCAATGGCTTTCATTGTACCGAAGACAGAAGCAGCACCACACATATCGTATTTCATTTCATCCATATCTGCGGCAGGTTTTAAAGAAATACCGCCCGCATCAAAAGTTAAACCTTTACCCACTAACACGATTGGTTTTGCGTTTTTATCAGGCGCATTATTAAAATGTAAAATAGACATATAAGCTGGATTTTGTGAACCGCGAGATACGGCTAAATACGCATTCATGCCAAGTTTTGTCATGTCTTCTTCATCAATCACATCGAGGGAAAGTGCGGTTGATGTTTCAGCTAATTTTTTAGCTTGTTCTGCTAAATAAGCCGGGGTACAAATATTGGGCGGCATATTTGCGATATTACGCGCAGCTTTTACACCATTTGCAATGGCTTGCGCTTCTGCAATAGCTTGCTGAGCTTGTGAATCATCGGTATTAAAAACGATTTCTTGAAGTGCGATAGCATCCGCTTTTTTGCTCTTAAATTCATCAAATTGATAAAGGCTATGTTCGATGGTTTCAACGGTAAAACGCACATTCCAGAAGAGATCGCGATCTTTAATTTCCACATCCGTTAAATTATTTACTGCTTGTTGAATAGTTAATTCTTTTAATGTTTGGGTAACACGTTGGATGATTTGTTTAAATTGGCGTTCCGTCGTTTCATCTTTTTTACCACAACCTACAACTAACACACGTTTAGCTGCCAGATTCGGTAACGAATGAAGCAGAGTCGCTTGGCCAATTTTGCCTGAAAGATCCTGGCTTTGGGCTAACTGACTGAGGTAGCCTTTTGTGATTTGGTCGATTTCATTGAAACTTTTTGTAAATTCGTTGTTCTCATAAATGCCGATGATAAGGCAATCGGTTGATTGATAAAGTGCGGTTGAGTTTGCTTGATATTTCATGTTATTTCCTTATGTTGCTAATTTGCTATTTAAATCAGTGAAAATAAGGTATCATACGCCATCTAAATTAGCCAGTTTCCCGTGTTTTTTAGTTAGAAAAAAAGAATGATATTAACCCGATATTTAACAAAGGAAGTCTTTAAAAGCCAGATTGCAATTTTGTTTATTTTGCTTTTAATTTTCTTCAGCCAACAACTTGTGCGCGTACTTGGTTCAGCAGCAAATGGTAAGGTTCCCGCCGATCTTGTGTTCTCTTTACTTGGATTAGGGATGCCGACCATGGCGCAATTAATGTTGCCATTATGTTTGTTTATCGCTATTTTGCTGACTTTCGGTCGTCTCTACGCAGAAAGTGAAATTACGGTAATGCGTGCTTGTGGCGTGGGACAACGTATTCTTGTTCGCGTGGCGTTAATTCTTTCTTTACTCACAGCTGGCTTGGCAGCTTACAACGCTTTGTGGCTTTCCCCATGGGCGATTCAAAAACAAGCAGCCATTGTTGAAGATGCCAAAGCAAATCCTACCATGGGCGCGTTGACTTCAGGGCAATTTATGTCCACGAGTAATAATAATTTTGTTTTATTCATTGATAAGATCAATGGTAATCAAATCAATGATGTTTATCTTTTCCAAATGAAAGCCAAAGGCCAAACAAAGCCATCAGTGGTAACAGCTGAAAAAGGTGAGTTGAAAGCTTTACCAAATGGCGACCAAGTGCTGAATTTACAAAATACCTTGCGTGTCGAAGGGACTTCGGTACTGCCTGATTTCCGTATTACGCATTTTGATGATTATCAAGCGTATTTAGGCCATCAAGAGACAAATACAGAAAGTGATGAAGCGGCTGAATTATCTTTTGAACAATTATTAAAAGATAAAAGCTCCGCAGCCAAGGCAGAATTACATTGGCGAATAACCTTGATTTTAGCCGTGCCTTTAATGGCGCTTATTGCTGTACCAATGAGTAAAGTGAATCCTCGCCAAGGTCGTTTTGCGAAAATCTTACCGGCATTATTGCTTTATTTAATTTACTTCTTATTACAAAGCTCGTTTAAATCTGCGGGTGGTGCAGGTAAGCTTGATGCAGGTTTGTTAATGCCGTTAGTAAATATCGCCTTTTTAATTTTAGGAATAGTGCTGAACAGCTGGGATAGCACTGCTATGCATAAATTCCGTCGTGTATTCAGAAAAGGATAATAACAATGTTGATGAATACTCTTGATCGTTATATTGGTAAAAGCATTTTAGGGGCAATTTTTGCCACGCTATTTACGCTCGTTGGTCTTTCGGCCATCATTAAATTCGTAGAGCAATTCCGTAGCGTCGGGAAAGGAACTTATGATATTTGGCAAGCTGTGGCTTATACAGGTTTAACGATGCCAAAAGATGTAGAAACCTTTTTCCCAATGGCGGCCTTGTTAGGTGCCTTAATTGCGTTAGGTAATTTAGCCAGCCGAAGTGAATTAGTGGTGATGCAATCCGCAGGTTTTTCTCGCTTTAAAATTGGATTAGCCGTCATGAAAACGGCACTTCCACTGGTACTTTTTACCATGATTATTGGTGAGTGGGGAATTCCACAAACTGAACAGTTTGCCCGTGATATGCGTACTCGTGCACTTTCTGGTGGCTCAATGCTTTCGGTGAAAAATGGTGTATGGGCTAAAGACGGTAATAATTTCGTGTATGTTCGTCGTATTACCGATGATGCACAATTAGAAGATATTTATATTTATACCTTTGATGACCAACGTAATCTCACTCATTTGAAGCATGCGAATCAAGCACAATATTCTGCTGAAAATAATCAATGGCAGTTACGTCAAGTGAATAATTCAGCGGTATCAAAAGAGCAAATTACCACGACAAACCGTTTAACAGAAGATTGGGCAACAAGCTTAACGCCAGATAAATTAGGCGCAGTTTCATTACGTCCAACGTCATTATCTATTTCCGGTTTGTATGAATATATTGCTTTCTTAAAACAAACAGGACAGGATTCTCGCCGTTTTGAATTAACCTATTGGCGTAAGATTTTTCAGCCCCTTTCTGTAGGTGTGATGATGATGCTTGCGTTATCTTTCATCTTTGGTTCATTACGTAGTGTCACTGCAGGAGCGAGAATCGTCACGGGGATTTGTTTTGGTTTCTTGTTCTATGTCGTCAATGAAATTTTTGGACAAATGAGTGTGGTATTTAATGCACCAGCTTTTTTAGGTGCACTGATGCCAAGTCTCTTGTTTATGGCGATTATTTGGTGGTTACTCGCAAGAAAACGAGACTAATTGATACAATAAACGAAAAAGGCGAGCTGAGAAGGTTCGCCTTTTTGTTCGCTAAAAAAGTGCGGCCAAAATTGACCGTACTTTAGGAATTTAATCTTCTTTAAATTCTCTCATCATTTCTTCTGCTTTTTTCACCATTTCTGCGGAACCGATGAAAAGTGGTACACGTTGGTGAAGTTCAGTTGGTTGAATATCTAAAATTCGATTGTAACCATCAGAGGCAATCCCCCCCGCTTGTTCTGCTAAGAATGCCATTGGATTGCCTTCATAAAGCAAACGAAGCTTACCATTTGGATAGTTAGTTGCACTTGGGTAAATATAGATACCACCTTTTAATAAGTTACGGTGGAAGTCTGCCACTAATGAACCAATATAACGTGACGCATAAGGTCGGTTAGTTGCTTTATCTTCCTCTTGGCAGTATTTAATGTATTTTTTTACCCCTTGTGGGAATTTAAGATATTGTCCTTCGTTGATGGAGTAGATTTTACCGTCTTTTGGCATTTGCATATTTTCATGAGAAAGACAGAATGTACCGATAGATGGATCATAAGTGAAACCATTTACACCATGACCAGTGGTATAAACCAACATAGTGGAAGAACCATACACGATGTAACCCGCTGCGACTTGTTTATTACCCGGTTGCATAAAGTCTTCTAAGGTAACAGGTGAGCCAATCGGTGAAACGCGACGGTAAATAGAGAAAATCGTCCCAACCGAAACATTCACATCGATATTGGATGAACCATCAAGTGGGTCGGTCAAAATAATATATTTTGCATTACGAGCGCGTTCAGTATCAAAAGCGATAAAACTTTCTTCTTCCTCTGAAGCAAAACCTGCCACTTCTTCACGTGACATAAGGGCTGCATTCATGGTGTTATGGGCGAACAAGTCCAATTTCATTTGGCTTTCACCCTGCACGTTTTCGACACCAGACTGACCAAGAATATTGGTTAAACCTGCTTTGTTGATATCACGATGAATGATTTTTGCTAATAAACGAATAGAAGACAAAATACCACTAAGTTCCCCTTTTGCATTTGGGTACTCCGCTTGGCGTTCAACAATAAATTCACTCAATGTTTTCATGTTTATTCCTTTTTTATAATTGTTAAATAAATAATAGACCCTTTTATTATATGTTATTTGGCACTTTTGATTGAGATCAAAATGTGAAGAATGAGATCTTTGTCACATTTTATTTTTGATACAAAACCTTGACAAAACCTATAAATATCCTTTAAAAGAGAGGTGTAACAAAAAAATAACAAATAACACAACATCAGAATAAAGGGTACCTTATGAATATAACCCCGATCAGCGAGTCGGCGGTGGTTTGCTCTTTACCGCCACCAGCTTCACTTCAACAACAACGCCAACTCTGGGCGTTTGCCAACCAACTACAGTCTGAGAAAGATATTGTAGAAGTTGTCGTGGGAATGAATAATCTCACGGTCTTCACTGATTTTTACGTAGATTTTGAGCCGCTTATTCAGCGCTTGGAACAACGTTGGGGAGAATTGAAAGTATCCACTTTTCAAGGTCGTCATATCGAAATTCCGGTGATTTATGGCGGTGAACGAGGCCAAGATTTATCTGAGGTCGCCAAATTACATAACACGACGCCTGAAAAGATCGTTCAAATGCACAGTGATCCTATCTATACCGTATATATGATTGGTTTCCAACCTGGTTTTCCTTATTTGGGCGGTTTGCCCGAATGCTTACACACGCCTCGTCGTGCCACACCAAGAACAGTTGTCCCTGCAGGTTCTGTGGGTATTGGTGGAGCTCAAACCGGTATTTATCCCTTTTCCTCTCCAGGTGGATGGCAATTAATCGGCCATACCAAACAAGCGCTTTTTGACAAAAATCAAGCACAACCCACTTTATTACAAGCTGGTGATACAGTGAAGTTTGTGGTGGAGGGCATTGAATTATGATTCATGTTATTGATGTGCAATCCCGCGCCACAATGCAGGATTTAGGTCGTTTTGGTTTACGTCGATTTGGCATTAGTCACTCTGGAGCAATGGATAAATTGGCGTTACGTGCAGGCAATATTCTACTGGGAAATCCAGAGGGAGCTCCAGCAATCGAAGTGCCTTTAGGTGGTCTTACATTACAATTTCAGCAAGATATGAATTTTTGTGTGACGGGGGCATTTTATGAAATGACCTTAGATGACAAACCGATTTTTGCCTATTGGCGTTATCAGGCGAGAGCGGGGCAAGTGCTGAAAATGGTACGTGCAAAAATTGGTATGTATGGCTATTTATGTGTTCAAGGTGGTTTTATCTTGCCCCAAGAATTGAATTCTTGTAGTACGGATCTTCGTGCTCAAATAGGCGGTGTAGAAGGGCGTTGTTTACAAGTTGGAGATCAGTTACAAACGGTAAATGATCCTATTTTACGTAGTGAAATTGGGATTGCCCCCATTCCACTTAAGCATACGATTCATGCGTTACCATCCTCTGAATATCAAGCGTTTAAACAAAAATCTCAATATTATTGGTGGCGAGGTAAATGGACGTTACAAAGCAGCAGTGATCGCATGGGCTATCGTTTTCAAGGGCAAAAATTAGAATTAAAGCAACCGCTGGAAATGCTGTCTCACGCAATTCAATTTGGTAGTGTACAAGTTCCACCAAGTGGTCAACCAATTATTTTGATGGCTGATGCACAAACTACGGGTGGTTATCCCAAAATCGCCAATGTGATCGAGGCGGATCTTGGGGCTTTAGCACAGGTGCGTTTAGGTTCAACCATTCAATTCGAGGCAGTTAGTTTAGAACAGGCCGCAAAATTACGTCGTAAAAATGAGATATACCTCGATCAAATTAGGAGAATTGTCGATGAAAAAAATTGATTTAAATGCGGATATTGCCGAAGGCTTTCCTTTTGATGAGGCGTTATTGAAATTACTTTCTTCTGCCAATATTGCTTGCGGTTTACATGCTGGTGGAGCAAAAGAAATGCAAAGTGCGGTCAGATTTGCGAAAGAAAATCAGGTACGCATTGGTGCTCATCCAGGCTTTCCAGATCGGGAAAACTTTGGGCGTACTCAAATGGATTTACCTGAACAGGAATTAATTGCGCATTTGCGTTATCAGCTTGGCGCATTAAAAGCGATTTGTGATGGGGAAGGCACGGAAATTAGTTATGTTAAGCCTCACGGTGCTTTATATAACCAGGCTGCAAAAAATGAAAAGCTTGCTCGTTTGATTGCTCAAACTGTTCATCAATTTGATCCAAATTTAAAATTAATGGGATTAGCGGGCAGCTTAATGTTATGTGTAGCTGAGGAAGAAGGTTTGCAAACCATTTCAGAAGTATTTGCGGATCGTCATTATATGCCTGATGGAAGTTTAGTGCCTCGTTCGCAACCGAATGCAATGGTGGAGTCTGATGAGGAAGCCATTCAACAAGTGTTACAAATGGTAACAGAAGGTCAAGTCAAAGCCATTGATGGAAGCCTTGTGCCAGTAAAAGCAGAAAGTATCTGTTTACATGGCGATAATCAACATTCTCTACAATTTGCGGCACGCATTGTGGAAGAATTAGAAAAAAATCATATAACAATAACGGCATAAGCCGAATAAACACAACACACAACATCAACTTAACAAGGGAGGTGCTTTATGGCATCAATCACTCACCGCCGAAATGCGGTGCTGGGGGCGGCATTTTTAATGGCGACTTCAGCAATCGGTCCGGGCTTTTTAACTCAAACGGCAACTTTTACAAACACCTTATTAGCCAGTTTTGGCTTTGTGATTTTACTATCGATTTTGTTAGATATTGGAGCTCAGCTTAATATTTGGCGAATTGTGGTGGTATCAGGAAAGCGAGCACAAGATATTTCTAATGCGGTTTTCCCAGGCGCAGGATATTTCCTTGCTGCACTTATTGTGATGGGCGGACTCGCGTTTAACATTGGTAATGTTGGCGGCGCAGGCCTTGGTTTAAACTCGATGTTCGGTATTGCGCCAGAAACGGGTGCCATCATTAGCGGTATTATTGCCATTTTAATTTTCTTGCATAAAGAAGCGGGATTATTAATGGATCGTTTTGCCCAATTAATGGGTTTTATCATGATTGCACTGACATTTTATGTCATGTTTAAAACGGAACCACCTGTTGTTGAGGCGGCATATCGCACCTTTATTCCAGAACAAATTGATCCGATTGCTATTGTGACATTAGTTGGGGGGACCGTAGGGGGCTATATTACCTTTGCAGGAGCGCATCGTTTATTAGATGCAGGCATTCAAGGTGAAAAAGCCATGGCAGAAGTGAGTCGCAGTTCTGTATCGGCTATTTTGATCGCCTCAACTATGCGAATTGTGCTATTCCTCGCGGTACTTGGCATCGTGGTAAAAGGTGTTCCACTTAATCCTAAAAACCCTGCTGAAACACCTTTTGAATATGTGGCAGGCAATTTCGGTCAAGTGTTATTTGGCGTCGTGATTTGGGCGGCTTCGATTACATCAGTGATTGGTGCGGCTTATACTTCAGTTTCCTTCCTAACCAGCCTTTGTCCAACTATTGAACGTAACCGTAATCGTTGGATTATCGCCTTTATCGTGATTTCTACGGTTGTTTTGGTGACTGTCGGAAAACCTGCAGCGGTATTAGTCTTTGTGGGAACATTGAATGGTTTAATTCTCCCAATTGCACTCGCATTAATTCTGCTAGCCGCTTACCGAAGTGATATTGTTGGAAGCTATAAACATCCAATTTGCTTAGCTTTTGCGGGCTGGTTTGTAGTGATTATCATGGCGATATTAAGTGGAAAAACCATAATTTCTTATGTATCTAGTTTTGTAAGTTAGTTTTTATTTCAAACTAAAGTGCGGTTAGAAATGACCGCACTTTTCTTTTCATATCAATTCCATTCATATAAATCACAATAAAATTCACATCCATCTAGACGTCTAAATCTTTAATGAGGACGTTAATTTTGTTACACTCAGTCTATCTTAGAATTAATTAAATATAGGAAAGCAAAATGAGTAAACTTTTCCCCAATGCTACTATTCGTACTTCTTCCCCCTATCGTTTTGATATTGTTGGTAGTTTTTTACGTCCAGAGAATTTAAAACAGGCTCGTCATCAATGCAGCTGTGGTGATATTTCTTGTGCTGATTTAACGCAAGTTGAAGATGCAGAAATTGCTAAATTGGTTGAACATCAAAAAAATGTTGGATTACATGTGGTGACTGATGGTGAATTTCGTCGTACTTTTTGGCATTTAGATTTCTTAGCTGCATTAGATGGTGTGAAAGAAGTGGATGCGGAGAAATTCTCAGTGCAATTTAAACACGATAATGTACGCCCGAAAACATTAAAAATTGTGGATAAGATTGGTTTTTCAGAGAGCCATCCTTTCGTTGAACATTACCGCTCATTGCAAAAAATAGCAGGGGAGACTGAAGTCAAATTAACGATTCCTTCTCCGTCTATGCTTCATTTAATTTGTACAGTACGTGCCACAGATTATCAGCCAATTGAACGTTATAAAGATAACAATCAGTTGTTATTAGATGATATTGCTGATGCTTATATTGATGCAATGAATATCTTCTATAAATTAGGCTGTCGTAACTTACAGTTGGATGATACAAGTTGGGGGGAATTCTGTGCGGAAGATAAACGTAAAACCTATACTGAACGTGGTTTAAATTTAGATCAAATTGCCAAAGATTATGTGTATATGTTAAACAAAATCGTGGCTGCGAAACCAGCTGATTTAGCGATTACAATGCATATTTGTCGTGGTAACTTCCGTTCAACGTGGTTCTCGGCAGGTGGTTATGAGCCTATCGCAGAAACCTTATTTGGTCATTGTAATGTAGATGGTTTCTTCTTGGAGTATGACAGTGATCGTGCAGGCGATTTCAAACCTTTACGCTTTATTAAGAATCAACAAGTGGTGTTAGGATTAATCACCTCAAAATCGGGCGAGTTAGAAAACCGTGATGAAATTATTGCTCGCATTAAAGAAGCGGCGCAATATGTGGATATCAATCAACTTTGCTTAAGTCCACAATGTGGTTTTGCTTCAACAGAAGAAGGCAATATTCTGACAGAAGAACAACAATGGAAAAAACTCGAATTTATCCGTAGTATCGCGGAAGAAGTTTGGGGTAAATAATTTCAATTGGAATGTAAAAGGGATAACGGTGAAAGCGGTTATCTCTTTTTTATGAAAGTGCGGTTAAAAATGACCGCACTTTTAAATAATAAAAAAGGAAGCAGATAGACTTCCTTTTATGTTATTTTAATTTAATTATTTTTGACGCATTGCAGGGAAGAGGATCACATCACGGATAGATGGTGCGTTAGCGAAAAGCATTGCTAAACGGTCGATACCTAAACCTTCACCTGCTGTTGGTGGTAAGCCGTGTTCAAGTGCAACAACGAAGTCATCGTCTTTAAACATCGCTTCATCATCACCCGCTTCTTTCGCTGCAACTTGTGCATCAAAACGTTCATTTTGGTCTTCAGCATCGTTTAATTCTGAGAAGCCATTACCAATTTCACGACCACCGATGAACAATTCAAAACGATCTGTTACTTCTGGATTTTCATCGTTACGACGTGCAAGCGGAGAAATCTCAGCTGGATGTGCCATTAAGAAAGTCGGTTGAATTAAGTGATGCTCAGCCACTTCTTCAAAGATCGCATTCACGATAGAGCCTAAACCCCAAGATTTTTGTACTTCGATACCTAAACGCTCAGCGGTTGCTTTTGCACGATCGAAGTCATAAAGATCTTCTTTTACGATACCTTTATCTGCACCATATTTAATGGTTGCATCATGTAATGTAATACGTTCAAATGGTTTGCCGAAGTCAAATTCTAAATCACCGTATTTCACAATGGTGGTACCAAGAATATCAATGGCTAGTTTGCGTAATAATTCTTCGGTGTTATCCATTAAATCATGATAATCCGCATAAGCTTGGTAGTATTCAAGCATGGTGAATTCTGGATTGTGACGAACAGAAACCCCTTCATTACGGAAGTTACGGTTTAATTCGAAGACACGTTCAAAACCACCAACCACTAAACGTTTTAAGTAAAGCTCTGGTGCGATACGAAGATACATATCAACATCCAATGCGTTGTGGTGAGTGATAAATGGACGAGCAGATGCACCACCTGGAATTACTTGTAGCATAGGGGTTTCCACTTCCATGAAACCTTTAGAAATAAAGAATTCGCGAATACCGGCAATTACTTTTGAACGAATAATAAATGTGCGGCGAGATTCTTCATTAGAAATTAAATCTAGGTAACGTTGACGATAACGCGCTTCCATGTCAGTTAAACCATGGAATTTGTTTGGTAGTGGACGAAGTGCTTTTGTTAAAAGTTGTACTTCCGTTGTTTTGATGGTTAATTCATTGGTTTTGGTTTTGAAAAGCGTGCCTTTCACCCCAATAATATCGCCTAAATCCCAGCTACCTACATCTTCTGCATAAACGCCTTCTGGAAGGTTATCACGAGCAACGTATAATTGAATTTTGCCACTCATATCTTGCAAAGTAATAAAGGTTGCTTTACCCATTGCGCGACGAGTCATAATACGACCAGCAACGGCCACTTCAATCGCTTTGTCTTTTAATACTTCGCCATCTTCGGTTTCATACTTATCATGTAAATCTTGAGCAAGGGCGTCACGACGGAATTGATTCGGGAACGCATTACCTTTTTTACGTAATGCGGCTAATTTTTCACGGCGAACGAGCATTTCGCCATTGAGATCTAATTCTTTCACTTCTTGTTCTGACATATCCTTTACCTCGCTAGTTTGTAATTAGAATGTGATTTATTGAAAATAAACAGGTTTCTTCTATTCTACCCATAGCATGGTTTTTTGTTAAGCCTTTTTTAATGAAGTCATCTGTTTTATGGGGAAAGTGTAGGTGATAAATGCAGGAAAGCGAAATTGTGCTATTTTTTTAACCAAAACGTTTATCACCATGTCTTGATATTCATGCAAAAAAAAGAGCGGTCAATTTTTCAAAGGTTTTAAACGATGAAAATATTGACCGCTCTTTGTATAGCTTGATTAATTAAAGATCGAAATCACCGAAATCATTGGTATCAACTTTAGAGTCAATTTGACCAACAAGGTAAGAACTCACTTCCACTTCTTGTGGCGCCACTTGTACATTATCAGAAACAAGCCATGCGTTAATCCATGGAATAGGGTTAGAACGTGCACCAAATGGTAATGGAAGACCAACGGCTTGCATACGGATATTGGTGATATATTCTACGTATTGCACCAAAATATCTTTGTTCAAGCCAATCATTGACCCATCTTTGAACAAGTAATCCGCCCATTCTTTTTCTTGTTCCGCTGCGGCTAAGAATAAATCATAGGCTTCTTGTTTACATTCTTCTGCAATTTCTGCCATTTCAGGATCGTCTTGACCTGCAGCCATAATGTTTAAAATGTGCTGTGTACCAGTTAAGTGTAAGGCTTCATCACGCGCGATAAATTTAATGATTTTCGCATTACCTTCCATTAATTGACGTTCTGCAAAGGCAAAGGAACAAGCAAAGGATACGTAGAAACGAATCGCTTCAAGTGCGTTCACACTCATCAAGCAAAGGTAAAGTTGTTTTTTCAGATTACGTAATGTCACCACACATTCTTTACCATCTACAGTGTAAGTACCTTCACCATACAAGCTGTAAAGTTGGCTATCACGGATTAAATCATCGTAATAAGAAGAAATGTCACGTGCACGTTTGATGATTTCTTCGTTCGTCACGATGTCATCAAATACAATAGATGGATCGTTCACAATGTTACGAATAATGTGTGTGTAAGAACGAGAGTGGATGGTTTCAGAGAAGGTCCAAGTCTCGATCCAAGTTTCTAATTCAGGAATAGACACTAACGGTAATAATGCGACGTTCGGGCTGCGGCCTTGAATAGAATCTAATAAGGTTTGATATTTTAAGTTACTGATGAAAATGTGTTTTTCATGCTCAGGTAACGCAGCATAGTCGATACGGTCTTGCGACACATCTACTTCTTCCGGACGCCAGAAGAAAGAAAGTTGTTTTTCAATGAGCTTTTCAAACGTCTCATATTTTTGTTGATCGTAACGAGCAACGTTAACGTTTTGACCAAAGAACATCGGTTCTTTTAACTGGTCGTTTTTGTTTTGTGAGAAAGTAGTGTATGCCATCATGCACCTCCTAAAAATTTTGTTAACGCAGGTATAAATGGAGCTATAGCAGAATATATTCCAGCGTGAGAATTTATTAATTCAATAAATTGAACATATTTTCCAGAGAAAGATTGAGTTCCTTTCGTATCTTTCATTTCATTGATTGTATCTAGAATATGCCTATATTTTTGACCATCAATTTCGTTTGAGTGAGACTTAATTATTTCAAGTAACTGTTCAAAAATTTTCTCATTTTCTGAGTTCAATTGGGCATTCTGGGTAAAATCAGAACTTCCTGTTGCAACATTTTGAACATTGCCATGAATAGTAGTATTAAAAATTTGAGTAATTTTTCCTTGTTCTATGGGGTTGGTATTCATTTTGACATCTCCAGCCTCAGGATTTTCAGCTTCTATTTCTAATACAAAACTTAAGATTTTATTTCTAACTATATTTAGTATGTTCTCTATAGTGGCAACAGGAATTACTTTCCAAGCTTCTATGCAGTACATATCCTCATAAAATTTTTCTCCCCAAATAGATAATAATTCAGGAGCCCAAACCTGCCTTATGATCCCGTCAGGAGAATTAGAAATTAAAGATTCAAGCCCACCTATACCTAATGTTAAATAAGCATGCTCAATATATTCTCTGTATTCCTTATCTACAATATAGGTTGGTATATTAGCATTCCTAAGACCACTACCAAAAGCACCTGAAAAATGCCCTTTGGACATTACTTTCATAATTCTATAGCTTGGAAGTTCTTCATCGCTTTCATATCCATTTAATTCCTTTTCGACCCATACTTTAAATTCATGATGATTCAGACGAGCAGATAAAATTTTACATTTCCTCAATAAGGATGAGAGATCAATATCTTTGCTTGAACAGGAAGCCAAATTTTGTATTTCACGCAGTAGCGACATTTTACTTCCTAAATCTTACACGCCCCACCAGCACAGCCGTCATCTAAATCTTCTTGGCTGTCTTCAGCACCATCACGGGTGTTTTGATAGTAGAGGGTTTTTAAGCCGTATTTGTAAGCGGTTAAAAGATCTTTTAACAATACTTTCATCGGCACCTTACCGTCTTCAAAACGTTTTGGATCGTAGTTGGTGTTTGCAGAGATCGCTTGGTCCACGAATTTTTGCATGATGCCCACTAAGTGTAAGTAACCATCATTGCTTGGAATATCCCAAAGCAACTCGTAGTTATCACTTAAGTTTTCATAATCCGGTACCACTTGTCTTAAGATACCATCTTTTGACGCTTTAATACTTACATGACCACGTGGTGGTTCGATACCATTTGTTGCGTTAGAAATCTGTGAAGAGGTTTCTGACGGCATTAATGCGGTTAAGGTCGAGTTACGTAAACCAAACTCTTTGATTTCTTGACGTAACGTTTCCCAATCATAATGCAATGGTTCTTGCGTTAAGTTATCGATATCTTTCTTATAGGTATCGATTGGTAAAATACCTTTCGCGTAATTGGTTTCATTGAAGTACTCACACGCACCTAATTCTTTCGCTAAGTTCATGGAGGCTTTCAATAGATAGTATTGAATTGCTTCAAACGTACGGTGAGTTAAATCGTTCGCTGAGCCATCTGAATAACGCACGCCATTTTTCGCTAAGTAATACGCATAGTTAATCACACCGATACCAAGTGAACGACGACCTAATGAAGAACGTTTCGCCGCAGGAACAGGGTAGTCTTGGTAATCCAGTAATGCATCTAATGCACGTACTGCGAGATCGGCAAGATTTTCTAACTCATCTAAATCATCTAATTTACCCAAGTTGAACGCAGAAAGTGTACAAAGCGCAATTTCACCATTTTCATCATGGAAATGTTGTAATGGTTTAGTTGGCAATGCAATTTCTAAACATAAGTTAGATTGACGCACTGGCGCAACAAGCGGATCAAACGGTGAGTGAGTATTACAGTGATCCACGTTTTGGATATAAATACGACCGGTTGATGCACGTTCTTGCATTAATAAAGAGAATAACTCAACGGCTTTTACAGAACGTTTCCGGATATTTGGATCCTGTTCGTATTTCACGTAAAGTTCTTCAAATTTATCTTGATCCGCAAAGAAGGCTTCATAAAGTCCATGTACATCTGAAGGACTGAATAAAGTAATGTCTGCGCCTTTAATTAAGCGTTGATACATTAATTTGTTTAACTGTACGCCGTAGTCCATGTGACGAACACGGTTATCTTCCACACCACGGTTATTTTTCAATACTAATAAGCTTTCAACTTCTAAGTGCCAAATCGGGTAGTAAACTGTCGCCGCACCACCACGTACGCCACCTTGTGAACAAGATTTGACGGCACTTTGGAAGTGTTTATAGAATGGAATACAGCCTGTATGGAATGCTTCACCACCACGAATAGGGCTACCTAACGCACGAATTGCACCTGCATTCACCCCGATACCTGCACGTTGTGAAACGTATTTTACGATTGCTGCAGAGGTAGCATTGATAGAGTCTAAGCTGTCACCACATTCAATCAATACGCAAGAACTGAATTGACGCGTAGGTGTACGAACCCCCGCCATGATAGGAGTAGGTAAAGAAATCTTAAAGGTTGAGGTCGCATCGTAGAAACGACGAATGTAATCCAAACGGGTTTCTTGTGGATATTTTGAGAATAAGCTCGCTGCAACTAATAAATAAAGGAATTGTGCAGATTCATAGATTTCACCGGTTACACGGTTTTGAACTAAGTATTTTCCTTCTAATTGTTTCACAGCAGCATAAGAAAAGGTCATATCACGCCAGTGATCAATAAACCCGTCCATTTCATCCCATTCTTCACGAGTATAGTCGGCTAAAAGGGCAGGATCATATTTGCCCATGCGCACTAATTTTTTCACATGATCGTATAAACGAGGCGGATCAAAATGGCCATACGCTTTTTTGCGTAAATGGAAAACCGCAAGACGTGCAGCAAGGTATTGATAATCAGGGGTATCTTTGCTGATTAGGTCTGCTGCCGCTTTAATAATCGTTTCGTGAATATCAGATGTACGAATGCCTTCATAAAATTGAATATGAGAACGCAATTCAACTTGAGAAACAGAGACGTTTTCCAAGCCTTCAGCCGCCCAAGTAATCACACGGTGAATTTTGTCTAAATTGATTTGTTCAAGCGTACCATCGCGCTTCGTAACCATTAATCCTTTGTTCATGGAAGATAAACCTACTAGAGAAATGAATTGAATAAAACACAAGATATAGTGTTATGGAAAATGACGTTGCACAAGATAGAGTGTTTTAAAATTGAATTCAAGCAGTAAATTTTTTACTTAGATTATTGACAAAAGATAAGTCATTTAAAATAAATAACTTATCTTTGAAGTGATGTTTTTTTAGTCGGGATCTTTTTTGTAAATCTTTGTAAAGAAAAAAGTGCGGTCAAAAATCATCTCGTTTTTGACCGCACTTTAAAGTTTAAAAATTTAATTAATTCAAGTATTTAAATACTTTGACGACTTTTTGAACACCAGACACTTTACTTGCAATTTCTGCCGCTGAGTCACCTTGTGATTGAGTGACGTTTCCGAGTAAGAATACTTCACCATTTTCGGTGATCACTTTCACATCTGTTGCTTTTACATTATCGCCAACAAAGAGTTTCGATTTAATTTGTGTGGTAATCCAGCTGTCTTTAGTAATTTGACCAAAGTTAATTTTATTGCCCACACGTAATTCATTATAGACGTCATTCACGCCGTCCACGCCTTTTGCAAGACTGGTTGCGGTTTCTTTCACGCCTTCACTCGGCACTTGACCAATCAATAATACACGACCACTATAAGAAACGGCATGTACACGACCTTCTGATTTAATTTGTGCATCTTTATCTAATGCATTTTCAACTTTTATTTCTAACGTTTCATCATCGACTTGCGTCCCCATTGTGCGAGGATCCGTTGCAACTTTAGCACCAGCAGCCGCGCCACCAAGTACAGCAGCCACACAGCCTTGTAACATAATCGATGCACCAAGTACGAAGGCGAGTTTTTTTAATGGGGTTAATTTCATTATTAATCTCCTTTTTATAAATGAGTGAGTTAACTAGTTAGTCAATTAATTTTAGAAATAGTTTGGTTGGAAAAGCCTTTAATGTCAAGCTCTTGGGAAAAGCGTGTTATCAACAAGCTCACACAGTGCATTAATAACAAATAAATGATTTTCCAAAATCCGTGCTTCTTTCGTCGCGGGAATAGAGATTTCTAAATCCGCTTCAGCTAACACACCTTGAATCGCATCATTGTTTGCACCGGTTAAGGCAATGACCTGAATTTCTTTGTTGACGGCATTCGCAATCGTATTCAGTACCGCTTTTTCTGTTCCAAGCGGCACAAAGGCAATCAATAAATCGCCAGGCTTCGCGATAGCGTTGAATTGATGCTGATACAGTTGATCAATAGGTTGATTAAAAACCAGTGAAGAACCGACCGCACTTTCAAGGCTAAGATGTACAGATGGTAGGCTAGGGCGCTCGAAATCGTAACGATTAAGCAAATTTGACACTAAGAATTGTGCATTCGCATAAGAGCGAGCGACACCACAGGCAATCACTTTATGACCACTTAACAAACATTGCATGACCATTTGTGTGGCAGTTGCAATATTTTCTGATAATAGACTCGAAGCAGAGATTTGAATCTGAATACTTTCGCTATAAATATCTTTAACTTTTTGTAACATAATCGGAAAAGGTTAATCGAGAAAATTAGGAATCCATTGGATATCACTGGCGGTTTTTCCAAAGGCGATAAGATCAAAACGACAATCCGCATCTTCAAGGCTTAGGTTGCGTTGGGCAAGCCATAAATTTGCGGCATTTAGCCATTTTTGTTGCTTTTGCCAATCCACGCTTTCAACGGCGGAGCCGAATGCTGAGCTGGATCGTTGACGAACTTCAACAAATACAATAGTTTGCCCGTCTTGCATAATGAGATCTAATTCACCGCATTTGAAATGTTGATTCGCCGCGATGAATTTAAGCCCCTTAGCCTCTAAGAAAAGGCGGGCTTGATGTTCAAAGCCCGCCCCTTGTTGACGTTTTAATGAAAACATGGATTAGTTCGCAACTGCTACCACGTTACCATCTTGTACTTGATACCATGTCATATCGCGGTCCACATCACAGTTTGAATCCGCGCTAAGCTGACCGGTTAAACCACTTAAGGTGTAACCCGGTACTTGGCGTAATTCATTAAAGTGATTGATGAGCAACCATGCATCAGAACCCATTGCATATAAACGCATTAATTGGAATTCACCACCGGTTGATCCTGCCACTTTTTGATATTGTGAAGAATCGCTTTGTTTAAAGAATGGAATATCGCTAAATTGAACGCCATTCATTTTTGCATAGTATTCCGGAGTATTACTTGCCGCGTTAGAACGAGAGCTTGCATAGATACGGACATTCGGATTGCTGGTATCTAAATAACCTTTAATTTCAGCCAATTCATCTGGTGAAGAGATGACATAAAGTGCACTTGTATCTTGCGGCGCACCTTGGAAGAAGTAGGTAATATCAGCCGGTAAGTTATAGTAGCGAATATTCGCATCTGTACCCGCTAAACGTTGCCAACGTACGTTGAAAGCATTACCAACACGTTGTCCTAAATCATTTTGCGGCATTGCAACGATTGGATTGCGAATACCGTCTTTCCACATTTTGTTCGCCGCAGATTCTGCTTCATCTTCCGGCGATAAACCGTAATAACATACTTTGTTAATCGCTTGTGTATTTGCTGTGGCATTTAATGTTAGTACATCCATGCCTTGCACAGCACTTGGATTCGCAATGATGGCATCGACGTTTTGTTTAAGTAATGGACCTACTAACGCTTTAATACCCGATGCTTTTGCTTGTGCAAGAATGTCATTAATCGGGGTAGTTGATGAGTCAAACACTTGTACTGGAATGGTTGAATCACCTTTTGCATCATTGAAACCTGATTGAATCGTTGTACCTAAAATTTGGCCATCACCGCTTAAAGGTAAGACTAAACCAATTTGAGCTAAATTCGTTTGTTGGAAATTCAACAAGCTTTCTAGCTCTTTAGGGAAAAAGGTTGACGCAACGTGATTTGGATAAGCGGATTTCCAGCTTTGTAACGCTTGACTTAATTGTACCGGCTGACGAATATTGTCATTATAGGCTTTAATTAAGGCAAGCCAACCGCCTAATGCCACGCTACCTTCATCGGAGGCATTATTGATAACAGCAGTATTTGCAGAACGGAGTAACGACCACGTTTTATCAACATTATCTTTACGACGTTGCATGTCTGTTAAGTTTTCATCCATTTTGATACGCGCTTTCACCGCTTCAATCACGTCTTTACGATTTTCAGCTGTTTGAGCAAAGGTTTCGTAATAACGAGATTTTTGTGATGGACTTAATTTAGTCAGATCGAGTGCACGTAATTTACCTTCAGCAACATCATTATTGCCTTTTGCTGCGGCGATGCGCGCTTCAATTAACGTGCGATCTAATTGTTGCGCTTCGTTTAAGTCAACTAACTCCGTTAATAGCTCTTCCGCTTGGGGTACTTTATTTTCAGAAATTAATACACGAGCGGCTAAGAGTTTATATGTTTGTTGATCTTCTTTATCCTGTGTTTGCCCTAATTTGTTCATATAAAATTCAGAACTTGCATTGGCATCACGCTGTAATGTTTGGGTGAAGCTGCTGCCAAATAAGTTAGAACAACCTGCTAACGCAACAGACAATAAAATCGGCATTAAACGTTTTTTAAAACGACTGCCTTGTAATAGAATAGACATATTCGCTCCATAATGAATAAATCAATAATGGGCGATCTTACTTATCTCACAATGTAAAAGCAAACAAAAATGAATGATTTAACCGGAATTTTATATATTGTCGCCACGCCAATCGGGAATTTACAAGATATTACACAACGTGCTTTAGAGACCTTTTCGAATGTAGATTTAATTGCCGCGGAAGACACGCGCCACAGTGGTTTATTGCTTAGTCATTATGGTATCAAAAAGCCTTTTTTCGCCTTGCATGATCACAATGAACAAGAAAAAGCTCATGTTTTGGTAGAAAAGCTAAAACAAGGTACGAATATTGCATTAATTTCAGATGCGGGAACCCCTTTAATTAGCGATCCAGGTTTTCATTTGGTGCGTCAATGTCGTGAGGCAGGCATTAAAGTGGTGCCATTACCAGGCGCTTGTGCGGCAATTACGGCATTATGTGCATCGGGCATCGCCTCTGATCGTTTTTGCTTTGAAGGTTTTTTACCTGCGAAAACCAAGGCGCGTAAAGATAAGTTAGAAAACGTTGCGGAAGAAGACCGCACTTTAATCTTCTATGAATCAACCCACCGCATTTTAGATACTCTTGCCGATATGCAAGATGTATTAGGTGGCGAACGCTATGTGGTACTTGCACGTGAAATTACGAAAACGTGGGAAACGATTGCAGGACATAAATTAAGTGATCTTCGTCAATGGTTGAGTGAAGATCCGAATCGCACAAAAGGTGAGATGGTGTTAATCGTGGAAGGCAAACCAAAATCAGAAGATAGTGACGAATTTGCACCACAAGCAATTAAAGCGCTCACCTTGATTGCCAAAGAATTACCTTTAAAAAAAGCGGCAGCGATTGTGGCAGAACTTTATGGTTATAAGAAAAATGCGCTATACCAATTTGGATTAGATAATTTAGACTAATTTTTAAGAAATAGCCCTCTTTAGTAAGAGGGATGAAAACAGAATTTGATTAATTTCGGAGAACAAATGTTAAAACAGGTTTCAGATACCTTACTTGCACCAAGCAATTTATCTCATCAATCATTGCTTAATATTTTTGATGTGATGTCACATCGTCATATTGATTATGCAGATCTTTATTTTCAATTAAGCCAAGATGAAAGCTGGGTATTAGAAGATAGTATTATTAAAGAAGGTGGCTTTCATATTGATCGCGGTGTCGGTGTACGCGCAGTTTCTGGTGAGAAAACAGGCTTTGCGTATTCAGACCAAATCAACTTAGCCTCATTACAACAATGTGCAGAGGCCGTAAAAGGTATTGCACAAATTAAAGAAGGCAATTTAATTTCACCTCAAGCATTTAATGCGGTGAATACAGTTCAGCGTTATGCGGCGATTAATCCGTTGGAAAGTTTAAGTAAAGAGAAAAAGATCGAATTATTACACCTTGTGGATCGAACCGCACGAGCTGAAGATCCTCGTGTTACGCACGTCTCTGCAGCATTAAGTTCGATTTATGAAGAAGTGTTAGTAGTCGCAACAGATGGCACACTTGCTGCAGATATTCGTCCGCTTGTGCGTTTATCCATTTCAGTTCTCGTGGAAGAAGATGGTAAACGTGAGCGTGGTAGCTGTGGTTCAGGTGGACGCTTTGGCTTAGATTGGTTCTTTGAAGTAGTAAATGGTGATATTCGTGCCGTTAATTTTGCAAAAGAAGCGGTTCGTCAAGCCCTTGTGAATCTAAGTGCGGTCGCTGCACCGGCAGGATTAATGCCAGTGGTATTAGGGGCTGGTTGGCCAGGCGTATTGCTTCATGAAGCAGTAGGGCATGGTTTGGAAGGGGATTTCAACCGCAAAGAAAGTTCCTTATTTACGGGAAAAATTGGTGAGTTGGTGACGTCGCCATTATGTACGATTGTTGATGACGGTACATTACAAAACCGCCGAGGTTCTTTAACCATTGATGATGAAGGTGTGCCAAGTCAATGTAACGTTTTAATCAAAGACGGGATTTTGCAAGGCTACATGCAAGATAAACTCAATGCACGATTAATGGGCGTGAAACCGACAGGAAATGGTCGTCGTGAATCTTATGCGCATTTGCCAATGCCGCGAATGACGAATACCTATATGTTGGCCGGTCAAAGCAAATTTGACGATTTAATCGCCTCTGTGGATCGTGGTATTTATGCACCGCACTTTGGTGGTGGGCAAGTGGATATCACCTCAGGTAAATTTGTGTTCTCGACATCTGAAGCTTATCTTATTGAAAAAGGTAAAATCACCAAACCGGTTAAAGGCGCGACATTAATTGGCAGCGGTATCGATGTGATGCAAAAAGTTTCCATGGTCGCCGATGAAACCGATTTGGATCTCGGGATTGGTGTATGTGGCAAAGATGGCCAAAGTGTGCCGGTCGGCGTTGGTCAACCCGCTTTGAAAATTGATGAAATTACCGTAGGTGGGACAAATTAAGCATGCAGCCCGATAAATCATATCGGGCTTTTTTGTTCCTTTTATTTAAGTGCGGTCAGTTTTTTCGCTATTTTTATTCATCACTTTCTCAGGAATAATCATTGGGTTAAGTGAGCAATTCTGCATACGACATTTTCATATCCACACTTTTGTGATCCCTATCACAATATCTTGTAAAACCAGTTAAAAAATTTCCCCAAACAATCGCAATAAGTGATACATTTATCGTTGCATGACTTTTTGTCATTTAAGAGACAGGGACAGGCGTGAGTTTGTCTGAAATTTCATCAACCAGAGGGAAACATTTATGTTAATTGGTGTACCTAGAGAACTGCTTGAGAGCGAAAATCGTGTGGCGGCAACGCCAAAAACGGTTCAGCAGATCTTAAAACTGGGCTTTGACGTCATCGTAGAACACGATGCGGGATTTAAAGCAAGTTTTGAAGACCAAGCATTTATCGACGCCGGCGCAAAAATTGGCTCAAGTTCAGAAGTGTGGCATTCGGATGTAATTTTTAAAGTGAATCCACCAACGGATGCAGAAATTGATCAAATGAAGGAAGGTGCAACACTTGTGAGCTTCATTTGGCGTGCACAAAATCCGGATTTAATGAAAAAACTCACGTCGAAAAAAATTAATGTATTAGCGATGGATTCTGTGCCACGTATTTCCCGTGCGCAAGCGCTTGATGCATTAAGCTCTATGGCGAATATTTCTGGTTATCGTGCGGTGATTGAAGCCGCTCATGAATTTGGTAGCTTCTTCACTGGACAAATTACTGCAGCAGGTAAAGTACCACCGGCAAAAGTGTTAGTCATTGGTGCGGGTGTAGCGGGTCTTGCTGCGATTGGTGCTGCGAATAGTCTTGGTGCGATTGTTCGTGCTTTTGACTCTCGTCCAGAAGTAAAAGAACAAGTACAAAGTATGGGCGCGTCTTTCTTAGAAATTGATTTCAAAGAAGAAGGCGGTAGCGGCGATGGTTACGCGAAAGTGATGTCAGAAGAATTTAACCGTCGTGCGATGGAGCTTTATGCGGAACAAGCGAAAGAAGTGGATATTATTATCACCACGGCGGCGATTCCGGGTAAACCAGCTCCTCGCTTGATCACGAAAGAAATGGTTGATTCCATGAAACCAGGTTCTGTGGTGGTGGACTTAGCCGCTGCAACTGGTGGTAACTGTGCTTACACTGAAGCGGGTAAAGTCGTTACCACTGAAAACCAAGTGAAAGTGATTGGTTACACCGATTTCCCAAGTCGTTTACCAACACAATCTTCCCAACTTTACGGTACAAACTTAGTTAATTTATTAAAACTACTTTGTAAAGAAAAAGACGGTAAGATCAATATCGATTTTGACGACGTGGTATTACGTGGTGTGACCGTAGTACGTGATGGGGAAGAAATTCCACCAGCACAAATCCAAGTGTCAGCACAGCCAAAACAAGAAGCGAAAGCAGCACAAAGTGTGGTTAAAAAAGAGGAAGAAAAACCAGCAGATCCTCGTATTAAATACGGTGCGATGGCGGGCGTGGGCGTGTTATTTCTCTGGCTTGCGTCTGTGGCACCAGCGGCATTCCTTTCTCACTTCACCGTATTTGTATTGGCTTGTGTAGTCGGTTACTACGTGGTTTGGAACGTCAGCCACGCTTTACACACCCCACTTATGGCGGTAACCAATGCGATTTCAGGTATTATCATTGTGGGTGCATTACTGCAAATTAGACAACCAACAGGCAACTTCTTTATTGATGTATTAGCCTTTGTGGCAATCTTGGTGGCAAGCATCAACATCTTTGGTGGTTTCCGTGTAACTCAACGTATGTTGGCGATGTTTAGAAAAGGTTAAGGAGAAGACGATGTCTGAAGGTTTAGTACAAGCAGCCTATATTATCGCTGCATTACTTTTCATTATGAGCTTAGCCGGTCTTTCTAAACATGAAACGGCAAAAGCCGGTTGTTGGTATGGTATTGTCGGTATGACAATTGCCCTTGTTGCAACCATTTTCGGCCCACAATCTGAAGGCACATTATGGATCATCATTGCGATGATCATCGGTGGCGTGATTGGTGTTCAACGTGCATTAAAAGTTGAAATGACTGAAATGCCAGAACTCGTTGCGATCCTTCACAGCTTTGTAGGTTTAGCAGCAGTGCTCGTAGGCTTTAACAGTTACGGTTTAACACACGAAACCGATCCAGTGTTAATGAATATCCATAACGTTGAAGTATTCTTAGGGATCTTCATCGGTGCGGTCACATTCACGGGTTCTATCGTCGCATTCGGTAAATTAAGCGGCAAAATCAATTCAAAAGCATTAATGTTGCCACATCGCCATAAATTAAATTTAGCGGCATTAGTGGTTTCTGCTTTCTTGATGGTGGCATTCTTAAACAACCCAGATAATATCTTCCCAGTGTTACTCATGACCGCAATTGCTCTTGCATTCGGCTGGCACTTAGTGGCATCTATCGGTGGTGCGGATATGCCGGTTGTGGTTTCAATGCTTAACTCTTATTCTGGTTGGGCAGCGGCTGCAGCAGGTTTCATGCTAAGCAATGACTTGCTTATCGTCACCGGTGCATTAGTGGGTTCTTCTGGTGCGATTCTTTCTTACATTATGTGTAAAGCGATGAACCGCTCATTTATCAGCGTTATCGCAGGTGGTTTTGGTAATGATGTTCAAGTGTCTTCTGATGAAGAACAAGGCGAACACCGTGAAACAACCGCAGAAGAAGTGGCTGAATTACTTAAAAATGCAAGCTCTGTAATCATCACACCAGGATATGGTATGGCGGTAGCACAGGCGCAATATCCAGTGGCTGAAATTACGGCGAAATTGCGTGAGCGTGGCATTAACGTGCGTTTTGGTATTCACCCTGTTGCGGGTCGTTTACCGGGTCATATGAACGTACTTTTAGCGGAAGCAAAAGTGCCTTATGACATCGTGCTTGAAATGGATGAAATCAATGATGATTTCGCGGATACTGATGTGGTATTGGTTATTGGTGCAAACGATACTGTAAACCCAGCTGCAATGGAAGATCCAAACAGCCCAATCGCAGGTATGCCAGTGTTAGAAGTATGGAAAGCTCAAAACGTTATCGTATTCAAACGCTCTATGGCGGTAGGTTACGCAGGCGTTCAAAACCCATTATTCTTCAAAGAAAACACTCAAATGCTCTTTGGTGATGCAAAAGAACGTGTTGATGACATTCTTACTGCATTAAACAAATAAGCAAAAAACTGAAGTAAAACTGACCGCACTTTGAGAGATTAAAGTGCGGTTTTTTTTATATGTTTTTTAGTGCTTATATGATTAAATAACCGAATTCTAATAAGTGATACACTAACTTCCCAAAATCAAAATAGGCGAAGGAGCTATAAAATGAGATTTACATTACTACTATTATTATCTCTAACTTTGTTTGGTTGTTCTTTTGGAGGATTTAAGCCACCACCACCATACTATAGTTGGCGCTTACATAATTCTAGGGTTTTATTTCCTAACTCAGATCCTCAAGGACGTATTAAATTTCTTGACAGAAGACAAAAAGATATGTCGGATTGCGGTATGGATTTTGTCAGTGGTGAAAGTGATAATCCAGAGGTCAATCTTTGTTTAGAGAAAAAAGGCTGGTATTTAGAAGGTGGTCCAATCTGTGAAGAAAGAACAATGTGGAATAGACCTGCATGTATCCAATGGCGAAAAAAACACAGCAAGCCTGATGCTAAGCCTTGGGGGGAAGTATTAGGTATCACAACTTTCGTTTATTTCTCGATTTTTCTTTTTATCAAATATAAAAGTGCGGTCAAAATTGACCGCACTTTTTTACATTAACGTTGAATCAAATAGCGTAATTTAGTGCCATCTTGTTCTACGCTTAATAGTGTGTAACCGTGGTTTTTAGTATCAACAGGAATGTTGTTGATAGATTGGGCACAGTCACTTAAGAGCTCTAAAATTTCGCCTTTTTGCAATTGCGGCATGGTTTCGAGCATCACGATTGCTGGATACGGGCAAGGTTCACCTAACGTATCTAACGTGTAATCTGGGGTGATGTCTTTTGGATCTTTATCTAATTTTTGAACAACGGTAAATGCCATAATAATGTCCTCTTTTTTTGAATGAATTCGTTAATATTTAATTAGCAACCACAAGCTTGTGGATTCGCTGCTGCGATTTTAGCTTTAGCTTTTTTCAAGAAGTGGCGTTCCCACCAAACAACAGCGATTAAGCAGAGAATAAGCAAGCCGTAATTCACTAATAAACCGCCAACTGGACCAAAGGATTTCAATAAGTTAAGTTTTTCGTAATCTAACGCAAGTACAGGCGCAAGATCGTCCCATGCGTAGGCTAAATAGGTTGAACCAACAACGTTACCCACACCTACCCACATAAAGTGAACTTGGCCTTCCATTGAGCGATACATCCAACCGGTTTCACATCCGCCCGCTAACACAATACCGAAGCCAAATAATAAACCACCGATAATCGCATTTGGACCCGCCCACATGATTTTGGCTGGTACGCCTAATTGAATGTAGCTGAATACGCCAAGCGTACCCACGATAATACCGAAGATGATGGCTTTTGCCATATAAGCACGGCCGGTTACCCATAAATCACGGAAAGCGGAAGTAAAGCAAATTTGAGCTCGTTCAATTAATAAGCCAAAAGCTAACCCACAAAGCATTGCAAAACCCAGTTTGACGGAGTTTGTCATCACATAAAGTGAAGCAATTAAGTAAGCAAAAAAGATCACCATACCAATCCAAAAACGACGATTCGCTTGTTTTGGATCGGTTTCTTGTAATTTTGCCGCGCCTTTTTTCAATTCTAATTTCACGCGGAACATCGGAAGTAAGGTGACTTTTACCCCTGCGTAAGTGCCTACGGCAGTGGCAATAGTGAAGAACCAAGCGTGAACAGAAAATTGAGGAATGCCTGTGAAGAGAGAGGCAAGGTTGCAGCCCATTGCTAAACGTGCACCAAAACCGGCTAATGCACCACCAATTAGGGCTTGAACAATACGACGTTTATGCGGTTGATTACGCCATTTTACGTTGTTTGCCCAAAGTGCAGCCGAAATACATCCCGCGAACATACCTAAGATCATCACGCCATCAATACGAGTAAAAATCGTGCCTTGCATGCCGATAATTTTATAATAGCTCCAGTCGGACACATCGACGCCTAGCGCTTGCAAAGCATGACCGCCCCAACGGGTAAATTCCCCCGTAACCGCCCAATAAGTGCCGGTTACCCCAAAGTAATAAGCTGAAATAAGCCCCGCAGCAATGACTGCCGCGACAGGATTCCAGTATTTAATCAAATAATTTTGTTTAAATTGTTGCAAAATCTCTTTCATGAGAGAGTTAATCCTTAAACTAATGAAATGATGATTTGCAAGTACGGTATAAAATGAAGAGATTTTTGAAGTGTCTACCATTTTCCTATACACAAAACTTGCGATATAAGACAAATGAATTGTCGAACAAGATAATAGCATTTGTTTTTGGGCAATGCACGAGGGGAAGGATAATTATTTGTGGGTAATTTTGAGAGAAGGACAGACTTGTGGTCTGTCCAACTATTAGACGGGTAATTTCATTTCTCGGACACGCATGGTTAATCCATCGATTAACAATAAACGCCCACATAAATTTGAACCGATTTTTAACCGCACTTTAATTGCTTCTAAAGCTTGAATAGAGCCAACAACACCCACAATTGGCGCTAGTACGCCCGCCTCTACACAACTTAAAACATTTTGCCCAAAAAGTTGGCTAAGTTGGCGATAGGTTGGGGTATTGGGTTCATAAGTAAAGACAGAAACTTGCCCTTCTAAACGAATTGCCGCACCTGAAATTAGCGGGATCTTCGCTTTTTCACAACCACGATCGAGTGCATTACGAATATCCACGTTATCGGTACAATCTAATATCACATCAAAGTGCGGTATGATTTCCGCGAGTTTTTCTTCGGAAAGTTGTGCATTGATGGTTTCAATTTCGACGTGAGGATTAATCTGTTGTAACGCGATTTTAGCCGATTCCACTTTAGGCATATTTAATCGGCTATCGGTATGCAATACCTGACGTTGCAAATTAGAAAGCGATACGGTATCAAAATCCAACAAGGTTAAATGACCCACGCCAGCGGCGGCAAGATATTGACTTGCCGCACAGCCTAAACCACCCAGACCGACAATTAACATGCGGCTGTCTTTCAGCTTTTCTTGTCCGTCAAAATCAACCGCTTTTAAGATGATTTGGCGGTTATAACGCAGTTCTTCTTCGTAGCTTAATTCAGCCATTATTGCCCCAATAGGTGATTAAACGGTTCAATGGTGACGATTTCGCCCGCTGCCACATTGCCGCGATCTTTTTCCAGGCGAATAAAACAGTTACTTTTCACAAAAGAACTGAATAAATGCGAGCCTTGGAAACCAACAGGGTGCACTTCAAGTTGACCATTTTCATTAATTTGATAGAAACCACGTTGGAAATCTAAACGTCCTGGTGATTTTTTCAAATTGGTTTGGGCAATCGCTTGGAAGTGCGGTTGTTTTTTCGGGTGTTTTTTACCGCTTAATTTGGCAATAGCCGGTTGAACCAATTGATAGAATGTCACTAATGCAGAAACCGGATTGCCAGGTAAACCGCAGAACCAAGCATTTTCTAATTTACCGAAAGCAAACGGCTTGCCTGGTTTCATCACAATTTTCCAGAAATTCACTTGACCCACTTTTTCTAATACGGTTTTCGTGAAGTCGGCTTCACCCACCGAAACGCCACCGCTTGTGATGACAAGATCTGCCTGAGCTTGTGCTTTCACAAAAGCAGCTTCAAATTCTGCTTGGTTATCTGGCAGAATACCGAAGTCGAGCACGTCACAATTTAATTTTTCTAGCATTAATTTCACGGTGAAACGGTTGGTGTCGTAAATTTGTCCTGCTTGTAACGGTTGACCGACTGGGACTAATTCATCACCGGTTGAAAGCACGGCTACTTTTAAGCGAGGGTAAGCTTTGACTTCAGCGATACCTAATGACGCGAGTAAAGGTAAAGAAACAGCATTTAACTCATCGCCTTGATGCAATACCACATCACCTTTTTTCACATCTTCACCAATACGGCGAATATTCTGATTGGCTTTAGGTAAGGCAGCAAAGGTAACGGAACCATCTTCATTGACGGTGACCTCTTCTTGCATCACCACCGCATCGGCACCTTCAGGAATCATCGCACCCGTCATAATTCTGACCGCACTTTGTGCTACCCATTCCCCTTGAAATGGATTGCCTGCAAAGGATTTTCCCGCAATAGAAAGCGTCATGGATTGCTGTAAATCGGCTAAACGAACCGCATAGCCATCCATCGCAGAATTATCAAAAGACGGTACGTTAATCGGAGAAATCACATCTTCCGCACACACGCGATCCGCCGCTTCAGTTAAAGCTAGAGTTTCGGTTTCTGTTGGGAAGGGAAGTTGGTGGAGCATTTGCGCCAAGGCATCTTCAAGTGGCAACATAATCAATCCTTTGGGTTGAGCGAAATAAAAGTGGATATATTGTAGCCCGAAATACAATATGAAGGAAATTAATAAATTAGGGTGATTTTTCGCATTTTACGAATAATTCATCTTTTGCTAGAATGACGCATTATTTTTTTATAAATGGAAAGTGAATGAACGCGATTTCACCTGATGCGGAAAGTGTCCGCCGCGCCTTGGTAGCCAAAGGCATCGAAACACCAATGATTGATCCGACTCAATGTAAAGATGAGCGCCGTGCGGCGATTGCTTCGCATATGCGTGAAGTGATGAAATTGATTGGGTTAGATCTGCGTGATGATAGCCTAGAAGAAACACCAAATCGCTTAGCCAAAATGTTTATTGATGAAATTTTCAGTGGAATGGATTATGCCAATTTCCCGAAAATGACGAAAATCAAAAACCAAATGAAAGTGAGCGAAATGGTGCAAGTGAATGACATCACCTTAACCAGTACTTGTGAGCATCATTTTGTGACAATTGATGGCAATGTTGCTGTGGCATATTATCCCAAAGATTGGGTGATTGGCTTGTCTAAAATCAATCGCATTGTGGCGTTTTTTGCTCAGCGTCCGCAAGTGCAAGAGCGTTTAACCGAACAGCTTTTAACGGCATTTCAAACCATTTTAGAAACCGATGATGTGGCCGTTTATGTGAAAGCGACACATTTCTGTGTGAAAGCTCGCGGAGTAAAAGATACCCATAGTTATACAGTGACATCAGCCTATGGCGGAGTCTTTTTAGAAGATCGCGAAACTCGCAAAGAATTTTTATCTTCTATTCAGAAGTAATGAGCAAAAGCACCGAATAATCGGTGCTTTTTTGTTTATTAATTGTACGGATATAAATTAAAATCTGCCCTTTCATTTTTATTTCGATTTTTATTTTTCTTGAGGATTTTCATGGCGAAAGCAAATTCAAAACTTTTTCTTGTGTTATTACTCGGCGTCCTTTCTGCATTTGGACCATTTGTGGTGGATCTTTATTTACCTTCACTGCCACAACTTGCGAGCTTTTTTGAAACAAATGCCTCAATGACACAACTTACGCTTACCACAGCCATGATTGGTTTAGCGCTAGGACAGTTACTTCTTGGGCCACTCAGTGATAAATTTGGTCGAAAAAAACCGCTTATTATTTCATTAGTCATTTATATCATCAGTACGGTTTTAATTGTGTTTTCACCAAATATTGAAACGATGGTTGTTTTGCGTGTGATTCAAGGGCTTTCTTCGGCAGGAAGTGTTGTCATTTCTCGTGCGGTTGCAACGGATCTTTATCGTGGGCGTGAAATGACACGTTTCTTTGGTTTATTAATGACAATTAATGGACTCGCGCCAATTATTTCACCAATACTCGGTAGTTTATTGTTGGAATACATCAGCTGGAAAGGCGTGTTTGTTTTCCTTGCATTGATTGGTTTGATTGTTTTGATTTTCAGCTTCCGTCTAAAAGAAAGTTTGAATGTCGAAAATCGCTTACAAGGTTCAATATTTTCCACCTTTTTGACTTTTGGTGTGATTATCAAAAATCGCTTATTTATGAGCTATGTAGGAATTCAAAGTT
>CAUTFW010000011.1:0-59547 GCA_963537955.1 Parahaemophilus parainfluenzae | reverse complement strand
AACTGGTGACCTACTGATTACAAGTCAGTTGCTCTACCTACTGAGCTAAGTCGGCGTGTTGTAAGCAAGTGAGGCGTATTATATGGAAAATTTTATGCCTGACAAGTTTTTTTTATGAAAAATGCGTTTTTTTTAACTATTCGTCTAATTTACAAGCAAAAAGGCACATTCTTGCTTTAAATCTCATCAGTTTTAATAAAAAACAATGATCACAACTCATTTATAGGGTATATTTTGTCCAATTTTTTCACTCCAAACATAAAACACCGTGGAAATCACCGAACAACTCACGCCCTTTCTGAACTTTACCCGTCAGCAATGGGCCGAATTAAGAAAATCTGTTCCGCTAAAATTAACGGAGCAAGATCTCAAACCGCTTTTAGGTTTTAATGAAGAGCTTTCTCTTGATGAAGTGAGCACCATTTATCTGCCACTTGCACGTCTGATTAACTACTATATTGATGAAAACCTTCGTCGCCAAACGGTTTTAAACCGTTTTCTTGGCGGACAAAGCCCTAAAGTCCCTTACATCATTAGTATCGCGGGTAGTGTTGCTGTTGGGAAAAGTACATCTGCTCGTATTTTGCAATCGCTGCTAACTCATTGGCCTACCGAACGAAAAGTTGATTTAATCACTACCGATGGTTTCCTGTATCCATTAGAAAAACTAAAAAAAGACGATCTGCTACAGAAAAAAGGCTTCCCTATTTCTTATGATACGGCCAAATTAATTCGTTTTTTAGCCGATATCAAATCAGGCAAGCCATCTGTAAAATCGCCTATTTACTCTCATCTAACTTACGATATCGTTCCTGATAAATTTGATATTGTCGACCAACCGGATATTTTAATTTTAGAAGGACTAAATGTTCTCCAAACAGGTTCAAACAAAGCCAATCAAACCTTCGTATCTGATTTTGTGGACTTTTCTATTTATGTTGATGCTGACGAGAACTTACTCAAAGAATGGTACATCAAACGATTCTTAAAATTCCGTCAAAGTGCTTTCACCAATCCGGATTCCTATTTTAAACATTACGCTAATCTCTCTGAGCAAGAAGCCATTGAAACAGCCAGTAACATTTGGGATAACATTAACGGATTGAATTTAAAACAAAACATTCTGCCGACTCGTGAGCGCGCCAATCTCATTCTTAGAAAAGGTGAAAATCACGAAGTTGAATTAGTGAAATTAAGAAAATAAAAAAGAGCGGTCAATTTGACCGCTCTTTTTCCCTCTACCTTACGACATTCTTCCATTCTCAATGCCAATCACCTGATCGCAAATAGCCATGGTAGACTGGCGGTGACTCACGAGAATAATCAATTTTTCTGCCTTCACGTTCAACAATGATTTCAAAATCATCGCTTCGTTTAAGCTATCCAAATTACTGGTCGGTTCATCGAGTAAAATAATCGGTGCGTTGTGTAGGAATGCACGAGCAATACCGATACGTTGTTTTTCACCATCAGAGAGGTTGCCTCCCAATTCCGTCATTTTCGTTTGATAACCTTCTGGCAAGCTTAAAATGAAATCATGAATTGACGCTTTCTTCGCAGCTTCCATAATTTCTTTTAATGTTGCATCACGGCGTGCAAGGCGAATATTTTCCTCGATGGTTTCGTTGAAAATGTAGGTTTGCTGGGTAATGTACGCCATATTGTCACGCAAACTACGGGTGTTGATATTCAGTAAGATTTCGCCATTAATTTTAATGCTACCCGATTTAGGATCGTAAAAACGCATCAGCAGTTTTAACAGGGTACTTTTACCGCTGCCACTTCTGCCGTGAATCCCTAAGATTTCACCTTTTTTCACAGACAAGCTGACATCCGATAAAATTTGTTCTTCACCGTAGGCAAAACTTACATTCTCAACATCAATGCGAGAAACCTCTTTCAAATCGACCGCACTTTCTACGTCTTTTAATTCGGGTTCTTCTGCTAGCAAACTCAATACACGCTCACCTGAAGCCAAGGTTTGTAACAAGTTACTTGAAAGGTTGCTTAACGCAATAACCGGACCGTAACTCGACATCAATAAAATCACGCCGATTAAAAAGGCAGAAAAATCAATCTTATCTAGACTAAACAAAATTAAGCCTGTGAATAACATAATGATGTTAAACGCTGATACTGCTACTTCAGTATAAACACGTACTTTCGCTTCTTGGTCTTTAATGCGTTCAAAAGCCGTATCAATTTTTTGGCTGCGTTGTTGAATTTCATCTAACCGTTGTTTCGCATACCCGAAAAGTTGGATTTCTTTCATACCTCGCACACTGTCGAGGAAGAAATCATTCATTTCGCCCACTAATTCACGATAGCGTCTACCATCTTCACGCGCCAATTTGGTGGTGATAATGGGTAAAATCACGCCCACCGTTAAATAAGCGGCTAATGCTACAACCACAAACCAACCTGAAAGATGCCCAAAAACCAACAATAAAATCGCAGAAGTAAAAAATGCGATCATAATTGGAGCAATGGTGTGCGCATAGAACACTTCGAGCAATTCGATATCATTAGTTACCAAGGACACTAATTGCCCCGCTTGTTTGTCTTGCAACTTCACAAAAGCCAAACGGCGTAAGGAAGAAAATACTTTATCACGCAATAATGCCAATAATTTAAAAGCAATATAGTGCCCTGACATTTGCTCTAAATAACGCAACGCGCCACGAGCCACCGCTAACACGATAAGTGCGGTCAAAATTCCAGAAAAACTTAAATGGGTGTCAAAGTTTAATAAATTTACTAAACCCATCGCCCCAAGCACCATAATAAAAATGGCAGCAAGAAAACCGAGCGTTCCCATCGTGATAGTAAACGCCATGATATGCGCCAATGGAGTCACTAATTTCAACAAATGCCCCATCACAACAAAACCATTTTTACGCATTTGCCACCTCTCTAATTTGTTCTAAATCTTTTTGTTGTTGGAACATTTCAGCATACGCACCTTGTTTTGCCATGAGCTCTTTATGTGTGCCTTGCTCAATCAATTTGCCTTGTTCAAGCACGTTAATGCAGTCTGCATTCACGGCATTGGCCAATCGGTGGGAAATCATCACAATGGTTTTTTGTTGTTTAAATTGCTGAATGAACTGCAAAATAATTTCTTCGCTTTCCACATCAATATTACTGGTCGCTTCGTCAAAGATATAAAGCGCCGCATTGTGTAATAACGCGCGTGCTAAAGCTAAACGTTGAATTTGACCGCCAGATAAATTTGCGCCACGACTTAATAACGGCATATCTAATCCACCATTATCTCGAACGAATTGCGCCAGATTGACTTGTTCTAAACACGCATAAATTTGCTCATCTGTGGCATCAATTTTCGCCATCGTCATATTTTCACGCAGCGTACCTTTAAACACATAACTGCTATGGCTCACCAAAGAGACTTTTTCATAAAACGAATGACGCTCAATGGATTGAATTTCTTGACCATTGAACAAAATCTTACCTTGTTGCGCCTTATTAAAGCCCATTAGCAATGAAACCAAGGTAGATTTACCACAACCACTTTTACCTACAAATACCGTAAGCTGATTTGGTAAGATGCTTAAATCTAAGCCAACAATCGCAGGCTTCTCTTCGCTATAAGCAAAATGCAGATCTTGAATATCCACCTGAATGGCATTTTTCGCTGCAAAATCGACCGCTTGTGTTTGAGTTTCAACTGGCGTATCTAACAATGTAAAGATCTTATCTGATGCCGCTTTACCATTCATCGCCACATGGAAGAAAGAGCCCAATAACCGAAGCGGAATGAAGAATTCAGAAGAAAGCAGAATAAATAAAATGACACCTAATACGGTTAATTGATCCGCTTGGAATTGCAACAAAGCCGTTAAAATCCCAATTGCTGCACCACCATAAGCAAGTAAATCCATGAGTGATACCGAGTTAAGCTGCATGGTGAGCACTTTCATGGTAATTTTGCGGAAATGTTCCGCTTCTTCATCCATTGCTTTCGCTTTATAAGCATCATCTTGATAGATTTTCAGCGTGATTAAACCTTGTAGGTTATCTAAGAAACTGCTGCCTAATCCTACATAAATGGCCCAATATTTTGCCAAGAGTTTTTTCGCAATTTTATTCACTGCAATGATAGACATCGGGATCAACGGCACACAAATCAATAAAATGACAGCAGTTTTAAAGCTGAAAAAGATCAGGAAAGCAAAGAGTGTGATCGGGGCAAGCAAGCTATAAAAAAGCTGAGGCAAATAACGCCCAAAGTAGATTTCAAGTTGTTCTACGCCTTCTGAAGCCACTTGAATGATGTTTGATGTAGATTGTTGATTCACTTGGTTAAGCGGCATTGAAGCCAATTTGCGATAGATGAGGCTACGCAACTCATGTTTGACTTTCGTACTGGCAAAATAAGAGGCCTGCACCGATTTTTTACCCGCAAAGGCACGCAACGCCAAAGCAGCAACCAAAACGATGCCCAAAATGACCGCACTTAGTAGGCCCAATTCGTTAAAATAAGCCGCCTGTAAAATATAAGAAAATACGACGGCACTAATAATCCCACCAATTAACGCCACCCAATTCCATAACACCGTGATGCCAATCCATTTTTTACTGTCGGCCACCGTGTTAATTAGGCGTTTATCTATCATCATAATGATTGCTCCTAAAACAAAAAAGAAGTACGCACATTACTATGCGTACTTTGCTACCAATCTAACAACCAAAAAACGAGTCTATTTCGTATTATTGTCTTTAAGCGATATAAGTCGTAAAAATTATAGTCAAGAATATAAACAAATAATAGATCTAATTGAAAATTATTTTTATTTATATATTAAGTAAAAAAATACCGCACTTGGTTTCCCTAAGTGCGGTCATTTTTAGTGATATTTTTGAGTGTTAGACTAAACGTCTAGATTTGCTCTCAACGCATTCATTTCGATGAATTCACGACGAGGCTCAACTTCATCGCCCATCAATGTGGTGAAGAGTTGGTCTGCAGCGACAGCATCTTTAATTGATACTTTTAACATACGACGAGCATTTGGGTCCATAGTGGTTTCCCAAAGTTGCTCAGCGTTCATTTCACCTAACCCTTTATAACGTTGGATTTCTAGACCTCGGCGAGATTCTTTCATCAACCATTCAACAGCTTGCTCAAATGACTGAACAGGTTGCGTTTTTTCACCACGAGTGACGTAAGCACCCTCTTCTAGTAAGCCATTCACTTGCTGACCGAAGGCGGTAATCTTCGCAAACTCATTGCCCGTTACAAAATCAAAGTTGATGAAGTAATCGGTATCAATACCATGTTTACGAACAGTAATGACTGCCTCATATACTTGGCGTTCGCTGTTAAATTGCGTTCTTGCTGAATATAAATGTGCTTCTGTTTCTTTTTCAGTTAAGTAGGCAACAAAAGCATTCGCCCAATTTTCGACCGCACTTTCACTACGCATTAACTCAACGGTTAATTGTGGTTGATAAACCAAACCTTGTAATAATGGCTCTGGATAGTAACGACTTAAGCGAGTAATTAATTTCTGAATATTGTTATATTCACTCACTAATTTCTCGAACACTAAATCATTCATTGCCGGTGCATTGGCACTGATATGTAACGCTGCGCCATCTAACGCAAGCATTAATTCATATTGCACCATTTCATCGTTATCTTTGATATAGCGCTCTTGTTTGCCTTTTTTCACTTTATAAAGTGGTGGCTGAGCGATATACACATAACCACGCTCAATCAATTCTGGCATTTGACGATAGAAGAAGGTCAACAATAAAGTACGAATGTGTGAACCGTCCACGTCCGCATCGGTCATGATAATGATGTGGTGATAACGTAATTTATCCGGATTATATTCATCGCGACCAATACCACAGCCAAGCGCCGTAATTAATGTGCCCACTTCTTGAGAAGAAAGCATTTTGTCAAAACGTGCTTTTTCAACGTTAAGAATTTTACCTTTTAATGGCAAAATCGCTTGAGTTTTACGATCACGACCTGATTTTGCCGAACCACCCGCAGAATCCCCCTCCACGAGGTAAAGTTCTGAAAGAGCTGGGTCTTTTTCTTGGCAGTCTGCTAATTTACCGGGAAGACCTGCAATATCCAATGCCCCTTTACGACGGGTCATTTCGCGAGCTTTACGTGCGGCTTCACGCGCACGTGCAGCTGTAATAATTTGATTTACAATGATTTTCGCATCGGCTGGATTTTCTAATAGATATTCCTGCATACGCTCATTCATGGCAGATTCAACCGCACTTTTCACTTCAGAAGACACTAATTTGTCTTTTGTTTGTGAAGAGAATTTAGGATCTGGCACTTTCACCGAAATAATCGCAACCAAACCTTCACGCGCATCGTCACCTGAAGTACTCACTTTCTCTTTTTTCAGTAACCCTTCGCTTTCCATATAGTTATTTAAGCTACGCGTTAATGCGCCACGGAAACCAGCTAAGTGAGTACCACCATCACGTTGTGGAATGTTGTTGGTAAAGCAATAAACGTTTTCGTTTACACCATCATTCCATTGCAATGCGACTTCCACACCAATTCCGTCTTTTTCCGCTGAAAAGTAGAACGGTTTTGGGTGAATTGGATTTTTGTTTTTATTTAAATACTCAACGAATGCTTGAATACCACCTTCATAATGGAAGTGATCTTCTGTGCCATCTCGTTTGTCGATTAAACGAATCGATACGCCAGAGTTTAAGAATGAAAGCTCACGTAAGCGTTTTGCTAAAATTTTGTAATCGAAAGTTGTAATCGCAAAGATTTCTGGACTTGGCCAGAAACGCACCGTTGTACCCGTCGCTTGCGTTTCACCGATAATAGTTAAAGGCCCTTGAGGCTCACCTAAGTGATAGAATTGCTCGTACACATGACCTTGGCGACGAATGGTTAATTGCAATTTATCAGAAAGTGCATTTACTACCGAAACACCCACGCCGTGTAAACCACCTGATACTTTATAAGAGTTATCATCGAATTTACCACCCGCGTGAAGCACGGTCATAATAACTTCAGCCGCAGAAACCCCTTCTTCTGGGTGAATATCTACTGGAATACCACGGCCGTCATCTTGCACGGAAACAGAATTGTCATCATGAATAGTAACGATAATATCGGAACAATAGCCGGCAAGCGCTTCATCGATCGCGTTATCCACTACCTCAAACACCATATGGTGTAGGCCTGTTCCATCATCGGTATCCCCAATATACATGCCCGGACGTTTCCGAACCGCATCAAGCCCTTTTAAGACTTTAATACTTGATGCACCATAAGCATTTTCTGTAACCGGTGTTTCTGACATAGTTTTTCTCTATTTTGTAATGAAAATTGTACGGAATTATAGCAAAAAACTGACTATTTTGCGAAATAAAAGTGCGGTCAAAATTTTCGGTGTTAAAAACCCAATAAACAAGTACATAGCATATAAAACAAAAAGACGAGTTTTTATCTAAACTCGTCTTTTATTACATTAACACTTATTTCCAAATATGGTTATTTAACCCGAGTTCTTTCACCATATCTGTAAAGCCTTTGATACTCGAAATATAATCACGAATCGTATTGTCTTCTAGCAATGACTTTTCAAAGGACGGTTCAAAACTATTCTTTCCTAAATTAAGTGCAATAATCACTTCTCGGTTACGAAGTACCATCGAAATAGGGCAATTAAATTTCTCTTTCAGTCCACAAAAACGTTCCATTAACTTAGGCGATAAAGCATATCTGGCTAAGATTTGATCTTCCGTAAATACATCAAAATAGCGATTAAAAGACGGATTATCCATCAAGGCAATTTCACCTTCTTTTCTTAACCCCGCTTCTTTCTTATCACAAACATAAACCCAATGAGCCAGTTCTTTAGGAAAAGTGGCTTTAAATAAAATGCCTTGGAAATTCTGAGCACCTAATGCCTTAACGGATTTCTCTTTCAACGACATGTTAAATGCTGAAAAATCACAAATTTCAACTTCAGTTTGGTTAAACTCACCAAAGATTAAATCCTCACTACGGAAGGTCGCGGGACCACTATCATAAACGGAGAGAAAATCACCAATATTCAGTCCTCTATCTGCGTTAAACTGGAAACCAAATTCCTGGACAATTGTATTAATCACTCGAGTTTTAAATTCTGCGATAAAACGCTTATATTTAAAAAATAAATGACGAAAAGAATAAATGAGCACACCAAGGATTAAAGCTGTACTTAATAGATACCCATTCCCTATCGTTCCGATGAGGAAAAATAACCCAACGCATAGCATAATAATCCATTTATTGATGAGCGATTTTATGGCTAAACGTTCCTCATCTAACTTTTCTAATCCCAGAAAACGAATCCCTTCAATTTCTTTTGGTGTATTCATGGTTTTTCCACTTATTGTTTAAATAAATTACCCACATTAGGCACTTCAGCTTCATTCTGAGGAATATCGAAAAATGTTCCCTTCTGGAAATTAAACAAGTTTGCAATTAAATTTGACGGGAACATTTCCACTGCATTGTTATACTCTTCAACTGCTGAATTATAAGTACGTCTTGCTGCAGAAATTTGCTCTTCCACGTCACTAAGTATGGTCTGAATTTGCAAAAGATTTTGATTGGCTTTGAGATCCGGATAATTTTCTAGACGAACCTGTAAATTACGCAATAAACCCGAAATCTCATTATTGAGTTGGAATTTTTCACTTGTAGAATGGGCTGATTTAGCACTTTCGCGTAACGTCACGATACGCTCAAGCAGGCTACGCTCATGCGACATATATTCCTTTGCGGTGGCGACAAGGTTTGGCAACAAATCATAACGACGCTTTAACTGAACATCCACACTGGCTTCAACACTACTCACCTGATTACGTTTTCTAATCAGTTTGTTATACATTGAAATAGTGAAAGCTAAACCGAGAAGGACAATACCCATAACTATATTCATCATTATTTCTCCATAGAAAATTTTCCCTACTCAGTATAGGGAAATGCACAATAAAATCTATTCGCTTAGACAATATTTTGTTGATAAAAATCAATAAAACCAAGAATTTAGTTTTATCCACTTCCCCCATTCACATCAGCCAGAAGTGCAGTCAATATTCACGAAGTTTTTCTGAGCCCAAATCCTTACTTTATTATTATGATTTAGTGTACAAAAAATGTACTCTAAGTGAAGGTAATATCACCAAATAACAATCATTCTCAATAACCAAGTAAAAACAATCACTTACCCACTTATTTTGTAAGGAAAATAAGGGTATTTTTGATTACGATCAAATAAATTTCCTGCATCAAGGCATATCATAGTTAGATTAACCATACAAGTAACGTGCCAATTGGAGTGATTATATGCAACGAAGTGATGGATTATTTTCTGCTTTAGCAGAAGTTTCCCGTCGGGATTTTATGAAGTTATGTACCGCACTTGCGGCGACTATGGGGTTAAGTTCAAAAGCAGGTGCAGAAATGACCGCGGCTTTAACCGAACCTAAGCGTCCACCAGTATTATGGATTGGTGCGCAAGAATGTACGGGTTGTACTGAATCCTTGCTACGCGCGACCCACCCAACAGTAGAAAACTTGGTATTGGAAATGATTTCCTTAGAATACCACGAAACCCTTTCTGCAGCCTTTGGGGAACAAGCTGAAGATAATAAACACAATGCAATTAAACAGTATTATGGAAAATATGTTTTAGTCGTAGATGGATCTATTCCGGTGAAAGACGGCGGCGTCTATTGTATGGTAGCAGGTAAACCGATTGTAGAACACATCCAAGAGGCCGCTAAAGGAGCAGCCGCGATTATTGCGATCGGCTCTTGTGCGGCATGGGGTGGCGTACCTTCTAGCGGTGGTAACCCAACTGGCGCAAGCAGCTTATCTGAAGTCTTACCAAAAGGCACGCCAGTGATCAATATTCCTGGCTGTCCACCAAATCCACACAACTTCCTTGCAACTGTCGCTTATATTCTTACTTATAAGAAACTACCTGCAATGGACAAATTAAATCGTCCATTATTCGCTTACGATCGCTTAATTCACGAAAACTGCTATCGTCGTCCGCACTTCGATGCTGGACGTTTCGCTAAAGAATACGGTGATTACGGTCACCGCAACGGTTGGTGTTTATATCATCTTGGTTGTAAAGGGCCAGAAACTTACGGCAACTGCTCTACCTTAGAATTCTGTGATGTCGGTGGTAATAACTGGCCTGTTGGTATAGGGCACCCTTGCTATGGTTGTAACGAAAAAGGTGTCGGCTTTACCAAAGGTATTTTCCAATTAGCGGGCGTAGAAAACCCTACACCACGCGTTGAAAAACCAGATGTTAATAACACCGAAGGTTCAGGTGCGACCATGACCGCCATTGGCTTATTGGGCGGTGCAGCTGCAATCCTAGCAGGCGTGAGTGTTGTGACCTTACGCGAATTAAGCGCTCAACATAAAGCCCGTTCTGAAGCTAAAGCTGCAGAGAAAGAACAAGATACAGGTAAATAACAATGGATAGACGAAAATTTCTAAAAGCGGGTATGCTTGGCGGAATCGCATCTACTTTGCCTGTATCAAATGTGCAGGCATCGGAAGCGGTTGAGCCTATTCCCGGCGCACTAGGAATGCTTTACGACTCTACCCTTTGTGTAGGTTGTCAAGCATGCGTGGCTGAATGTCAAAACGTGAACCACACACCCGTGAACCCAAAAGGTGATCAAACTTGGTCAAATAACGACAAACTCACGCCATTTACTCGTAACGTGATTCAAGTCTGGAGTGATGGCGACGGCACAAACAAAGATAAAACAGAAAATGGCTATGCTTACGTGAAAAAACAATGTATGCATTGCGTTGACCCTAACTGCGTTGCCGTTTGCCCTGTTCAAGCACTCACCAAAGATCCAAAAACGGGTATCGTGAAATATGATCCCGATATTTGTACTGGTTGCCGTTATTGTATGGTGGGTTGTCCTTTTGATGTACCAAAATATGACTACGACAATCCATTCGGTGAAATCAGCAAATGTGAACTCTGTAACCAAAAAGGCGTTGAACGCCTAGACAAAGGTGAATTACCTGGTTGCTGTCATGTTTGTCCGACTGGTGCCATTATTTTTGGTACACGTGAAGAATTATTGGCTGAAGCGAAACGTCGTTTAAGCTTATTACGTGGTACCGAATATGATTACCCACGTCAACACGTTAATAGTACAGATAAATACCGTGCTACCGTGCCGGCATATCAATATCACATCTACGGTGAAAAAGAGGGTGGTGGTACCCAGGTACTTGCCTTAAGTGGTGTGCCTTTTACTAACCTTGGTTTACCAGATTTAGATGAAGTCGCGACAGGTTCTCGTGCGGCGCATTTACAACACTTCTTGTATCGCGGTTTAGCATTGCCATTAGTCGCACTGGCGGGTTTAACCTTTATGACTTACAAAAATATGCATGGCGATAAAATCGCTGAGCGTATTGCAGCACAAAAAGAAGCCATGCGTCAGGCACGCAAGGAAATCGAAGAAGCGGAGGATGAGCATCATGAGTAATCCACGTCCGGTAGGCGGTCGCCTTGTTTCTGCCGCAATTCTCTTTTTTGCACCACTTGCTGTGCTTTGCGTTTTATTAATTTTAAAACGTTTGGTTTTCGGTATTGGTTCTGTGACCGCACTTAATGGCGGTTATCCTTGGGGTTTATGGATTGCCTTTGACTTACTTGTCGGTACAGGATTTGCCTGTGGCGGTTGGGCACTCGCTTGGACCGTGTATATTTTCAATAAAGGGAAATATCACGCTCTTGTTCGCCCAGCATTGCTTGCAAGTTTATTCGGCTATTCCCTTGGTGGTTTATCTATCACCATTGATATGGGACGTTATTGGCATTTACCGTATTTCTACATTCCAGGCCAGTTCAACACGAATTCCGTTCTATTTGAAACGGCATTTTGTATGACGGTGTATATCATCGTAGTGACCCTAGAATTTGCCCCTGTATGGCTTGGTTTCTTCGGCTTGAAAAAATGGTTTAATAAACTGAATAAAATCATGTTTTTCATTATTGCCTTGGGTGCCTTATTACCAATGATGCACCAATCTTCAATGGGTTCCTTGATGATTGTAGCTGGTCACAAAGTCCATCCGGTATGGCAAAGCTATGAAGCGCTACCAATTCTCTCCTTGCTGACAGCTTTCATTATGGGCTTCTCTATTGTGATTTTTGAGGGTTCTTTAGTTAAAGCGGGTCTTGCAGGAAAAACACCAGATGAACGTCATTTATTTACTCAATTGGCACGCGTTACCGCAGGATTAATTTTCTGTTTCTTAGCGGTGCGTTTTGGTGAGTTAATTTATCACGACAAACTGCAAATGGTTGTAGGTTTCGATAAATTAACTAAATTTGAAGCATGGATGTTCTGGATGGAAGTCTGGTTGATGGTATTACCATTACTAACCCTCTTCCTTGGGGAGAAAAAATCAGATTCCCGTTGGTTATTTATTTCGGCATTAAGCATGTTACTCGGTGCAGCATTATGGCGTATGAACTACTCGCTTATCATGTATAATCCGGGCAACGGCTATCAATATTTCCCATCTGCGGAAGAATTGCTTATTTCAATCGGTTTCGTTTCTATTGAAGTATGTGCCTATATTTTAATCATTCGTTTATTCCCTGTATTACCGGTATTTAAAGAAAAACATACCGAAGACTCAGAAAAAATTATTGCCGAAAAAGCGGCATTCAGCAAAAAAGTTAGCGGAGCAGAATAATGTCAGAAAAAAAACGTATCTCAATTGACCCAATTACCCGTATTGAGGGTCATTTACGTATTGATTGCGAAATTGAAAACGGCGTCGTCACCAATGCTTGGTCCTCTGGTACCATGTGGCGCGGTATGGAAAATATCGTAAAAGGTGCCGACCCACGTGATGCATGGATGATTATGCAACGTATCTGTGGCGTATGTACCACAGTACACGCGATTATCAGCGTGCGTGCTGTAGAAGATGCTATCGGCGCTAAAGTCCCTGTCAATGCACAGTATATTCGTAACATGATTCTTGCTGCCCACAGCATTCACGACCATATCGTGCATTTCTATCAACTCTCCGCGATGGACTGGGTGGATATCACCGCTGCACTAAAAGCTGATCCTGAAAAAGCGGCAGATATGCTAAAAGGTGTCTCTACATGGTCATTAAACAGTGCTAACGAATTCCGCAACGTACAGAAAAAAATCCAAGCATTAGTGGATAGCGGACAACTTGGTATTTTCGCTAACGGTTACTTCGGTCATGCTGCAATGAAACTTCCACCAGAAGTAAACCTCATTGCCGTAGCACACTATTTGCAAGCCCTTGAATGTCAACGTGATGCTAACCGCGTGGTGGCATTACTCGGTAGTAAAACACCCCATATACAAAACTTGGCGATTGGTGGTGTAGCAAACCCAATTAACTTAGATTCCCAAGCGGTACTAAACCAAGAACGTCTCATGTTCGTGAAAGCTTGTATCGATCGCTTAACTGACTTCATTAACCAAGTGTATAAAGTAGATGCGGCAGTATTTGCGGCTTACTATCCTGAATGGTTAAGCCTTGGTAAAACATCAGGCAACTACTTATCTGTACCTGAATACCCAATTGATGCAGATAACTCTAAATTCATGTTGAAAGGTGGTTATATCGAAAACGGCGATTTATCAACTTTCCGTGCAATCGACCAACAAAAAGATGAGTTCGTTGTAAAAGGCATTAAAGAAAGTGGTAAACACGCTTGGTACGAAGATGATGAGCCATTAGAACCTTGGGCTGGCTTAACTCGTCCGAAATATACCGGCTGGCAAGATGATGGTAAATACTCTTGGGTAAAAGCACCAACCTTCTACGGTAAAGTTGTCGAAGTGGGTCCTCTCGCCTATTTAATGTGTGGTTTGGCTGCGAATGACACGCCAACTGTCAACCACTTCAATGAATTAAAAGGCATTTATGAAAAATTGACTGGTAACACGTTAACTACCGATCAATTACATTCTACCCTTGGACGTATTATCGGTCGTACCGTGCATTGCTGTGCGATCAATGATATTTTAAGCGCTCAATGGCAAATGCTCATTGATAATATCGCCAAAGGTGATATGACGGCGTATATCAAAACGGACATCCCAGCTAGCGGTGAATTCCGTGGTGTTGGTTTTGGTGAAGTACCACGTGGTATGCTTTCTCACTGGGTTGTCATCAAAGACGGTCGCATTGAAAACTACCAAGCAGTTGTACCATCCACATGGAATGCGGGTCCGCGTAATGAACAAGACCAAATGGGCCCTTATGAGCTTTCCATTATTGGTACACCGGTGGCAGATCCAACTAAACCGTTAGAAGTGGTCAGAACCATTCACTCTTTCGACCCTTGTATGTCCTGTGCCGTACACGTAGTTAATACCGAAAACGGCGAAGTGACTGAAGTGAAGGTGTTGTAATGAAGCCGTTAATTCTTGGCGTCGGCAATATTTTGTTGAGCGATGAGGGTGTCGGTGTGCGCGTGGTGCAGGAGCTTGAAAAACGCCCTGAAATTCAACCGCACTTTGACATTATCGATGGTGGTACTTGTGGCATGGAATTACTGGATGCGATGGCAAATCGTGAGCATTTGATTATTGTCGATGCCGTGCTTGCTAACAAACAGCCAGGTGAGATTGTCGTGTTACATGATGAGCAAGTGCCAACCTTTTTCTCTCGCAAAATTTCGCCACACCAACTCGGCATTTGTGATGTACTTTCTGCAATGAAATTAACGGACGAATTTCCCAAACACCTTTGTCTCATCGGCATCCAACCAGAATCGCTAGAATCTGGAATTGGCTTGACTGAAACGATACAAAATGTGTTGCCAAAGGTTTTTGAAACGTTAAATCAAGTCATTAAGGAATACGGCTTAACGCCCGCTATTTAGAATATCAAGGAATTTAATAGCCAATCACTCATAGCACGCATCTTTTGATGCGTGCTTTAATTTGATTAAGTTTTATGTGAAAAATAAACCATGTATCGACACGAAAAAACACCTGAAAACTCTACCGCACTTTTAACCTCTGTTACTGGCTTTGAAGAAAACCCAACGGAGATTTTCCTTGCCGAAATGCAAAACATTGTACCTGAAATGCAAGATCTCCCTTTTTATCACAAAGGCATCGAGTGTTTCTGCCCTAAATTTGTTTTATTCGAAGACCAATGGATCGGCACAGTATTAACGCCATGGATGATGAGTGTGGTGATTCTACCTGGTCCTCAACAACAATGGGAACCACGTGAATTAGGCGATAAACTCACTGTGCAACTGCCTTACAAAGCACTTACTTTCACCGTTAGTAGTCTTGAAAATGTACCGCAATATTTAAGTTGCTCCTTACATTCACCACTCGACCCGAATCTGACTAACGAGCAAGCAGTTCAACTCACACAAGATTGTTTGCGTATGGTTTTATCCATACCAACCGCGCAGCCGACATTTAATTCTGATCGCCGTAATCTATTTAAGGCGATGATCAAATAAATGTAATTATTAGTATCTTTCTTATATTTTTAATATCTTTATGAAAAACGAATGGTATACATTTCAGGAAACTATTAAAGAGTATTTTCTAAGTCTAGGTCTATACGCTGAAACCAATAAGACAATAAAAGGTATAAGAACTGAACATGACATTGATATATACGTGGATTTTTCCTTTATTGGTTTAAAAACTATTTGGCTTATTGAAGCCAAATACTGGAATCAAAAGGTTGATAAAAATACAGTATCTGCATTTATGCATAGAGTGAGTGAAACTTGTGCAGATAAAGGAATTATTGTTTCTAGAAAAGGATTTCAAACTGGTGCCTTCGAAGCTGTAGAAAACTCAAATATTCTATTACGTACATTTGAAGAGTTAAAAAAGGAAACCGAACATTACACATTGAGCAATATTCTATGTTCATATGAAAATAGGTTTAACATTCTTGAAGCAAGATATTGGTCACATTCTAAACAGATTAGACAAAAATATAATCTAAGAGGTTATATAGAAAATGACACTGAATTTTCAGGGTTTGTTTTATTGTGTAAAATTCGTACTGTAATAGAAAATATTAAGACTGTTGCCTATCCAATCAATCTAACTATTCCACAGTTAACTCAAGTTGGAGAAATTCAAGCTAATAATCTTCAACAAGCTATAAATTGGTTAAATTTAAGCTTGAATCTTTTAGACGAAAGATTAATACTTGCCGAAATAGAAATGCAGAAAAACAATGATTTTTCACCTAAATTAGATTATCCCATAATATCAATAATAGAGCCGATTTATAAATACATAAAATTGTATGATTAGTGTTATCATATTGCATGACTCTCAATAAAAATGGGCAAAGTAAACTAACTTACTTTGCCCATTTTGCTTTCCATCCCACACAAAGTGCGGTCAGTTTTTACTTAATTTTTCAAATTAATACAACACACGTGCTTTAATTGTACCTTCAATTTCACGAAGTTTAGCCAATAACGGTGACGCATCATCTGTTTCAATATCAACGACCACATAACCAATTTTCGGATCAGTTTGTAAAAATTGCGCCGCAATATTGAGATTGGCTTCAACGAAAATTTGGTTCAATTTGTTTAATACACCAGGACGGTTTTCGTGAATATGAAGTAAACGTTTTGTACCCACGTGTTCTGGCAAGGATACTTCAGGGAAATTCACGGAAGAAAGGGTTGAACCGTTATCTGAATATTTCACAAATTTACCCGCGACTTCAAAACCAATGTTTTCTTGCGCTTCCGCGGTTGAACCACCGATATGCGGGGTTAAGATCACATTATCAAATTTACGTAGTGGAGAAACAAACTCTTCATTGATTGATGCAGGCTCAATAGGGAATACGTCAACCGCTGCACCACGAACTTTACCTTGTTCAAGCGCAGCTGCTAAAGCATCAATATCCACTACCGTACCACGTGCTGCATTGATTAAAATAGAATCTTGTTTTAATTGTGCAATACGTTCAGCACTCATTAAATTACGAGTTGAAGGTAAATCTGGTACATGAAGCGAAATCACATCACAAGAACCCAATAACTCTTCAAGTGTGTGTAATTGTTTTGCATTACCCAATGGCAATTTATTTTCAATATCGTAGAAATATACTTCCATCCCTAGAGACTCTGCAATAATACTTAATTGCGAACCGATATGGCCGTAACCCACAATACCTAATTTTTTGCCACGCACTTCATGAGAACCCACTGCCGATTTATTCCATAAACCACGATGCACATCGGCATTCGCTTGAGGAATATTGCGCATTAAGAGCAAAATCTCACCCAATACTAATTCAGCCACAGAACGGGTATTGGAGAATGGCGCATTAAATACCGGAATCCCACGCATTTTTGCTGCATTAAGATCCACTTGGTTGGTACCGATACAGAAACAGCCAATAGCAATAAGCTTCGGTGCAGCTTCAATCATTTCTGCAGTTAATTGGGTACGTGAACGTAAGCCGATAAAATGCGCATCTTTAATCGCTTCTTTTAGCTCATCACCATCTAAAGCTTTTTTGTAAAAGTCGATGTTGGTGTAGCCCGCCGCATGTAAGGTATCTAATGCACTTTGGTGCACGCCCTCTAATAGCACAAATTTAATTTTTGATTTGTCGAGTGAGACTTTGTTTGTCATGTTTGCTTCCTTATTTTTATTAATCAATAATTTTTGCGCCGTCTGGTGTACCGACAATCACAATATCCGCCCCACGTAAGGCAAAAATACCATTTGTTACTACACCTGCGACATTATTCAATTCTTTTTCCATTTCCACTGGATTTAAAATAGCGAAGTTATGTACATCTAAAATCACGTTGCCGTTATCAGTCACCACGCCTTCACGATATTCTGGCGCACCACCAAGAGAAACTAATTTACGACCAACTTGTGAACGTGCCATTGGAATCACTTCTACTGGCAATGGGAATGTGCTGCCTAACACATCCACTTGTTTACTAGAATCCACGATACAAATAAATTTTTTCGCTAAAGCGGCCACAATTTTTTCGCGAGTCAGTGCCGCACCGCCGCCTTTGATCATCATTTTTTGTGGATTGATTTCATCTGCGCCATCCACATAAATATCTAAACTTGATACATCGTTAGCACTAAATACTTCAATGCCCTGTTTACGTAATAATTCTTCTGAGGCTTTAGATGCGGCCACCGCGCCTTGAATTTGATCTTTTAATTCACCTAAGGCTTCAATAAAACAATTCACTGTTGAACCACTTCCCACGCCAACAATGGTATCGGGCTTAACATATTTTAACGCCGCACGTGCCGCTAATTTTTTCATTTCTAATTGGTCCATTTTTCTCTCCCTTTTAAATCGTGGATAACAACGTAAACGTTTGCCTTACTTTAATACGACACTATTAAATAAACAAGTGTAAAAATTTATTCGTGATGATGAAAAAATTTTATTCATCTAAAAAAAGCGCTAACAGCTCGTTCAAAAACAATTTCCCGTGTTCGGTGATCTGCCAAGAATCCAGTGTTTCGACGATATAATTCTGTTGAATGGCAAAATCAATTTGATTTTTGACCGCACTTTGCGAAAGCCCCGTATAATGCTCAAATTCTTGTTTTGGCACCGCTTCCAGTAAGCGGAAGCGATTCATAAAAAACTCAAAAGCGCGGTCATTTTTTTCCACGTTTTTTTCTTCATAAAGATATTCACCACGCAAATAGCCTTTTGGATGCTTTGTTTTAGAAAAACGTAAAATTTTTCCATCTGAGAAAGTGAGTTTTCCATGTGCGCCACAGCCTATCGCCAAATAATCCCCGAATCGCCAATAATTCAAATTATGCTGACACTGAAAGCCCGGTTTCGAATAAGCGGATGTTTCATATTGTTGATAACCGGCTTCGGTTAAAAGTTGGTGACCTTGCTCAAAAATATCCCAAAGCTCATCATCATCCGGCAATGTAGGCAGACGGTAAGCAAACATGGTGTTGGGTTCAATGGTGAGTTGATACCAAGAAAGATGTGGTGGTGCAAGCTTAATAGCTTGTCGTAAATCATCTAAGGCTTCCTCAAGTGTTTGATTTGGCAAACCGTGCATTAAATCTAGATTGAAACTTTTTAACCCAGAAACTTTCGCCAAACTGACCGCACTTTTAGCTTCCGCTGCATTATGAATACGCCCTAAACGTTGTAATTTATCGTCATTAAAACTTTGGATGCCCATGGAAATACGCGTTACGCCAGCATCCACATAGCCTTTAAAACGCTCCGCTTCGACAGTGCCAGGATTGGCTTCCATAGTTATTTCAATATTCTCGGAAAAAGGAATACGACGTTGAATTTCTGCCAATAACAACTTGATACTTTCCGCTGAAAATAAACTCGGCGTGCCACCACCAATAAAAATTGAATGGAGTGGACGATTTTGAATACTCGTCTGATATTTCTCTAAGTCTGCCTCAAGATCGGCGATCAGATGTTGCACATATTCTTGTTCAGGAATTGCGCCTTTCTGTGCATGCGAATTGAAATCACAATAAGGGCATTTCTGCACACACCAGGGAATATGCACATAAAGGGAAAGAGGGGGAAATTTTTGCATAATTAAAAGTCAAAAGGGCTTGTTTTCACAAGCCCTAAAAATGAGTCATTAATTGACCGCTCTTGCTGTTTTAGTCGCAGCTTTACGGCGTGGTGCTTTCGCTTTCGTTTCCACTTTCACGAATTCAATGCCTTCCGGTGGATTCTCTAACGCTAAGCCTAACACTTCATCAATGGTTTCTACCGCATGAATCGCAAGATTTTCTTTCACGTTATCTGGAATTTCTTCCAAATCTTTCACGTTATCTTTTGGAATCAATACAGTTTTAATACCACCACGATGTGCCGCAAGTAATTTTTCTTTTAATCCGCCGATTGGTAATACTTTACCGCGTAGGCTGATTTCACCTGTCATTGCGACATCGGCACGCACGGGGTTACCCGTTAAGCAAGAAACTAATGCGGTACACATTGCGATACCTGCACTTGGACCATCTTTTGGTGTGGCACCATCTGGCACGTGAATATGAATATCACGTTTTTCATGGAATTCAGAATTGATACCCAATTTTTCAGCACGTGCACGGACTACAGTCATCGCTGCTTGGATAGATTCTTTCATCACATCGCCCAATGAACCGGTGAAGGTTAATTTGCCTTTACCCACTACTGAAGCGGTTTCAATGGTCAGTAAGTCACCGCCCACTTCTGTCCACGCAAGGCCTGTTACTTCGCCTACACGGTTTTGCGTATCCGCTTTACCAAATTCAAAACGTTTCACACCAAGATAGTCATGCAAGTTATCTGAATTAACAGTAATGGACTTCACTTTTGGATTGACTAATAAATTTTTCACTGCTTTACGACAGATTTTAGAAATCTCACGCTCTAATCCACGCACACCAGCTTCACGGGTGTAATAACGGATAATATCTAAAATGGCGTTTTCTTCGATGGTTAATTCGCCTTTTTTCAATCCATTACGTTCAATTTGTTTTTGTAACAAATGACGCATCGCAATATTGAGTTTTTCATCTTCGGTATAACCAGAAAGACGAATCACCTCCATACGGTCTAACAATGGACCTGGAATATTCATGGAGTTTGAGGTTGCCACAAACATCACATCAGACAGATCGTAATCCACTTCAAGATAATGATCGTTGAAGGTGGTATTTTGTTCTGGATCAAGCACTTCTAACAAGGCTGATGCTGGGTCGCCACGCATATCCGAAGACATTTTATCAATTTCATCAAGCAAGAAGAGTGGGTTTTTCACACCAACTTTTGCCATTTTTTGAATCAATTTACCCGGTAATGCACCAATATAGGTTTTACGGTGACCACGGATTTCTGCTTCATCGCGTACCCCGCCTAATGCCATACGCACATATTTACGACCTGTTGCATTCGCAATAGATTGACCTAGTGAGGTTTTACCTACCCCTGGTGGCCCGACTAAGCAAAGGATTGGACCTTTGATTTTGTTTAGACGTGCTTGCACTGCAAGGTATTCTAAAATGCGTTCTTTCACACGTTCTAAACCGTAGTGATCCGCATCTAAGATTTGTTGTGCTTTTGCGATATCTTTCTTCACTTTAGTACGTTTATGCCATGGCACTTGAAGCATCCACTCAACATAGCTACGCACCACCGTTGCTTCAGCAGACATCGCTGACATCATTTTGAGTTTTTGTAACTCACTCTCTACTTTTTCGCGCACATCTGCCGGCATACCTGCCGCTTCAACCTTTTGACGAAGTTGTTCAACTTCATCAATGGTATCTTCGCTTTCGCCTTCGTCCATTTCTTTGCGAATCGCTTTGATTTGTTCGCTAAGATAATAGTTACGCTGGCTTTTCTCCATTTGTTTTTTCACACGGCCACGGATGCGTTTTTCAACTTGAAGAATATCCGCTTCAGATTCCATCATGCCGAGCAAGTATTCTAAACGCTCTTGCACATCTGCAAGCTCTAATACGCTTTGTTTATGGCGAACAGTTACTGGAATATGCGCAGCCATGGTATCCGCTAAACGATCGGCATCATCAATGCGTTGTAATGCACCTAAAACGTCTGCAGGAATTTTTTTATTGAGTTGAAGATAGCTTTCAAATTCATTTAAAACAGCTGCCTTCACCACATCTAATTCTTTTTCATCACCAAATGTGGTTTCAATCGGTGTAACTTCCGCAGAAAAATGGTCTTCACCATCATTTAATTGATTGATTTTCGCGCGTTGTTGCCCTTCCACCAACACTTTTACTGTGCCGTCTGGCAATTTTAATAATTGAATAATATTCGCAATCGTCCCGACATCGAATACATCATCAACGGTAGGTTCCTCTAAATCTGCTTGCTTTTGTGACACCAATAATAATTGTTTGCCCTCATTCATGGCTTCATCAAGGGCGCTAATCGATTTTGCACGCCCAACAAAAAGTGGCATCACCATATAAGGGAAAACGACAACATCCCGTAATGGCAATACAGGAAGTGTACGTTGTTGAGTTCTTTTGGCGTTCATAATTATCTCTCTTACATCAATTCTATAATTTCATTGAATATGGGGATGAGTTGCATAAATTCAAGGTAGGATTTGGCATATTAAGGAGAAATCGAAAAATAGGCAAGTAAAGAACCACCTTTATTGATGGTTAATTGGAAAAACCATGGAATACAGGTACAATAAGTGCGGTCAAAAATCAGCATGATTTTACCCAATAAAAAACGTTTGAAAAAATAACCGCACTTTATCCACTATGACAGCAAAACAAACTATTACTTTCGCGACCTTTCAAGAATTACTACCCGATTCTTGTAATCATCCATTAAAAAAACAATTAAGGGATAAAGCCCGTTATTACGGACGCAAATTTTTATTTAAAAAACAATGTGATGCATTGGTTGATTTCTTAAATACTCATCAAACCTGGATTCCACTTTTTCAACAAAATCCATATCGTTTTAATGCATTGCTCGCAACCTATTGCGACAAACGTTTTTCTGCAACCGATCGACTCAATGCCATTACCAATAATCTGCTAATGCTTGAAGAAAAAATGGGCGTAGAATTTTGTAAAAAACTACTCCAAGAAAAATCCCTTTTATTAGCACAATTAACGGATCAACTTGGTATTTATTTCAATATCAACCAGATTGACCCTTTTGAAGGTTATTTTTCCATTAACTTAAAAGACAATAATGGACGTAGCATCTATGATGCCTCTTTCACCTTCTTAAAGCCAAATAAATTACTTATTGCTTCTATTCAAGGGCCCTCTTATGAAGACGCTCAAGAAGCTGTGAAACAAGCCACAAAAGAATTACACGGTGTTCGCCCGATGTTTATGTTGATGAATGTTTTCCGCTTGTTAGCTGAAAAATGGCAATGTGAATTAATCGGTATCCCTCACACTTCACAAGGTAAATACCGTTTATCTGCGCGCAGTAAAATCCTATTCAACTACGATGAATTCTGGCAAGAAAACCAAGGGCAATTAACTGGTCAATATTGGCAATTACCGCTTGAAATCGCCCGCAAACCACTGGAAGAAATCGCCAGCAAAAAACGTTCCATGTACCGAAAACGTTATGAAATGTTGGATGAAATGTCCAAGGATATTTCAAATTTTGAAAGTAAACACGGTTAATTCCGTGTTTCTTTTTAGACTAAGTACAAATAAATATAAAAACAATCATCTATCAATATCGAATACCACATATAAAAAGTTGTAATACATCTTTAAAAAGCTTTTGCTCCCTTCCTTTATAGTTGGATTGGAGGCTGGCAGAATTTAATATTTCATCTATTTTCTGAATAAAGAGATCAATTAACATGGTAGGGAAATCATCACGGATAATCTTGCGTTTTTGTAAAGTACCAAAAAAATAATGCATGTATTGATATTTCTCTTCCTCCATTTCTTTAAAAAACTCCCGTAATTCTCTATCCTGTTCATGATGTAAATCATGTAAGACTGGTACTGAGTATAACGTTTCCATAGAATCTTGCTGCATTGATAAAATTTTTGTAATAATTTGACTTAGATCTGATTGAGTATCTAACAAATTATCAAAACCTTCTCGCATCTTATTTTTCTGTTCTTCAAAGATACACTTCACAAGTGCCTGCTTAGTAGGAAAATATTTATAAAATGTTACTCGACTCACCCCTGCTGCCCGACAAATTTCTGCTACAGAGGTTAATATCCAGCCTTGTTCATAAAACAATTTCGTCGCAACTTGCTTTAATAAAACATCTTTTTTCATAACCAACTCCTTAAGTAGCAATAACATAGCCGAAAGCCTTTAATTGTCAAATGTCAAATTTGAGAAAAATTCTTATTTACTTTCGTATTATGATTGTGTTAGGTTTACATTATTAATTAGTTAACGCAAAAAGTGTAAACTTTAAACTAAAATGAAGCCTAGGAGAACCCATGAACAAGTTATCCCCACGACTCAGCCTCATTAGCCTTTGCCTGATGAGTGCCTACTCTTTTTCTACCCATGCCGAAGAAAGTCAGCAGACCACAGTACTAGACGAAATCACTGTGATCGGTGAAAAATTCGAGCGTAGTCAATCATCTACCGGTTCAAGCACCTCTGTGGTAACCGCCGAACAACTCAAACAAGAAGCCAATTTACTGTCTGCTACCCAATTATTAAAACGCGATGTAAATATTTTAGACACCGGTTTGGGCAATGATTTACCTACAGTACGCGGCATTGACGGTTCCGGTCCAGCAGTAGGTGCGGTAGCATTTTTTGCAGGTTCACGTCCACGTTTAAATATGCAAATTGATGGCAGAACTTCCAGCTATAACGAACTGGCGTTCGGTACAAAATCCCTTTGGGATATGAAACAGGTAGAAATCTATCGTGGGGCGCAAAGCTATGCCCAAGGGCGTAATGCTATTGCCGGTGCGGTGGTCATGACCAGTAATGACCCAACGCAAGAATGGGAAGGTGCTGCGAAATTAAATATGGGGAATCATCGATTGGCACAAACAGCCGCCCTGATTTCCGGTCCTGTCGTGAAAGATGAATTGGCGTTTCGTTTAAGCGTAGATCATCAACAACGGGAAACCGCTGTGGATTTACCGCATTATGATCCCGTCGGTAACCCACGTTGGTTTAAAGCCACCAACACCCGCGCCAAATTACTGTGGACGCCGTCTGCGTTGCCGGATCTCTATAGCCGTTTAACATTCAATCATTTAAATGCAAGAGCGCCACAAAGTGAAACGGAATTACAATCTCATTCACCACGTTACACGCCGGAACGCCCGGTATTCCAAACTCGCTCTGCCAGTACCATTTGGGACATTGGCTATCAACTCTCAGAGCGTTGGAAATGGGAAAATAAATTGGTTTATACCCACTTTATTCACGATAGAAAAACGACTTCGCCATTCAACACCGCATTGCCGCCAAATCGTCGAGGTGTTCCGGCTCGCGTTGATGGCAATGAATTCCAAATTGAACCCATTGTAAAATACGAAAGCGAAAAATACCGTGGATTATTCGGTTTGTTCTATTTCAATGCGAAACAAGATGAAAGTGTTACGATGCTCAACGGACGCATTGCTCGCACGCCGATTACGACAAATTTTAATGATAAAACGAAAACCAAGGCGGCCTTTGGTGAAATTACCTTTACGCCGGATATTCCGTTTGAATTAACGCTTTCTGCTCGCTATGAACAGGAACATCATCAGCGTAAAGGCAAAAGTGCGATGTTTTCCATCAACCGGGATAAAAAATACAATGTCTTCCTGCCAAAAGCAGACATTGCATGGAAAATTAACGATGATCAACGCTTAGGCTTTAAAGTAGGCAAAGGTTATAACCCAGGTGGTGCCGGTGTGACTTTCGGTGTGCCGTACACCAGCTATGAATATGACGCGGAATATGTCTGGAACTACGAACTTTATCATCGTTGGACATCCGCAGATAAACGCTTACGCATTAACAGCAACCTATTCTATAACGACTACAAAGACATGCAGTTACCGTTCACTCTTGGTCCAAATTCCATCGTGATCCGCAATGCCGATAAAGTTGTCACCTATGGTGCGGAAATCAATACCGAATGGCAGGCCACGGAGAAACTGGCACTCAACGCGGGCATCGGGATGTTAAAAACCGATATCAAACGTTATCCAAACAGCGGCATTGAAGGGAATAAACTCGCTCGCGCACCAAGTTTTAGTGGAAAAGTGGGGGCCAATTATCGTCTTCTTGACCATCTAGAGATTGGTACCAATTACAGCTACAACAGTAGTTATTATTCCACTGCCGACAACTTAGCCAATGGTAAAGTACGACATTATGACCAACTTGATGTTTATTTAGCGTACGACTTTAAGCATGCCAGAATCACGCTCTATGCCGACAACGTGCTTAACTCACGCAAAGATATCTTACTCGTACCGCGCTCAGGCGACATTACCCGTCAACCAGAACGCCAAATTGGGCTTTCTACCGAGTTAAGATTCTAAGCAATGAGTAAGCAGCACCAACAAATTTGCCAACCTGTTGCCGCGCAATTACGCGCTTCAATGTGGTTGGCAACCTTCGCACAAGGCTTAAAAATCGGGATTTGGCTTTTGATGATCCACATTGTGTTTACCGTCAGCCAATCTCTTACGTTTCCTTATTGGCATATTTTCGCGCTGCTTGCCACGTCCATTTTGTATTACACCTGCAAAATTAAAGCGCACGACAAATCTCATTATGCGGCCTTTGAATTGGAAAAAATGCTACGCCAGCAGCTTGCGAAAAAAATCAGTCAATTATCGTTAGGCAAAGTTAATGAAATCGGTTCAGGCGGTTTAACCAAAGTACTGTGTGATGATGTAAACGAATTGCACACCTTTGTTGCCGATGCACCGCCTCTTAAAGCGGAGGCTTATTCCACACCGATTTTCGTGTTAGCAGCATTGTTTTGGTTAAATTGGCAAATGGCATTGGCTGTAGTGATTTTCCTTGTCGTGTTGTTTACGATTCTGCAACGTTTAATGCAAAAAAGCCGCTTGAATTATCGTGATTACGGTGCTGCCGTGAGCCGAATCAATAGCGCGATTATTGAATATATTCAAGGTATGAGCACGATTCGTACCTTTGATGCGGGGCAAAGTTCGTACAGCCGTTTTAGCACCGCATTGGAAAATTTTAATCAGGTCATCTTCGCTTTTTTAGCCAAAGTGGGCGCGCCGACACGTCTTGCCCGTTCGCTCTTTACGCCAATGCCGATCATGTTGTTTTTGATCGTGTTAGGCGTGTATTTACACTCACTTGCGCTGCTTTCCACTTTTGGCTTTTTTGCCTTTTTAGTGTTAGCCGCCGGGTTAATTGAAACCATGCATCCTTATATGGGGCTGTTTCATTTGTTGGAACGCTCCCGCGCCGCCATTGAACGCATTAACGAAATAAAAACGTTGGAAAATGCCACCGCACTTTTGCCGCTACAAACGCCAAAGGGGTATGCTGTTCAATTTGAACAGGTCAATTTCAGCTACGATGCCGACAAAGCAACACTGAAAAATATTGACTTCAGTGTGCCGCAAAATAGTTTTACCGCTATTATTGGCACTTCAGGCTCCGGCAAAACTACCTTGCTCAATTTGCTGTTGCGCTTTTGGGATGTCGATAGCGGAAAAATCACCTTAGGTGGTGCGGATATTCGTCATATGGAACAGGATCAACTTATGAAATATTGTTCGGTCGTATTTCAGGATAACTTCTTATTTTCTTGCTCTATTGCCGAAAACATCGCTTACGGCATAGAAAATATGACGGAAGAAGCCATTATCAATGCCGCCAAACAAGCCCGTATTCACGACTTTATTATGACCTTGCCGGAGCAATATCAAACGAAAGTGGGGGAGCGCGGACAATTATTGTCAGGCGGACAAAAACAACGCATCAGTATAGCCCGAGCCTTTTTACAAAATCGCCCGATTTTATTGTTAGACGAACCCACAGCCTTTTCCGATGCAAAAAACGAGGCGGATTTAATGCAGGCCTTTCATGCGCTGATGCAAAATAAAACAGTGATCATGGTGGCGCATCGCCTGTCTAGCATTACCCAAGCCGATCAAATTATTTATTTAGAGAACGGTAAAATCATTGCTCAAGGCAATCACCAAGCCTTGTTGCAAACCAATGTCGCCTATCAAACCCTTTGGGCGGAATATCAACAGGCAAAATCTTGGACGATACATTAGAGAATGTTATGCAATCTTACTTTAATCCTGAAACTCAACGTGTAAAAAGCCTGTGGCAAACTTATCACGCCTTATTTGCCGCCGCCCAACAGCAACAAAGCGCATTCTTACGCTGTCTCGCTTTTGCGGCACTGTCTGCAACCTTATTCGGCGTGGCTATCGGCTTGCTGTATCCGCTGCTTTTGGCATTAGAACAAACTAAAACAGAGCAAAGTGCGGTCATTTTTTGGAGTGTTTTGTGTGGCGTGCTTTTTATCGCCAGCCTCCTTTTCCGCATTTGGGCAGAATATTATGACACTAAAGGCGATTCATTTTTGGCTACATATCAATTGAGACGTCAACTGGGCGAAAAACTTCGCCGAGTATCTCTTGCTGTCCTTAGTGGATTTCGTGCAGGCGAACTGAGTGCCGTTGCCATCCAAAGTATTAATGAAGCCACAAATTACGCTTTCAGTTTAATTAGTATTCTAATTTACGGCATCGTAACACCGGTGTCTGCCGCCCTTTGTCTTTGTTTCTTTGATTACCGCTTTGGGCTGCTGATCTTCATTATTTTTCCGCTTATCGTGCCACTTTATTTATGGCGGAGAAAAGCTTTCCGTCGTGGATTTAGTATTTTGGCAGAAGCTAATCAGCGACTTAAAGGCGAAACCATCGAATTTGTGCAAGGCTTGGAAATTCTGAAATCAACAGGGCAGACTGAAAACAAACAACATATTTTCAACCGAGTGATCGAAGATGTGGCAAACATTCAACGCATCGGCACAAAAAAAGGCGAACGTCCGAATTTGATTATTACCTCAAGCATTCAATTAAGTCTTATTGCGGTATTAATTGTTGGCACATTTTGGGTGATTTCCGGTAGCGCTCATTGGGTATTGTTAGCCACGGTGCTAATTTTAATTGCGCGAATTTCAGATGTATTGAATTTCTTCGTACAAATGTCTTCGCTCTTAGAAATTTTTGTGATCAGCTGTGAAAAATTTGAAAAATTGATGGCATTGCCTGAGTTGACGGAAAATAATGGCAGCAGATTACCCACAGATTATCGCATTCGGTATGAGCATGTCCGCTTTGGTTACAATGCCGAAAAAACTATCCTAAATGACATTAATCTGGACATAAAACCTAATAGCCTCAATGCTTTTGTGGGCACTAGCGGTTGTGGTAAAACAACATTACTTCGCTTGTTGTTGCGTTATGCTGATCCGCAATCAGGGAGAATTACAATCGGCGGTGTCGATATTCGGGATGTTAGCCAAGAACAGCTCATGCGCTTAATTTCTGTGGTATTTCAAGACGTGTATTTATTCCAAGACAGCGTATTAAATAACATCCGAATGGCAAAACCCAATGCCACTGATGAAGAGGTGATTCACGCCTGTAAACTTGCCCAATGCCACGATTTTATTCAGGCATTACCACAAGGGTATCAAACGCAAGTTAATGAAATTGGGAGTAATTTTTCCGGCGGTGAAAAGCAAAGACTTGCTATTGCCCGCGCAATTTTAAAAGATGCGCCGATTCTCATTTTAGATGAACCGACAGCATCGTTGGATACCCGCAATGAGCTAGCAGTACAAAAAGCGCTGGATAAGTTGGTTAAAGACAAAACCGTGTTGATTATTGCTCACCGACTTTCTACCATTGTGGGCGCTCATTGCATTTATGTGTTGGAAAACGGCAGCATTGCCGAACAAGGCACGCATCAAATACTCTTAAAACAAAAAGGACGTTATGCAGCGTTTTGGCAATGCCAACAAGGCAACATTACTCACTAAACAGGATTGGGTGATCCTTGCTACAACTGCTGGCTTTAAATTCTGCGTAGTAGCATTTTATATGATTGGCCTCATCACCATGTTAAAAGAGATGGGGTTCGATCTTAAACAGCTTAGTTGGTTCTATTTGCTTGGTGGAATGGAAATGGCGAAATTCATCGTTTCGCCGTTAATTGAACGCTATCGTCTCAAGCGTATCGGGCAATTTCGAGGCTGGCTATGCCTTTCCTCGTTAATCATTTTTATTGCCCTATTCATGTTGCATTTCATCCAACCGCAACGGGATTTTACACTGCTTATGGTGGCATGCGTGCTATTGAACTTAAGCAGTCTATTTTTTGGTTGTGCGGCGTTGGGGTTGACGTGTGCCATCCTGCCTTTTGAGCAACGTGGCTTTGGCGGAGTCATTCAAGTGATCGCAGGACGCGTGGGTAAAATGCTTGGCGGCGGTTTGGTGTTACTGATTTATCATCATTACGGCTGGCAAAGTGCGCTGGATTTAATGAGTGTTTTTGCACTACTGTTGATTCTACAGATTAGCCTATATTCCGAACCTACAGTTGTCGCTGAACCGCAAAATCCGCCATTGCGTTTTTTATTCACACGTTTTTTCCACTTTTGGCAACAACCGAACATCTCATTTCGTTGGTTGATTTTATTGTTATTTGTATTTATTCCCAGCGGCATGGTAGTGAGTAGTTTCATTCCTCGATTAAACGCCTTGGGTTGGAGCAGCCAACACATTGGGCTATTACTTTCCGTATTCGAACCCCTTTGTGCTATCGCCTTTGCCCCTCTAAGTGGTCTATTACTCAAAAAATATTCTCGAGTTTCCGTCACCCAATGGGTATTATTTAGCCAAATTTTTGCCTTCTGCTTATTCATTTTATTTGAATATGTCGGCACAGATTTTCCTTATCTTATCGCTGTACCAATCTTATTATTAAGTATTACTTACGCATTACTTGTGCCGTGCTTGCTGGCTATTATCCTTGATTATTCATCTAAAGCTTATGCTACATTGGATAGTTCACTACAATTTTCTGTTGCATTACTAGGCGCATATTTAGCTGGTTTTATTTCACTCAGATTGATCAATACATGGGGATACGTTACGGTATATTGGATTGTGGCAACCATTGCATTTGTTATTTGGTACTTTTTTAAGAACTACAATCAAAAATCATAAGAGTGTGATGATGAAATGCTATATACCTCTTATTCTTCTAAATAAATCAATTTTAAATTAAACCTCACCACATAAATTTAATCCAGGTAAACGATTGCTAGCATTGCTATTACTGTATCCTTCCAAAAATCATACTTTGCTTTTTTGCTCATTTTGTGTAGAATACGCGCTCGGCTTATTGATTAATCCGAACACAAGGAGTTCTCCATAATGGAAGCATCAAAGAAAAAGATGAAATTCCCTTCCGCATTTAGCATTCTCTTTATTATTCTTCTTATTGCTATTGGTCTTACTTGGCTTATTCCCTCAGGGTCCTACTCTAAACTTTCCTACGACACCACCGAAAATCATTTTATTGTCAAAACCCACGGAATTCCCGATCAAAGCTATCCAGCAACAGAACAAACCCTTAATCAACTCAATATCAAAATTCAACTTTCTAATTTCACCAACGGCATTATCAAAAAGCCGATTGCTATCCCCGATACCTATCAACGCATTGAACAACACGAAAAAGGCATTACTGATATGATTCACGCCATGGTGGATGGCACCATTGAAGTTGCGGATATTATGATTTTTATCTTCATACTCGGTGGAATGATTGGGGTGATAAACAAAACAGGAGCATTCAATGCCGGATTAATGTCTCTCACCAAAAAAACAAAAGGAAATGAATTCTCTGTTGTCTTTGCTGTCTGCGTATTAATGCTGTTAGGCGGTACGGCTTGTGGTATTGAAGAAGAAGCAGTAGCCTTCTACCCAATTCTTGTTCCTGTCTTTTTAGCCTTAGGTTATGATTCTATTGTCTGTGTTGGTGCCATATTCCTTGCTGCATCAATGGGCACTGCCTTTTCAACAATCAATCCATTCTCTGTTGTTATTGCTTCAAACGCTGCAGGGATTCCATTCACTGAAGGGATGGGATTTCGCACACTGGGACTTATTCTTGGTGGAATCTGTGTAATAGCCTATATGTATTGGTACTGTAAAAAACTGCGTGCCAATCCTGAATTTTCTTATACCTATGACGATCGCCAAGCCTTCTATGATCTCTATATGAAAGATATTGATCCGAATGCAACCGTTGAATTTACCTTTAGAAGAAAACTGATTCTGATTCTATTTAGTGGCGCCTTTCCTCTCATGGTATGGGGTGTGATGTTTGGGAGCTGGTGGTTCCCTCAAATGGCGGCTTCCTTCCTAGCCATTACCATCATTATTATGTTTATCAGCGGATTGCCTGAAAAAGATGTCGTAAATGGATTTACTCATGGTGCTTCTGAATTAGTCGGCGTCGCATTGATTATCGGACTCGCTCGAGCAGTTAATATCATTCTGGAACAAGGGATGATTTCAGACACGATTCTCGATTATATGACACATCTTGTTGGTGGAATGAATGGTGGTGTCTTTATTATCGGCCAGCTCATTGTCTTCATATTCTTAGGGTTGGTTGTTCCTTCCTCTTCAGGTCTTGCTGTACTTGCTATGCCAATTATGGCTCCACTGGCTGATACCGTTGGCATCCCAAGAGACATTGTTGTATCGGCTTACAACTGGGGACAATATATTATGTTGTTCCTTGCGCCAACAGGATTAGTCCTTGTCACGCTACAAATGCTTGGTATTCCATTCAATAAATGGTTGAAATTTGTCATGCCAATCGTGGGCTGTCAATTTGCTATCTCATCGATACTTCTTCTCGCTCAAGTATTTATGTATGCACAATAAGCAATAAAATAAAAAGCCACGCAATCTTGCGTGGCTTTTTATCATCTGATGCTATTTGACAAACTCATCAAACTCTAACTCATAATCATCACCATCTCTGGTGTATTTGATATAACGTGGAAATTGTTCACCTGAGAATTTCTTCACCATGATGTCTTTGTTACCTGTTTTAAATGAATAGGTAATTTCCGTAACAGTTTGCTTATTATATTGGATTTGTTTTTCCACTTTCTTCACATTCACATTTTCCATTGGGTAAAGTTTTTTACCATTTGTAATTTGGAAACTGGTTGGCAATTTATCATAATAACTCAACTGAAATGCCATGGTGAATAAGTCAAAAGTCGGTAATTTTAACGGTTCAGTTTCTAACCCATTTTTCACTTTACCGTATTCAATGGTTGTTGGCGAAATTTTAGAAATCGCATAAGGCTTACCATTACGCACATCTTGATAATTCACCATTTTAAATTGGCTTGCGGTTTGCGAACCACGAGAAGTAAACACAATGTTGTACAACGGAATATTAATTTTCGCATTGACTGAATACTGTGAACCATCAGCTTTAAAATGCACATACGCCGGCATTAAATAATTGGAACTGTATTTAATATTATAATCCACCGCAGACCATGCTGTTGGCACATAAGCAATTAATGCAGCAAAAAGGATTTTAAATAACTTCATTGGTTTTCCTTATATATAAAAATAGGTTGCCCTTTAGAGTATCACAGCGAGAAGAAGTTTCCCATTAAAAAACCATCTTATCCGCAGACAAGATGGTTTTCATTTATGTTAGCTTAATGGGAGATTATAAAACTGCACCCGCCATTAAGAAACCAAATAATACAGATAAGCTGATTGCAATCACACCCGGTACTAAGAATGGGTGGTTGAATACATATTTACCGATACGAGTTGAACCGGTGTCATCCATTTCTACTGCCGCAATTAAGGTTGGGTAAGTAGGAAGAATGAATAATGCTGATACTGCGGCAAATGCTGCAATTGCAGCTTCCGGAGAAACACCTAATAAAATTGCAGTTGGGTATAATGCTTTTGCAGTTGCAGCTTGTGAGTAAAGTAAGGTACTTGCGAAGAACAAGATGACCGCTAAACTCCAAGGATATTGTTGCAAGAACTCAGCTGATACCGCTTTGATTTGATCGATATGACCTTCAACGAAAGTATTACCTAACCATGCTACACCAAGCACACAAATTACTGCTGACATACCTGATTTAAAGGTTGCTGCATTGGTAATTTTTGCGGTATCCACTTTACATGCCATAGTGATAATGGCTGCAGTTGCAAGCATGAAAGAGATAATGGCGTTATCACGAGAAAGAATTGGGTTTTGAATTAAACCAACTGTTTTACTGATTGCAGTTGCATAAAGCATGACCACTAAAATTGCGATAAGGAAAATTGCGACAGAGCGTTTTGCATAAGGTTTGATCTCAATTTGCATTTCACCACGCATAGTAATTAAACCTTTTGCTAGACGATCTTGGTAAACTTCATCATCTTTCAAATCTTTACCAAGGAAGTTACAAATCACCGCAGTAATCATACATGCTGCGTAAGTAGTTGGGATCCAAATACCTAATAATTGTAAGTAACTTAAACCAAAGTTTTTCTCTAATTCAGCAGAAAGGAATACCACCGCAGCAGAAATTGGAGACGCTGTAATCGCAATTTGTGAAGCGATAACCGCAATAGAAAGTGGACGTGAAGGACGAATACCTTGTTCTTTTGCCACTTCAGCAATTACTGGAAGTGTTGAGAACGCGGTGTGACCAGTACCCGCAAGTACAGTCATAAAATAAGTCACCGTTGGTGCAAGGAAAGTGATGTATTTTGGATTTTTACGTAGGATTTTTTCAGCCATTTTTACTAAGAAATCCATACCACCCGCAACTTGCATTGCCGCAATCGCCATGATTACAGACATGATAACTGAAATTACATCAAACGGAATGGCGCCAGGTTTTAAGCCAAGTAGTGAAAGTGCAACAACACCCATACCACCCATGAAACCGATACCAATACCGCCTAATCTAGCCCCTAGGTAAATAAAGAGTAGGACGACTAAAAGTTGAGCCCAAATCATAATATTTTCTCCATATTAATTTTAAAAATAATTCCGGAACATATATTAACAACAAACTAGTGCATTATCTATATTTATTACTTGGATTAGTCTATTTTATCCGAAAGTGCGGTTAAAATTTGATTCAAATTCTGACCGCACTTTCAATGACTTTCCTAGAAATCCTCAAAGTATTGTTGAATCACTTTTGGATCTTTTGTTTGTGTTAAGGCTAATTGTAATAACACACGTGCTTTTTGCGGATTCAATGTACCTGAAGCCACAAAACCATATTTAGAATCATCCACTTCAGCATCACGCGTGGTGTAACCGGTTGGCACACGAGATGAACGTACCACCACAACGCCATCTTTCGCCGCTTTTTCTAAACGTTCTAAGTGTGCGGCATTCACGTTACCATTACCCACACCCGCTGAAACAATACCTTGATAGCCCGCATCCAATAATGAATTTAACGGCTCAATTGGTGCATTAGAATAAGCATATATAATGCCTACTTTCGGCAAGCTGTCTAATTTATCTACGTTAAATGGTGTATTCACGGTGTGTTTGCTTTCAGGTGAACGTTCATAATCCACTTTACTGTTATGGATATAACCCAAGGTACCATAGTTTGGTGAATGGAATGTTTGCACTGCAGTGGTACTCATTTTGGTCACATCGCGCGCACCTAGTACTTCACCATTCATCGCCACTAGCACACCACGACCAGATGATTTTTTATCCGTTGCCACCACGACGGCGTTATAAAGATTTAACGGACCATCCGCACTTTTTTCTGTTGCAGGGCGCATCGCACCGACTAATACAATTGGTTTTTCACATTTCGCGGTAAGATCTAAGAAATAAGCGGTTTCTTCCATGGTATCGGTACCATGAGTAATCACGAAACCATCGGTATCTTTACACTGTGCATTAATTGCTTTCGCTAATTTTAACCACACATCATCGCTCATATCTTGTGAACCAATTTTTACAATTTGCTCACCTTTTATATTTGCAAGCTGCTTAATTTCGGGCACCGCATCAATTAGTGCATCAACATTGAGTTGCCCTGCTTTATAAGCAGAAGAAACGGCAGTTTCGCCACTTCCGGCAATCGTGCCACCTGTTGCTAAAATTGTAATATTAGGTAATTCCGCAGCTTGTGCGACCGAAAAACCAAATCCGAACATCATAAGTGCCGTTAATTTTTTTAATTTCATACGCGTCTCCTTTCACGTTTAATCATCTAAGTTTGGCTATTCTCTACTTAATTAGGCGTAGAATAAACACAAAGATAAGATATTTATGATCCCGATCACATTTTTATCGATCCGATTGTATAAGCTTTCGCCAACGTTGCGTTTCCTTGATAATTTTTTTGAAAGATAACTAAAGTGCGGTTATACTTAAAGCCTTATTTCATCTGAAGATAAACTCTTATTCATTATCAAAATTAAGTTGAGAACAACATGCAAGAATTTATGCCTCAAGCAATTGAATTTGCTCAAAAACACACTTTTTTAACGATCGCATGGTTTGCTGTCCTTTTTATGACACTTTTCACCTTTTTTAAAAGTGCGACACAAAAATATCGCGTCATCACCAACCCTGAAGCGGTTCGCTTAATGAACGACGAAGAAGCAGTGGTGATTGATTTACGCCCTATTGATGAATTCCAACGCGGCCATATCATTGGTAGTGTAAACTTGCTTCCAACTGAAATTAAAAATCAAAATGTAGGCAAAATCGAACATCACAAAGAAAAACCGCTTATCATTGTGGATGTTAACGGTGTTTCTTCTGCTACGTCCGCAGAACTTTTAACCAAACAAGGCTTTGAAAAAGTTTATGTGTTAAAAGACGGTTTAGCTGCTTGGGCGGGTGCAAATTTACCATTAGTAAAAAAACATAAGTAAGGATCCTCTATGTCTGAACAAAATCAACAACCTGAAGTAGCGGCTGAAGAGCAACAAGAAGCGGTACTTCAAATTCAACGTATTTATGTAAAAGATGTTTCTTTTGAAGCACCAAATCTTCCTCATATTTTCCACCAAGAATGGAAACCTAAACTCGGCTTCGACTTAAGCACTGAAGCGGTTCAAGTAGGTGAAGATTTATACGAAGTCACGTTAAACATCAACGTAGAAACCACCATGGAAGATTCTGGTGATGTAGCATTTATTTGTGAAGTGAAACAAGCTGGCGTATTTACAATCAGCGGTTTAGAAGATGTTCAAATGGCACACTGCTTAACATCTCAATGCCCAAATATGCTTTTCCCTTATGCACGTGAATTGATTTCTAACTTAGTAAATCGTGGTACATTCCCAGCATTAAACCTTTCTCCGGTAAACTTCGATGCGTTGTTCATTGATTACATGAACAAGCAGCAAGCAGCAGCTGAAGCGGAAGAAAATCAGGAAACCCAACATTAATTGTGATAAGGGCAGGCGATATCGTCTGCCCTTTTATTTTAAAGGTGATTGAAATGAACGCATCCCAATCTCCAATTACCATTCTTGGTTGCGGTTCTTATGGAACAGCACTCGCTATCTCATTTTCTCGCAATGGCTCTCCAACCTATCTTTGGGGGCACAATCCCGATCACATTCATCAAATGCAACAAGAACGTCAAAATCGCCGTTTTCTGCCGGATATTGAATTTCCAGAAAGTTTGCATTTAGAATTAGATTTGAAAACAGCGCTTGATCAAGCTAAAGACATTTTAATTGTGGTGCCAAGCCATGCTTTTGGTGAAATTCTGTTAAAAATTCGACCGCACTTAAAACCTGATCATCGTTTAATTTGGGCAACCAAAGGATTAGAACGTAACACTGGCCGATTACTACAAGAAGTAGTGGAAGAAACCTTAGGCAAAAGAATTCCGACAGCAGTGCTTTCAGGTCCCACTTTTGCGAAAGAATTGGCTCAAGGTTTGCCAACAGCGATTACCCTTGCCTCTCGTAATGAAAAGTTTGCCTTAGAATTTCAAGCGCGAATTCATTGCAGCCAGCATTTTCGAGTATATGTAAACCAAGATATGATCGGTGTTCAATTAGGTGGCGCCATTAAAAACGTAATTGCGATTGGCGCAGGTATTTCAGATGGTATGGGATTTGGTGCCAATGCTAGAACGGCATTGATTACCCGTGGGATTGCGGAAATTACTCGCTTAGGTGTAGCCATGGGCGCCAATACACAAACCTTTATGGGCATGTCTGGTTTGGGCGATTTAGTGCTCACTTGTACTGATAACCAATCTCGTAACCGCCGATTTGGTTTAATGCTTGGTAAAGGGACTGATAGCCAACAAGCCATGGATGAAATTGGTCAGGTGGTGGAAGGATTTTATAACACCAAAGAAACTTATTTATTAGCACAACGACAAGGCGTGGAAATGCCGATTACAGAACAAATTTACCAAATGCTCTTTTGTGGTAAAAGTGCACAAGAAGTCGCACTGAGCTTATTGGGTCGTGAACGAAAAGGCGAATAAGGAGAAAAAATGACGTTAGAAGTATGGCAACACATTCGCCAAGAGGCAAAAGAATTAGCAGAATGCGAACCAATGCTCGCCAGCTTTTTCCATTCCACTATTTTAAAACATCAAAATCTTGGCAGTGCCTTGAGTTATTTGCTTGCGAATAAACTGGCTAACCCTATCATGCCCGCAATTTCGCTGCGTGAAATTATTGAAGAAGCCTATCAAGCCGAGCCCAACATCATTGACTGTGCTGCTTGCGATATTAAAGCTGTGCGCCACCGCGATCCTGCTGTGGAATTGTGGTCCACACCATTGCTTTATTTAAAAGGTTTTCACGCCATTCAAAGCTATCGCATTACCCATTATTTGTGGAACCAAAATCGAAAAGCACTCGCACTTTATTTACAAAATCAAATTTCAGTAGCTTTCGATGTGGATATTCACCCTGCCGCCAAAATTGGGCACGGCATTATGTTTGACCATGCCACCGGTATTGTCGTGGGCGAAACCTCAGTGATTGAAAATGATGTGTCTATCCTGCAAGGTGTCACCCTGGGTGGTACAGGTAAAGAATCCGGCGATCGCCATCCAAAAGTACGAGAAGGCGTAATGATTGGAGCGGGCGCAAAAATTCTCGGGAATATCGAAGTAGGCAAATATGCCAAAATCGGCGCCAATTCTGTTGTACTCCAGCCTGTGCCTGAATATGCCACTGCAGCAGGTGTACCTGCTCGTATTGTTGGCAAAGACAAAGCGGCAAAACCAGCTTTTGAAATGAATCAATATTTTATTGATGATGATATAAATTTGAATATTTAAGACCAAAATATGATTAACAAAGACACCCAACTTTGCATGTCTCTTTCTGGCAGACCGGGCAATTTTGGCACAACATTCCATAACTATCTATATCAAAAACTTGGGCTTAATTTTATCTATAAAGCCTTTACTACCAGGGATATTGAAAGCGCCGTCAAAGGCATTCGTGCACTTGGTATTCGAGGTTGTGCCGTTTCGATGCCTTTCAAAGAAAGCTGCATGCCATTTTTAGATGAAATCTCGCCTTCAGTACAAGCCATTCAGTCTGTGAATACCATTGTGAATGATCAAGGTTTTCTTCGTGCTTACAACACCGACTATATTGCCATTGTTAAACTTATCAAAGAATATCAATTAGATAAAAAGAGTAGAGTGATTGTGCAAGGCAGTGGTGGTATGGCTAAAGCCGTCGTTGCGGCCTTTAAAAACAGCGGACTTGAGCATCTGAAGATTTTTGCTCGAAATGAAAAAACAGGTAAAAATTTAGCCGCACTTTATGGCTATGAATATATCCCATCTTTAGACAATCAATCGGCAGACATTTTAGTCAACGTTACGCCAATTGGGATGAAAGGTGGAAAAGAAGAATTTGATCTCGCCTTTCCTGAAAATCTTATTCAACAAGCTCAAACCGCTTTTGATGTGGTAGCGATTCCTGCTGAAACACCGTTTATCCAATTTGCTCAACAGCAAGGTAAACAAACCATTTCTGGTGCAGAAGTGATTGTGCTACAAGCCGTTGAACAATTTGAACTCTACACAAGTGTACGCCCTGATGACCAATTAGTCGCTGAAGCGGCTGCCTTTGCTCGAAAAAACAGTTAAAAAATAAACCGCACTTCCCAAAAAGTGCGGTTCTTTTTATCTGAGTTTTACGCTAACAATTTTCTTGCTGCTTCCACTACGACTGATACTGCTTTGTCTTCCGTATCTTTCATGGTGGCTTCATTTGGAATTTCTTGTTGTGTACGGTTTACAATCACACCTGCCACCATACCTGATCGTAAGCCAAGGGCATTACACATCGTGAATAACGTCGCAGACTCCATCTCATAGTTCATCACATTGAGATCTTGCCATTGTTTTAACAAGCCTTGGTAATCACGATACACTTTGCCGCTATAAGTATCATAACGTTCTTGACCTGGATAGAACGTATCTGAAGAGGCTGTAATCCCTACAAATGGCTCAATGCCTTTTTCTTTAGCTGCATTGAAAAGTGCCGTAGTACATTCAAAATTTGCCACTGCTGGATATTCAATTGGCGCAAAATGACGGCTTGCACCATCAAGACGAACCGCACCCGTTGTAATAAGAATATCGCCCACATTAATATGTGGTTGAATCGCACCCGTTGTGCCAATACGTAAGAATGTACGCACGCCAAGTTGGGCTAGCTCCTCCACACAAATAGACGTAGAAGGGCCGCCAATACCGGTTGAACACACTACCACCGGTTGACCATTTAAATAGCCTAACCAAGAAGTGAACTCACGTGTACTTGCAAGAAACTCCGGGTTATCAAGTTTTTTAGCAATACGTTCGCTACGTGCAGGATCCCCTGGTACGATAGCGAGTGTAGCACCTTTCAGTTGTGCTTTAGTCAGGTTTAAGTGAAATACATCAGACATAACAATCTCCTTTTTATCATTCTTGCCGCAAAGTGCGGTCAAATTTTCGTTATTTTTTCAATGCGCCTAAAATACCACGCATGATTTGTTTGGTCACTTCATTACGAATATTGCGACCGACTGATTTTGCCACGCTATTCACAATTTGTTCTGTTGGCGAAAGTTTATCTCCGCGTTTTTGTGTTCCAAAAATCATACGGCTTAAGCTACCAAATAAACCGCTTTCTTCCTCTTGCTGCGCTTGTTCAGCTTGTTTTTGTTGTACTGCCGCTAAATCCGCTTGCGCATTTAATACTTCGAAAGCTGACTCATTATCCACGTAATCTTTATAGAATGCATAAAGATCATCGTCTTTCACCCAAGCTGCTCGCTCTTCTTCAGTAATCGGGGCAAGTTGGCTTTTCGGCGGATAAACATAAGCCACTTCAACGGGCGCTGGCATGCCTTTTTCATCTAAGAATGAAATCAATGCTTGGCCTACACCTAAAGTTGAAATGGTTTCCACCACATTGACAGCAGGATTTGAACGGAACGTTTCCGCTGCAGATTTCACTGCTTTTTGATCGCGTGGAGTGAAAGCTCGCAACGCGTGTTGTACACGGTTACCTAATTGGCCTAACACGGTATCCGGTAAATCTAATGGGTTTTGGGTTACAAAATAAATCCCCACCCCTTTAGAACGAATCAAGCGAACCACTTGTTCCACTTTGTCCACCAACACACTCGGTGCACCATCAAAGAGTAAGTGTGCTTCATCGAAGAACATCACAAATTTTGGTTTATCTGGATCGCCCACTTCCGGCAATTGCTCAAATAATTCAGACATCAACCAAAGCAAGAATGCGCTATACATTCTTGGGGAATTAATTAATTTTTCAGAATTTAACACATTGATCACACCACGACCATCACGAGTTTGTAACCAATCTTCAAGATTTAATGCCGGCTCACCAAAAAGATTGGTCGCCCCTTCATTTTCAAGGGTCAATAAAGCACGTTGAATCGCCCCTACACTCGCGGCTGAAACATTACCGTATTCTACTTGGAAGGTTTTTGCATTCTCTGCCACAAATTTAAGCATTGCACGTAAATCTTTTAAGTCGATGAGTAGCAAGCCTTTATCATCTGCCACACGGAATACAAGGTTTAATAAGCCTTCTTGGGTCGCATTTAAATTTAATAAACGAGAAAGTAATAATGGCCCCATTTCAGAAATCGTGGTGCGAAGTGGAATACCGGTTTCACCGAATACATCCCAAAATGACACAGGATAGCCATTTAAATAACTCTCGCCACCTAAATCAAATTGCTCAATGCGTTCCGCCACTTTGCCACTGAATGTGCCCGCTTTGACTAAACCGGACAAATCGCCTTTTACATCCGCTAAAAAGACCGGCACACCATCATCACTGAACGCTTCCGCCATTTTACGTAATGTTACGGTTTTCCCCGTCCCTGTCGCCCCTGCGATCAGGCCATGACGGTTTGCCATTTTTGCGGTAATGCCAAGGGTTTGACCTTGTTCGGTACGCGCGAGAGAATATTGCATAAAGATTCCTTTGTTTTGTTGGTTTTATTTAAACGAATAATAAGGAAAAAACGAAGTGCGGTCAAAATTTAAGTGATTTTACGGTATAATTTCTCAAAACTAACTCAAAGCAGGAAAAATAGATGTCAAACGCAAAAATTCTTATTATTAAAACAGGATTGATCGAAACCTTAATATTCCCTGATGGCAGCTCATATGAAAGTGCCATCCGTAAAAAACCGGTACCCATGGTAAAAGTGCACACGCTAGGTGCAGAAGGTAACGATGTAGGCTTAAAAGCCCATCACGGTGGTGTCGATAAAGCCTTGTTTTTTATGTCTGATGTATCTTTCCCTGCTTTAAACGTGCTACTTGGTGAAAAGTTTGATTTTCACGGTAGCGCGATTTATGGTGAAAACTTTGTGGTATCCGGCTTACATGAAGATAATGTTTGCGTAGGCGATCGTTACAAAATTGGCACGACGCTTTTAGAAGTGTCTCAACCACGTAAACCTTGCGAGCGTTTATCTCATAATACCAAGAATGAGAATACAAGAGAGGTAATTCGTCAGTCAGGCTGGACAGGTTGGTATGTTCGCGTGATCGAAGAAGGTGAAATTCATCAAGGCGATGAACTCATCTTGCAACATCGTCCTTATCCAGAATGGACAATTCGTCGTTTAAACACACTACTTTCTGCTCCTTCAAGTGTCTCAGAATTAGAAGAAGCCTTAGCCATTGAGGAATTAGCGCCAGCGTTTAAACGTTCTGTTAACTCACAATTACGTAATTTACAGCAGGCGGCCTAAAATGTCGGCTAAAACGACCGCACTTTGTCCATGCCAATCTTCGCTTTCTTACGAAGATTGTTGCGGACGCTTTCACTTAGACAATCTGTTTCCAGAAACAGCGGAACAACTTATGCGTTCCCGCTATTCAGCGTTTGTACTCAAAAATATTCCTTATATCGTGCAAACCACTGTGCCAAGCCAACAAACCTTATTAGATGAAAAAGCCCTGCAAGATTGGGCTGATGAAACGCAATGGCTCGGTTTAGAGATTGTCAAAGCCGAAACCTTAACCAAAACACAAAGTGCGGTTGAATTTAAAGCACATTTTCAAGGCAGCGAACAGCCGCAAGTGCATCAAGAACATTCTATTTTTGTAAAAATCGATGGCCGTTGGTATTTTGTTGACCCCACTGTACCACTTCCAAGTAATAAACAGCCTTGTGTTTGTGGCTCAGGGAAGAAATTTAAACATTGTTGCGGAGGCTTGCTCTAATGACCTTAACGTCTTTTCTCGCATTATTCTGGCAGCGTTCTCAAGAAAATAAATTAACGCAAGCCGCCGGTTCACTCACTTACAGCACCATGCTCGCTATCGTGCCATTAATTATGGTGGTGTTTTCAATTTTCTCCGCCTTTCCCGTTTTTAACGAAGTAACTGGCGCATTGAAAGAATTCATCTTCACCAATTTCGCTCCTTCCGCGAGTGATGTTGTGGGACAATATATTGATGAATTCGTCTATAATTCAAAGAAAATGAGCGCCGTGGGGATTGTGAGTTTGATTTTAGTGGCATTAATGCTGATTAACTCCATTGACCGTACACTCAATGGCATTTGGAAAGACACCAGTAATCGCCCAATTTTTACGTCATTTGCTATTTATTGGCTCATTTTAACGCTTGGCCCGCTTTTAATCGGTACCAGCATTGCCGCAAGTTCATACGTCAAAGCGATGTTCGAACAATCGGAAACGCTCTCTTTTGGTTTAAAACTCCTCAGCTTTGTGCCATTTCTTTCTACTTGGTTTATCTTCACGCTCATTTATATGGTCGTGCCAAATAAGAAAGTGAGCATCAAGCATTCTGCAGCAGGCGCATTAATTGCGGCAATTTTCTTTACCTTAGGGAAACAAGCTTTTACTTGGTACATCGCCACCTTCCCGTCTTATCAATTAATTTATGGTGCCATGGCAACGTTGCCGATCATGTTATTGTGGATTCAAATCAGCTGGACAGTAGTGTTATTGGGTGCGCAATTAGCCGCAGTGCTTGCAGAAGTGCGGTCAACGAATCAAACAAATTTAGAGGAAGTAAAATGATTGCATTAATCCAGCGTGTAACACAGGCTAAAGTGGAAGTTGAAGGTCAAATTGTGGGACAAATCGGCAAGGGATTATTGGTCTTATTAGGCGTGGAAAAAGAAGATGACCAAGCCAAGGCGGATAAACTTGCCGAGAAAGTCTTAAGTTACCGTATTTTCAGCGATGAAAATGACAAAATGAATTTAAATGTACAACAAATCGGTGGTGAAGTACTTGTAGTATCACAATTCACCCTAGCCGCAGACACGCAAAAAGGCTTACGACCAAGTTTCTCAAAAGGTGCCGCACCAGCATTGGCTAACGAATTGTATGAGTATTTTTCACAAAAATGTGCAGAAAAAGTCACTGTTGCCAACGGACAATTTGCAGCAGATATGCAAGTAACGCTGACCAATGATGGCCCGGTTACATTTTGGTTAAATGTCTGAATAAAGAGAAAAATCGCTATTTTTTTCAAAGCAAAGGAAACTCTTTCTTTGATCGCATTGTCGTATTAACGCTCAAATGCATATAACAATTTCAAATCCCATCCATAATTGCGTTGGTAATCCACTTATTTTATGGGTAAACTAGGGCGGTTTGATGTGGATCTTCTTAAAGTTTAGCTTGTAATAAAATGAAAAAAATTTCGTTAAAAATAACCGCACTTTTGCTTGGGTGGATGAGTTTTTCAGTCCTTGCAGAACAAACCGTAGATATTGAGATCCGCGGTATTAAGGGTGAACGCGCCATTCGCAATACTGACATGAATGTCAAACTCATTGATAAAGGCGAGATGGATGGCTCAGATCGTTATAAACAATTAGTTTCAGATGCTGTTGATAAAGGCCTTCGAGTATTCGGTTATTATGGCTCTTCTGTGACCTTTGAATTGAAAAAACGCAAAGGTCAGCGAGATTTACTTATTGCGAATGTCACCCCAGGTGAGCCAAGTAAAATTGCGGGAACAGACGTTGAAATTACAGGCGAAGCCGCAGAAGACGAAAACTTCACGGCACTCCGTAAAAACTTACCAAAACAAGGTGAGTTAGTTGAGCATCAAAAATACGATGATTATAAAAGTAGTATTTCAAACCTTGCTCTAGCTCGTGGTTATCTTGATGGAAAATTCCAAATTTCTCGCTTAGAAATCAGCCCAGAAACTCATGAAGCATGGTGGCGCATGCTGTTTGATAGTGGTGTGCGTTATCATTATGGCAATATCACCTTCAACCATTCCCAAATTCGCGAAGACTATTTGCAAAATATGCTCAACATTAAATCGGGCGATCCTTATTTAGTCAGCGATTTATCTGAATTAACTAACGATTTTTCTTCTACCAACTGGTTTAGCTCAGTGCTTTTACAGCCTCATGTCCGCGAAGAAGAAAAATTAGTAGATATCGAACTGTTGCTTTATCCACGCAAGAAAAACTCAATGGAGCTCGGGGTAGGTTTTGCAACCGATACAGGCCCTCATGTCCAAATTGGTTGGACAAAACCTTGGATCAATAGCCGAGGCCATAGTTTCCGTACAAATCTTTACGTCTCTGCACCAAAACAAAACTTTGAAGCCACCTATAAAATGCCATTGTTGAAAAATCCATTAAATTATTATTATGAATTTTCAACAGGTTATGAAAAAGAAAATAAAAACGATACGGATACTAAAGCTCTCACCTTCGCTGCATTACGTTATTGGAATAATAGCGAGGGCTGGCAATATTTTGCAGGTCTTCGTGTCCGTTATGACAGCTACACACAAGCTGATTTCACCGATAAAACCTTCCTGGTTTATCCAACTGGGGGCTTTAGCCGTACCCGTTTAAGAGGTGGTCAATTCCCAACATGGGGAGATACCCAAAAAATCACGGTTGATTTAGGGAATAAGCTTTGGATGTCAGAAGCTAATTTCTTTAAAGTTCAAGCTTCTACCGCCTGGATTCGTACTTATGCAGATAATCACCGTTTTATTACCCGTGCAGAAATTGGTTATTTAAATACCGCGGATATTCGTAAAATTCCACCTGCATTACGTTTCTTTGCTGGGGGCGATCGCAGCGTGCGAGGTTATGGCTATAAGAAAATTTCACCGAAAAATAAAGAGGGGAAATTAGTCGGCGGCTCTCGCTTAGTAACAGGTAGCCTTGAATATCAATATCAAGTTTACCCAAATTGGTGGGGAGCAGTATTTGCTGATACAGGCTTAGCCGCAGATGCTTACAAAGCAAATGAGTTACGCTACGGCGCAGGTTTCGGTGTACGTTGGGCATCGCCAGTTGGCGCCATCAAATTTGATATTGCAACGCCAATTCGAGATAAAGATAACAGCAAAAACATTCAATTTTACATTGGCTTAGGGGCTGAAATTTAGGGTATGACTATGTCTGAACAAGAAAAACAACCAGATAACCAAACCACACAACCCGTTAAAAAGAAAAAGACCTGCCGTAAAATTTTATGTGTCGGAAGTGCGGTCATTTTTGTCCCTGTTTTAGGCTTAGTCACAGCTCTTTCTTTTGATAGTGGACAACGTGCACTTATTCAACTCGCCGATAAAATGCTCGATAGCTTATCTATTGAGCAAGTCAGCGGTGGCTTACAAGATGGTTTAGTCTTAGAAAATTTACGTTTTCAAACCACCGGCGTAGATGTGGCACTCCCTAAAACGCGATTACAACTGAATTTAGCTCGTTTACTTTCGGGTGATATTATTGTTGATGATCTCAGCTTAACGCAGCCGAAAATTGCCATTGATACCAGTGTCATGCCACCTTCTGAAGAGAAACAAACGGAAAGTGGTCCAATGGAAAAAATCCATTTACCGGTTTCTGTGCAAGTGAAAAATGTGGCGATTACTGACTTTGATATGAAACTCGATCAAAGCAATATTACGTTTTCGTCTTTTCAAAGTGCGATCAGTTTAAACAATGAATCTGGCCTTACCCTTGAGCCCACCACGCTTTCAGACGTACTTTTCTCAACGGTCTCCCAAACTCAACCGAATCCCCCTCAGCCTGAGAAAAAAGAACCTGCTAAACCCGTTGATTGGGCGCAAATTGAGCAAACACTCACACCGGCTTTTTTAGGTAATTTAAATGCGGTGAACTTGCCTTTTGATATGCACATTCCAAGTGTTTCGGGTACAAACTGGCAATATCAATCGCTCAATGAAAAAGGCGAAGAAACCCAAAAAATCTCTGTGCCTAAAGTGGAATTGCAAGCGGATGCCACCGATCATTTAGTGAAATTACAAAAACTCGACATTGACAGCTCTCTTGGCACACTTTCGAGCCAAGGACAACTTCAACTCAATGACGATTTCCCGGTTGATCTCACATTAAAATCGGATCTCCAAGCCTTTAAATCAAAAGATAAAACCATTCTGCCTGCTAGCAAAGTTGATCTCAATTTATCGGGTTCATTGAAAAAAACGACCGCACTTTCGTTAACCACACAGGGTGTGCTTGATGCCACCTTAACAGGTGATGTGAAACTGGCTGAAGATAAAATGCCATTAAATCTGCAATTAAAAGCGAAAAAAGGTCAATATGCTTTTACAGACAGCCTAGCGCCGCTCAAAATTAACGATGTCGATATCAAACTCACGGGCGATTTATTGAATTATCACGCAGAAGTTGTTGGTGGCGTTGAGGGTATGGATCATATCCCTCATACTCACGTTGATTTAAATGCAGACGGTAAACTCTACGAAGTCACCCTCAACGAATTAAAACTTGCTGCCCTAGATGGTACGGCACGTTTAACGGGTTCATCAAACTGGAAAGATGGCGCGCAATGGGATGTGACCGCTGATTTAAACAAAATGAACATTCGCCCTTATGTGCCAGCCATGCCAGCCGTATTATCAGGCAAAGTGAGCTCAAAAGGTTCCGCTGATTCCAATCATTGGAAAGTGGATGTGCCTACCGTGGATTTAACCGGTAGTCTTTCCTCTCGCCCATTAAGCTTGAAAGGAAGTGTCTTTTTAAGTAATGAAACCTTATTAAACATTCCTGATTTATTGCTGAACTATGGCGATAACCGCATTGCGGCAAAAGGTACATTGGGTGATAAATCAAACTTAGATTTAGATATCAACGCACCAAGCTTACGTGGCCTGTGGCAAGATTTATCGGGCTCCGTCGTTGGTAAAGCACAGATTTTAGGTAAGCTTACTGCGCCAACCATTAATACTGATTTAACGGCACAAGGTTTGCACTTCCAAGGGTTAGACTTATCCAAAGCCTTAATTAAAGGTAATGTTGTGAGTGAACCTCAAGTAAAAGGTGAACTTACCATCAAAGCGGAAAACTTCCGTTATGGTGACAGCATCAAATTACATAATATTGATTTGAATGCATCAGGTGATGAAAAACATCATACGCTTACCTTAAAATCCAAAGGTGAACCTGTTGCAGCTGATTTACAAATCACTGGTAATTTTGACCGCACTTCTCAGCAGTGGAAAGGCAATTTAAGCCAAGTTAGCCTTAACTCACCTATCGGCGATTTTAAAGTGAATCAAACCATTCCGGTGACTTATGACAATAACAAAATCCAAGCCACCATTGGTTCACACTGCTGGATTAACCAAGACTTAGCTCTCTGTTTTCCTCAACAATTTACGGCAGGGAAAAATGGCGAAGTCCCTTTTGAACTTAAACGCATCAATTTAGATTTAGTGAATAAATTGATGGGACAAGACACGCTCAAAGGCCAATTACAAAGCCGAGGAAAAGTGGCGTGGTTCACGGATAAACCATTACAACTAAATGTGGCAGTGGAAGGCAATAACATTGGTGTGGCACAAAAATTAGACTACCGCACCTTTAAGCTAGATATTCCTAAATTAAGTGTGAATGCCGATATTCAAAATAACAATTTAACTTTGAAATCTGACATTAACGTTCAGAATCAAGGTCGAATCGGCACAGATTTAAAAATTAATGATTTAAGTAAAGGTCGTCAATTAGGCGGTACCTTTACCATTGAAGGTTTACGCTTATCCTTAGCCAATCAACTTTTCTCCAGCGGTGAAAGCATAGATGGTGAAGTGGTCTCACGCTTAAGTTTCGGTGGTAACTTAGAAAAACCATTATTAAATGGCAATTTCGACATTCGAAATGTGAAAACGAAACTGAAAAGCCTGCCTTTTGATGTGACTGATGGCCAAGTGGCAATTCGCTTTAATGGCACCTCTTCAACCTTAAATGGTCATGTTCAAACACCAGATAGCAAACTCAACATCAACGGACAAGCTAACTGGGCGCACATGAATAACTGGACGGCAGAAGTCAGAGCGCAAGCGGATAACTTCAAAGTTGATATTCCATCTATGGCGAAATTAAAAGTCAGCCCAAATGTGGTTGTCAAAGCGTCACCAAAACTCTTAGATTTGAGTGGTAATGTGGATATCCCTTGGGCAAGAATTGCCATTGAAAGCTTACCGGACAATGCTGAGCCGGTGAGTGAAGATGAAGTCATTTTAAATGGACCTAGAAAAAGTAAAGAAGAGCTCATTAATCGCCAATTTGCTTCAGAAACCAAATCCGGGATGCAAATTCAATCTGATTTAAAAATTAAAATCGGTGATGATGTGCATTTAGATGCCTATGGTTTAAAAACCAATTTGAATGGCTTACTTTCTGTGAAACAAGATAAAGGCAAACTAGGTTTATTTGGCCAAATTAACCTAAAAAATGGCCGTTATGCTTCTTTCGGACAGGATTTATTAATTCGTAAAGGACAAATCAGCTTCTCCGGTTTACCTTCACAACCGATGTTGAATATTGAAGCGATTCGTAACCCTGAGGCTATGGAAGACAGTAAAGTGACCGCGGGGGTAAAAGTGATTGGTATGGCATCTAGCCCACAAGTCACGATTTTCTCTGATCCAGCCAAATCTCAAGACCAGGCACTTTCTTATTTATTAACCGGTCGCTCATTAGAAAACAGTGGTGAAGCAGGCTCTAGCGGTTCTGTTGGTGCGGCATTACTTGGCTTAGGTTTAGCGAAAAGTGGTAAAGTGGTCGGCGGTATTGGCGAAGCCTTTGGTATTCAAGACTTAAACTTAGGCACAGCCGGTGTTGGGGATAGCTCCAAAGTACAAGTTAGTGGTAATATTGGTAAACGCTTACAAGTGAAATACGGCGTAGGATTGTTTGATGGCTTAGCCGAAGTGACCTTGCGTTACCGGTTAATGCCACAACTTTATTTCCAATCGGTTTCCAGCACAAACCAAGTTTTTGATTTATTGTATCAATTTGAATTTTAGGAAAGGACATGCATAACGACAAGCAACTGTCTCAACTCGCAGAACCTCATCACCGAGGTGAAGCCCGGGAGATTGCCGCCATTGATTTAGGCTCAAACAGCTTCCACATGATTGTGGCGCGCATTATCAATGGTTCGATTCAGGTGCTTTCTCGTTTAAAACAAAAAGTGAGGCTCGCTGACGGCTTAGATGAGCACAATGTATTAAGCCAAGAAGCCATTGAGCGTGGTGTAAATTGCCTTGCACTTTTTGCTGAACGCTTACAAGGTTTTGCGCCAGAAGATGTAAATGTAGTGGGCACTTATACCTTACGAAGAGCAGTCAATAATGACGAATTTTTACGTCAGGCTGCCACTGTCTTTCCTTATCCAATTAATATCATCAGCGGTCAAACAGAAGCTAAAACCATTTATGCAGGCGTTTGCCACACTCAACCCGAAAGTGGACGTAAACTGGTCATCGATATTGGTGGTGGCTCGACCGAAATGATCATCGGTGATAATTTCACCCCCTTAGTGGCAGAAAGTCGTCACATGGGCTGTGTGAGCTTCGCCAAAAAATTCTTCCCGAATGGCGAAATTTCCAAAGAAAACTTCGAGCGAGCTAGCCAAAGTGCGGTCAATAAAATTGAAGATTTAAGCTGGGAATATCGCAAGCTCGGTTGGCAATCGGTGTTAGGCTCATCGGGCACGATCAAAACCGTCTATCAAGTGATTACCGCAACCCTTGATCCGAACGGTATCATCACAGCTGAACGCTTACAAAATTTAATTGAACGAACCTTACAAGCGTCCCATTTTGAAGAACTCAATATTGCGGGATTAAACCCTGATCGCGTGGATGTCTTTGTGCCAGGCTTAGCCATTTTAAGTGCCGTTTTTGACGTATTTGGCTTAGAAAATATGCGCTACTCTGACGGCGCTTTGCGTGAAGGGGTGATTTACAGCCTGGAACAAAACTTCCAGGTTTCAGACATCCGTACTCGTACCGCATTAGGACTTGCCGAACAATTTAACTTAGATTTAGCGCAAGCCGATCGCGTGGCCAATAGTGCGAAAACCTTAATTGACCAATACACTCATTGGCAAAAACCGCATCTTGCTGATGAAATGAAAAACCTGTTGATTTGGGCGGCACGTTTATTGGAAGTGGGTATTGTGATTAATCATCGTAATGTACAAAAACATTCAGCCTATATTCTGCAAAATATGGAATTACCGGGCTTTGATCGTGAACAACAACGCTTATTGGTAAATTTAGTTCGTTATCACACGGGTGCATTTAAAAAGAATGATTTACCGATTTTTGCTCGTTATGCTGATGAAGATGTCCTTGTTTTACTGCTTCTTTTACGCATTTCGGTAATTTTAAATAAATCTCGTCAAGCGACAGACAGCACCGACAAAATTAATCTAAGAATTGACCGCTCTTTGCAGACTTGGGAACTGACTTTTGAGAAACATTACTTGGATAATAATCCGTTAGTATGGAATGATTTGCGCTTAGAAAGCAATTTACTCAAAGATTTAGAACTCAGTTTGATTTTTAACTGATAAAATAGGGGCTTTCGTGCCCTTATTTTTTATCTTGCTCCAACAGCAAGCTATAAATATTGGCGAGATAATAGCTCTGCTCGGCTTCTGGAATGTCTTGCGGAATAAAAGAAAGCAAATCGTGGTGAATTTCCAAAACATCAGGGAAAATGACCGCACTTTGCATTTCATCATAAAAAGGCTGATGAAGCGGAGAAACGCAACCGCCTCGTTTTAAGCGAGCAAGGCTGTTGGCAATATGCAATAAGAGTGTGATGACGGTCGGAATAGACACATCTATGCGCCAATGATGTTCTAGGCGACTTTGCAAAGTCAGAATAATATCAATAACGTCCTGATCAATCTGACCGCGAATTTTCCAACGGGTTAATTGTTTGAGTAACGACATAACATTCCTTTTTAAGATAGGATAACTTTACCGCTATTTCATAAAATTACCAGTGCACAGATCACAAAATTGAAACAAAGTGAAAAAATTTACGAACTAGGAAAGCAATAAATGATAGATAACAGACTTTTTGAAAAATATGATGGCCTGATTTTTGATATGGATGGCACCTTAATCGATACCATGCCAGTACACGCCCGTGCGTGGAACATGGTGGGGGAACAATTTGGTTATCGTTTTAACAGCCAAATTATGTATGATTTAGGTGGCGCAACCGTGAGCACTATCGCCTCTGCCATTATGCAAGATGCCGGTATGCCACAAGAACGTTTAAATGAAGTGATACAAGCAAAACGCAAACTTTCCTATGAATTGATTCCAACAGAATCAAAATTACTTCCGACCTTTGACGTGGTGCGTCATTACTATCAACAAAAGCCAATTGCACTTGGTTCAGGCTCAAACCGCCAAATCATTGATATGTTAATGCAAAAATTAAATATCAAACATTACTTTAACGCTATTGTCAGCGCTGATGATGTGAAAGAACATAAACCGCATCCAGAAACCTTTTTACGCTGCGCAGAACTGGCAAAAGCCGAACCATCACGCTGTATAGTCTTTGAAGATGCCGATCTCGGTGTAAAAGCAGGATTAAATGCAGGAATGGATGTGTTTGATGTCAGAACAAGAGAGATTATTAGAGCCTAATGTGGGACATTTTCTCTTTCGGCTTTTGGGCTGATTTTTGGCAAACCCATGGCTTGTGGCTGATGTTTTTCAGCGCTTTTTTAAGTGCCACCATCTTGCCGGGTAATTCAGAAATTGTGTTTGTCACCCTTGCTGCACCAAAAGTATTGGTCGGTTCATTATTAAGTGCGGATATTTTTTGGCTTGTTTTTCTGGCAACTGCAGGCAATACACTTGGCAGCCTCACCACCTACTGGATTGGGCGATGGTTTCCGAAAATTGACAGTAAAAATGACCGCACTTTATGGGCGATAAACAAAATACAACGCTATGGTGCTATCACTTTATTATTGAGTTGGTTGCCTATTATCGGGGATGTGTTTTGTGTGGTAGCCGGTTGGCTTCGATTGAATTGGCTAAGTTGTTTGATTTTTATGACGATTGGAAAAGGACTACGTTATATTGCCTTGCTCTTTTTCAGTTTACCTTTCGTGTCATAGCCGAGAATAGCCTTTGTGCATAACCTGGTTGTGGGCTAGAATAAAGACGAATTGATATTCAACAGATAAAAAAACGCCCCTTATCGAGTAAGGGGCAAATAACCTAAGGAACCAATTTTATTAAAACAACTGCAAGTTGCTTGTTCTATAAGACCGACGCTAGAAAGAAAAGTTCAAAGAAATTGTAAAAAAATTTACAAAAACTTGCAATTAATTTACAAATCACTGATTTTCAAGGAAATAAATATGCCATTACTCGACAGTTTTAAAGTGGATCACACCCGTATGAACGCACCTGCCGTGCGCGTTGCCAAAACGATGCGTACCCCAAAGGGCGATGACATCACCGTTTTTGATCTCCGTTTTTGCATTCCAAACAAAGAAATTCTCCCACCAAAAGGGATTCACACCCTTGAGCATTTATTTGCGGGCTTCATGCGTGACCATTTAAACAATAATAATGTAGAAATCATCGATATTTCCCCAATGGGCTGTCGCACAGGTTTTTACATGTCATTAATCGGCACACCAAACGAGCAACAAGTGGCTGATGCATGGTTAGCTTCCATGAAAGATATTTTAACTGTGCAAGATCAAAACCAAATTCCTGAATTAAACGAATACCAATGTGGGACTTACACCGAGCATTCTTTAGAAGAAGCACATGATATTGCTAAAAATGTGATTGCTCGCGGTGTGGGGATTAATAAAAATGACGATTTAGCACTTGATGAATCTTTCTTAAAATAAGGACACAACATGACAACCTTAGGTACTGCATTAACCCCGAATGCTATCAAAGTGATGATGCTTGGTTCTGGTGAACTGGGCAAAGAGGTGGTGATTGAATTACAACGTTTAGGCGTGGAAGTGATTGCCGTCGATCGTTATGAAAACGCCCCAGCACAACAAGTGGCACATCGTGCTTATACAATTTCTATGCTAGATGGTGCCGCACTCAAAGCCTTAGTGGAAAAAGAGCGCCCAGATTACATTGTGCCGGAAGTGGAAGCTATCGCGACTGATACGCTAGTGGAATTAGAACAAGCGGGTTTTAATGTTGTGCCTACCGCCAAAGCCACCAAGCTGACGATGAATCGCGAAGGCATTCGCCGTTTAGCCGCCGAAGAGCTTGGCCTACCAACCTCACCTTATCAATTTGTCGATAACTTTGCTGACTTCCAAAGTGCGGTTGAAAAAATCGGTATTCCTTGCGTGGTGAAACCAATTATGTCTTCTTCCGGCCACGGCCAAAGTATTTTGAAATCCAAAGACGACTTACAAAAAGCCTGGGATTACGCGCAACAAGGTGGTCGCGCAGGCGCAGGACGCGTGATTGTGGAAGGGTTTGTTAAATTCGATTATGAAATCACTTTACTCACCGTTCGCCATATCAACGGCACCAGCTTCTTAGCACCAATCGGCCATCGCCAAGAAGATGGTGACTATCGCGAATCTTGGCAACCACAAGCCATGTCTGATGCAGCGTTGAAAAAAGCACAAGACGTAGCAGAGAAAATTACCACTGCATTAGGTGGTCGCGGTATTTTCGGGGTGGAAATGTTTGTTTGTGGTGATGAAGTTATCTTCAATGAAGTTTCCCCTCGCCCACATGATACTGGTATGGTCACGCTAATTTCTCAAGAACTATCCGAATTTGCCTTACACGCCCGTGCGATTTTAGGCTTACCTATTCCAGAAATTACCCTCATTAGCCCATCCGCTTCCAAAGCCATTGTGGTAGAAGGTCAATCGAAAAACGTGCAATTTGGCAATATCGCCGAAGTATTGGCTGAACCCCACACCAATATTCGCATTTTCGGCAAAGGCGAAGTCAATGGTCATCGCCGTTTAGGTGTGTTACTCGCTCGTGATATTTCCGTAGAAAAAGCATTGGAAAAAGTAGAACGTGCTTACGCGAAGTTAGATGTGAAATTATAAATAAGGTTTACTTAGCATAAGTATCGTTGAAATACAAAAGTGCGGTCAGTTTTTGAGAGGTTTTAAAACTCCTTGAAAATTGACCGCACTTTACACTTTTATATTTCATGCCTTTCAAGTATCAAAAAACCCAAAAGAATCCCCAAGTTTAGCAGTAAATATCTAAAACATGCCCAATTACATGAATATAAAACATTTTATTTTATATATAAATACAGAATCATAATAATAAAAGAAGAAATGAATGAAAAACTAAAGACTTTAATAAGTTTATCATAATCGAAAACACCCTATTTCATATAATCTAATAAAACAAAAAGAAAAATTAATAGTGTTGTCAACAAAGAAAATATTAAATTTCCATATATTAGATAACATAATTTTTTATCATTATTTCCTTTACCCTTAGATAGTAGTTTATTATCCAACCTAGGTGAGTGAGCCAAATGTTCATGCAGAAGAAAACAAAAACACAAATGGATTTTCCCCGCAATCGACTTTACTATCTAACCCCAAATTCCTTTTCCTTTTTTCTTAAGCACTTGATTAATTCCAGGTTCGATTTTTCCCTTTCCTCTTCAGTATTTTCCGGTAAATATTTTGTTTCTTCATAACAAATATCCCGTATTTTTTTTTCTTCATCAGATAATTTAGTTGGAATGTTACCATTCCACCATCTGACAATATAAGCATCTTGCTCTAAGCCACAACTGGATAAAGTAAGAATATATATAATAGTTAATATTATTTTTTTCATAATTAATTACTTGGTGTTACTATTTTAGGTAATGATGGATTTAAATTATTTTTTGTGGGTTGCCATTTATCATTAAACTCCTTGCGATATTCGTTAGCTACTTTATTTTTTTCTTCAACTTTATAACCTTTTTCATCAATATAGTCTCCTTTTTCATTGATAAGATCTTTATTAGGAACTTCCGCAAAATAACTACTATGAGAATAAGTAAACCAAGTATTTTCTACCCCTCCTGTCGGTTCATTACCTCCTACAATATATTTACTACGCAAGGCTATTAATGGTGTTCTTCCCACAAAGTCAGTGTAATGCACTGCGGATTTTACTGTGCCGCTACTCATTTTCTCTTGGTTATTTTTATCTAAATAGAGGTAGCTTCCATTAACATTAGCCAGTTGATCTGCGTAATCCTGCACATGTGTTGCCGTACCATAAAAACGAGATTCTCGAATCGGAATATTGGTTAAACCGTTTCTATTAGCATATTGTAACGCCACACTTGCCGTTAGACCGCCTCGGCTGTGATTACTAAGATCAATTTGATATTTGTTGTCTTTAGCATATTGGTAAAGTTTCACATTCGCTTTTTCTGCTGTCGTTAACGGTAATCTCCCTCCCAATAAATCATTGGTTTTATCGTAGGCGGCATAAAGCAATTCCGAAATCAGGTTACTTGTAGGTCGATTATAAACCACTGCAACACCTTCTTTATTAGTTTCCCATTTGTTCTGTTTTATCGCATTTTTTAATGCGTCATCTAAAGGATTCATAATACCGTTATTAGAAATAGTAATAACATTATTTGAATCACTTGGCTTCAATTCGGTAATATCAAAAATTTGACGTTTATTTCCTATTTCTGCCTTACCTTTTTCTGTCGGACGTTTTGAGCCATCCCTATTGAAATTAGAGCAATACAGTGAATCTTGTTTACAAGTTGTTAACCAAATTTGTTCAGGTGCGGTAGCGGCTCTGACAACAGGGTCTGAAGCAACAGCTGTTCCTACATATTTTATTGCATCAGTGTTACCCCAACCTTGTAAACCTCCAAGTGCCAAATCTACATAAAAAGCAACTTTCTCAAGTTTATTTGCACTATTATCTAATGCTAGAGATTCATCAGTGTTATAGCCTGTTTTACCATCTTCTCCGCGAGTATTTTTACGGATTTCAACAGCTTCAGCTCGCTTCTTATCTGCAATATTATACAGCTCCTGCTTAACATCTTGACGAGTTTGGTCAAATTTTTGAGTCACATTTCTTTGTAAATCAATTTCTTTTTGAACATCATCTTTATTAAAACGGTTCTCTAATTTGCCACTTTGACTTTGAGCACTATCAAGCGTGATATCTGTTTTTATAGCAGAAATAGTTTCATTAACCGCTTTTCCCGTTAGAGACTCCTGTGTACTTGTATCACGAATTTCAATATTCTTAGTATTAATACCACTTTTTGTTGTGCTTGATTGGCTATCCTTGTCATAACCAAATCCTACGCTATGTGTTGTTTCTACAGAATCCCATCCAGCTGCTAAAATTGGATTATCCGTTTTTACTGTAGTTTCTTTACCGTTCGCATCTCTATACAAAGGCTGGCCTTCCGCATTTTTAGCCTGAACGCCACTTTGTGCTTGACCATCTTTACCAAATGGTGTTTCAAAATTAGCCGATACACTACCACTCACGCCAAAACTGCTGCCACTATGGTTTGAGTGATTCTCAATATCTGAATGAGTAAGGCTGCCAGTGCTAAAATGATTTTTGCCATCCTCTTCTGCCTTTTGTGTAGAAGTAATCAATGCACCTTTAAGATCAGTATGTTTATTAACATTGATGTCATAGCCTTCATCACCTGAATAAATTCCAGCCTGTTCATTCACACTAGCATGATCAGCATTGATTTTTGATTTACTGAAACTGCCACCTGCGGCAAAACCATAGCCTACCGTCACACTACCACTTACATTCATTTGTTTGCCATGATAGCTAGATTTATCTTGCAAACTTTCGATATTCAAGTTTTCAGCATTAAGTTCTACTCGTTTGCCTTTTACTTGGCTACCAATAATATTTGCATCACCACCGGCTTGAATCACTGTTTTACTTTGGCTATCACCCACATGACTAGCAACATAAGAGGTTTCATCACCATTACCGTAGCCTTTTCCGTAATTACCGCCTACAGTAATACCTGCTGCTACGCCATTGCTGACTTTAATAGCAACACCAGCATTAAAACCACTTGACTTGTTGGTGCTACGCTCTTGGTGGTTTTGTTCTGTGGCTTTGATATTTACTTGATTATCTGCAATCAATGTAGTGCCTTGTTTACCAGAAATATCTGAACCCTCAATATTAATGTCAGAATTCTTTCCAGCACCCGTTGCCACAATATTTACTTTTCCGCCTGCATTAACTTGAGATTTGGCCGCTGCTTTTCCTTCAGTATGAGTACGAGACTCGCTCTTTTGTTGACCATAAGTGATTTGTACTCCCACTACGGAATCCACATCACCATTACTCATCGCTTTTTGAATAGATTCGCCAGCCTTCATTACGCTATCAACTGCACGGTAAGCATCAAACCCAGCATTAGCTGCTGCCATCACATTCACGCGACCATGTTTGCTTGCCTCTGTTTGTTTGAGAGATTGCGCTGCCCCTTGTACTGCCTGAATGGCAGAAATAACAGGGGAGGTAATAGCAATAGTTAAACCTTTTTGTTCAAAGGTTTGTTTCATATTGGTTTCATATTTATCGTCTGCTGCTTTAATATCGGCTTTTTTTGCCATAATATTTACATCACCTTTAATGGCACTCACTATACTTGCTGTCTGAGTATATGCATTCTCTGCGACCATTGTGGTATTGTTATTAAGACTTCCAACTTGACTGCCGCTAGCATAAAGACGAGTTTGATCATTTTCTAAGGTTTGTTTTTGCTTGCCGATCGTAAAACCAATCCCTCCACCTAGCAAACCGGATTTTTTAGTCATTGAAAAATCTTCTGAATACACCCGATTTTCAGCTTCTTTTATATCAATATTTTTTCCTGCAACTGCTAATCCACTTTCTGCTACTACATTCGAACCTTGTACAGTCACATTGCTATCAGATTGTATACGAATTTTATTCGCATCTAGGGTCGAACCTTGAGCAAGGTCATAATCGTGCTCATGTTTAATTACTCTTGTTACTTTACTTAGCCCCTTATCTACAGTTTTCACACCGCTGCTTAACTGTTCTTTATTACGGCCTTCTTTAA
>CAUTFW010000010.1:0-61641 GCA_963537955.1 Parahaemophilus parainfluenzae | reverse complement strand
TATCTGCCGCTGACGCTGATGAACTTGCTGCGGTTGCAGAGCTATCTGCCGCTGATGCAGATGAGCTTGCTGCGGTTGCAGAGCTATCTGCAGCTGATGCTGATGAACTTGCTGCAGTCGCTGAAGAATCTGCTGCTGACGCTGAAGAACTTGCTGCTTTTGCAGAGCTGTCTGCTGCTGACGCTGATGAGCTTGCTGCAGTCGCTGAGCTATTTGCAGATGAAGCTGCACTTACAGCTGCTGAGGCTGCACTTTCAATTTTACTTAAATTGCTGGTAACCACTTCCGCCGCTGATGTTGCCGCTGAAGCTGCTGTAGAAGCTAAAGACACTGCACTACTTGCACTTGAAGCGGCTGTTTTCGCTGTTTCGTTTGTTTTATCTAATTGCGAGGTTACTGCATAAAGTTGTGAACCATTGATCGCTTCTGTTGAAGTCGCGGAAATATTTCCTGCTGCAACATTGATCAATTTACGCTCATCACCTACTGCACCGACACTTACAAAGCTACCCGCACCTGCAACGGTTCCTTTGAAGCCACTATAGGTTAAATTACCCACAGTTGCTTCAGTTACATTTGCAATAGGATGAGAACCTGTCGTAGTTGAATGATTGCCTAAAACCACTGCTTCATCTAAACCCGCAGCGATAGTTAAGTTATTACCCAATACAGTTGTACCGTTTGATGCAATAGTATTACCGTGACCAATAATCGTGTTATTTTTAACGCCATCTTTTACGTTATTTGCAACACCTACAGCAATGGTATTTTGAGTGTTATTACCAACGAGGTTATACACACCTAACGCGGTGCCATTATTCACATTTTCGCCAACCCAAGTGCGAGCACCAACTGATGTACCATTTGTTGTGCTGTTATCCACACCGGCGTAATGACCTAATGCTGTACCATCATTTGTATTTGGACGAACATAGCTTCGAGATCCCACAACTGTCGCATTGGTAGAGTTTTCACCCGCTGCAGAGAATTGTCCCACTACGGTTGCATTCACTGAATTTACTTCTGCCACAGAATTAGCACCTAATACGGTTGCATTTACCGTACCTGTTCGAGCTGCACTATTAGAACCAACTACCACAGCATCTTCAGATGCTGCCGAAGCACCGTTACCCATAGCAATTGCATTATATGCTGTTGCGGTAGTTGTGGCTCGCATACCTGCTGTAATAGAAAATATACCTTGTGCACCAGCAGACGAACGAACTGAGCCGCCATTAGTTCTTAAACTTTCATCTGACACAGGTCGATCTATATCCTCTATTCCATCATTTACATGGAAATAAATATTAGCTGCTTGATTAGCTAACTCCAAAGCATTGTTTGCGGTATTTTTTGCAGTTGTTGCAGTCATACTTGCAGTTGTTGCAATAGTCTGACTGAGATCTGCAACACTTTTTGCCGCTGTTGCTGTAGTCTGAGCATTATCTGCGGTTGTCTGAGCATTATCTGCAGCCGTTTTTGCGGCTGTTGCCGTACTTGCCGTTGAGTTTACGACTGTGATCACGTTGTAAAGCTGTGATCCATTAATGGCATCAGTAGAATCTGCACTAATTAAGCCTGATGATACATATTGAACCTGTCTAGCCGCAGTGCTGTTACCTACAGCTAAAACAGCGGCTCCATTCGCTTTACCATTATTACCAACTTCAACTCCACTTACTTGAATCGAAGTTAATGCATTTCTAGTACCAGCTGTTGATCCTGCCCCCAAAGCAACAGAATACTCAGTGGAAACATTTGCATCCATACCCAGAGCTATAGCTGCAGCAGCATTTGCTTTTGCTCGAGGTCCCAATGCCATCGCAGAGCCTTTAGTTGCTGATGCGTTCTTACCTAATGCTAAAGCACTGATGGCTGAAGCATTAGCACTAGAACCAAGTGCAATTGCATCAGGATCATCACTTGTTACCGCTCCATCACCTAGCGCAATAGTACTAGTACCTTGAGCTTTAGCATTCTGACCAATCGCAACAGATGCTTGTGATGTTGCATTAGCCCCATCACCCGCTGCAACTGAACTTGTACCACTTGCGGTTGCCTGGTTACCCGCAGCTACTGATTTTTCACCACTTGCAGTAGCTTGATTACCCAATGCCGTAGCGCTATTACCCGCATTTGCTAAACGCCCCAGAGCTACCCCCTGAGTTACTGACTGAGAGTTAGAACCAATAGCTACTGCATCTTGCCCATTAGCCAAAACAGTATGACCAATTGCTATACCTTTGACATTTCCTGTTGCTATTGACCCCGCCCCAATTACTACGGCTCCTGGAGCAGCAGAACTTCTTGCACCGAGTGCGATAGCCTCACTTTTGCCATCACCTGCGCCTGCAGGGGCTGATGATGCCGCATATACAGTACTTGTGACATCTAAAAGCAATAAAGACAATGCCGATAATTTAAAAACTTTACCTAATGAAGCCTTGCTTTCTACATTAACTTCAGAGGATGATTTAGCGACCCCTTTCGCTAACTCGGAAGTGACCACCAACGATTGTGTAGTACAATTCCAAATTACTTTAAAAATCTTATTCATAAAAAATGAAACTCCTTTGCATAAATTTAATAATATAAAACTATGAGCCTGCCTCAAAACGCCCAAGCAGAGACGAATCCCCATTATCTAACACACGCTTAATAAAATCTAGGCATTTTCAATATAATTTATGTAAATGTATGTAAATAAATTATCCTAAAAAACAAACACATATTAATTTTGCTTTTATATCCAAATACTATAACAAAATCCCACTCTCTGCTTTAACAATACCGACACCTGTTTGTTATGAAAAAACGTCATTGAAATTGACCGCACTTTTATCTCAACAAGTGCGGTCATTCTTGAAATAATTCTAATTCACGTTCATAATGAACAAACATTCATATTTTATAGACTGAAGCCTTTTTTACTTCAGCATTTTCTCATAAGGCTCGCATTATGTCCGATCAACAAACAGATACACAAACTTCCTCAAATAATAAATCTCAACAACGTAAAAAAGGGCTTTCCATTTTTATTCTTTTGCTTCTTCTGATTGCAATAGGTTCTGCGGCTTATTGGTTTTTCTTTATTAAAGGCTTTGAAGAAACCGAAGATGCCTATGTGAGTGGCAATCAGGTGATGGTCTCATCACAGGTGGCGGGAAATATTTCGAAAATTAATGTTGATAATATGGATCCCGTACAAGCGGGCGATGTGTTATTAGAGTTAGATGACACCAATGTCAAATTGAGCTTTGAGCAAGCTAAAAGCAATTTAGCCAATGCCGTTCGCCAAATTTCACAACTGAATTACACCGTAAAACAATTGAAATCCGCCGTTCGTGCGAATGAAATTACCCTTGCTCAAGCACAAGGAAATTTAAACCGTCGCGTTCAATTGGTGAAAGATGGGGCGATCGATAAAGAATCTTTCCAACACGCCAAAGAAGCCGTTGAACTGGCGAAAGCAAACTTAACCACCTCACAAAACCAACTTGAAGCCAATCAAGCCTTATTATTAGACGGTCCTTTAAGTGAACAACCGCAAATTCAAAGTGCGGTCAGTAATTTGAAACAAGCTTGGTTGAATTTAGAACGCACAAAAATCCGCAGCCCAATTAAAGGCTATGTGGCTCGTCGCAATGCACAAGTAGGACAAGCGGTTTCTGTTGGCGGTGCATTAATGGCAGTAGTCACTACCGATCAAATGTGGTTAGACGCCAACTTCAAAGAAACGCAATTAACCCATATGCGAATTGGTCAACCGGTTGAAATTCATTTCGATCTCTACGGAAAAGATAAAACTTTTGATGGAAAAGTGGTAGGAATCGAAATGGGTACGGGCAGTGCATTCTCATTATTGCCAACCCAAAATGCGACAGGTAACTGGATCAAAGTGGTGCAACGTGTGCCTGTGCGAATTCAATTAGATCCGCCACAACTGGCTGAAAATCCATTACGTATCGGTCTTTCTGCGACTGTGAAAGTAAATGTTAGTGATAGCCAAGGCGAAACTTTGCGTCACCAAGCACCAAGCACAACACTTTATTCCACCAATGTGCTGCAATATGATGAAAGTGCGGTCAATAATTTGATCGAATCCATTATTCGCGACAATAGCTATTAGGTTTCACGATGTCGCAATCTCATTTTACGCCAGTACAAGGCGGTGCACTGGTTATTCTCACGTTAGCGCTCTCGCTTGCGACTTTTATGCAGGTGTTGGATTCCACCATCGCTAACGTTGCTATTCCGACTATTGCAGGGGATTTAGGGGCTTCATCCAGCCAAGGCACATGGGTCATCACCTCGTTTGGTGTGGCTAATGCGATCTCAATTCCTATCACCGGTTGGCTGGCAAAACGTTTTGGCGAAGTGCGGTTATTTTTAATCTCAACCTTACTTTTCGTCCTTGCCTCTTGGCTTTGTGGCATTTCACATAGTTTGGAAATGTTGATTATTTGCCGTGTCATTCAAGGTGCGGTTGCTGGTCCAATCATACCGCTTTCACAAAGTTTATTACTCAATAACTATCCGCCTAAAAAACGAGGCATGGCACTGGCATTTTGGTCAATGACCGTAGTGGTTGCCCCTATCTTCGGACCAATTCTGGGAGGCTGGATCAGCGATAACATTCATTGGGGGTGGATCTTTTTCATCAATGTCCCCATTGGATTGGCCGTCGTCTTAATGAGTTGGAAGATTTTAGGCAATCGAGAAAGCCAAATTTCTCATCAACCTATTGATACCATAGGACTTGTTTTACTGGTTCTCGGCGTAGGTTGTTTACAATTAATGCTGGACCAAGGAAGAGAGCAAGATTGGTTTAATTCAACGGAGATTATTGTTCTCACCGTAATTGCGGTTGTGTGTTTGATTGCGCTTACCATTTGGGAACTCACTGATGATAATCCCGTTGTAGATATTTCACTGTTCAAATCACGCAATTTTAGCGTAGGCTGCCTTTCAACCAGTCTCGCCTTTTTGGTGTATTTAGGGTCTGTTGTGCTTATCCCCCTTCTACTCCAACAAGTTTATGGCTACACCGCCACTTGGGCAGGGCTCGCAGCTGCCCCAGTGGGATTATTCCCGATTTTACTGTCTCCGATCATCGGTAAACTAGGACATAAAATTGATATGCGAATTTTAGTCACGATCAGTTTTATGGTTTATGCTTTGACCTTTTATTGGCGAGCCGTGACCTTTGAGCCTGGCATGACCTTTGCCGATGTTGCCTTGCCACAATTTGTGCAAGGTTTAGCGGTTGCTTGCTTCTTTATGCCACTGACAACCATCACACTTTCGGGTTTACCACCCGAAAAAATGGCTTCAGCATCGAGCTTATTTAATTTTCTTCGAACCCTTGCTGGCTCGGTGGGAACATCCCTCACGACATTTATGTGGTATAACCGCGAAGCCGTGCATCATACTCAACTCACGGAAGCGATTAATCCATATAATCCGATTTCCCAACAGTTCTTCCAAACGATGGCAAGCTTTGGTTTAAACGAACAACAAACAGCCTCATACCTCGCCAGACAAATCACTGCTCAGGGCTTTATTATTGGCGCTAATGAGATTTTCTGGTTATCGGCTATCACATTCTTGGCATTATTTATTATCGTCTGGTTTGCTAAACCACCTTTTGGAAATCGCCATTAAAAAACCTTAAAAAATAACCGCACTTTGATGATGTTCAAAAGTGCGGTTGGTTTTTCTAGCCTTTTGCTAAGATGTCTTTCAGGAATCTCGCGGTATGCGAACCTTTGACTTTAGCGACTTCTTCCGGTGTGCCTGTCGCGATGATTTGACCACCGCCACTGCCCCCTTCTGGACCAAGATCCACAATCCAGTCTGCGGTTTTGATCACATCTAAGTTGTGTTCGATCACCACGATGGTATTGCCTTGATCGCGTAAGCGATGTAACACCTCGAGAAGTTGTTTAATATCGGCGAAATGTAGACCAGTTGTCGGTTCATCCAAAATATAAAGGGTTTTACCGGTATCGCGTTTTGAAAGCTCCGTTGCCAACTTAACGCGTTGTGCCTCACCACCTGAAAGTGTGGTAGAAGACTGACCTAAACGAATATAGGACAAGCCAACATCTATTAGGGTTTGCAATTTACGCGCAATCATTGGGATAGCATCAAAAAACTCACGGGCTTCTTCTACCGTCATATCTAATACTTGGTGAATAGTTTTGCCTTTGTATCGGATCTCCAAGGTTTCACGGTTATAGCGTTTACCTTTACATTGATCACAAGGTACATACACATCCGGCAAGAAGTGCATTTCAACTTTCAGCACACCATCACCTTGGCATGCTTCACAACGACCACCGCGTACGTTAAAGCTAAAACGTCCTGGATTATAACCACGCGCACGCGCTTCTGGTACGCCCGCAAATAATTCACGAATTGGCGTGAATAAACCGGTGTAAGTTGCAGGGTTAGAACGCGGTGTACGGCCTATTGGGCTTTGGTTAATATCGATCACTTTATCGAAATATTCCAAGCCTTCAATGGATTTATAAGGCGCAAAATCCGTTTTTTCCGCACGATTTAAAGCGTTTTGTGCCAGTGGGAATAACGTATCATTAATTAGCGTTGATTTACCTGAACCTGACACTCCCGTGATACAAGTAAATAAGCCCACTGGAATTTCTAAATTCACGCCTTTTAGATTGTTCCCTGTCGCACCTTTTAATTTTAAAAGTTTGCTTTTATCAAGTGCGGTTCGTTTTTTCGGAATTTCGATTTTTTCTTCACCCGATAAGAACTTACCTGTAATCGAATTTGGGTTTGCCATAATCTCTTTGGCTGTCCCCTGAGCAATCACTTGACCACCATGCACACCTGCCCCTGGGCCAATATCAATAATATGATCAGCTTCTCGAATAGCATCTTCATCATGTTCCACCACAATTACAGTGTTACCCAAATTACGCAAGTGAATCAGCGTATTTAGCAAGCGTTCATTATCGCGTTGATGTAAACCGATTGAAGGCTCATCCAACACATACATGACGCCTACTAAGCCCGCACCGATCTGACTCGCAAGACGAATACGTTGCGCTTCACCACCCGAAAGGGTTTCGGCAGAACGAGAAAGGGAAAGATAATTCAAACCCACATTCACTAAAAATTCTAACCGCTCTCTGATCTCTTTCAGGATTTTTTCTGCAATTTGTGCTTTTTGACCGGTTAAAGTAAGCCCTTGAAAAAACTCAAGACTTTCACCAATGCTTTTCTCTGAAATTTGTGGCAAGTTAATATTACCGATATACACGTTACGAGCTTCTGGACGAAGACGCGAGCCACCACAATCTGCACAAGGGCGGTTGCTGATATTTTTTGCCAATTCTTCGCGTACAGACATGGATTCCGTTTCTTTGTAACGGCGCGCCATGTTATTCAAAATCCCTTCAAAAGGATGTTTGCGAATCACCACATCGCCACGGTCGTTCATGTATTGGAATTCAATTTCTTCCTTGCCTGAACCGTGCATCACAATATCTTTAATTTTTTGTGGCAAATCTTCGTATGGCGTTTCAATATCAAATTTATAGTGTTTTGCTAGCGAGGTAAGCATCTGATAGTAATAGAAATTGCGACGATCCCAACCTTTTACCGCACCGCCTGCGAGAGAAATGCTTTCATTTTGCACCACACGGCTTTCATCGAAGAACTGCTGAACACCTAAGCCATCACAAGTTGGACACGCCCCTGCCGGGTTATTAAATGAGAACAAGCGTGGCTCTAATTCCGGTACAGAATAGCCACAATGAGGACAAGCAAAGTTTGCTGAGAAAACTAATTCTTCAGCCTTAGGATTATCCATATCAGCCACAACAGCCGTACCCCCAGAAAGCTCCAAAGCCGTCTCAAAAGATTCTGCTAAACGTGTGGCTAAATCTGACCGCACTTTAAAACGATCCACCACCACTTCAATGGTATGCTTTTTCTGTAAAGCAAGTTCAGGCGGATCAGATAAATCACAGATTTCACCATCAATTCTTGCACGAATATAACCTTGTGCCGCCAAGCTATCTAACAGCTTAACATGCTCACCTTTACGGTTTTTCACCACGGGCGCAAGCAACATCATTTTGCTTTCTTCAGGCAAGCTTAAGACTTTATCCACCATTTGGCTGATGGTTTGTGCCGTTAATGGCACATCATGATCTGGACAGCGTGGTTCCCCTACGCGAGCAAACAGCAAACGCAGATAATCATAAATTTCTGTGATCGTGCCCACTGTTGAACGCGGGTTATGAGAAGTGGATTTTTGCTCAATAGAAATCGCTGGTGACAAGCCCTCAATCGAATCCACATCTGGTTTTTCCATCAAAGAAAGGAACTGACGCGCATAGGCAGAGAGCGATTCAACATAACGGCGCTGCCCTTCCGCATAAAGCGTATCAAATGCTAAAGAAGATTTGCCCGAACCGGACAAGCCTGTTATCACAATTAATTTATCGCGCGGAATGGTTAAATTGATGTTTTTGAGGTTGTGGGTTCTAGCCCCACGAATGTCGATAGTATCCATAAAAAAAGCGATTGCCTTAAGAAAATAAATTTAAAAATTGTGACCATTATCGCATATTTCAATATCTGTGCAAATATCCAGTTAATTTTTATGGATCTTTTGTTTCTTTTAAGGCAAAATAGCCAAAATTTTTCATCTTATTTCTAAAATATAGAGGATTCTATGGCAGGTATTAATAAAGTAATCATCGTGGGTAATTTAGGTAATGATCCTGAAATCCGCACGATGCCAAATGGCGAAGCGGTAGCAAATATCAGCGTGGCAACAAGTGAAAGCTGGACAGATAAAAACACAGGTGAACGTCGTGAAGTGACCGAATGGCACCGCATCGTGTTATATCGTCGTTTAGCGGAAATTGCGGGTCAATACTTACGCAAAGGTTCACAAGTTTATGTTGAAGGTCGTTTAAAAACCCGTAAATGGCAAGATAACAACGGCCAAGATCGTTACACCACTGAAATCCAGGGTGATAACTTACAAATGTTAGGTGGTCGTAATCAAGAGATGGGCGGTTATACACCTGCGCAATCAGCACCACAACCAAGCTATCAATCTCGTCCAGCACAATCTGCGCCAGCGCCACAAGCTGAGCCACCAATGGACGCATTTGATGATAACATTCCATTCTGAATTGTATTGGTACAAGATTATCAATACGCAGTGGGATTTTCGCGATTTACAAATTTTCACGAAAATCCCTCTGTTTTTTATGGTTAGATACCACTATTCCACTTTAAACATCCCCATCATACCGAGATTTTCATGTTCCAAAATATGGCAATGGTACATTTTCAACCCAGTGTGTCCTTGCTTAAAGCGAATAATCACTTTTTCATAAGGGCGCAAATTGACTACATCTTTTAACGCCCTGCCTTCTGGCTTGAAGGTTTTGCCGTTTAATGTATGTTGAATCACTTCAAATTGAGTGCCGTGCAAATGGAACGGATGATCCATATGGCTTTCATTGAAAATTTCCCACTGTTCCACTTCATTCAATTTGGCAACAAAATCAATACGGTTCATATCAAAGGTTTGACCGTTGATTAAGAACATACCATTCATCATTGGTGGAATAGGGTTGTCCGTTGGTGTTGTAGTAGCGTGATGTGTACCGTGATTCATCATTGGCATATTCGTATGGTTCATCATTTTTTCACTAAAGCGAATTTGGCGAACCTGCTTTGGCTCATCCCAGTTAGGGAAGGACCTTAAGCTTTCAGGTAACTGAACAGGTTCTGATTTCACCTGAATTGTGGCTAAAGTGAGATCTTTAGGCTGTTCTTGCACCATCATCTTACGGCGATCATAATAACCGCTTTGTAAATTGACTGTTCCTTGCGTTTCACCCACCATAATCACTTCAACGCGTTCGGCTGGTGTAAGTAGCAGTTCATCAACAGGCGAGCGAGGTTTTTCAAGTAAACCACCTTCGGTACCCACCACAATCCATTTCACCCCTGGAATGTTTAAACGAAAATAACGAGCGCTAGTGGCATTCCAAAGACGGATTCGTTCATTCGTTTTCACTTGAATCTGGGGCTGATATTGACCGTTGATTAACACAAATTCACCCTCACGACCGTTCATCCAATCTAACATAGTGTTTGCTGGAATGGTGCCATCGGCATTTAAACGCAGATCGGAAATCACCCAATGTTGTTCAGGAAGGTGTGCAAGCGGATCATTTTTCGCTTTAACAACGAAAGTGCCTGCTAAGCCTTTATAGACTTGTTCGGAAACATGGTCATGTGGATGAGGGTGGTACCAATATGTCCCAGCACTGCCTTGAGGTAGCGTAAAGCGATAGACTTTTTTCCCTTGCGGTTCAACCATATCCATCGGGTTACCATCCGCTTCATTTGGTACATCTAAGCCGTGCCAATGTACTGTTGAGGGTTGTGGTAGGTGATTGATAAATTCAATTTCTACGGCATCGCCTTCAAATACTTCAATTTGTGGCCCTGGTAGTTGTCCGTTATAAGCCCAAAATTCCGTTTCTTTATTGTCTGCGAGGCGAATTTTAATTGGCTCTGCTTTTAAAGTGGCTTTGAACAGTCCAGCTTGAGTCGATTGATTAGCAAGTTTTGGTAATATCCCATTAAGCGATAAACCTGAAGGCATTGCCTCAGTTGGCATTAGGCCAGTAGGTACTGAATGCATCATCGCCATATTGCCATGTTGTGCGTGGTTCATCATATTCGCAAGGCTATAAAGCGAGCTACTGGCTAAGCTAATTCCAATTCCATAACGTAAAAAATCTCGACGTTTCATTCTTTCCCCCCCTATTGGTTATAGGATTTAAACACTTCACTTTCACCGTTTTTCTTAATCAAAACAACATCATAAGGATCTTTGCGTCCGCCGTATGCTTCACCGTCCATACCTGGTGAACCAATTGGCATTCCCGGTGCAGACAAGCCTATTGCATCGGGTTTTTCTGCGAGTAAACGTTTGATATCCTCAGCAGGTACATGTCCTTCAATCACATAGCCATCAATCACGGCTGTGTGGCAAGAAGCATGTTCATATTTAATGTTAAAGCGCTTATGAGCATCATAATTGCCTGTTTCGTTGACTTTAACCTCAAAACCGTTTTTCTGCATATAGCTGATCCATTCATTACAACAGCCACAAGTCGGGCTTTTCCACACTTCCATAGAAAGTGTTTGTGCTTGAGCAAAAGCGGTTATGCCTAAACTTAAAAGCAACAATGAGCGGGTGAATTTATGTAATTTCATAAGATGTCCTTATTTTTTATTGAGATTGAATGGACATCATGCTAAAGCTTAACCTAGGGTTAAGCTCAAGGGATTTGAAAAAATAATTTGCAAATTTTTCTCAAAATCCTACCGCTTGTTTTTCAATATGTATGAAATCTTTACTATAATACAGTCTCATTACTCAGGAGTAATAATGCACACATTCCATCCCAAATCACTTGTCTGGACAAGAGAGCCGCAAGCTTTTGAAATATCAGAAAATAAAATAACCATCACCACAGTACCACATACGGATTTAAAGCAGTCAATGTGTTTTTGCGTGAACACCCCAATTTAAACATTCATTAGGTATAATAATAAAAACCTTAAACAGAATATCATAGCAAAATGAATTTAAAACCAGTTAAAAATCAAACTTCCCAATACGAAGAGTGGGCAAGAGAAAAAGTCAAAAAAGCTATATCCCCAACCTGAAGAACGGGGCTTTACGGCGCAAAAATGGTAAATTTGACTGGTTAAAAATTGAAGGCAAAATAAGTTATTTTAATTTGCAAACACCCAAATCCTGCATAATTTTGGAGATTTTTTACAAATTATTCATATAACATTGTTTTATGAAGAGAGACCTTTCATTGAAAGGTCTCTTTTTTATCTCTCATTTTGACATCAATTATTCGTGCGCCTTATCTCGCTCAAGCACTAAAACACAATAAATACTCAATTTATTGCACAGAATCCGAATCTAATATATCTTTATTTGAATACTGGAAAATAGTATAAATATCAAGGAGAACATATCTTAGATAAGCAACATAACTAGAACCAGAAAAAAGAACACGATGTATCTTTGCTTTATTTCCTTTGAACATTTTCAGGAGTAAGAATATATGGAAAATTTTAAACAAATTCTTTCGAAATTATCTGTTATTTTTTTATTGTTCTATTCGCAAAATATATTTTCCATGACACAAACAGAAATCCAATTGGAAAAAGCCTATTTAGCAGAAATGATTGATATTGCATCTGAAATTATGGAAAAAAAACAATCTGTTGATCCTGATTCATTGCAATATAAACGTAGGAATATCAAGGTTCTTACTCATACAAACATGAAAAACGGTTATACAAGCTACACTTTGGAAAAATCAAAGGTTCATTTGGTTGTACCTAAAGAGTTAAAACAGAATACGAAACTTAATCTCTATTGGGGTGAAAGCAAAGGTTCAATAAATATCCTATTTGACAAAGATGAATTGACAAAATACTTTCATCTGAATCTTAAAAAAAGTGAGGAAAAATCAGAAACACTGAGAACAGTTTTTGATGAAACCAAATATTTTTTCACTTCCTATGAATTTTCTATCGATAAATACCCTAACGTTACCGTCGAGTTTCGCCTCTACCATTCACCCAGTACGACATTCAGATTGGACTACCCGACTGAATTTACGCGGATTTTGATTTATAGAAAAATGTAACAGACGATGTTTCCTTATACCGTTTCTAACTTGGGCGACATTGTTCCACCACCGACTGCTCTTTGCCCCTCAAAAAAGAACCTAGACACCTAATTTTAGATTCGGATTATTATTCAATTTCGTTATAACTAAAAATCAATATATATACTTAACAATTCTTTCGGTTTTGCTATGTGCTTTGCTACATTTTTACCGTCTTATTTACACTAGAGGTACAACTATGCAGCATCGCGATCTTTATCCCCACGAAATCTTACAAGATGTTATTGATAAAAGTTATGCTAAGTCGCAAGGACACCTAAAAACACTGGCTATTTTAAGTTTTTTAGGTGGCGGCTATGTGAGTTTTGGTTATATGGCCTATTTAAAAGTCGTGAGCGGTATTCCTCCTGAGTGGAGTGGGCTATCAACATTACTTGGTGCGGCCGTGTTTCCGATTTGTTTGATTTGTATTCTAGTCGGTGGTGGTGAATTAGCCACGGGAAATATGATGATGATGGCATTAGGCCGTTTAACAAAAAGAGTGAGCCTTCAAAAATTATTTCGTAACTGGATTGTAGTGAGTTTGGGCAACCTGCTCGGTGCGCTGTTTATGGCCTATTTCTTAGGACATTATGTCGGTTTATCAGAAGGTGCCGCCTCTGCTAAAACCATTGCGATTGCCGAGGCTAAAGTGCAAATGGACTTTGGTCGCGCCTTTGTTTCTGCTATTGCCTGTAACTGGATGGTCTGCATGGGTATTTGGTTCTATTTTGGTGCCAAACAAACCTCCGGTCGTATCCTAGCCATATGGTTCCCAGTGATGATTTTTGTGCTTATCGGATTACAACACTTTGTCGCCAATATGTTTATTATTCCAGCTGGGATTTTTGCTGGTGCTAATGTGACTTGGAGCCAATTCTTCTTCAATATGATTCCTGTCTTTTTAGGCAATGTCACGGGTGGTGCAGCATTTGTCAGCGCATCTTATCTTTACGCCTATCGTCACTTATTAAAAGAAGATTATTGTATTTAGTAAACGAAAATTTAACCGCACTTTGGCGTGAAAAAGGTCTTTTGAAATATCAAAAGGCCTTTTATTCTCTCTAAAATCCCCTCTTAATTAACTCAACACCCCTCCAAACAGTGTAAAGTTGCACTTTACACTTAAAGCATGTAAACTCATCTATTAAGATCAATATGGAAAGAAAAGTATTAGCAGAATTTCCATGTTATTTAGCATTCTCAAATTTACAGTAAGGAAGAGAGCACATGCCGAAGATGAAAATTTCTAGACTGATGTTTTATAGCACTATTTTGACTGGTGTTATGTTGTCTTCTTGCAGTCAACATCCCCAAACTCACTCAGCAGTAGAAAATGTAGCGAGCAATGGTGCTCAAAAAGCGACAAGGTATTGGACTGAACAGCCATTTTGCAGTGGTCGCTACCAAATTAACTTACCGGTTAATCGTAAAGATGGCACCAGTTGGATTAAATACAATGGTTGGCAGGTAACCGTACGACCAGACTATTGGAATAAATCAGTAGAGTTGGCGTCAAAGATCCAGAAGCTAGGTCATAATGGAAGTGATATTTTTATAGAAAACCGTACAATCGTTCCTAATAAAGCGATAGCTACGGTGACACAGGCTCCTGCCGTATGGAGTAATCCGACGTTACCAGAGGTAAAAGGGATGCTCTATTATGTCGATTATAGGTTCAAATTAAGTAAGAACGATGCCTATACAGTTAGAGCCTTTGTACGTATTATGCCTGTTAACGGTAAAGAGCCACCAAACCTTAAACAGCTGGAAAAAAGTAAAGTTGATGAAGCTATTGGGTATTTACAGAATGATTTTTTCAACAAGATTAGAGATCGTAGTGAGAGCGATATTCCGCAGCAACAGGGTGTCTGCCTGACAGAGGGGTTTATTGCTGATAAGGGATCCGAGCCATTTTGGGGCAGAGTGGGTATAAAAATCAAAGATTATAAAGACGTTTATGCTGAGCTAACGACGGGGGGAGCTTTGGAGGAAGGTGATAAACCACTATTAGAGCGAGATCTTTTCGCTAAAGATAGTGCCTGGGACAAACTTCTCTCGTGGGCGAAATACAGCACCATCCGCAAAGGAAAGCGCAATATCAATGATATGGTCGGCAGTGAAAAACTGGTTAAGTTACAAGGAAATCGATATCTATTTATCTGGGAAAAAGATGATGGAAGCGTAAAATTTAAGATGACTTTCGGTGCCAATGAGAAAAATACCAAGGGTTCGCCACTCAGTGAGAAAGAGGCTTTAACCGCTTGGGATGCAATATTGCCGACATTGAAAAAACGAATTTGATCAGATTTTTAATGAAACTTACTAAATTTATTAACTTTAAAGCTTAAGAAAGAGACAAAAATGAACCGTAAATATCGTATAAAAAATATATTTAAGATTGGCTTATTATATGGTGCTATAGCAATAGTATTAACAGGATGTAGTTCTTGTTGGCCGATGTGTATCTAGAAACATTGTCTTTACAATAACAGGCTGTATGAAACTTTAAGTTAGATTTCAGACAGCCTTTTACTATTGAATTTTGTAAGTGATGGTAGAACAACTAAGAGAAGTAGGAGTTAGCAGATTAAAAATTCCATATTATTTAGCATTCTCAAATTTACAGTAAGGAAGAAATCACATGCCGAAGATGAAATGTTCTAGACTAATGTTTTATAGCACTGTTTTAACTAGTGTTATGCTGTCTTCTTGCAGTCAACATGCCCAAACTCACTCAGCACTAGAAAATACAGCGAGCAATTATGCTCAAAAAGCGGCTACGTATTGGACTGAACAGCCATTTTGCAGCGGGCGTTACCAAATTAACTTACCATCTAACCGTATAAGTGGGACTGGTTGGCTTCGATATAATGGTTGGCAGATAATTGTGCGACCAGATTATTGGAATCTGGAAGTAGAATCCATATTAGAGGTTAAAGAAAAAGGATATAACGGAAACGAGAGTTTTATAGAAAACCGCATAATTATTCCTAATAAAGCGATAGCGATGGTCACACAGGCTCCTGGTTCATGGGATAGCCCATTATTAACTCAGGTAAATGGAATGCTTTATAATCTTGATTTTAGTTTCAAGTTAGGTAAGAACGATGCCTATACGGTTAGAGCTTTTGTACGCATTATGCCTGTCAACGGCAAAGCTCCCCCAAACCTGAAACAGCTGGAAAAAAGTAAAGTTGACGAAGCTATTAGGCATATACGGAATGATTTTTTCGACAAGCTGAGAGAGCGTAACGATACTGAAATGCCACAGCAACAGGGTGTCTGTTTAACAGAAGGATTTATTGCTGATAACGGATCCGAGCCGTTTTTTGGCAGTGCGGGCATCAAAATCAAAGACTATCAAGACGTTTATGCTGAGCTAACGACGGGTGGATCTTTGGAGGAAGGTGATAAACCACTATTAGAGCGAGATCTTTTCGCTAAAGATAGTGCCTGGGACAAACTTCTCTCGTGGGCGAAATACAGCACCATCCGCAAAGGAAAGCGCAATATCAATGATATGGTCGGCAGTGAAAAACTGGTTAAGTTACAAGGAAATCGATATCTATTTATCTGGGAAAAAGATGATGGAAGCGTAAAATTTAAGATGACTTTCGGTGCCAATGAGAAAAATACCAAGGGTTCGCCACTCAGTGAGAAAGAGGCTTTAACCGCTTGGGATGCAATATTACCGACATTGAAAAAACGACTTTAAACAACGACTACTACAGTTAAATTAAAGTAAAAATACAAGCGGTCAACTTTTTGAAGAGCATTTGTAAAAATACTGGAAAATTTGACCGCACTTTAGAATAAAAATCCCCTAAATGCTTATCTAGGGGATTTTTGCTTTAAATAATGTGCTGTTTATTTCAAACCTTTTTTAACCAAATCTTCATAACCGCCATGGTTGGTTACATTGGTATAGCCTGCATTTTTCAACTCAGTGAGTGCGGCTTCGGCACGGCGACCACTACGACAGTAAAGGTTGATCGGTGCATCTTTATCTGAACCAATCGCTTTAACGCCTTCAATAATTTTATCGTGAGGAATATTCACCGCACCTTGTAAATGACCAGCATTAAACTCCTCAGCAGAACGCACATCAATCCAAACGCCTTTTGCTTTTTCTTGTTGTACTGCGCTTTGTTCCGTTTGTGGTGCAGTATTTGCATAAGCAACAAAAGAGGTGCTAATGGCAACCGCTGAAATTGCTACAGCGAATAATTTTTTCATCGTTTAATCTCCATTAAATAGAAATAATAGGTTTGCTTAATAATTTAGTTATCATTGTTCATAGTACTCCTAAATAGAATGACAATAAACGGTAAATTAAGCAAAAACACTTGAAAATTTGACCGCACTTAATGCTCTTCCTCATCTATTATTTCCAATGAGTAAAAGATGTTCTTCACAAACTGGTATTTTTCACACAAAGATTTAACCGTACAATCTTCCCCATCAAATATTGAGGAGAAAATAATGAAAAAAATGCCTGTATTGTTTGTTGGGCATGGTAGCCCGATGAATGCGTTAGATAAAGAAAACCCATTCAATCAGAATTTCAGCCTAATTACACAAAAGTTTGCCAAACCAAAAGCCATTTTGATGATTTCAGCGCATTGGTACATCAGCCGTTTGCAGGTTACGTCTGGCAAACACCCTGAAATGATTTACGATTTCTACGGCTTCCCCGATGAACTCAGCCAAGTGCAATATCCCGCGCCCGGTTCACCTGAGTTGGCAGAGCAAGTGCGGTCATTATTACAGCCGGAGAATGTCGAGCTGAACCCAACGCGTGGTTTTGATCATGGTGCTTGGGCGGTGTTGAAATTTCTCTATCCCGATGCGGATATCCCCGTGGTGCAACTGAGCCTTAACCGTTTGCAATCGGCAGAGTGGCATTTCAACTTGGCGAAAAAATTATCTGCTTTGCGAGAACAGGGTGTGCTGATTATTGGCAGTGGCAATATTGTGCATAATCTAAGAGCCATAAGTTGGGAACATATCGACCAAATCGGTGCAGGTTATGACTGGGCGTTTGCTTTCCGTGAAACAGTCAATCAAGCAATTGCGACACAAGATGATAAAACTTTGGTGCATTATGAACAGCTAGGCGAAAAAGCCGAGCTTTCTGTGCCTACGCCAGATCATTATTTGCCATTACTGTACATCATGGCATTACGCGAACCGCAAGATAAGATTACGTTTTTCAACGATAACCTGATTGCAGGATCGCTCAGCATGACGTCGGTTTTAGTGGGGTAACATATTTGCAAAAACACTTTAAAATCTAACCGCACTTTAAAAGAAAAAAGCCGTCTGAAAAATGACTTTCAGATGGCCTTTTTAATTTATTCAATTATTTCTTCGCAGGCTCTACTTCACCCACAGCTTTTTGAGATTTCTCATCCATTTCCACTTTAATATTGTGGTCCACCACCACATTCATGTTAATGGTGATGCCTTCCTTTGGTGTATCCAATTGGATGGTCGGTGTGCAAGCCGTGAGCGTAAACATAGCCGCAAAAATAAAAAAGTGCAGTTGAAATTTAAAGTGTTTTATCATTTGTCTTTGTCTAATTTCTTATAAAGTTTATATTGCAGATTTTGTTCAAATTGCGAGCCGTAGTCAATCATATTCCACAATTCAAACATATTTTCTTGGTGCGTATAATTTAACGTTATCGGATTATTGGTTCGCTTGGTTGGATTAAATCCGCTAATACTCGCACGCAACGTCATTTGCCCTTTCGGATCGAGCGTCACCGCCGCATGGGAATTTTGCAGTTCCATTTCTTTTAATAAATCCACCAAAATATTTTCTGTCCAACCACCTTTTTTCAATCCTTTCACCATTTCATCGGTTAATTTGATGGACACATTCCCCACTTGTTCCAATGTACCATTACAAATCAAACATTCCTTATGTCCAAGCCAAAATGGCAGGGTCGCATTGGCGCGGCCGGTTAAGCTTACTTGGTTATATTGTGCCAAGGCTAACACTTGGGCTAAATCAATATTAGTAAAAGAAAGTGTCGCCATTTTACTTTGTGGGAAAGTGAGCTGAGGCACCGTCAATACGCCATCAAATAAGGAAAGTTTCACATTTCTCAAAGTAAGCGGATTTTTCATGGTGTTCGGATAACGCCCAAATAAATCCAATTCCCCATCTGCGACGGAAAGCGCGCCATAGCGAATATTGTGAGCCGAAATATGGATCGGTTTACTCGAAGCCACTTGCAATGCCGAGTTTTCATAATTCATTGGGAAACGAATATTCAAGCCATAAATCTCACCATCTGGCATAGTGATTTTGCCATTTTTAAGATTCAGCTCCCCCTTCATCTTCACGCCATTGCCATTGATTGCGAATTCACTTTGTCCTTTAATGCTGCCCTCATGAATTAACCAATTCCATTGTTGAGGGAAAAGTGATTGGAATACTTTTGCAGATTGTTCTTTCCAGCTGATTTTGCCTGAAAGTGCGGTATTTTGATATACACCCAAGACATCTAAAGGCCCAAGCGAGCCCGCCTTTAAATCACCTGCGAAATTGAAGTTACTGATACTCTTACCATCAATACCTAAACCGAAAACAGGCGAAACAAAACGACCGCCATAAGCCAGTTCAATCCAATCTGTTTTCGCTTGCAACAAACCTCGAATATGCTCTTCTTCATAATCCCAGCGGAGTCGATCTTTAAGCTCCAATGAAAGTGGTGCCATTTTTACCTCTTTCATTTTGACTTCTTTGGAGTGAGCAGAAAGTTGATTTAATTCAATATGATCCGCTTCCCAAAATCCTTTCCCTTCCATTTTGACTGGCGTATTTAAGGATTTCCAGTTTGCACTGCCATTGATTGTCCAATCCCAACGGTTTGTCGCTTGTTTTTCCACAGACTGCAACTTATGTTCTTCATCCCGCAAATCAAACACGGTTTTAATACCGGCAATAAACTCATGGGCGTTTCCGTCTAATTTTAAATCGAGATTTTCAAACTGTGGTGTCGTGCCCTTTAATGTTGCGAGCAAACGACCTTCCAAACCATAACGACCAATAATAATGTCATCTAAAGGTAAACGAACGTGCAACTTGGTATCTGGCTGAACGGTATCCATTTTAAAGACGGAACCCGGGTAAAAATACACCACTGGATGGGTGAAGAGCCCGCCGAGATGATAGGTTAAATTGGTTTGTGCCACAGTAGCGTTATAACGTAAATCCCCGCGTGTTTTCAGCTCAAAATCCAATTCGTTATTGTCATCGCCACCGCCGATTTCACCATTTTTGCCTGAAATCACAATCTCCCCTTTGCCCATTTCACCAAAGGTTTGCAAGATCACGTTCATATCAATGCTTAACGGCAATAAGCCTTCTGCCGCACGGTGAATAGATAACCCAAGGAAGCCTTTAATCGGTTGATAGCTATCAAAGGTCCAATAAAATTTCCCCCATGAAATATCCAAGCCATCTTTGGTGAACACAAAAGGCACATCCAACAATGGTAAATTAGTTGTTAAATCTTGGGCATTTAACTGACCATCCGCCCCTTGCCACGACACTTTTGCCTCGCCTTTTGTGACGGCTAGCTCTGGGTTATTCCAGTTAAGTAAGACATTGCCCTGTTGAGGGAGTTGAGAAAGATCAGGCTCAAAATTCGCAGTGAACTGAAGATCATAGGTTTTATCGCCTGATTGTTTGATATCGGTATTGCCCGTCCATTGGAAGATCCCATCTCGTGGCGTGACCGTGGATTGGTGATGTAGCTCAAGCCCATCATTATTCGCTTGAGCTTCAAGCGCTAATTGATTGCCATTATAGTTGGCATCTAACGCCCAATCAGCTGATAAAAAAGGCTGCAAAGCAGCTTGTTTCAGCGCTTCGGTATTCGTTAATTGAAAGTGTTTAACTTTGACATCAGAAATAGGTAATGCCGCCCAAAGTGCGGTCAAATTTGGTGGTGTTTTTTCAGCGTTATCGCTTGGTAAATGAGTTAAACAATCATAATCCAAACTAGCCTTTTCAATATCAAGACTATGCGTATTCCACCAAGTGAGTTGCGCATCATTGAGATTTACGAGGGTACATTGATCTGTTTTCACTTTTAGTTCAGGCAGTGTTAAACCTGTCGCTTTCCATTGCCAGTCATCCGCTAATTCAATGTGATAATGCGGTGCTAAAAAATGATTGGTAAGTTGCGCTACACGTTTTGGGGTCGCAAAAACGCGTAATAAGCCAACGCTTACTACGATTAACAGCAACAAAATAATCAACGCCCACAGGCAACGCTTTCGCATAGTTTCCCCAATTACGCGATAAATAAATGAACAGAGGCGTATTCTATCCTATCTCGCCCCAAATAGCTCAACCAACTTATCCCCAAAGAAATAAAACACTAATCCAAAGGCGACAATGATTAATCCGATGAGTTTCGTGATATTTACTTCTCGGATCGGCATACCAATAAGACCAAAATGATCGATAGTTGTTGCCGTAATTAATTGTCCGACGATGATAAAAAATAACATCGCGGTAATGCCTAATTTAGGTGCAAGCAAAACGGTTGTGAATACAACAACAGCGCCAAGTACCCCTCCAATTAATTTCCACCAAGGTTGTGATGGAATCGTGGATAAATTGCCCCATAAATCAGTTTTAGCCAATGCGATAAAAAAGAGAAAAATCGTGCCTACCGCAAAAGAAATGAAGGTGGCAATCACCGCTTCGCCACTCATGGCTTTCGCTAATTGCGTATTAATCGCTGATTGCGTGGCGAGTGCTACGCCTGCCGCTAAAGCGACGATGAGATAAACAAAAAACATCGAAACTCCCAACAGAAAATTTGGCTTATTTTAACCTTTTCGTATTTGTCTTGTCGCGAAATGCTTTCCATTCGATAAAAATCGTCCAAAAATCAACCGCACTTTGCATTTCATTCACAAATACCTCAAAAGTTGTAAGTCATCTTACCTGTTTATTTGATCTCGATCACTATTTGACTATTCTTTATTTGACGGTAATCTTCAAATCCATACACTAAACTCCATTCGGAGCAATCGTTTGCGTAATGCGTATTGAAAGCAAAATAGACTGATTTTATCAACTCAATGGGAGGAATATCCATGACCCACATTATCGTTGCAACGCACGGTAAGTTTTCTGAAGAAATCGTCAATTCCGCCGCTATGGTGTATGGCGAAGATGAAAACTGCCATGTCGTGACTTTCTTACCGGGTGAAGGCGGTGAGCATTTAATCGAGAAATACAATGCGATTATTGCCACGCTGCCTGAAAATGAACCGGTGCTCTTTCTGGTCGATTTATTTGGTGGTAGCCCTTATAACGCGGCAAGCCGAGTCGCCAGTGAAAGAGATAATACCGATATCGTTACCGGCATTAATCTACCGATGTTGCTAGAAGTGCTTGATGCTAAAGATGGCGCTAGCTTAGATGAATTGGTAGAAACCGCGAAAGAAGTCGGGGTCGCTGCCGTAAAATCCTTCCGTCAACCTAAAGAAAGCAAACCTGCTCCAACGCCAGCCGCTAAACCAGCTGAAGCACCAAAAACCTCTCCAAATCCAACCGCACTTTCCGGCAATATGAACATTTCCTTATTGCGTATTGATAGCCGTTTAATCCACGGTCAAGTAGCAACCTCTTGGGCGAAAGCAGTGAAATGTGAAGCAATTTTTGCGGTAAATGATGATGTGGCGAATGATCCACTTCGTCGTGATCTGTTACTCCAAATCGCGCCTGAACATTTGAAAGCTTATGTGATTCCAGTGGAAAAAGCCATTAAGGTGTATCACAACCCGAAATATGCAGGTAAAAACATTCTTTGGTTGGTAACCAATCCAACAGACATCCTGCGTTTAATCGAGGGTGGCGTGAAAATTGATAAAGTCAACGTGGGCGGTATGACGTTCCGTGAAGGCGACAAAATGCTTTCCCAAGCAGTTGCTGTCAATCCAACTGATGTGGCGGCATTCAAACAACTTTTAGATAAAGGCGTGGAATTAAGCTTACAACAAGTGGCGAGCAGCCCGAAATCAATACTCACGCACAAAGAGCTTGATGCGATTCAATTTTAATTACGAGGACAATTCATTATGACAACAATGGAAATTATTTTAGTCACGCTCGTTGCCGCCATTTGCGGTATGGGGAGTGTATTGGACGAACGTCAAACCCATCGTCCTTTAGTTGCTTGTACCCTAATCGGCTTAGTATTAGGTGATTTAGAAACCGGTATTATTGTCGGTGGTACCCTTGAATTAGTGGCATTAGGCTGGATGAACGTGGGTGCAGCAATGGCGCCAGATGCGGCATTAGCCAGTGTGATTGCGACTATCCTCGTCATTAAAGGCGGTCAAGATAAAGGTAGCGCATTAGCGATTGCGATTCCGGTAGCAGCAGCAGGTCAAGTATTAACCATCTTCGTTCGTACTTTAACCATCTTCCTTCAACACAAAGCCGATGATTTTGCCGCAAAAGCCAACTTCCGCGGTATTGAATTCTGTCACTTTAGCGGTCTTGCATTACAAGCGTTACGCGTGGCAATTCCAACCTTCTTCGTTGCGTTAGTAGCAGGTACGGATACGGTGACCGAAGCATTGAACGCGATTCCAGAAGTGGTTACTCGCGGTTTACAAATCGCTGGTGGCTTTATCGTGGTCGTCGGTTATGCGATGGTCATCAATATGATGCGTGCAGGCGCATTAATGCCATTCTTCTTCCTAGGCTTCGTAATCGCCTCTTTCACCAATTACAACCTTGTCGGTCTCGGTATTTTAGGCACATGCTTAGCGATGATTTATATTCAATTAAACCCACGTTTCCATCAATCTACTGTACCACAAGCAGTTGCAAAACGTGAATTAGCTGATGATGAACTTGAAGGACTATAAGGAAGAAATTATGACTGAACAAACTAAAAAATCATTAACAAAAGGCGATATTCGTAGCACTTACTGGCGTTCAACTTTCTTGCTAGGTTCCTTCAACTTTGAACGTATGCAAGCAATGGGTTTCTGTGTATCCATGATCCCAGCCATTAAACGTCTTTACAGCAAAAAAGAAGATCAAGCAGCGGCATTAAAACGCCACTTAGAATTCTTCAACACCCAACCTTGGGTAGCATCATCTATCATTGGTGTTACTGCGGCGATGGAACAAGAACGTGCGAACGGTAACGATATTGATGACTCAGCAATCAGCGGGGTGAAAGTCGGTTTAATGGGCCCATTAGCCGGTGTGGGTGACCCAATTTTCTGGGGAACATTACGTCCTGTATTGGCCGCACTTGGTGCAGGTTTAGCCATTACTGGTAGCCTTTTAGGGCCATTGCTTTTCTTCATCGGTATCAACCTTTGCCGTGCAGTAACTCGTTGGTATGGTTTCAAATACGGCTATGAAAAAGGTACCACAATCGTTAACGATATGGGTGGCGGTCGCTTACAAAAATTGACGCAGGGGGCATCTATCCTCGGTCTCTTTGTCATGGGCTCTCTGGTATCGAAATGGACGAGTATCAACATTCCATTAGAACTTTCCCGCTATAAAAACCAAATGGGCGAAGAAGTGGTGACCACCGTACAAAGCGTGTTAAACGATCTTCTCCCAGGCCTTGCGGCGTTAGGTTTAACTTTCTTATGTATGTATTTATTACGTAAAAAAATCAACGCCATGTACATCATCTTCGCCTTATTCGGCGTGGGTATTTTAGGCTATCATTTTGGTGTGTTGGCATAATATATTATGATATTGCCTTCCCTCTTTCGCTTGAGGGAAGGCAAATTTTTAGCATGACATATAAACCCTATGAACTGGAAAGATCTCATCAAGCCACCACCGGCTGAAGGCTATATTAAAAATTCATCCAATTTAGTGACCGCACTTTTTGTTCTGGCGGGCATTCTTTATTACCCCACTAATGGCTATGGCGCCGTCATCGCTTTAATTGCCGCATTAATTGTATTAATCGGACAAAAAATGCTAATTGCTCAAACCAATAAAGACTTCACTGAAATGCAGTTAGCCGAAAAGCAATTCCAAGAAACCCAAAACAGTGATTACCTTCGCTTTATTGAAGCTCGTGCCACCCAAATGTTGCGCGACAACAAAGTCCTTTCCGAAAAAGGCAAAAAAGAGTTAGAGAGATTACTGTCTGTCGTCAAAACACATTTAAAGGTATAATGCTGCCAAATTTATATTTGGAAAATATCCTTTAAAGATGAGACATACAAAGAAACTCATTACTCTTGCGGGAATTGCCGCATTTGTCACCTATTGGTTTTATCTGCCAACTTATCCGGTATATCCGAAGAGTGATCATTATGATCCTGATACACAAACTTTCTATAATGCAGAACCTCAACGCGCACCAATAAATGTTGCAAGTGCACTTTGGGAAATGACATTTCATGAAAAAGATTTTCACCCCCAAAAACCATTGCCCACGGTCAAACCAAATTGGACCGAGTTATTAGCGCCAGCTGAACAGAGTCGCTTTATGTGGTTTGGACATTCAACGCTACTTATGCGTATTGGCAATCAAACCATCATTACCGATCCACTTTTTGGAAATAGTGCGTCTCCAGTACCAATAATGATGCACCGTTTTCAACCACCTGTGGCAGAAATTGAAGAATTACCGCCTATAGATGTCGTGCTGCTTTCACATAGCCATTACGATCACCTTGAACAAGAAAGCATCGAAAAATTAATGAAAACGCAAAGTCATTTTGTGGTTTCTTTAGGAATGGGCGTGATATTACAAAAATGGGGAATAGATGCAGCTAGAATTACTGAATTAGACTGGTGGCAAAGCACTGAACGAAATGGCGTAAAATATACTGCATTACCTGCAAGACATGATTCTAGCCGTGGCTTGTTTGATCATAACAAAGCATTATGGTCTGGTTTTTTAATAGAGCATAAGCGCGGTCAAAATGAAGAACGTTTTTACTTCCATGGTGATTCCGCCCAAGGTAAACATTTTGATGAAATTGCCAGCCGTGTTGGCAAAATTGATATTGCGTTTATAGAGAACGGACAATATGACGAAAGATGGCCCAATAACCATCTTTTCCCTGAGCAAACCGCACAACTGGCAGCAAAACTACAGCCAACAAGATTTATGCCCATTCACTGGGGCGCTTATCCCCTTGCCTTGCATACGTGGAATGAGCCTGTGCTTAAAAGCGTACCAATGGCAAGAGCACTGGGCGTGAATACACTTACACCATTGTTAGGACAAGTATTTGACGTAAATACAAAAACAGAAGATTGGTTTACCCAAGAATAATCATAACTTTTAGCTATATGAAATAAGCTTTTCTTCTTTTTCTTATTTAAGTTAGAAAGGTATTATCAAGCGGAAATTTATGATTTATCCCTTAGGAGTAGTTTATGTCTCAATTTAAAATTCACACCATTGAATCAGCCCCTGAAGCCGCACAAGAAGCCTTAAAAGCCGTACAAAATGCCAATGGGTTTATTCCAAATTTAATTGGTGTTCTTGCGAATGCCCCTACTGCACTTGAAACTTATCGCACGGTAGGCGGCATTAATGGTCGTAACAGCTTAACGGCAACAGAACGCGAAGTGGTGCAAATTACCGCTGCTGTAGTCAATGGCTGTGGTTTCTGTGTAGCAGGCCACACGAAGATCGCTTTAAAAGTGTTAAAACTTGAAGAAGAGCTTGTGAACCAAATTCGTGCAACTGCTCGTATTGAAAGTGATAAAAAACTCGATACTTTAGCGCGTTTCACCCTTGCCGTTATTTTGCAAAAAGCAAAATTAACTGAAGCACAGCTTAAAGCGTTCTTTGATGCAGGTTATACTCAAGAAAATGCCATTGATGTGATTTTAGGTGTCAGCCTCGCCACATTATGTAACTATGTGAATAATATCGCTGAAACCCCAATCAATCCTGAATTACAGGCATTTGCATAATCAAGCCAATAATAAAAGTGCGGTCAAAAATGACCGCACTTTTTTATTCCTTCACAAATTGTTTAATTTGATCTGAATTCAAATGTCCAGGTTGTGCTTTGATAAGATTTAAATCCTTATCCAATAGTAAATTAAACGGATAGCCTAATACATTAGCTCGTTTAATGATTTCACCGTTTTCATCCAATAATACGGTGATATTTTTATAGTCCAAGCCTTTATACCAATTGATAAATTTTTGACTATTTTGTTCATTCTTTTGTCCAGGTGAGGCAATCGTAATCACATTAAAATCAAGGTTCTTTTCAGCACTGAGATCATCAATTTCTGCTAACCCCGCTAAACAAATTGGACACCAAGATGCCCACATTTTGATATAAAGCGGTTTGCCTTGATATTGTGATAAAGAGACGGTTTGATTATCCAACGTCTTCAAGGGGATGTCCGCCAAAGACACATTCTCTTGTGCAAAACTCAATGGACTCAAAAACAATAAAAGTGCGATCAATATTTTTTTCATTTTTTCCTCTTATTTCACAAAGGGAATCAAATCGCCATAGCCTTGTTTTTCCATTTCATCTAATGGAATAAACTTAATCGATGCGCTATTGATGCAATAACGTAAACCGCCTTTATCACGAGGGCCATCATCAAATACATGACCTAAATGGGCATGGCCACTGCGGCTTAATACCTCAATGCGAGTCATATTAAAGCTATTGTCTCTTTGATACTCCGCCACTTCAGCGGCAATCGGTTTGGTAAAACTTGGCCAGCCGCAACCTGATTCAAATTTATCTTTAGAAGAAAATAACGGTTCTCCCGTGGTGATATCCACATAAATACCCGGCGCGAAATTATCCCAATATTCGTTACTAAAAGAGCGTTCGGTATGTTTGCCTTGCGTCACATCATATTGAAGTGCGGTCAGTTTTTGCTTTAATTCTGCATCACTTGGTTTTGGGTATTTTTTATCATCAATTAATGGCTCATCGGCTTTTTTGATGTCAATATGGCAATAACCATTCGGGTTTTTCTTGAGATAATCCTGATGATACTCTTCCGCCTCCACATAATTTTTTAGCGGTTCTACTTCAATTTGAATCGGCACTTGATATTTACTTTGTAAGGTTTTTAATGCCGCTTCAATAACGGCTTTATCTTGCTCATTTTGATAATAAATGCCGGTGCGATATTGTCTGCCTCGATCATTGCCTTGCTTGTTAATACTGGTTGGATCGATAACGCGGAAATAATATTGCAGTAATTTATCTAACGAAATTTTATTTGGATCGTAAGTGACTTTCACCGTTTCCGCATGATCTGTCGCATGCAATAATTGGTAGTTAGTGGTATCACCTTTTCCATTGGCATAACCAGAAACAGCATCAGTCACGCCTTGAATGCGTTCCATATAAGCTTCTAGTCCCCAAAAACAACCACCGGCAAGATAAATAATTTGTTGTTCTTGTTTACTTTCCATTGTCATTTTTTGCTCCTTTGATGATTCTGTGTGATCAGCATACGTTAAACTACTTTGCAAACCGCCAAAAAGTGCGGTCAATATGAGAAATGTTTTTGTATATTTCATTTTCTTTCCTTATTATAGAAAAATCTTCAGCTTGCATTTCATTAGACGAAGACAAGCCCATTTTCTTACAAAATAAGGCAATTTTTTACCGCACTTTGTGCAAGGAACCTTTATGCCAAACATACATCTCCGCAATAATTATCAAAAAGCTGTTGTTTGTATGGTGTTAGCTTACATCAGCATTGCCTTAATGGGTGTATTTGTAAAATACGCCTCTGATGAATTACCGTCCAGTGAAATTTTATTTTCCCGCTTCTTTATTGGTTTTGTTTTTCTCTTGCCCTTTTTAATTAAAGATGGAGATTTCAAAGTCGATATGTCGCAATGGAAGTTTCTCATTTTGCGTAATCTAGCCGGCATTGCCAGTATGTTGCTAACCTTCTACGCCATTAAATATTTGCCGATTTCTATTGCGATTTTATTGATGAATACGTCCGCACTTTTTGTGCCTTTATTGCTGTTTTTCTTTAAAGTCAGAACGCCATTAAAAGTATTAGCTTGCAGTTTTATGGGGTTTATCGGTGTATCCATCATTATGCTGACCAACGGTTCAATGAATATCAACCCTATCCATGTAGGCTATGCGTTAGGTGCTGCAGTATTGGCGGCCATGGCATTTATCAGCTTACAAGAGCTCAATAAACACAACTCACCTAAAAATATCGTGTTTTACTTCCACTTATTAGGCTCGATTTTATTGCCACTCTTTTTTATTACTCAATGGGAAATACCAACACTACATGGATTCACATTACTGCTTTTAGTGGGCGGATTTGGTCTTATTTTCCAATTATTACTCACTCGCGCCTTTAAATACGCCCCTGCCAATGTCATCACGCCTTTTGCTTTTACTGGCGTGATTTTCTCCAGCATCTGTGACTGGTTCTTCTGGGATAACGTACCAAGCCTAAATTTCTGGATTGGTTCATTAGTCATTATTATTGCCGTCAGTTTACTTGCCAGAATGCGGGCAAAATAGAGAAATCCGACCAAATAGCTAGAATATAACTATTCTCAATAACATTGTTTGAGTGTATAATCCAAATGCTTTTTATTATTGAGGACACAACATGAAAAAATTATTCAAAACTACTTTAGCTTCCGCATTATTAATGGTATCCGCATTCGCTAGCGCCGTGACGGTTAAAGATGCGAAAGGTGAATTTACCCTTGATAAAACCCCAAGCCGTGTTGTGGCGTTGGAATATTCTTTTGTGGATGCTTTAGCCCAAGTCGGTGTAAGCCCAGTGGGTGTGGCTGACGACAACAAAGTCGATCGTATTTTGCCGCAAGTGCGCGAAAAAATTGCTGCATGGCAATCCGTTGGCACGCGTTCTCAACCGAGTCTTGAAGTGATTGCTTCTCTCAAACCCGATTTAATTATTGCTGATCCATCTCGCCATACTGCAGTATTTGAAGAATTGAAAAAAATTGCGCCAACGGTGATGTTTGATTCCCGTCATGAAAGCTACCAAGAAAATCTTGAAACTGCGCAGAAAATTGGTGATTTAGTCGGTAAAAGCGCTGAAATGAAAGCGAAGATCAATGAACATAATGATTACATTGCCAACATCGCAAAAAATTTAGGTGTACAAGGCAAAAAAGCCTCATTTGGTACTTCCCGAGAAGATAAATTTAATATCCAAAATGACAATGGCTATGTGGGTAGTTTCTTAACGACATTAGGTTTTGCGCCAACTAAACTCAATAGCGATCAAGCTTTCGTAGAAATCAACCTTGAACAATTAGTAATGGAAAAACCGGAATACTTGTTCATTGCCCATTATCGTGATGAAAGTATTGCGCGCAAATGGGAAGCTGAGCCACTTTGGAAAGCCATTCCTGCGGTCAAAGCGAACCATGTTTACAGTGTTGACTCCGACATGTGGGCGCGTGGTCGCGGTTTAGAAGCAAGCAAAATTATGGCAAAACAAATTGAAGATTTCGTGAAGCAAAAATAATGATGAAGTCTGCTTTCCGTTGGGGACTTCCCCTTATCATTCTGGCTTTCCTATTATGGGGAAGCCTGTTTTTGTATTATCCCATCGAAATTCGACCGCTTGCAGCGTTACAAGCGTTCCTCCCCGATGGCGATGAAATTGCCAAAATTACGGTAACCGATTTACGCCTACCGCGCGCATTAGTTGGCATGATTTTAGGTGCCAATCTTGCGGTGGCGGGGGCGTTGTTACAAACCATTACGCGCAACCCGCTTGCTTCACCTACGCTACTCAGCGTGAACTCTGGAGCTAGTCTTGCCATGGTAACCGCCAGTGCGTTTAGCCCCTTGATTCTTTCTGGTTATAGCATTGCCTTAGTGGCTAGTATCGGCGGCGGTCTGAGTTGGTTTGTGGTGATGCTGATCAGCAACGGATGGAAAGATAATAGTGGAGATCGTAGCCGAGTGATTTTAGCGGGGATTGCCGTATCACTACTTTGTGCCGCGCTCACGAAATTGGTGCTCATTATCGCGGAAGATCATGCCTTCGGTATTATGAGCTGGCTAGCTGGCGGCATTGCACATGCCCGTTGGAATGAATTATTGACGTTATTTCCGTTCTTTATTTTGACCGCACTTTTCTGCCTGCTTTTTGCCAGTCGTTTGAATTTACTCAATTTAAGTGATGAATCCGCTCGTTCGCTAGGTATCAATCTCTTCCGTTTACGTTGGTACGCTAACATCATGGCGTTATTGATTGTGGGCTCAAGCGTGAGTGTTGCTGGCCCTGTGGCCTTTATTGGCTTACTCGTGCCCCACCTTGCCCGCTATTGGATTGGTTATGACTTGCGAAAATCGCTCCCTATGGCAATGTTACTCGGCGCAATTTTAATGCTCGCTGCAGATACCATTGCCCGTGCGGTGAACTTCCCTAGCGAAGTGCCTGCTGGTGCGGTGCTTGCCTTAATCGGTGCCCCAGTCTTTGTATTATTTGCCAGAGGAAGACACTAATGCGAGCTTCTCATGTATCTTTTCGCGCTATCGGCTTTTATGTCGTCACGCTCAGTCTGATGGTACTACTCTTTGGATTGAGTATTCGACTTGGCACTTATACGCTTTCTTTTGAGGAAATTTGGGCGGCCTTTCAGCCTGACGATAAAAACTATTTTACCTTGATGGAATATCGCCTACCTCGTGCGGTATTAGCGATTTTATTAGGCGGAGCCTTAGCGATTTCCGGTGTGTTAGTGCAAAGCGTAGTACGCAATCCACTTGCCTCTCCCGATATTTTAGGGATTAACAATGCGGCAGGGTTAGTTGCTGTTTCGGTATTGATGTTCTTACCAAACTTAGCATTTTACTGGATGCCAATTTTTGCCTTTTTAGGTGGAGTGCTCTCTTTTGTCATTTTATGGATCGTGTGCGGTTTTAACTTCCGCCCTATTAAAATGGCAATCATTGGGGTCGCACTTTCCGCATTGTGGGCAGCCATTAGTCATTATCTGATGCTTACCAATCCGGTCGAGATCAATACAGCGATGTTATGGCTTACAGGAAGCCTATGGGGGCGCAGCTGGTCTTATTTGAATGTGGTATTGCCATGGTTAGTAGTGTTGCTACCCTTGCCATTTATTTTCTGTCGCGATCTCGACACCCTTGGTTTAGGTGAAAACAAAGCCTCAACCCTTGGCGTGACGGTAAATAAAGTGCAAATCAGCGTTTTAGTGCTAGCGGTCGCCCTTTCCACTACGGCCGTAGCAATTTGTGGTCCGATTGCCTTTTTAGGCTTGGTTGCGCCGCATCTTGCCCGTCGTTTAGTCGGCGGCAGACATCGCACCCTATTACCGGCAGCCTTGATTATTGGCGCCCTCTTATTACAACTTTCGGATATTTTGGCGCGGGTGATTGACCCACCAACTGAACTACCAGCGGGTATTCTGACCGCGATTATCGGTGCGCCATATTTCTTCTACTTATTGATGAGAACTAAATAATGAGCATTGAAATCAATAATTTATCTTTAGGTTATCAAGATAAACTCGTGGTTAAAAATCTGTCGCTAAAATTCCCGAAAAATAAAGTGATTGCGTTAATCGGCCCAAATGGTTGCTGTAAGTCCACCACATTAAAAGCGGTGGCTCGCCTGCTTAAACCGAAGCAAGGCTCAATCACCCATAAAGGCAAGGACATTTGGCAAAAAAGCCCTAAAGAATATGCCCAAGAATTGGCTTTTCTCCCGCAGCAACACTTGGTACCTGAAGGGATAAAAGTGCGCGAATTGATCGCTTACGGGCGTTCGCCTTACTTAAATCTATGGGGTAAACTCAGTCAAAAAGATGAAGAATTGGTCACTTGGGCGATGGCGCAAACACAAACTGCCGAACTCGCCGAACAGTTGGTTTCCGATTTATCTGGTGGTCAGCAACAACGGGTATTTTTAGCCATGACACTTGCGCAAGATGCTGAATTAGTGCTACTTGATGAGCCTACCACTTATCTGGATTTAAACCGCCAAGCAGAACTCATGGGCATGATGCGACAAATGCAACAAAACGGCAAAACCGTAATTACAGTGTTACATGACCTCAACCAAGCCTGCCGCTATTGCGATCACTTAATCGTCATGAAAAAAGGTGCCGTAATGGCACAAGGCACACCTGATGAGGTCATGACCGAAGGGTTGCTGAAGGATGTGTTTGATTTGGATGTCATCATTCATCGTGATCCTATCAGTAACACACCGATGTTTATTTTGAAATAACGCTCAATCACTTCTCTAATATATCTCTAATATATAAGATAGGCGTTTTATTTTACTAAAACGCCTATTTTTCTATCTAAAACACCTGCGTTCATACGCAATTAATATTTTCCATTGCCCGCAAAGAGATCCGACCACTTTGCAAAACTTACACTTCTTTACACTGTCTGAAATAACGAAGCACTAGATAATTATTATTAATATAGTAGAACTTAAAATGAAATCTCTAGCCCATGTCTTTAAGGCAATGCTATTAGCGGGTGTCAGTACCTCAGTAGTACAGGTTGCCTATGCCCAAAATTCCTCTATTGATACCGAACGAGAAAATATCATCATTTTCTCCCGTCAAGGAGAGGCCCAATTAAATCAAGCCATTCCAAAACTTGAGGCCTTATTTAAGAGGACAAACGATATTAAAGTGCGCGATGATTTAATTACACTCTATCTGAGGACGAATCAATCCGCTAAAGCACTTTCACTTTGCGAAAGCTGCGCACCAGCGCAATTTTCTCAAAATGAACTGGAAAATTTAGGCAAAGCCGCTCGAAATGAAAAACAATACGACCGTGCCGTTGCATTCTATTCCCAATTGCAAAAGCAATTCCCTGATAATCCAAATGGATGGCTTGGTGGCGCATTAGCCTCCACTGAAACCAAAAACTACACTGCGGCAAAAAATGCACTGAATGTTTATAAGAAACGTTTTGGACAAGATAATGCTTACCTTGATGCGGAAAGCTATTTGCTTGATTTCACCGAACCCGACATGGCTAAACTTGGCCGTTGGCAACGTCAGTTAGAACAAAATCCAAAAAATATCACCTTAATGAGAGAGTTGTATCGTTTGGCATCGAAATACAACCTTCAACCATTACAAGAGAAACTACAAAAAGCCTATCCTAATCAATTCAATCAAAAAGACATGATGTGGTTTGAGCATGGTAAGACAATTACCTCTTCAAAAAATGCGACAACGCCTACACAACAAGAAAAATCATTTGAAGAATTGACCGCACTTTTGGCCAAAATTAACCCTGAACATCCTTTGTATCAACAAGCATTGCAAGATCGTTTTGTGATGGGTGTCCGATTAAATAAATTTGATGAAATAGAGGATGACTTCAATACATTACAGACTCAACCTAATGTGCCAGCGTATTTAGAAGAAGCCTTTGGTGATTATTGGGCGGCCAAAGGCTCACCACACAAAGCATTAGCGATTTATCAAGCAATTGAACAACAAGCCTTACACAATAAACTCGCTGTGAGCGATGGTTTACTTCATAAACTCTCTCTTACTGCAAGCGATGCAGGCAAATTTGAATTGGCGCAACAATATTTAGAGCGTATGAATTCAAATGTTTATATCAATGACTATACCCGAACATCAAAAATTCTGAATCCAGGCTACGATTCTCGCTATTTTGGTTTGGCACGTTTGGCGTTATGGCGTGGTAACAGCAAATTGGCTCAGCAACTTATTGATGATCGTCTATTTAACAAAACGCCTGGTGACCCATGGGTTATGTTGCAAAAAGCGGAACTTGAGAGAAATCGCGGCAATTATGATGATGCCAAATTATGGGCGGAAAAAGCTGGTTATTTTTTGAGTAAAAATGATCAGCAAGAAGCTCGTAATAACCTGGCTGAAACTGCCTTAAGTCAAAATGATTTACCAACAGTTTCAAAAACAATTGATTCAATGAATGAAGAACAACGTCAGTCTGCACAATCCCTCATAAACCATTACGAACAAGCACGTTCTGGCAAAGTTGTAGGGAGCGTCGGCTTACAGCATCGCACCTCACCAATAAGCTATAGCAATGAAAGTAGTCAAGATTATGCGATTTACACACCTAAAACAACAAATGGTCACGATCTCTACGTTCATTACTTAGAAACTCGCTCCCCTTATGACAGAGAAAGCCTTATTTCGCGTCGAATTGGTGTAGGTACTGAACTCAATTTCTATCCACTCCAAGTAAAAATGGAAAGCGGGAAAGGCATTAAGCTTAATGATAAAGCCTATTTCTCAACGGAAGTAAATTATACCCTCAACCAACATTGGTCATTTAATTTAGACGCCAATATTAATGGTAGCGGCACCCCAGTTAAAGCCATCAATAAAGGTGTGTATACCAAAGATATTGGTTTCTCTACCACCTATTCCTATTCCGATATTTTCCAAGCTGGACTAGGTGGTGGCATCATGAAATTTGATGACGGCAACTTAAGAAAAGACGCTAATTTCTGGTTGAATCTCAATACATTCAAACATGACCGTTGGGCGCTAACCAACAATTTCAGAGTCGATTACAGCAAAAATAAAACCATTGATTCTGCTGAATATTACAACCCATCAAAAGCGACAAGCTTGGAATTCGGTGCGGATTTAAGTTACTACCAACCACTTAATTATGGCTTAGTCTTAAATCACCATCTCAAAGCCAGTGTGGGTGCTTATAAACAGGCAGCACTCAGCCGAGAAAAAATGTGGTCGATAAGTTACGGACACCAATGGCGTGTGAGTAAAAAATTTGGCGTGTCTTATGAAATCGGTCGTAAAAAGAATATTTACGACGGCAGTGCTGAATTCAACAATTTCGGAAATTTAAACTTCTCTATTTATTATTAAATACTTAAGCGGTATAACTTTATGAGATCTCTAAAACATTTTGCAAAAATCATTATTTGCACGCTTTCCCTTTTTTCAGCTTTTGCCTTTGCGCAAGATCGTTATGGCGTATTAGCTTATCACTCTGTGGTAGATGAAAGTGCGGCTGAAAATCAAAAACAGTATTTTCCTCAAACGATTTCTGCCCAAATGTTAATTAAACATTTTAATTGGCTAAAAGAAAACGGATACAACGTGATCAGTTGGCAGCAAGTTATTGATGCTGAAAATGGTAAAGGCACATTACCTGATAATGCGGTATTACTAAGCTTCGATGATGGCTATGAGACTATGTATAACGTGGTCTTTCCTCTATTAAAGGCTTATAACTACCCTGCTGTTTTTGCACCCGTGACAGGCTGGTTGGATACACCAGAAAATCAAAAAATCGCTTATGCCGATAAAATGCTAGATCGTTCTGTTTTTACTACTTGGGCACAAGTGAAAGAAATGGAACAAAGTGGACTCATTGAAGTCGCCTCACATACTCATAATCTTCATAACGGTATTAATGCTAACCCATCTGGTGGTCAATTGCCTGCTGTGATTGCACCTGAATATAAAAATGGGAAATATGAAACAGAAGAGGCCTACAAAAACAGATTAAAATCTGATTTTGCTCATACAGTTCAAACATTAGTCAATCATATCGGTAAGAAACCACGTGTAATGGTGTGGCCTTATGGACAATTTAATGATGTTGCTGTGCAAATTGCACGACAAGCAGGAATGCCACACTATTTCTCATTGGGTGAGAAAATTGTTAATAAAGTTGGCGATAAACACATTGGACGCTTATTACTTAATGCAGAAACCGATCTAAATACCGTTAAAAACTATCTCGATGGCATCGATGAAAGCAAGCAAATTCAACGTGTGCTGCATGTTGATTTGGATTATGTCTACGATGCAAATAAAGCTCAACAAGCCAAAAACCTTGATAAGTTAATCGAACGCATCTCTCGCTATGGCGTGACAACAGTTTACCTTCAAGCGTTCTCCGATCCTGATGGGGATGGTGTGGCAGATGCCCTGTATTTCCCAAACAAATATCTTCCTGTTCGCGACGATATTTTTGGTCGAATTGCCTGGCAATTACAAACGCGCGCAGGCGTAAAAGTCTACGCCTGGATGCCTGTACTCGCCTTTGATTTACGAAAAAGCGTAAAAGAGGCGGAATATGTCATTGATAACCGCACGGGCAAGCCTTCAACAAAGGCTTATTTACGCCTTTCACCTTATAACAAACAGAATGTTGAAATCATTAAATCCATTTATAACGATTTGTCATTCTACGCCAAATTTAATGGCATTTTATTCCATGATGATGCGTTCCTAACCGATTTTGAAGGTGCTGAAGGTAATCACGCTGAAGGCATGATTAGCCCACAAGCAAAACAAAAAACACAGGATTTAATCCAACTAACACATCAACTCACCGATGCGTTAAAACCTTATTTCTTGCGAGGTTCATACTCGCTTAAAACAGCCCGTAATCTTTATGCATCAGTGATCACAAATCCCAATGCAGAAGAATGGTTGGCGCAAAACTTAAAAACACTCACCGACAATTACGACACGACGGCCATTATGGCGATGCCATATATGGAAAATGAGCAGCCTATTTCACAAGAAGAAGCCTATCAATGGTTTGCTTCTCTTATTGAAAATATGAAAGCTCAAGCGCCATTAGATAAAGTCTTATTTGAATTCCAAGTGGTGAATTGGCGAACTCAAAAACCAATTCCTGAATCCGAATTGATTGATTGGATCACACTATTACAAAAAAATCATATTTATAGCTATGGCTACTATCCGGATAACTTTTTAACTAATCAACCGGATATAAACAAAATGAAACCGTATTTTTCCGTAAATATGAATGTAGGGAAAAATAAGGATTGATCATGAACCAACAATTCTTAGAAGCAGTGAGTATCTTCGTATTCATGTATCCTGCCGGGATGGCAATATATTGGGTAACGGCAAGTCTGTGTTATTACCTTTTTATGGAAGGAAAACTCGGACAACCAACTTTCCAACAAATGCCCAAAGAACGCGTTCCGATGGTCAGCATTATGGTGCCTTGTTACAACGAAGGAGACAACTTAGATGAAGCTATTCCTTACTTGCTTCAACTTCGATACCCAAACTATGAGCTGATCTTTATCAATGATGGCAGTAAAGATAACACGGGTGAAATTATTGATCGTTGGGCAAAAGCTGATAAGCGCATCGTGGCGCTTCACCAAGAAAACCAAGGTAAAGCTAGCGCATTAAATCATGGTTTGTTAGTTGCTAAAGGTGAATATGTAGCCTGTATTGATGGTGATGCCGTATTAGATTTCGATGCGATCGACTACATGGTGCAATCTCTCGAATTAAACCGCGCTTATGGTGCCGTTACTGGCAATCCACGCGTACGTAACCGTAGTACTATCCTAGGTCGCTTACAAGTGTCTGAATTTAGCTCCATTATCGGTTTAATCAAACGCGCTCAAAGCCTGATGGGAACTATCTTCACGGTATCTGGTGTATGTTGTCTATTCCGCAAAGATGTGATGGAAGAAATTGGTGGTTGGAGTACCAATATGATCACCGAAGACATTGATGTCAGTTGGAAAATCCAAACGGCCGGTTACAACATTATGTATGAGCCTCGTGCCTTATGCTGGGTATTAATGCCTGAACGTCTTTATGGCTTATACAAACAGCGTTTACGCTGGGCACAAGGTGGAGCCGAAACCATTCTCAAATATTTTCCTCAGGTCTGGCGTTGGAGAAACCGCCGTCTATGGCCAATGTATGCTGAATATTTTGTTACCGCAACTTGGGCAATCTTATTAGTTGCACTGGTTGCACTTGCACTATACCGCAAGATTACCTTAGGTATAGGTATTCAAAACATGGAGCTGTTTGAAACAAATATCTCGATCATGTTTTTTTCCTTCTTCTTACAGTGTCTCTTAAGCTTATACATTGATTCGCGTTATGAAAAAGGATTGATCCAATATGGAATTTCCTGCATTTGGTATCCCTACGTTTATTGGTTACTCAATACAGTAACGTTACTCGTTGGAATCCCAAAAGCGATTTTTAGAAACAAGTCCAAGCTAGCTGTCTGGACAAGCCCTGACAGAGGAGTTTAAATAATGGCAACCGCCACTTTACAACAATTGATGGTTATTAATAAAGGTAGCAGCCTTCCCTTGCTGATTAAAGCCAAAAGCTTTGTACTAGATCTAGTTACCTGGGCTTTATGGGCTTATATCATCACTTTTGTCGCGAGGTATGCGGAACGCATCTTCACTAAACCGATTCTGGAAAGTTTCTTTTTCGTTGATGTGGTCAGCATCATGTTTTCTGTCTCTGCGGTATTGGTCATATTGGCTTATATTTGGTCTATTCTTACCGTAGCAAAAGAATAACTCGCAAAAAACTTAATATAAAAACCGCACTTTGGTTTACAAATCAAAGTGCGGTTATTTTTAGAAATGTTTAATTAGATACGATATTCTCTAATTAAGCTTTTGGACCTGCTGCGATAAGTGCTTTACCTTCTGCATTGGTCGCATATTTTTCGAAGTTTTTCACGAAACGTCCTGCAAGGTCTTTCGCTTTCGCTTCCCATTGTGCTTTATCTGCATAAGTATCACGTGGGTCTAAGATCGCAGAATCTACGCCAGGTAATGCTTTTGGAATCGCTAAATCAAAGATTGGTAACTCGCCCATTTCTGCTTTTTCGATAGAACCATCTAGGATTGCATCGATAATACCACGAGTATCTTTGATTGAGATACGTTTACCTGTACCGTTCCAACCAGTATTAACTAAGTAAGCTTCTGCACCAGCAGCTTGCATACGTTTAACTAACACTTGAGCATATTGTGTTGGGTGAAGAGTTAAGAACGCCGCACCGAAACATGCTGAGAAAGTTGGCGTTGGCTCAGTAATACCACGCTCTGTACCAGCTAATTTAGCAGTGAAACCAGATAAGAAGTAGTATTTGGTTTGCTCTGGTGTCAATTTAGACACTGGAGGTAACACACCGAATGCGTCCGCAGTTAAGAAAATGACTTTCGTTGCGTGACCAGCGCGAGATACTGGTTTAACAATATTATCAATGTGATAAATTGGGTAAGACACACGAGTATTTTCAGTTTTAGAACCATCATCGAAATCAACTGAACCGTCTGCACGAACTACTACGTTTTCTAATAACGCATCACGACGGATTGCACGGTAGATATCCGGTTCATTTTCTTCAGAAAGATGGATAGTTTTCGCGTAGCAACCACCTTCAAAGTTGAAGATACCTACATCATCCCAACCGTGCTCATCGTCACCGATTAATTCACGTTTTGGATCGGTAGAAAGTGTGGTTTTACCTGTACCTGATAAACCGAAGAAGATTGCTACATCACCGTCTTTACCTACGTTAGCAGAACAGTGCATTGCACCTACACCTTTAAGTGGCAGGAAGTAGTTCATCATTGAGAACATACCTTTCTTCATTTCACCGCCGTACCAAGTACCACCGATTAATTGGATGCGCTCAGTTAAGTTGAATGCAACGAAGTTTTCAGAATTCAAACCTTGTTCTTTCCAGTTCGGGTTGGTGCATTTAGAACCATTCATGACCACGAAATCTGGTTTAAAGGTTTTTAATTGTTCTTCTGTCGGACGAATGAACATATTTTTCACAAAGTGTGCTTGCCATGCTACTTCAGTCACAATACGCACTGCGATACGGTCTTGTTCACTTGCACCACAGAAGCCATCAACCACGAATAAACGTTTGCCAGAAAGTTGTTTAGTCACAAGACCTTTCAAGCTTGCCCAAGTTTCTTGAGTCATTGGTTTATTATCGTTTTTCGCTACATCAGAAGTCCACCACACCGTATCTTTTGTGGTATCATCTAAAACGATGTATTTGTCTTTCGGTGAACGACCGGTAAAGATCCCTGTATCAACAGCCACCGCACCCGTTGTGGTAAGTGTACCTTTTTCAAAGCCTTCTAAGCCTGGTTTGGTTTCTTCTTCAAAAAGTTGTTCATAACTTGGGTTATAAACCACTTCTTTCACATCATGAATACCAACGGCTTCAAGTTCTTTAATTACGTTTTTAACATCAGTCATAGTTCACCTCTTGATTAAAGTTTAAAAATTTTTCCTATGTTTATTGTATGGGAATTGTCAAAAAAAAAATGTTAACTAGATCTCATTTTTGAACATTCATAGGAAAATTCTACCTATTTTTGGGTGGTTTAAGAGGCTAAGATATAACAAGGTTGATTTACCCATCACATTTTCGATATAGTGATAACCATTATCAACTTAATACTCGATAACCATGTTCTCATTTCTGCGTTTATCCTTTTTATTTTGTCTGCTGATGTTTACGCAAATCACGCAAGCAGAGCCCGACTTTAAGATTCCACCTATTCAAGAAAGCATGAAAAAAATGTATCAAATTCAACAAAAAGATTTTACCTTTGAAGACAAACATTACCGCTTGTTTATTGCTGTTCCACCGAAAACGTCGAAAAAACTGACCGCACTTTATACGTTAGATGGCAATGCTCAATTTCCAATAGCAGTGAATGCTGTCAATCCTAACAAACCGCTCCCCCTTATTGTCGGTATCGGTTATGTATCTGATAAAGCTTACGTCATTGAAGAACGTACTAGAGACTACACGTTTCCAGCTGAAGGTGCTGAATTTGCCAAAGGGGGAAAAGCCGCCGATTTTCTACGTTTTATTCAAGAAGATGTAAAACCTTACATTGAGCAGCATTTCGATATCAATAAGGAAAAACAATATTTCTTTGGCCATTCTTTTGGTGGGTTATTTGGACTGTACATACTCTTCCATCAACCGGATTTATTTCAATATTACACCTTGGCAAGTCCTTCTCTTTGGTGGGGGAACGGCTCATTTCTACCTCAAAATGAACCATGGATTAGCAAAAAAACATCACATATTCTGATTACATTAGGCTATTATGAAGAGCATCCTGAACAGGATCCGAATATGACTGAAGAACAATTACAGCGTATTAATCAACGGAAACAAATGCGAACAATCAATGCGCATCAACTGGCGGAAATATTGGAAAAACAAGGTAATTCCGTGGAATTTATTTCCATTCCCAATAAAAATCATGGTAGCTCGATTCCTGACGCTATCAAACATTGTTTGGAACAAGTTCAACAATAAAAGAGCATAAAAAAATCCCCGTTATCATGAACGGGAATTTTTCTTATTGTGCTTGTTTGAGTTTATCAATCGCTTCTTTATTGAAGAAGTAATGTGTGCCACAACATTCACACTGCATATCAATGCTGCCTTTATGCTCCTCTAAGATTTCCTCAATTTCAGCTTCTGGAATCAGTAATAATGCTGCCCCTGAACGCTCCGGTGAGCAGCCACAGAAGAAAGAAACAGCTTGTGGTTCAAACACTTCCACTACTTCTTCGTGATATAAGCGATAAAGCAATTCTTCTGCGGGTAATCCAAATAACTCCTCATCTTTTACGGTTGCAGCTAACGTAGTTAAATGCTCAAAATCCTCTGACGTACCTTGACCATCTGGCATGATTTGCAACAACATCCCTGCAGTAACTGGTTTGCCTTCATATTCACCTGTGCGAATAATAAGCTGAGTTTGTAATTGCTCTGAACGCACAAAATAGTCTTCTAAACATTCCGTAATAGTTGGTTTATCTAAACCGATAACGCCTTGATAACGTTCACCTTCAGTTGGAGCAATCGTAATCACTAATACGCCTTTACCGATCATATCATGTAGGCTCATGCCATCTTGAATCTCACCTTGCACACGGGCTAATGCACGAATTTGTTGCTGATCATTGCCATTAACTAAGGCTAATTTTAATGGACCATCACCTTGAATTTGAACCGTAATATTGCCATTAAATTTTAATGTGGCGGTCAACAAATTTGTCGCCACCATCATCTCACCCAATAAATTTTGTACTGCTTTTGGATAATGATGAGTATTCAACGTATCAGTAAAGGTTTGATTTAATCTTACCCATTCACCACGCACGGCACGGTTTTGAAAAAGATAACGGTAAAGTTTGTCATTGTCTTGAGTGTAATTCATTATTTTTTCCTATTTATTCTTTGAGTAAAAAGTGCGGTCAATTTTGAGAATAAATTGTAAACGTTCAAAAAAGATGTCGTTTTGTTACCGCACTTTGTGCCTGTGCAGTATTATGGGGGTGAAAATCAAAATTACAAGCCAAAAGAAAAGCGGATAGCTTTCACTACCCGCTCATTTTATAATGATTAAACTGATAAATTACCAGTATGCACGTAAACCGATAACCGTTTTGAAATCACGGCTACGATCTCTCGCTGCAACATCATTTTCGTATTTAGTACGAGTTGCTTGCCATTCTAAGAATGGTTTCACTTTTAAAGAACCTTGGTTAAACACATAGTATTCAGTACCTACCATAAATTGACGGGTTCTGTCTGTATTATTACTGTGTTTATCTGTTTTATATGCATACATTGCATAAACGTTCCAATCTTCGTTTAAACCTTGACGAACAACTGCACGGACTTCATTTTTAATACGTTTATTACCAATGTAACCTTCATTCTTAGTTACTTGACGTTCTAAATCTAAACCATAAGTAGTATGAACAAAATTATAGGCTAAACCTAAAGCATAAGCATTTTGCGTAAATGAAGAAGCAATAGCTTTGTTCGCAAAAATTTCACGCGTAAAACCAGCTGCAACTGTTACATTTTGAATGCTATCAATCGCATGGTTAAAAATTAATGCGGTACCCCAAACATTTTTACGGTGAGATGCATTAGAACCTTTAACTTTTTCTAAATCAACATTCGCGTCATTACGCTTACTATAGCCACCGTAATAAACACCAAATTTAACTTTGTTGTCACCATAGTTTCCGTTATAGACATATTGTGCTACACGACGTGCAGAACCATCTAATAAGCCATCAGACAAACTATAAGTATTTGCTAAATCAGTTTGTTTAACTTCATCTGTAACTGTAGTCATGTTACCGTAAGTTAACTCACCGAATTGTTTGTGGCCAAAACCAGCATAAAGTTGACGAGTATAAACATGGTCAAAATCATGTTGTGAAGGCGCTTCACCACGCATACGCCATTCAGCACGGCCTAAAGCGTAGAAATCACCACCTAAGCTTTGTTTTAATTTAATACCAAAACGTGAACCATTGTTATCTACTGCGTGGTTGATGTGCTCTTTGCTTTCACCGCCCGCTACATAGTTAGTTTTGTTAGACGTGCTTTCCCACTTAACACGTAAAGAACCATAGAAATCAACATCCGTACCAGTTTGGTCAATGTGGAAATTATAAGCTTGTGCAGAACCTGCTGCTAATGCAGCTACAGATAAAGCAAGAAGTGTTTTTTTCATAACGCTTTCCCTATTATTTAATGAAGTTTATTAAAAAATTGAACTTTTTGCAGTTTATACACTACAACCTAAATGGTCAACCTTAAATTTTGCCAACTATCAGAAAATAGGCAATATTTTGACGAAAATCAATCCAGATAAATACATATTTGATTACTTTATCACCTATTTAATTAATAAATTTAGCGTAGAAAACACTTGGCCTGAGGTAATATTTTCCATTGAATTCGCCATTAAATAATGCTGATTTTGACCATAACAGCCAATTAATGTCGGATCTGTTGCGCCATAAAGCGTAATATTCGGTTTATCCAGCGCTGCAGTTAAGTGGGCAAGACCTGTATCTACCGATACCACGGCTTTTGCATTAGCAATTTGGCCAGCCAATTCATTCAATGAAAACTTAGGCAAAACGACTACATGAGATAAACCTGCGGCTAATCGCTCTGCTCTTGCCTTTTCTTTTTCATTTCCCCAAGGTAAACGGACTTGAACAGAAAGTGCGGTCAGTTTTTCGATTAAATTTCGCCATTCTCGTTCTGTCCAATGCTTTTCATCTCTTGTCGTAGAATGAAAAAAGATCACATAAGGTTCGATAGAATCTGCGGAAATGAAATGTCGAGCAATACCATAATCCCCTTTTTCTTTCGGTAATGGATAAGATAATACTTGCGCAAAAAGTTGACGAATACGTTCTACCGCATGCTGTTGATAGGAAATAGCGTATTTTTTATCGTAGAAAAATGAAGCAATCGGCTCACGGATACTTTTGCAATCATAGCCATGTTTAATGCCATTAGCTAAGCGTGTCGCAAAAAAGGCACTTTTAAAAAGACCTTGTGCATCAATCACGGCATCATATTGATTGGCTTGCAATAAAGTGCGGTAAGATTTCCACTCGTTTTTGGTCTGAATCGAAAAAGGCGATTTTCGCCAACGTCTTAAGGCAATTGGAATGATTTGCTTCACTGCAGAATGCCAATGTGGAATTTCGGCAAAATTCTCTTCTACCACCCAATCAATGGAGAGATTAGGAATAGCACGCTGCGCATCAGTCAATGCCGGCAAAGTATGGATTACATCGCCCATAGAAGACGTTTTGATCACGCATACTTTCATTTAATTAACCTTCTTCCCCAGTGCATAATACCGAGACCTGATACAGCTAAAATTCCCCCAATAATTAAGGATGAATCCACTTGTTCATTCAACCAAACGGCTGAGAATAAAATCCCTAAAATCGGCACAAGAATAATATAAGCTGAGGCATTACCTGCACCTAAATATTTCACCCCATCAAAATACCAGGCATAGGCTAATACTGTTGCACCAAATGCGAGGCCAAGCAAACTGATCCACTCGCCTTGCGATAAATTCAATACCGTAAGCCAATCATCTGTACTTTCCACGCATAATGCACTCATAAATAACAATAAAAAACCAAAAATAGAAGATAATGTGGTTGCGGTGAGCGAATCAATGCCTGCGAGTACTTTTCTCGCCAGTAAGGTGTAAACGACCCAACAAATTAGCGCTCCTATTAATAATATTTGCCCAAAACCAAAGGAATCCATCATCTGTAAAAAATTCCCTTTTGTGAGAGCCAATAATGATCCACTCATAGCAATAACCATCCCGAGTATTACCCAGCGATTCCATTTTTCTTTAAATAAAAAAATTGCCAAAAGCGTGGTAAAAACTGGGTTTGTTGCCACAATAACGGCAGCTTGCCCCGCGGGAAGATATTTCAGTCCCCAGATAAAAAATGTGGAATAGGCAAAAACACCGAAGAAAGCAGTGATAAATAAACCTATCCACTGATTCGCTCTGAGTTGTTTCGCATATTTGAAGCGATTTGCCGCATATAACCAAATTATGAGCGGAATAATCGCAAAGAAAAATCGTAAACTTGAGGCTACAAACGTCGGCATAGCTTGGGCAACCACTCGTCCCCAAGGCCAAGATGCGCCCCATAAAATGGCCATTCCGATTAATTGTAAGTGTATGCGAAGAGGGTTCATTTTGCTAATAATGCCTCTAATTTTTCTAATGCCATTTCCGGTGTAATATCAATCAAACTTTGATGATACCCTTCCGAGCTATCCGTACTTTTACGCACTTTAATTAAATCGCCTTCAATTAAACGAATAATCACCGCCTTATCTGATAATGGTGGCGTATAAGTTGGGCTCGTTGGACCATAAAGCGCGACTAATGGACGATCTGTCGCAGCGGCAATATGCATTAAGCCACTGTCATTGCTCACCACTGCCGTACAATTAGCAATTAAATCTACGGCTTGATTAAGATTCGTTTGCCCTGCCAAATTCAAACAGAATGGTTGTAGCTCGGCAGGCAACGCATTGCGAATTTGCTCACCTGCTTCCACATCTTTTGGTGAACCAAATAATTCTACCGCATAACCTTTTTCAATTAGCATTTCGGCCAATTTAGCATAATGATAATGTGGCCAACGTTTAGCTGGTCCAAATTCAGCCCCAGGACAAAACCCAATAATCGGGCGTACACCTAAAAGAGCGGTCTGTTTTTCAAAGTTTTTTAAGGTTTCCGCTTGTTGAGTTGGATCAACGGTTAAATAAGGTTTTAGAACAGGAATCTCTGCCGCTTTCGGTACCGCATTTTGCTCGAAGGCTAACGCTACATAACGTTGCACCATCATTGGGTAATCATGTTTGTTATTGCGTAAATCGTTAAGTAAGAAATAACGACTTTCCCCTTTCCAACCACGACGCACCGCAACTTTTGCAAAGACGGGAATAAAGGCTGACTTCAAGGAGTTTGGTAACACAATCGCCATATCATATTGATTGCGTAATGCTTTACCTAAACGATAACGTTCGCATAAGGCAAACTTGCCGTGCCCGAGCGGCATTTCAATGGCATGACGCACTTCTGGCATACGGGCTAAAAGCGGTTTACACCAATTGGGTGCCATCACGTCAATTTGGCAATCAGGATATTGCAGTTTGAGTTGTTGATACAAACTGTGCGACATCATCATATCGCCGACCCAAGACGGGCCAATAATTAAAATATTCATGCTTGACCTTATAACAAAAGTGCGGCTAAAAATAAGACTAATTTTAACCGCACTTTATTCATTTTCTAGTATTGAACGACATTATTTGTTCAATATTTTTATTTATTTAACCACGCCATGTACTCAGCCACACCTTCCGCTACGGTTTTAAATGGTTTGTCGTAGCCAGTTGCGCGGAGTTTCGTTAAATCTGCTTGCGTATATTCTTGATAGCGAGATTTCAAATGCTCTGGGAATGGAATAGTTTCCACTACGCCTTTGCCGTGGAATTTAATTACCGCTTTTGCCACTTCCGCAAAAGATTCTGCATTGCCAGTACCACAGTTAAAGATACCCGAAATGCCGTTTTGCCAGCACCAAATGTTGACTTGTGCTACATCGCCTACATAAACGAAATCACGACGGAAGTGTTCACTGCCTGCAAATAATTTTGGATTTTCACCTTTCAGGATTTGGTTATTCAAGTGGAATGCCACGCTTGCCATTGAACCTTTGTGGCCTTCACGTGGACCATACACGTTGAAATAACGGAAACCACATACTGGCGATTTTGCTTCAGGTAAAATCGCACGCACATATTGATCGAATAAGAATTTAGAATAACCGTACACATTCAATGGACCTTCAAATTCACGCTCTTCACGGAATTCAGTTTTATCACCATAAGTCGCCGCACTTGATGCATACAAGAACGGAATTTGACGATCTAAGCAGTAATGCAATAACTCTTTTGAATACTCGTAGTTATTATGCATAATGTATTTACCGTCCCATTCAGTGGTCGACGAGCAAGCCCCTTCATGGAATACGGCATCGATATCACCTAAATCATCACCTGCAATAATTGACGCAATGAAGTCTTCTTTATCACAATAATCTGCGATATCAAGATCCACTAAGTTAATGAATTTAGTCCCGTCTTTTAAGTTATCCACCACTAAAATATCTTTGCGTCCCATATCGTTTAATGCTTTAACGATATTACTGCCGATGAAACCGGCGCCACCTGTTACGATAATCATAATTCTGTCCTCTTTAAAATAAGTCTGTGTATTGTAATAGATTTTGTGCCGCTTAGCCAAAAAACTCTGTGAAAAACAACCGCACTTTTAAGCCCCAGTAACTTGTCCAACCCGTTGTGGCTAAATCCATTTTTCCTTTGTTTAAAATAATAATCGTCGGTGTCACATTCACCTGCCATTGATCAGCAATCTTGCCTTGAGGATCATTCACCGTTGTAAACTGATAGTAATGCGTTTGTAAATAATCCTCCACGTCCTTATTTGTCCCCGAGCGTAGCGCGACAGAGACTACCGGATAGCCTTCTTCTGAAAGTGAATTAATCGTTGGAGAAGTATAACGACAATAACCACACCAACTTCCCCAGAAATAAATAATCGTCGGCTTAGCTTGATCTAATTGAGGTAAAAAGAAGGCATTTCCCTGTAAATCATAAAGTGCCGTTGCATTGATTTCAGACGGAATATTAGGTTTACGAATAAAATCGAGAATACTGCTTACGACAATCAACGTCAGCAGGAGCGAAATCGCATTTTTTAATAAGGTTTTAAGTCTCACAATAAAATTTCATGATCTAGGATAAATGGATTGTAATCGATCAGAAAAGTGCGGTCAAAATTACAGATATTTTGCTATGATAACCCCATCATTTAATAAGGAGAAAAATATGGATAGTAAACAATTAGCACAATATATTGATCACACGGCCCTTACTGCTGAAAAAACAGAACAGGATATTCTTAAGCTCTGCGATGAAGCCATTCAATACGGTTTTTATTCAGTCTGTATTAATTCAGGCTATATTCCTTTAGCCAAAGAAAAACTCGCTGGCTCAAACGTCAAAATTTGTACCGTAGTCGGTTTTCCACTTGGCGCTAACTTATCCTCTGTCAAAGCGTTTGAAACCCAAGAAGCAATCAAAGCGGGTGCGGGTGAAATCGATATGGTAATTAATGTCGGCTTAATTAAATCAAATAAATGGGATGCCGTAAAAGACGACATCCAAGCTGTATTAACCGCTTGTCATGGCGTGCCACTTAAAGTGATTTTGGAAACCTGCTTACTTACCAAAGAAGAAATCGTAAAAGCCTGTGAAATCTGTAAAGCGTTGGGTGTGGCATTCGTTAAAACCTCAACGGGTTTCAATAAAGGCGGCGCAACCGTAGAAGATGTCGCATTAATGAAGAAAACGGTAGGCAACATTGGCGTGAAAGCCTCCGGTGGTATTCGTGATACTCAAACCGCACTAGCGATGATTGAAGCGGGAGCTACTCGAATTGGCGCAAGCGCAGGCATTTCAATTGTAACGGGCGTTTCAGGTAATACCTCAAGCAATTACTAATCAATAATAAAAAAGGAGATTGATATGTCTCAATCTCCTTTTTTAATCATCAAAGACTTAATTAAGCTTTAATTTGTCCTTTCAAAAAATCTAACAACTGATCTTTTGCAATCATTTGTTTTTCACCGGTGCGGCGATTTTTGTATTCGATTTCGCCGTTTGCGAGATTTTTCTCACCAATCACCACCATGTGTGGGACACCGATAAGTTCCATGTCCGCAAACATCACACCTGGGCGTTCTTTACGATCATCAAAGATCACTTCTACGCCTTGTGCTTGTAAAGTGCGGTACAATTCTTCAGCATATTGTTGAACGCTTTCAGATTTGTGCATATTCATAGGCACGACTGCTACGGTGAATGGCGCAATTTCATCTGTTGGCCATACAATACCTCGCTCATCAAAATGCTGTTCTATCGCTGCCGCCACCACACGCGTTACACCAATACCGTAACATCCCATGGTTACGACCATTGGACGACCATCTTCACCTTGAACAGTCGCATTCATGGCTTCTGAGTATTTTTTACCTAATTGGAAAATATGGCCGACTTCAATACCACGTTTAATCAATAAGGTACCTTTACCATCTGGGCTTGGATCACCTTCAACCACGTTACGAATATCCGCTACTTTTGGTAACGCTACATCACGTTCCCAGTTGATATTGAAGTAATGTTTACCATCAATGTTTGCACCTGCACTGAAATCAGATACTAATGCCACTGAACGGTCAATAATCACTGGAATATTGAGATTAACAGGACCTAATGAGCCTACACCTGCACCGATTTTGGCTTTGATAACAGCTTCGTCTGCAAACTCAAATGGTGAAGCTACTTCAGGTAATTTTTCCGCTTTAATTTCATTTAATTCATGGTCACCACGAATCACTAATGCCACTAACGGTTGTTCTTCGCTTGCCCCTTTTACGATTAAGGTTTTAACCGTTTTCTCAATTGGTAAATTGAATTGTTCTACCAACTCAGCAATTGTTTTTGCATTTGGCGTATCAACTAATTCCATTGCTTTCGTTGGCGCGGCACGTTCACCAATCGCCACCGCTTCTGCTAATTCAATGTTTGCTGCATAATCAGATTCCGTAGAGAAAATCACATCATCTTCACCGCTATTTGCTAACACTTGGAATTCATGTGAGGCGCTACCACCGATAGAACCAGTATCCGCTTGTACTGCACGGAAATCTAAACCTAAGCGATTGAAAATATTGCTGTAAGTTTGGTACATCACATCATAAGTTTGTTGCAAGCTCGCATGATCCGCATGGAAAGAATACGCATCTTTCATGATAAATTCACGCGAACGCATTACACCAAAACGAGGACGTACTTCATCACGGAATTTAGTTTGAATTTGGTATAAATTGATTGGGAGTTGTCTGTATGATGACACTTCGCGACGAACTAAGTCCGTAATTACTTCTTCGTGTGTTGGACCTAATACAAAGTTACGATTACCACGATCCTCAAAACGAAGTAATTCTGGACCATATTGTTCCCAACGACCTGATTCTTCCCATAATTCTGCTGGTTGCACGACTGGCATTTTGATTTCAAGTGCGCCGCTTTTATCCATTTCTTCACGAATGATTTTTTCTACTTTACGAAGCACACGCCAGCCAGTTGGCATCCAGTTATAAAGACCTGAAGCAAGAGGACGAATCATCCCCGCACGAAGCATTAATTGATGGCTCACAATGGCCGCTTCAGCTGGGGTTTCTTTTAATGTTGAGAATAAATATTGACTTGTACGCATTGAATTAACCTTAGATTCTAAGCATTGAGAAAAAATTGGTGAGAGTATAACAAAAAGTGCGGTCATTTTTAACCGCACTTTTTTCTGAGAAAAGATTATCTTCTCGGTAAGTATCTAACAGGATCGACAGATTTACCTTTATAACGGATCTCGAAGTGAAGTTTCACAGCATTGGCTCCTGTGCTACCCATTTTCGCAATCTCTTGACCCGCTTTCACTTCTTGTTGATCGCTAACTAAGATCTTGTCGTTGTGTGCATAAGCACTTAAGAAATCATCGTTATGTTTGATGATGATTAAGTTACCGTAGCCACGTAATGCGTTACCCGCATAAACAACACGACCACTCGCGGCCGCTTTAACTGCTTGTCCACGAGAACCACTGATATCAATCCCTTTGTTACCACCATCGGAGTTAGAGAAACCTTGGATCACGTTGCCTTGGGTTGGCCATTGCCATGCCACATTCGATGCCACTGGTGCTACAACGTTTGCATTAACTGGCGTATTGTTTGTGGTTTCCACTTGAGTTGTCGTTGTCACCGGTGTGCTAGGTGTATTGTTGGTAAACGCTGGTGTTGATGCACCACCTGTTGCAACACCTGATTTAATTGGACCAATTACCGTACCATCAGAACCAATTTGAGTACCGTTCGCACCTGGTGTATAAGTCACTTCTGGCTCAGCAGGGGCTGCTGGTGCAGCTGGTGCTGTAGTTTTCACTGGTACAGTCGTGGTAACCGTTTTAGTTGAACAATTTGAAATTTTTAACGTTTGACCCACACTTAAGCTATAAGGCTCTTTCATATTGTTCATGCTTGCCAAATCTTTCACGTCCATACCGGTCAAGTAAGCGATTAAGAACATGGTATCGCCTTTGTTTACTTTATAGGTGTTTCCTTTGTATGAACCTTTTTGAATTTGGCTGTAATCCGGTGCATTGGTATTTGGATTACGCGGCACATTGATTGCGCCAGAGCTGGTGCAATCAGAAACCGTTTTGGTTACTGTTTTAGTCTGTGGTTGAACCGGTGCTGGAGCTGGCATTGGTTTAGGCTGTGCTGCAGCAGACTGTTGAACCGGTTGATAAGTCGGTTGGAAACTTGGTTGTGGTGTTTGAGTTCCCGTTGGCACGCTATTGCCCATGGTATTTGGCATCGTATTTTGTTGGATTTCTGGCTGCCATGTACCGCTTGAATTATTATCAACAGGCTGCATTACACCCGGAGAAAGTGTGCCATCTACATTTTCAATTGGCGCAGGGCTATTTGAACTACACGCCGTTAAAATAGCGATACTCACAGGGAGCAATAAAAACGATTTTTTCATTTATTCTTCCTTTAACATTAAATTTATTTCATTTGATTTGGCATCGAATTCTTTTCAATTTCCGGCATAAAACTACCACCGGCAACCGCTCCCGTTCCTTCTACGGGTTGCATAATACCATTAGGTAATGCATCGGGATCTTGTTTTTGTGGTTCTCCTGTACAAGCTGAAATCAGCAATGCACTCGAGATAATTAAGAGTAATTTATTCATAAAAAAGGTCATCCTGTTATTTTAAAATAAGATAAGCAATCACAGCCAGAGCAACCACACTCCAACCAATGATTTCAATGGATTTACGTAATTTCGCGGCGAATTTTTCTCCGCCCCATGCAGCGAGTTTTGCCACTAAAATAAAACGAGCAAAACGCGACACAAATGCAGTAATCACAAAGGGGATAAACGCCATTTGCATCACGCCTGCGCAAATGGTGAAAACTTTGTAAGGAATTGGGCTAAAACCGGCAACAAAAACCACTAAAATACCCCATTCTTTAAACCACGCAATGGCCTGCTCCCAAGCGGCTTGGTAACCCCATTGTTGAATATAGCCTTGTACCCAATCAAAGGCATAGTAACCAATAGCATAACCAATCATTCCACCGACAACCGAAGCAATCGTGGTATAAAGTGCAAAACGAAATGCACTTTTCGGTTTTGACATTGACATCGGAATCAACATTACATCCGGTGGAACAGGGAAAAAAATGGCCTCAATAAAACTCACAAAGGATAACCAAAACACGGCAAAGCGATGTTTTGACCATTGCATTGTTTTATCATACATCGCACCAAAAATATTCATTCACTTATCCTTTATTGCTTCAATAGGGAAAATTCGTTTCAAAACGGCACATTATTCACTTTCCAGCCAATCTTGTAAAGCAGCAATTGACTGATGAGCCGTAAGATCCGCTTGAATTGGCGTAATGGCGACATAACCATTTTTTACCGCATGGAAATCTGTACCTTCACCATCATATTCTGGCAAGCCTGATGGTCCAATCCAATAGATATTTTCGCCTCTAGGATCTTCTTGTTTAATCACTTCAGCTGCAGATGTGCGATAGCCTAAATGACACACCTTAATACCTTTAAGTTCTTCATAAGGCAAATCTGGTACATTGATATTAATCACTTCACGTTTATTCAATAATTGAGGATGTAATTTCGGAATTAAATCGCACACTACACGAGCCGCTGTTTCATAATGCAAACGACCATCTAAGGAAACCGCAATAGCTGGCAATCCTAAATGACGCCCTTCCAATGCAGCGGCCAAGGTACCGGAATAAATCGTATCATCTCCCATATTACAACCCGCATTAATGCCTGATACCACAAGATCCACTTGGCCAGATAAAAAACCATTTAAAGCCAAATGCACGCAATCTGCAGGGGTGCCATTCACGCAATAATCACCGCAATCTAAATGACGAGGGCGAAGCGGCTCAACAAGCGTTAATGAGCTTGATGCCGCGCTACGATTCCGATCCGGCGCGACGATCACCACATCGGCAATTTTGCGTAATTCTTTTGCTAAAACTTGAATCCCTTCGGCGTGAAAACCGTCATCATTGCTGACTAAAATTCGCATTATTCTTCTTCCTTAATATTCACTAACTCTCGCACCAATGCAGTGGCATAACTCCCTGCTGGCAAATAAAATGAGAGCTTCAATCCGTCTTCAACAAACGTCCAATGGAAATCTTTTGCCTGCATCAATAAAGGGCGGCGAGCGGCTTTCATTCTTTCTTGTTTCATTAACTCTTGGAAAACCTGATGTTCCAAAACCACTTGATTTTCGACCGCACTTGCAGATAAATTTTCTTCGCCAATTAAAGGCGCGGTCAGCAAAATATCTTGCTCGTTCAAACGTTGCTGTAAAACCGCTAAATCTTCATTTTCATCAGCTTTAAACCAACTGTGCGATCCATTTAATTGCACAATATCGTCTCTTAGAACCTGATCTGCCACATTTTGTTCAATTCGTTCTGCTACAACTAAATTAAAAATTTCACTGCGAGCCGCTGAAAGGTAAAAACTGCGTTTTTTACGATCTTTGACCTTAATCTCCCCTTTCGCCCAACGAATTGCTTGAGTCAGATTATGACCATCACGCCCAAAACGTTGTTCGGTAAAGTAGTTAGGGAAACCGTATTTCGCCACAAAATTTAAGCGCTCATTTAATTCATCACTTTCTTTTGCGCCACGTAATAAAATCTCAAAAGCATTTCCTTGAAGACTGCCCGTGCGAATTTTACGATTGTGGCGAGTCACTTCTAAAATCTCGACACCTTCCAATTGAAATTGGCTAAAATCTGGCGTTTCTTTACCTGGCATTTGCAAACAAAACCATTGTTCTGTAATACCATGACGGTCTTTCAGACCTGCATAACCCATATTTCGATCAGAAATACCCGCAAACTTGGCAAGTTTTTCGCCCACAAACAATGTATTGCAATCCATTTTACGGATTTTTACCGCCACAAATTCGCCTTCGCCTGACATTTCATAGCCAAGATCTTCTTTAACGATAAAATCAGCAAATTCTTGCTTTAAAAGTGCGGTTGTTTTTGGCGGTGTTTTTAAGGTGAAATAAGGGAGATGTTTGACCATTTTTTTCATTCTAAAATAAGAAAGCCCAACTTTTTTCGCTGCAATAAATAGCGTGATCAGCTGGGCATGTTAAGCACAATTTATTCGCGCAGAATTTTAACCTTTCCGCCCCTTCAAGGCAAACTGAAATGAGAATAAATTTTTAGCGACATTTTCATCTTTATCCCCTACAATGACCGCACTTTTTCTGACAAAAGGAATGCCTTATGACGAACTTTAACGAACTTCAAGAAGAAACCCGTGAAATCATTACGGATTTATTAAATGACGGCAGCGATCCGGATGCCCTTTATATTATCGAACATCACATCGCTCATTATGATTTTGATACATTAGAAAAAATTGCTGTGGATGCTTTCAAAGCAGGCTATGAAGTCTCAGAAGCGGAAGAATTTGAAGATGAAAGTGGCAAGGTGATTTTCTGTTTTGACATCATCAGTGAAGTAGAATTAAAGCCCGAAATTATCGATGCACAACAAAAAGAAATTTTGCCATTAGTGGAAAAATACAAAGGCATTTATGATGGCTGGGGCACGTATTTTGAAGACCCGAATGCCGAGGACGATGAATACGGCGATGACGGCGAATTTTTTGACGATGAAGATGTCGAAGACGACAACGAACGTTTACATTAATAATGACAAAGGGCGTGTTAAACCGCCCTTAATTTTTATCTTACCCAAATAGGAATGAAACAATGAAACTCAAAGCGCTTTCTTTAGCATTACTTGCCTTGCCTATCGCTTCTTTTTCAACAGAACCCGTATCTCATCAGCCAACTGATGTCAGCTTTAGTGTTGAAGCAGAAAGAGAGGTGGAACGTGATTTATTGCAAGTCTCCCTTTTTTACCAAGCGGAAGGCAATGATTTATCCGCGCTCAATAAAACCATGGCAGAAAAAATGAATAAAGCCATTGAGTTAGCAAAAGCACAAAGTGCGGTTGAAATTAAAGACAATTCTCGTAATACCTGGATTCGCTATGACAATAAAGGCAAACAGCAAGGTTGGATTGCGCGTGCAGAATTAACTTTGGAAAGTAAAGATTCTCAAGCGTTATCAACCTTAGTACATGAACTAGATGGCGTATTAGCCATTGATCGCGTAAGTGCGTCTGTTTCACGTGAGAAATTAAATAGCTTAGAAAAAGAATTAACCAAAGAAGCTTTAGCGAAAGTTAAAGATAAAGCCCTATTAATTCAAGAATCTTTGCAGATGAAAGGTTATCACACACAAAGCCTTGACGTGTCTTCTGCCAATGATTCAGCGAATGATTTCCGCCCTTATGCCGCAGGGGCAATGATGGCAAAAAGTTTCTCTTACTCGGATGAAAAAGATGAAACTTACACTCAAAGTAGCAAAGAGAAAATTAAAGTCAGTGTGAATGCGCGAATTGCATTGCTTAAAGAATAATTTTCTATACAATGAACGACGATTTTTTTAATAAGGAAAACAATATGAAAGTAGCAAAAAATACGGTTGTGAGTATTGCTTACCAAGTACGTACTCAAGACGGTGTATTAGTTGATGAAGCACCAGCAAATCAACCATTAGAATATTTACAAGGCCACAATAACTTAATCATTGGGCTTGAAAATGCCTTAGAAGGTAAAGAAGTTGGCGACAAATTTGAAGTGCGTGTTCAACCTGAAGAAGGCTACGGCGAATACAATGAAAACATGGTTCAACGTGTACCAAAAGAGGTATTCCAAGGCGTTGATGAAGTAGTTGTTGGTATGCGTTTCTTAGCTGACACGGATATCGGCCCTGTTCCTGTTGTGATCACTGAAGTGGATGGCGATGAAGTGGTGGTTGATGGTAACCATATGTTAGCGGGCCAAGAATTACACTTCACTGTTGAAGTTGTTGGTACTCGTGAAGCAACATTAGAAGAAATTGCTCACGGTCACGTACATGGCGCACATGATCACCACCACCATCATGATGACGAAGATGGTCACGGTTGTGGTTGCGGCGGTCATGGTCATCACCACCATGATCACGATCATGGACACGGCGGTTGCTGTGGCGGTGGTCATAAACACGATCATGATCACGGACACGGTCATGGCGGCTGTGGTTGCGGCGGTCACTAATCTTCATTTAAGAGATAAAAAAAGTGCGGTTAAAAATAACCGCACTTTTTCTTTATCTAAACTTTCATTACAGAATGAATCGACTTAAATCTTCGTTTTCAATCACTTCGCCTAATGCCTCAATCACATAGGCCGCATCAATATTCACAGTTTGTCCGTTCATATCGCTCGCATCAAATGAGATTTTATCCATTAAACGTTCCATAACAGTATGTAAACGTCTTGCACCGATATTCTCCGTTTTCTCATTCACTCGGAATGCAGCTTCGGCAATCTTCTTAATGGCATCTTGTGTAAATTCAATGCTCACGCCTTCTGTCGCCATAAGCGCTTTATATTGCTCCGTTAAAGACGCATTTGGCTCAGTTAAAATACGCTCAAAATCCTCTGCCGTTAATGCTGATAATTCAACACGAATCGGCAAACGACCTTGCAACTCAGGGATTAAATCCGATGGACGCGCCACTTGGAATGCACCCGATGCAATAAAGAGAATATGATCGGTTTTTACCATACCGTGTTTGGTATTAACCGTTGAACCTTCCACTAATGGCAATAAGTCACGTTGCACACCTTCACGTGAAACATCCGCACCACTGTATTCGCCTTTTTTACAGATCTTGTCAATCTCATCAATAAACACAATACCATTTTGCTCAACGGCATCAATGGCTTTTTGTTTTAATTCTTCCGGGTTAATCAATTTTGCTGCTTCATCGTCAATTAAGGTTTTTAACGCATCCTTAATTTTCATTTTGCGTTTTTTAGTTTTATCCGAACCAAGGCTTTGGAACATGGATTGCAACTGATTAGTCATTTCTTCCATACCTGGAGGTGCCATGATTTCCACACCCATTGACACGCCCGCCGACACATCAATTTCGATTTCTTTATCGTCTAATTGTCCTTCACGTAATTTTTTACGGAACGCTTGGCGAGTACTGCTATTAGTATCGTGGTTTTCCACTTCACCCCATTGATTTTTTGGTGGGGGCAATAAGGCATCTAAAATACGATCTTCAGCTGCATCTTCTGCTTTCGCACGATTTTTCGCAATTTCTTGTTGGCGAACTAATTTCATCGCACTGTCCGTTAAATCACGGATAATGGAGTCCACTTCTTTGCCCACATAGCCCACTTCGGTGAACTTCGTCGCTTCCACTTTAATGAATGGTGCATTAGCTAATTTTGCAAGACGACGCGCAATCTCGGTTTTACCCACACCCGTTGGTCCAATCATTAAAATATTTTTAGGGGTCACTTCATGACGAAGTGGCTCTTGCAACTGCATTCTTCTCCAACGGTTACGTAATGCGATCGCGACTGCTCTTTTCGCCTCTTTTTGGCCGATAATATGTTGATCTAATTCGGAAACAATTTCACGAGGGGTCATTTCAGACATAATTTTTCCTTATTTATTCGGTAATTCTTCGATAGTGAAATTTGTATTGGTAAACACGCAAATATCACCGGCAATTTTTAAAGATTTTTCCACAATTTCACGAGCTGATAAATCGGTATTTTCCACCAACGCACGGGCTGCCGATAATGCATAATTACCGCCAGAACCAATGGCTAAAATCTGATCGGCTTCCGGTTGCACCACATCACCAATACCGGTAATGATTAAACTTTCTTTTTCATCTGCTACAATCAGCATCGCTTCTAACTTGCGTAACGCACGATCGGTTCGCCAATCTTTCGCTAATTCCACCGCGGCTTTTAACAAATGCCCTTGATGCATTTCTAATTTACGTTCGAATAATTCAAATAAAGTGAACGCATCGGCTGTACCACCTGCGAAACCGGCTAAAACTTTGCCATTATATAAACGGCGTACTTTACGGGCATTCCCTTTCATGACGGTGTTGCCTAATGAAACCTGTCCATCGCCTCCAACAACCACTTGGCCATTACGACGTACGCTTACAATTGTTGTCATTCTTTTTATCCTTCTTTTAAAAAAAGTTACTCGTTATATGGCGTTCAATTCAGCCAAATTCAAGGGGTAATTTTTCTTTGATGCTTTATTAAACAACCATCTCAAAAAAATGTGATAAAGATCACTTTTTTAAATAGCAAACGATTGCTATTATTTCACACTCATATTTTAAAGGAATATGATTTGTTACAAGTAAAACAAACTACTTAATGAGGAAAACATGAAAAATTTACTTAAACTTTCTGCCATTGCAATTTTAGCGGCAAGCGCAGTCTCTACTTTTGCATCAAACAAAGAACCTTACACTGAACAAGGTACGAATGCTCGTGAAATGACAGAGCAAAAACCGATTCACTGGATCTCTGTTGAACAATTGAAAAAAGAATTGGAAGGCAAAGCACCCATTAATGTGAGCTTCGACATTGACGATACTGTACTTTTCAGTAGTCCTTGTTTCTATCACGGCCAAGAAAAATACTCACCAGGTAAAAATGATTACTTAAAAAATCAAGATTTCTGGAATGAAGTAAATGCGGGTTGTGACCAATATTCTATTCCAAAACAAATTGCGGTGGATTTAATTAATATGCACCAAGCACGTGGTGACCAAATTTATTTCATTACCGGTCGTACAGCAGGCGATAAAGATGGCGTGACACCAGTGCTACAAAAAGCCTTTAATATTAAAGACATGCATCCTGTAGAATTCATGGGTGGTCGCAAACTTCCAACTAAATATAACAAAACACCGGGTATTATTGAACACAAAGTAAGTATTCACTATGGTGACAGCGATGACGATATCCTAGCCGCAAAAGAAGCAGGTATTCGTGGTATTCGTTTAATGCGTGCCGCTAACTCCACTTATCAACCAATGCCAACCCTTGGTGGCTACGGCGAAGAAGTATTGATTAACTCAAACTACTAATCTTTATAAAAAAGTGCGGTTACTTTGACCGCACTTTTCTTACCTAATTAACAATCTTAATTTTTAAAAAGTTTCTGGGAATATGCTAAAATTTTTCTGTTTCCAGGAGCCTATTTATGTCAGAACTCACCTCTAATCAATATTTAATCATCATTGCCGTGCTGGTTTTTATCAGTATTGTGATGCTTTTTCTATTAAGCCGCAGCAAACGAGATACGCAAGAATTACAACAAGATCTCAATAAAACCATCGGCGATTACAATCAATTAGCGGAGCGTTTTGATTCTTTAAGTGCGGTCAAAAATCAATTAGAACAACAAGCCGTTAAAGCGCAAACTCATGCAGAAGGTTTGCAAACTCGCCTTAATGAACGTGATGAAAAAATCCAATATTTAGAAAAAGAATTAGATGAAGAGCAACTCCGTCACGATCAAATTGGCGGGCAAATCACCGCATTAAAAGAACGTTTTGGGATAGCATCTGCACAAGCCGAAAGCTTGCAAGGTCAATTACAACAAGCTCAGGAAAATCTACTTAGAAAAGAACAAGAGCAGCAAAAAACGCAGGAAAAATTGACCGCACTTTCACAGGAATTAACGGAATTAAAAACGACGCTTTCTGAAAAAGAAAAACATTTTGCTGAACAGCAACAGCATATTGAACAATCCAAACAGCAGCTTGGCGTAGAGTTCCAAAATCTGGCCAACCGCATTTTGGAAGAAAAAAGCCAATCCTTTAATCAGACCAATCAAACGGCATTGGAAACCTTGTTGAAGCCATTCCGTGAACAAATCGAAGGCTTTCAAAAACGAGTCAATGAAATCCATTCAGAATCGGTGAAAGGAAATGCGGGCTTAGAAGCGGAAATCAAAAAGGTATTGGAAATTGGCTTAAATATGTCGCAAGAGGCCAATAATTTAACTTCGGCTTTAAAAGGTGAAAAGAAAACCCTAGGCAACTGGGGAGAAGTACAACTTGAGCGCGCACTTCAGTTAGCAGGCTTGATTGAAAACGTGCATTACAGTGCACAGGCCCATTTTAAAGATGAACAAGGCGGACGAAACTATCCTGATTTTGTGCTGAATCTGCCCGATGAGAAAAACATCATCATTGATAGCAAAATGTCATTGAATGCTTATGAAAGCGCGGTCAATTCAGAGGATGAATTCGAACGTGAGCGTTTACTAAGGGAACATATTAAAGCCCTGAAAAATCACATTGATGACTTGCACCGCAAGGACTACAGCAATTTAATTGGCATGCGCAGTCCTAATTTTGTTTTGATGTTCATTGCTGTGGAACCCGCTTATATCGAAGCCTTAAAATTAGATCCAAGCCTGTTTAATTATGGTTATGAGAAAAATGTGATTATGGTGTCGCACACAA
>CAUTFW010000009.1:0-65006 GCA_963537955.1 Parahaemophilus parainfluenzae | reverse complement strand
GTATCTAATACTGCGTAACAAACGCCCGGACGCAATTTACCGTGTAACCCTTTATCACGCGATCCGCCTGTCGAGCCGGCTTCTGTGGTATTACGGAAATGCAACAAGGTTAAGTCTGGAATCAACGCTGTGACAAAACCCGCCATGGTTGTGGATTTACCGGCACCGTTACCACCGGAAAGTGTGGTCACCAATTCATCCAAATCAAAGGTACGGGCAAAAAAACCGTTCCAATTAATTAAGGTTAATGAACGGAATTTACCTCGTTCTACTCCACTATATTGGTTTAATACAGGAGCAATAAATTCTTCTTCAACCTGTTCGGTTGATTGCTCAGGTTCGTCTTGATAGATTTCGTTTTCAAGTTCTAATACATCAGACATTATTCTTCTTCTCCTGCATCATCAAATTCTTCATCAATTTCGACCGCACTTTCTTCATCATCGAGATCATCAGCATTGCTCGCCGCTTTTGCTTGCTTTTCGAGTTCGAGAGATTGTGGTGTTGCTGCTTCCCCATCACGAATTAAACGAGCTTGTGCTTCTAACGGGTCATCACCAGAACGGACTTCAGCCCCAAAACGGAAAACTGATTCTGAAATCGTAAATTTACCGCTATGCTGTTCGCCTACGGTATGAATCATGCCTAAACGACGTAAACGACCGATCGCCGCACGTACTTTTTCAGATAATTTTTGCTTATCTAAATCTGAACCGCTGGAACGTTGATTGACTGCTTTTAATAATTTACCTTCGTCTGCTAAATTCAGTAATTCATCATAAACTTCTTGCGTACTGAAGATACCTTGCTGTGCCAAACGTTCTGGGCTTAAATACAAATAGCAAAGCACTTTTCCTACTAACATTTCTAATTCGGAAAGCACTGAACGGGCGATTAACGTCGTCACTTTTGGACGTAAATAGAAAAAGCCTTCCGGTGCACGAATTAATTCCACGTTGTAACGGCGGTAAAAGCCATCTAACTCATTTTGGAAATCCATCAAAAAAGCATGATTATCTAATTGATCTGTGCTGATATGGCGACCTGAACGCAACAAGCTGTCCACTGCCGGGAAAATAGGATTTGCAATGGCATTTGCCAATTTCGGGGAAATTACATCTTGAATATCTGTCATGGTTAATTTCTCATTTTATGAATTCGTTTTTGGTTAAGCCACGGAATTAATATTTATCAATCACATGCGCTTGCACTTCTGCGCCGTAATCGTTAATTTCCTGCCATTGCGGATAAATACCGGCTAAATCATCATTTGCCATACCTAAACGCACTGCTTGATCCACAATAATACGTGCCACATCAAAATGACGTGAAAGCGGATAAGCCTCTAATTGTTCTTTTAAGACTAAACTTAAATCAATCGGACGATTATTTTCACGGTATTGAATGAGTAAGCCTTGCATATGCTCTACGATTTGATCATGTAAATCAGCCAAAGATTCATATTGCAACTCTTCAGGTAATTCACCCAATGCATCATCTTCACGTAATACCATTTCCTCATCTCGCAGATCGATCAAACGTTCCGCTTGAGCGGTCCACAAGAACCAAGGATGATCGAAATAGCTGTGGATAGAGTTACGCAAGCGTTGTGAGAATACACGGTTTTTATCCATATCAATGGCGGTACGGATAAATTTATGCACGTGACGGTCATAACCAATCCATAAATCGATGGCTTGTTGTCCCCAGCTAATAATACGGTCAAGTTTGGATTGTAAATCGGTAATTAATTGTTCAATAAAATACAGCTCATTATGACCAATTACACAATCTTGAATACGTAATAATTGAGCCTGTAACTTATCACCTGCTGCATTTAAGGTGTCTTGTAACTCACGTAAATTGCCTGAAGTTTCATCTAATAAACGCTCACAGCTGGAAATTGCAGCCTGCCAATCTTTGGTAAGCAAATTCGCAATTTCTTCTTTAATGCTTTGCTGATTTTCATCCATCACGCGTTGTGATAAATCAATACTATCGAAAATCTCTGCGACTGAATATTTTAACGGAGCAAAAACATTCCGGCGCCAAAAGTGCTCATTCTCTCTTTTTGCTGTAGCTTCTTCTGCGGCATCGGATGCACGCTGAATTTCATCTGCCACAATAGAAAGCTGTACAGAAAGACGCAACGCAGAAAATTCACGCTGACGAATATAATAATCTGATACGCCAACGCCTAATGGAGTGAGACGATAAATGGAAAGGCCTTCAGTAAATTCACTGCTGAAACGATTGAGAAAACGCTGCTTCACCAATTCATTGATAGCATTATTGGCACGGGTGGCAATCGCGTCCGTTGATTGGTCAAAGGCATTGGCTGTGTGGCGGAAAATATCCACTAAATCAGCTTCTAACATCTCACCGTCTAAACGTTCATTGTTATAGATGGCAATAGCCAATAAAAACACTAAGCGCTCTGTCGGCAGATTTAACGAAAATTCCCGCTCTTTCGCCCATGAGACGAGTTCAGGAATAGTTTGTGAGGTTTCGATCATTCGGTTACAAAAGCTTAAAATTGAACAAAAAATTTTTGAGATTATACAGGATTTTTTGTCAATCTTGAAAATCTTCTTGCAAACGGATCAAACTTTTTATTTTTCAAGATTATATGTGGCTAATCTGCGATGTAAACAGACTAATAAATAGATGTTATCTTCAAAACAAAGAGCCACAAATTTGTGGCTCTTTTTATCTTCTAAAAACAATCAAAAATTTGACCGCACTTATTACAATAGATATCGCCAAACGAATGCGCTGACTAAAATAATCAGCATGATAATAATTTGTATTAAACGTTTTTTGGTTAATTTTTCTGCAGCCATATTGATTTGCTCTTTGATAACTTCTGAAATTGACTATTTAGTGGTAGAATAATTGCGTTAGATCAATTTTACACTATATTTATCGATTTGAGGAATAAATGAAGAATTTCGTTTCAGAAACCAAATCAGGACGCAGAGTTCAATCTGGCGGTTGTGCAATCCATTGTCAAGATTGCAGTATTAGCCAACTTTGTATCCCTTTCACATTGAACGAACATGAGCTCGATCAGCTTGATAATATCATCGAGCGTAAAAAACCCATCCAAAAATCTCAAGTCCTTTTTAAAGCCGGTGATACACTGAATTCCATTTATGCGATTCGTTCTGGAACCATTAAAACTTATACCATTAGCGAAGCCGGTGAAGAACAAATTACCTCTTTCCACTTACCTGGTGATTTAGTGGGCTTTGATGCGATCACAAATATGCAACATCCAAGTTTTGCACAGGCTTTAGAAACCGCCATGGTATGTGAAATTCCATTTGATATCTTAGATGACTTATCTGGAAAAATGCCTAAACTTCGTCAACAAATTATGCGTTTAATGAGTAGTGAAATCAAAAGCGATCAAGAAATGATTTTATTACTGTCTAAAATGAATGCTGAAGAACGTTTAGCGGCATTTATCCATAATCTATCAAAACGTTATTCCGCTCGTGGTTTCTCAGCGAAAGAATTCCGCTTAACCATGACCCGTAGTGATATCGGTAACTATCTTGGTTTAACTGTTGAAACCATCAGTCGTTTACTTGGTCGTTTCCAAAAATTGGGTGTACTCTCTGTTCAAGGTAAATACATTACTATTAATGATATTAATACATTGATTGATTTAACTGGTGTACATAAAACCAAAATCCAATTAGCAGAATAAATTAAAAGCGTGAGTTTTCACGCTTTTTTAACATTTGAAACAAAAAAACTTGCACGAGATCACTTTTTTGATAATCGGTTCTTGTCATCGTTTAAAATCTTTTCTATCCTATTGATATCTCATATCTTGGAGGTTTTATGAAATTTAATAATATTCTTGTTGTACTCAATCCTGATAACGAAAAACAATATGCTCTAGCTCGTGCCGTTCGTCTTGTTAAAGAACAGCAAAATGAAACAAAGGTAAAAATCACTACCCTTTTGAGTGTTTATGACTTATCGTATGAGATGTCAGCCCTTCTTTCTTCTGAAGAACGCAGCGAAATGCATAAAACAGCCGTTGAACAACAACGTCAAGCTGTGCAATTTTATTTAGATAAATATGCTGATCCGGAAATTGAATTTGAATCTCACATTGTATGGAGCAGCAATGAAGCGGATGCAATTCGTGATGAAGTTGAAAAAAATCAATATGACCTCGTTGTAAAATACACCAAAGATGAAGAAAGCTTCACTTCATTGATTTTCACACCAGTAGATTGGCAATTATTACGTAAATGTCCAATTCCAGTATTAATGGTCCGTGATGGTGACTGGAAACACCAACGCCGTATTTTAGTCGCCGTGAATGTATCGGGTGAGCAAGAATATCAAGATGAATTTAACCAAGAATTAGTTTCAACAGGGATGAGTTTAGCGGAGAACTTAAACCGTGGTAACGTACATTTAGTGGCCGCCTACCCTGTTGCGCCAATTAATATGGCGATTGATTTGCCTGAATTTAATACCTCAGGTTATGAAAATGGCATTCGTGGCCAACATCTCATCAATATGAAAGCCTTACGTCAAAAATTTGGTATTGATGAAGATCATACCCACGTACGCGAAGGTTTCCCTGAAGAAGTGATTCCAGAAGTGGCAAAAGAAATTGAAGCTGAATTAGTGATTTTAGGTACAGTGGGAAGAACGGGTTTATCTGCAGCGTTATTAGGTAATACAGCGGAACATGTGATTAGTAAATTAAGCTGTAACCTATTAGCTATTAAACCTTCTAAAAAATAAGCTAATTTAGCCTTTAATTTAAAATCAAGTGCGGTCAAAAAAACAATCGTTTTAATGACCGCACTTTTTTGTTAAAAAAATGTGAAGTTTCTCACAAAATCAACTTTTTCTATTCGTCTCATTATTTCTTTTTCGCTATACTCATCCGCCCTATCGAAGACTTTCTATAAATTGATTTATTGATTAAAAAGGAAAGACAATGAAAAAAACATTAATTGCGGCACTACTTGGCTTCTCTGCGCTCGCGCAAGCTCATGAAGTTTGGGTTGCAACACCGGCATAACTTGCTTCCAATTCCGTTTTAAAAGCTGATTTAGCTTATGGTGACTACCCTTACGTTGAAAAAATTCCTGAAAAACGTCTTGCTATTTTTCCACCGATGGAGCTCATCAATCAAGATGGTGAAATGCAAACATTAGTACAAAAAGGTGAAAACTACCAATATCAATCAGAAAAACCGTTAAAAGATGGTTCATATTGGGTAACAGCGACTTATAAACCCACTTTCTGGTCACAAAATAATGAAGGTTGGAAAATGGATAACTTACAAGGCACACCAAATGCATTCTATTGCGAACAAACTCAAATGTTTGGTAAAGCCTTTACCGTTGTTGGTAAGAAACCGTTGAATGCGGATATGGCGATGACACGCATCGGTTTACCACTTGAAATTGTGCCACTCAAAGATCCAAAAACAATTAAAGCGGGCGAAGCTTTCCCTCTTCAAATTTTCTATAAAGACCAACCTCTTGCGGGCGAAACGATTATTGCAACATCTGATACGTTTGTTGTGAAAGATATGGAAGCGGCAACATCTCACCGTGAACCACAAGCGTTTTCAGGTAAAACAGATAGTGAAGGTAAAGTTAACTTTATCCCATTAATTGAAGGTGTTTGGAAACTTAAAGTAATTCACAAAGAACCATTTGAAGATCAAAAGGTGTGTCAACAATCGGCAAATTACGCAACGTTAATTCTACCTGTTGGTAAAGCGCGTGCTAAATTGCCACCAAAACCAGAACATCATCACCATTAATCATAAAAAAAGTGCGGTCAAATTTAACCGCACTTTTTTAATATGTTCTTAATGCTGGAGGTTGATAATGTTCAATAAAGCTTTCTATTTCTTGAAGATCATTCGAGAATAAAATTTTCTCAAAATCACCTTGAGTAAAGAAGCCTTCTTTTACCATATGGCTAAAAAAGAACTTTAATGAATCGAAATACCCCTTTTCATTAAACAAAATACAAGGATTATTATTTTTCCCTATTCGAGCCCAAGAAATCACTTCAGCAATCTCTTCTAAAGTGCCTGGTCCGCCAGGCAAAGCAATATAAGCATCGCCAAGCTCAACCATTTTATTTTTTCGCTCAGACATACTTTCAACAACCATGGTCTTGGTCAAATTAGGATGCGAAACTTCTCTATCTTGTAAAAATTGAGGAATAATGCCAATTACCTTGCCCTGATGAGCAAGTACGGTATCAGCAACCACGCCCATTAATCCCAATTTTCCGCCACCATAAACTAAAGTATGTTGGCCATCTGCAATCCATTTCCCTAATTTTTCTGCAGCAGTCTGATAGGTTGAATCATTGCCTAAACTTGCACCGCAATAAACCGTGACGTTCATCCTACTTTTTCCGTTCTACCCATTTTCCATCAATATAATCCACAATCCATTTTGTGGCTTTGCCATTCTTTTCAGATGTCACATATTGATGTTTTTCTTTACGGCTGAAACGGATAATCGCTTCATTACCCTCTGGGTCTTTTTGTGGTGCATCGGCTAAATAACGTAATTTTTCTGGTAAACGATCACGATAAAGCGCTAATTCCGCCACTTTTGCCGGACGAGTTTCACGTGATTTCGGGAAGTTATGTGCAGACATAAACACACCACTTGCACCATCACGCAATACAAAATACGCATCAGATTTTTCACATTTCAATTCAGGGAAATGAACCGGCTCTTCTTTTGGTGGCGAAACCTCACCATTTTTCAAAATCTTACGGGTGTTATCACAGTTGGTACAGCCCATATATTTCCCAAAACGACCAAGTTTCAAGTGCATATCAGCACCACATTTGTCACATTCTACAATCGGACCGTCATAGCCTTTAATTTTAAATTGGCCTTGTTCAACCAAATAACCATCACAATTTGGATTGTTACCACAAATATGCAATTTACGATGGGGGTCAATAATGTAACTGTCCATCGCTGTACCACATATCGGACATCGTTTACGATCCATTAAGGCTTTAGTTTCAGAAGCCTCATCCAACACATTTAATAATTCCGCTTCTGGAATGAGATTAATCGTCGTTTTACAACGCTCTTTTGGTGGTAGTGCATAACCAGAACAACCAAGGAATACACCTGTACTTGCTGTGCGAATCGCCATTTTACGGCTACAAGTCGGACAATCAATATCGGTGAGTACAAGGCTATTCGGCTTCATTCCACCTTCTAACTCGTCTAATTCTGCTGTAGAAAGTTGAGTAGAAAAATCTTTGAAGAATTGATTTAACTCAGCCTTCCAATTTTTCTCACCGGATGCAATTTGGTCTAGTACGTTTTCCATATTGGCAGTGAAATCGTAGCTCATCAAATCAGTGAAAGATTGATTTAAGCGATCAGTAACAATTTCGCCCATTTTCTCGGCATAGAAACGGCGATTTTCAATGCGAACATAACCACGTTCTTGAATAGTCGAAATAATTGCTGCATAAGTCGAAGGACGACCAATACCACGTTTCTCCAATTCTTTAACTAATGCTGCTTCAGTAAAACGAGCGGGCGGTTTGGTAAAGTGTTGGCTTGGCGAAACCGTTTTTAGTGCTAATGTTTCGTTTAAACTCACAGCCGGTAAAATTTGGTCTTCTGGATTCTTACCTAATTGTGGCAAGACTTTTGTCCAACCATCAAAACGTAAAATACGGCCTTTGGCTTTCAATTCATAATCGCCAGCCATTACGGTAACGGTTGTACTGTCATATTGTGCTGCTGGCATTTGGCAGGCTACAAATTGACGCCAGATTAAATCATACAAGCGCACCGCATCTTTATCCATGCCACTTAAATGATCTGCGAGCATTTTTATATCAGAAGGGCGAATTGCTTCGTGCGCTTCTTGTGCGTTTTCTTTGCTCGAGTAGAAATTCGGTTTAGCGGGCAAATAGTCTTTGCCAAAATGACTTTCAATATAAGAGCGAGCCATATTTAATGCATCTTGGCTCAAGTTGGTAGAGTCCGTACGCATATAAGTGATGTAACCGGCTTCATATAAACGTTGTGCCAACATCATGGTTTTCTTCACTCCAAAACCTAAACGCGTACTTGCAGTTTGTTGTAAGGTTGAAGTGATAAATGGTGCTCTTGGTTTAGAACCTGTTGGTTTTGTTTCTAAATCTGTGACAACGTAATGTGATTTATTTAAGAAATCGACCGCACTTTGCGCTTCTTTTTCATTTTTAGGCTCAAATTTCTTGCCTTTATATTGCACCACATCCAAACGCAAGTCTTCTTTCTTGCTCGTTTGGGTTAGCGCTTCAATTTCCCAAAATTCTTCCGGTTGAAATGCTTTTATTTCACGTTCACGCTCTACCACCAATTTTACGGCAACAGATTGTACTCGCCCTGCTGATAAACCACGTGCCACTTTCTTCCATAATAATGGCGACACCATGAAGCCTACCACGCGGTCTAAGAAACGACGGGTCTGTTGGGCATTAACCTGGTCCATATTAATGTGAGCAGGATGCTGGAATGCTTTTTCGATGGCTTTCTTAGTAATCTCATTAAATACAACGCGGCTAAAACGACTATCATCGCCACCGATCACTTCGCGTAAATGCCACGCGATAGCCTCTCCTTCTCTATCCAAGTCGGTTGCGAGATAAACATGGTCGGATTTTTTAGCAAGAGATTTTAATTCGGCTACCACTTTTTCTTTGCCAGGTAGAATTTGGTAATTGGCTTTCCAATCGTCATAGGGGTCAATCCCCATACGTTTCACTAAGGCCGCACGGTCTTTTTCTGCTTTAATTTTGTTTTTTTCTTCCGCACTTAATCCTTTAGTGGAAACTGGTTTAGCCTTCTCGCCTATGCTACTCCCTGCTGTAGGCAAATCACAAATATGCCCTACGCTGGATTTCACCACATACTGGCTACCTAAATATTTATTGATGGTTTTCGCTTTGGCCGGCGACTCCACAATCACTAAAGATTTGCTCATTTGCTTACCTAAAATATAACTAGAATTCTGTAAAATTGGCGATATACTGCAAACTTACGCCGATAAAATCAAGCTTTTTTTCAAAAAGGATTTATAAATGGATAAACTCAATGCAATTTCGGTTTTCTGTAAAGTAATCGAAACGCAAAGTTTTACACAAGCCGCAAACCAACAGAATATTTCTGTAGCGATGGCGAGTAAACTAGTTTCACAATTAGAAGAACATTTAAAAACACGATTATTACAACGTACAACACGAAAAATAGTGCCAACTGAAGCAGGGATGCTTTATTACCAACGTTGCCAAGCCATTTTATTAGATTTAAGCGAGGCCGACTCTAGTATCAGTAATATGGCAACGAGCTTACAAGGTAATTTATTAATCTCCGTGCCGCGTGATTTTGGCTTGCTTTATATTTCGCCTAACCTGCCTAAATTTATTGAGCTTCATCCCAATTTACACGTAGAAATTGAATTTGAAGACAAACGTGTCGATCTTGTTGCTGAGGGCTATGACTTAGCACTACGGATTGGCTATATGCAAGATAGCTCACTTGTTGCGCGTAAAATTAGTAGCTCTCCTATGCATTTTGTTGCCTCTCCAAGTTATTTAGAAGCACTAGGCACACCACTTACACCTGACGATTTAGAATATCACCAAGGTTTACTTTATAAATCATCATTAAATCAAGTGCATTGGCAATCAACAAAAGCCAATCAAATTCAACGGTATAAAATTCAATCTAAAGTGGTTTCCAATAATGGGATGGCTTTATTGGAGATGGCAAAAGCTGGCTTGGGCATCAGTAATGCACCGGATTTCTTTGTAAAAGATGCGCTTGCTTCAGGTGACTTAGTTGAAATTTTGTCTGAATATAAACAAAAACCTTTAGATATTTATGTGGTTTACCCAAACCGTCGTCATTTGCCTGCAAAAGTTCGTGCATTTATTGAATTTCTCGCAAGTCTCGGTTTGTGTGAGAACAGTCAAATATAAAAAATAAGGGCGGATTTAACCGCCCTTTATTATTCAAATAATGTCCAAATCGGTTTTACCTCTTCAGGTAAAAATAAATTTTTTCCTAATTCAATCCATCCGCAAGGAAAATGAAAGTCTGACCCTAATGAGGCAGCTAAGTCATATTCATTGGCTAAACGCGCAAGATATTGACGCTGATCTTTAGTTTGTCCACTATCCGCGACTTCCATGCCATCACCACCCCATTGTTTGAAATCAACAATTAATCGACGAATCCATTTTCCTGTCATGTTATAGCGCATAGGATGGGCAATGACTGCGACACCACCTGCCGCATGAATCGTATCAATCGCCGTTGGAATATCCACCCATTCAGCTTTGACAAAACACGATTTTCCACTGCCTAGATAACGCTTAAAGGCTTGTCCATCATTTGAAACCTTCCCGATTTGCACCAAATAACGTGCATAATGAGCACGAGTCACTTCCCCATTGGCTAACGCTTTTGCGCCTTCATAGGCATTTGGGATGCCTGCTTTTTCTAATTTATGGCCAATTTCGACCGCTCTTTTTTCTCTCAGTGATTTTTGTTCCGCTAAAAGTGCGGTCATTTTTGGATGCGTTTTATCAAAATTTAATCCAACAATATGGATGCCACGACCTTCCCAATTCGTTGAAATTTCCACGCCATTAATCAGCTCTATACCTAATTTATCGGCTTCAAGCTTGGCTTCATCAATGCCCATCACGGTGTCGTGATCACATAAAGCAAGCACATTGACACCTTGTTCATGAGCTCGTTGTACGAGTTCTGTAGGCGTTAAAACACCATCTGACGCTGTACTATGGCAATGTAAATCATATTTTTTTGTCATTTATTTAATCGCTTTCACTAATTCTTTAACTAAGCTTGGACCGTGATAAATCAAACCTGAATAAACTTGTAACAATTCAGCACCCGCTTCAATCTTCTCTTGTGCATTTTGTACACCGTCAATACCACCACTTCCAATAATCGGGATTTGCCCTTTCAGCTCTTGATGCAATCTTCGAATAATTTCTATACTTTTGTGCTGTAATGGTTTTCCACTTAAGCCGCCTTGTTGTTCCGCATTTTTTAAACCTGTGACGTTGTCGCGAGAAATCGTCGTATTTGTAGCAATGACACCATCCATTTGATGACGAAGTAACGTATCTGCAATTTGAACGAGCTCGCTCTCGGATAAATCAGGTGCGATTTTTACTGCAATCGGTACATATTTGTTATATTGCTCAGCTAATACTTTTTGACGCTGTTTTATACTTTGCAATAAATCATCAAAGTAATCACCATACTGTAATTGGCGTAAATCCGGTGTGTTCGGTGATGAAATATTTACCGTAATGTAATCCGAATAGTTATAGGCTTTATTTAGACAAAATAGGTAATCATCTTTACCCTTTTCAAGCGGTGTGACTTTGTTTTTGCCAATATTAATCCCAATTACGCCATCAAATTTTGCCTTTTTAACATTCTCGACCACGTAATCAATGCCATAATTATTGAATCCATTACGATTAATAATCCCTTCCGCTTCCACTAAACGGAATTGGCGAGGCTTCGCATTTCCCTCCTGTGCCAAAGGCGTAACCGTCCCGACTTCAATAAAACCAAATCCCATCACACCAAATCCATCAATGGCTTCGGCATTTTTATCAGCCCCCGCAGCTAACCCAATAGGATTTTTAAAGGTAATGCCCATCACTTGCTTAGGCGTACCTTGTGGACAAGCTAAAAGCTGCTTTAATAAAAATTGGCAAGGCGATTTACCCGCTAAGTGCAATGATTTAATCACTAAATCATGGGCGGTTTCAGGGTCAAGGGAAAAAATGGCTTTACGGATCAAAGAATACATACTCGTTTATCTCTCAGGATAGTTCACTGTAAATGGAAAGTGCGGTCAAAATTAACCGCACTTTTTGTTTTATTGCAAGGCTTTTTCAATCTTCTCAAATAAATCTTTTGAGAGATCTTCAACTGCACTTAATCGTTCTAAGGCGCGTTTCATTAACGTTTGACGTTGTGCATCAAAACGTGAGAAACGAATTAATGGCTCAATTAAACGCGCAGCCACTTGTGGATTTGTTTCATTTAAACGAATTAAAACATCTGTTAAGAAACGATAGCCTGAACCACTGATATGGTGGAACGCTTTTAAGTTGTGACTTGCAAAGCTACCCACTAATGAACGTAAACGGTTTGGATTATTGAAGTTAAAGCTTGGATGATCCATTAATGCTTGTACAATTTCCAATACGTTTTCATCAGGGCGAGTTGCTTGTAAAGCAAACCATTTATCCATGACTAAGCCATCATGTTGCCATTTTTGTTCAAAATCTGCTAACAAGGTATCACGACAAGGTAAAGCAGCTTTGGTCGCCATATTTAATGCTGCCAACGTATCTGTCATATTATTGGCATTGTTATAATGTTTTTGAACTACATTATTACCAAGATTGGTGTAAGCCAAATAACTTAAACAAAGATTACGCATGGCTCGTAAGGCAATATCTTCTTGTGTTACTCGATAATCTTCAAGACGAATATGGGTGTAAATACGCAATAAATCTTCTTTCAAGTATTCTGCAATTTGCACCAACATGAATTCTCTTGCGGCTGCAATGCCATCTGGATCAATCGTTTTAAAGCTTTCTGCAAACTCAATGTCTTTTGGCAAGGTTAGAATTAATGTGGCTAATTCAATATCTTGTTCATAATTTTCCAATACATGCGCAAGTGCAGTCAAAACATCAGGTGAAATGTCAAAGGCTTCACCTTGTTGGAAATGAGCCACATTACGACGCAATTCTTGAGTAAACAGCATTTGTGCTGCATCCCAACGAGCAAATTGGTTATCTGCAAATTTAAGTAAACCTAATAACTGCTCTGTAGTGTAATCATAATCCAGTTTAACCGGTGCAGAGAAATCACATAATAACGCAGGAATTGGGCGACCATAAATACCATGGAACTCAAACACTTGGTCCTTTTCTGTTACATTTAATACATCGCTTAGCAATTCACCGTTATGCTGTAACATTTGTTTCGTGCCGTTGGCATCATAAAGTGCAATTTTTAATGGAATATGTAAGTTTACTTTTTCCATTTGGTCCGCTGTTGGTGGCGTAGATTGCGAAACGGTTAAACGATAAGTATGAGTTTGTTCATCATAGGCATCGCTAATCAATAATTCTGGTGTGCCAGATTGGCTATACCAACGACGGAATTGTACTAAATCAACATCATTTGCACGTTCCATTGCAGACACAAAATCTTCACAGGTTGCGGCTTTACCATCATTTTCTGCAATATAAAGTTGCATCCCTTTTTGAAAACCTTTTTCACCTAATAATGTGTGCAACATACGAATCACTTCAGCCCCTTTTTCATATACAGTCACGGTATAGAAGTTATTCATTTCAATGACTTTTTCAGGGCGAATCGGGTGTGACATTGGGCTTGCATCTTCGGCAAATTGCACCGTACGTAAGAATTTCACGTTATTAATGCGATTAACAGCACGAGAGCCTGTATCAGATGAAAACTCTTGATCACGGAAAACTGTTAAACCTTCTTTCAAACTTAATTGGAACCAATCACGGCAAGTTACACGGTTTCCTGTCCAGTTATGGAAGTATTCGTGCGCAATCACGCTTTCAATGGCAAGGTAATCATCATCGGTTGCCGTTTGTGGATTGGCCAACACAAATTTAGAGTTAAAGATATTCAACCCTTTATTTTCCATGGCGCCCATATTGAAGAAGTCCACAGCAACAATCATGTAAATATCTAAGTCGTATTCTAAATTGAAACGCTCTTCATCCCATTTCATCGCTTTTTTCAGACTTTCCATTGCCCAAGAAGCACGATCAAGATTGCCACGGTCAACATAAAGCTCTAAAGCTACTTCACGACCACTTTTTGTGGTAAAGGTATCTTGTAATAAATCAAAATCACCTGCGACTAAAGCGAATAAATAGCTTGGTTTCGGGAATGGGTCATTCCATTCAACCCAATGACGACCATCCTCTAATTCACCACTTGCAATGCGGTTACCATTAGAAAGCAAGTAAGGATATTTAGTTTTATCTGCGGTAATTTTGGTTGTATAGCGAGCTAATACATCAGGACGATCAAGCATATAGGTAATTTGACGGAAACCTTCTGCTTCGCATTGAGTACAAATGCCTTCACCTGATTGATAAAGCCCTTGTAAAGAGGTGTTTTGTGCAGGCTCTAGATTTGTCACAATTTCAAGTTCAAAATTGGCCGCACTTTGATTGGTTAAATCTAACGTTAAACTTTCATGGTCTTGATGATAATGTTTAAAATCTTCGCCATTAAATTTGATGGAAGCAAATTGGAAACCATGACCATCTAATCGTAGGTGTGTTGCTTCGTCGTTTAAACGTTGGAAGGTTGTTTTTGCAGTGACAACGGTATGGTTAGGATCTAATTGAAAATCAAGGAAAATATCCGTAACTGTAAAATCAGGTTGTTTGTAATCTTTTCTATATTTCGCTTTAGCTAACATAATCTGCTCTATTTCTAAGAAAAAAACTCCTATTAGGATAAAATTTTATGACAAAACTTGCAATGGAATTTTCAGTCTTTACCGCATAGCAAACGTTTGCTTAAAAGTGAGTAAATGTGCTATTCTACGCATCGTTTTTTATCAGATAATTTTTTAAAAATATGTCAAATACCGCACAAATTGCTATTGTTATGGGTTCTAAAAGCGATTGGGCAACCATGCAAGAAGCCACTCAAATTTTAGATGAACTCAATGTGGCATATCATGTTGAAGTGGTTTCCGCACATCGAACCCCCGACAAACTGTTTGAATTTGCCGAAAATGCACAAAAAAATGGTTACAAAGTGATTATTGCGGGGGCTGGTGGCGCTGCTCATTTACCCGGTATGATTGCGGCTAAAACACTTGTGCCCGTATTGGGTGTCCCTGTTAAAAGCTCTATGTTAAGCGGTGTTGATAGCCTTTATTCTATCGTGCAAATGCCTAAAGGTATTCCTGTTGGTACGTTAGCAATTGGCCCTGCTGGTGCAGCGAATGCAGGATTACTCGCCGCACAAATTCTTGCTGGCTGGGATAATGCATTATTCGCTCGCCTACAAGCATTCCGTGAAAATCAAACTAATATGGTATTGGATAATCCTGATCCACGTACATAAAACACCTTTTAATTGACCGCACTTTTTAAAGTGCGGTTGTTTTTTTAGCTAGATTTGATGAGAAATTTTATGCAAAACTCTACCCTCTATCCTACCGTTTATGTGCTTGGTAATGGTCAACTCGGCAGAATGTTACGTTATGCAGGCACCCCATTAGATATTCATGTTCAACCGCTTGAATTCAATGCGCCCGTATTTGATTTACCTAAAGATGCCATCATTACCGCGGAAATTGAACGTTGGGAAAAAACACCGTTAACTGAATTATTAGGTCATCATAAAAATTTCGTTAATCAGAATGTTTTTGGCTTATTAGCCGATCGTTTTACCCAAAAATCTTTACTGGATGAACTCAATCTCTCTACCTCACCATGGTGTTTATTAAAAGATAAAACGCAATGGCCTGAAGTATTTAAAAACGTAGGCGAAAAAGTCGTGGTAAAACGTCGCACAGGTGGTTATGACGGTCGCGGTCAATGGATTATTACTGAAAGTAATCAACGTGACATTACAGACGATTTATTTGGTGAAGTTATCGCAGAAAAATTCATTCCTTTTGATTATGAAGTGTCTATCGTTGGCGCAAGATTTAAAAATGGTGAAAAATGCTTCTATCCAGTAACTCATAATCTACAGCAAAATGGCATTTTACGTTACAGTGTGACAGATACTTCATTCCCACAACAAAAAAACCAACAAATTCAGGCTGAATCTATGTTAGGAAAAATCATGGATAAGCTTGAATATGTGGGTGTAATGGCGATGGAATGCTTTGTGGTGGGGGATAAATTATTAATTAATGAACTTGCCCCTCGTGTGCATAACAGTGGACATTGGACACAACTAGGCTGTGCCATTAGTCAATTTGAATTGCATCTACGTGCTTTATTAGATTTACCCACTCCATCATTACAATCCATTGCACCAAGTGTCATGGTCAATTTAATTGGTACAGAACATAATCCACAATGGTTGAACACGCCTTTCTCCCAGTTACATTGGTATGGTAAAGAAGTTCGTCCAGGTAGAAAATTAGGTCATATCAATATTACGCATACTGACAAAAAGATCATTATTCAACAGCTTGAAAAACTTCGTCACGAACTCCCTGAAGATTATCAATCTGGTTTAAATTGGGCGATTGAGAAATTAAAATAATCGAAAAAAGAACCGCACTTTTTGATGAATATCTAAAAACATCAAAGTGCGGTTGATTTTTATCAGGTTCTTCTTGATAAAATCTATCGGCTGAAGTATAAATTTACTCATCCCACAACACATACATAAGGAAAAGCTATGTTTGAACATATCAAAGCGGCTCCAGCCGATCCTATCTTAGGCTTAGGCGAAGCATTCAAATCTGAAACACGTGAAAATAAAATCAACTTAGGTATTGGCGTTTATAAAGATGCACAAGGTTCAACGCCGATTATGCGTGCAGTAAAAGAAGCTGAAAAACGCTTATTTGATAACGAAAAAACGAAAAACTATCTGACTATCGATGGTATTGCAGATTATAACGAACGCACAAAAGAACTCCTTTTCGGTAAAGATTCTGATGTAATTAAAGCGAATCGCGCAAGAACTGCGCAAAGTTTAGGTGGCACGGGTGCGCTACGTATTGCTGCTGAATTCATCAAACGTCAAACCAAAGCTCAAAATGTGTGGATTAGTACGCCAACATGGCCAAACCATAATGCGATTTTCAATGCGGTGGGCATGACGATTCGTGAATATCGTTATTATGATGCTGAACGCAAAGCCCTTGACTGGGAACATTTACTTGAAGATTTAAGTCAAGCAAGCGAAGGTGATGTCGTGCTTTTACACGGTTGTTGCCACAATCCAACCGGTATTGACCCAACCCCTGAACAATGGCAAGAATTAGCTGCACTTTCAGCAAAAAACGGCTGGTTACCACTCTTTGACTTTGCTTATCAAGGTTTAGCCAATGGCTTAGACCAAGATGCTTACGGTTTACGTGCTTTTGCGGCAAATCATAAAGAATTATTAGTGGCGAGCTCATTCTCTAAAAACTTTGGTTTATACAATGAGCGTGTAGGTGCCTTTACCCTTGTAGCTGAAAATGCGGAAATTGCTTCAACCGCATTAACACAAGTAAAATCAATTATTCGTACTCTCTACTCGAACCCTGCATCTCACGGTGGGGCGACCGTAGCGACCGTATTAAATGATGCACAACTTCGTCAAGAATGGGAAAATGAATTAACTGAAATGCGTGAACGTATCAAAAAAATGCGTCATTTATTCGTTCAGTTATTAAAAGAATATGGTGCAGAGCAAGATTTCAGCTTTATCATGGAACAAAACGGTATGTTCTCTTTCAGCGGCTTATCAGCAGAACAAGTTGACCGCTTAAAAGAAGAATTTGCGATTTACGCTGTTCGTTCTGGTCGTATCAATGTGGCCGGTATCACTGAAGATAATATTCGTTATTTATGTGAAAGCATCGTTAAAGTGCTTTAATCAATAAAAATAGAAAGTGCGGTTAAATTTGACTGCTCTTTTTTATCTCAACATATCAAAAGAAAAGGCAGATTTTACTCTGCCTTTTTATCAAACAATTACCATTGGTAACCTACGCTTCCGCCCCAGTTCACATCACTGCGGGTATTGATACTTGCACCAACTTTAATCGAAATTTTGTTGTTATCAGAATTTCGACCATAACCAACCGCTAATGCATTTTCATTGCGATAACCACCAACACCAACAGAAACTAAGCTTTTACCTGCTTCATTTGGACGTTGTAAGAAAGAAATCGCTGTCGCACCTGCGATACCTGCACGTAAACGACGATCAACGTGATCAATTTTATTGTCTAAACGATTAATGTTGTTATTAATGTTTTTCACTGCATTATCAACATAACGTTTATTTACTGCATCAGTTGGGTCTTTAGGATCGGCCACATTCACAATACGATTGTTGTGAACATCCAATCCACCATGTGCATGGAGAGTACCGCCTACATTGATATCACCCGTTGTTGTGACATTAGTAAATGTTGGCGTATCCGATACTGCAACACTTAAAACCTTGCCTTTTTTGTGGGTTAATTTAATATTTTTACCCGCATCAAGTGTTAACTTATCTATTTTGGTTGCTGTAGATTGAACCGTTTCTTCTGTCACTTCATTTACAACAGTACCTTCAGATGCACTTGCAGTCACGTTAAATCCACGACCACTCGCATTTTTAATTTCATCTTTAGTTTTTTGTGAAAGATCCACTTTATAGTTGGTTACTGTAGTTACAGTTACACCATCTTTTCCGGTAACTTTGGTTGGTTCGCCCACTGTTACAGTAATTGCATCTGAGCCTGCTTCAACTGATGCTGAAGTGTCTTTTGCATTCACTTTAATTTCTGCTGCATTCTCACCATCTTTTACAACAACTTCAGTATTTTCACCATTCACAAAATTTACTTTGCCATGGGTATTAATACGTGATGTTTCAGTACCATTATTTTGAATGTTAAAGCCTGCATTGTAATATGCTTGATATAACTGACTACCATTTACCGCATCATTTGAAGTAGCCGTAATTCGACCCGCACCTACATTTTGGATTTGGCGAACAAGCGAGCCATCTCCCACAGAAACAGCACCAGTTGATTCTTTAGTAAAAGAATCACCAAAATCAAAATCCATTATCGTTTTATATGAAGATGTGCCGTTATAGCTGATTGTTTTAGCACTTGCATCATCATTAAAAGATTCTAATTTTGTTGCAGAATCATCAAATACATTTTTTGCCCCTGCAGAACTTGAGCCTAGAGCAACTGAATCTTCATAAGTATTAGTAGAATCAGAACCTAACGCAACAGAATTTGCTGCAGTCGCATTACCACCAATAGCAATACTGCTTGTACCAGTTGCATTTCCTAAAATAGCTGCAGAATTAGTTTCACTCGCTTTAGAATTTCTACCCATCGCAACAGAATTATAACCTTCAGCTTTAGTGCTATCACCAATCGCAACAGAACTTCTACCTGAAGCATTGGATTCTCTTCCAAGAGCTAGAGCATCTTCTGCAGATGATTTTGATCTAAGCCCAATAGCTACAGACCCAGATTTATCTGAGTTTGCATTATAACCAATAGCCATGGAGTAAATTCCAGTTGCATTAACACCCTGACCTAAAGCTAAAGAATCACCTCCTATAGCTTTTGCATTATATCCAAAAGCTGCTGCAGCACCACCACTTGCCGAAGCGGTAAAACCAATCGCAGTAGACCAATGTCCATTAGCTCTTGCCGAACTACCTACTGCAATAGTATTTCCTCCTGTTGCTTTTGCTCCCATGCCTAGAGCAGTTGAGCGTTCTCCAGTTGCTTCAGCTTGATTACCATAGGCTGAAGCACTATTATTGCTTGCTTTTGCTCTTTCACCCACAGCTGTTGCACTGTCTTTACTTGCATTCGCTAAGTGACCAATAGCAACTGAATCTATTCCTGATGATGAGGCACCATTACCCATAGCCGCTGAACCTCGACCACTTGCATTTGCTTCATTCCCAATAGCTGTAGCCCATCCGTCATCACTTGCTTTTGTACCATAACCAACTGCCGTACCACGATTCGGTGCATCACTACCACTACCAATTGCAATACCGCCAGAGCCCCAGCCCTTAGCTTTGTCACCTATTGCAATAGTTTGTCGATTGCTTGTGTAAGCTTCGTTACCAATTGCAATATTATTTAATGGATTACTGCCGCCATTCTCTACTTTTGCGTTTGTGCCTAAAACAACTGCATTGGCTGCATTAACTAAAGCACCAGTTCCACCAACAACTGTATTTTTATCATTTACAACAACATTGGTTTCAGCCATCGCACTTGTAGTTGCACCTGTTAAAACCGCAGCCCCAATAATTACATTTAATGCTTTACGTTTATCTGTTTGAGATGATTTACCCACAGATTTGCTTAGTTCTGAAACAGCAATCCAGCATTGATTTACTGTATTCCAAATAATTTTAAAAACATGATTCATAATAAACTTTCCTATAATCTAAAAATAACTACTCAAGTAAAACCAAATATTGATTTCGGAATAAGTATAATCAATAATTCAGCAATTAACTTATTTTTTACAAAAAATTTACCACAAGCTTACTAAAAATTTACAAAAGAGCGCTTTGATTAGAAATAATAAATAAACTAATAAGCTAAATTACACATCTCTCTATCACATGTTTTTTATTAAAAATAAAAAATGGCCATAAAAATGACCATTTTTTATATTGAATTACCACTTCTCTAACGCTTCTTTATCGCTTTCTCTTGCTTCAATCCAACGTTCACCTTGATTAGTTTGTTCTTTTTTCCAGAAGGGGGCTTTGGATTTTAAAAAGTCCATAATAAATTCATTAGCATGGTAAGCATCGCCTCGGTGAGCAGAACTGATACCGACTAAAACAATTTCATCGCCAGTATGTAAAAGCCCCACACGATGAATCACCGACACTCGTTGGATATCCCAACGGGCTTTCGCCTGTTCTACAATTTCACGTAAGGCTTTTTCTGTCATGGCGGGATAATGTTCTAAGTATAAGCTGGATACCTCATCGCCTAAATTAAGATCGCGTACTTTGCCCACAAAAATAACCGTTGCACCAACTGAATGTTGTTCAGAAAGCCATTGATAAACCGCATTTTGATCGAAAGGTTGTTCTTGTACTGAAATCTGAATATCCGTCATTTAGCCCCCTGTTACTGGTGGGAAAAACGCAATTTCATCGCCATTTTTGACCGCACTTTCTAATGGCATCAAAGTTTGATTGATAGCGACTAAAAGCTTCCCTTTCTCTAACGCTAACGCCCATCTATCACCTTTTTGAGCAAGATGCTCACGCACCGCTTCCGCTGTCGCAAAATCGCCTTCAAGCTGAATAGAATCTTCACCAATTAATTCACGAGTTTGAGCAAAAAATAAAACATTTAACATCTTATTTTTCCTCCGCAATAAAATGACCAGATTTTCCACCGCTCTTTTCTAACAGTCGAACGTGCTCAATCACCATGTCTTTTTGTACGGCTTTACACATATCGTAAATGGTTAAGGCTGCCACACTTGCTGCCGTTAATGCTTCCATTTCTACGCCGGTTTTTCCGGTTAATTTACAAAGCGATTGAATGCGAACTTGATTTGTTTCAAGTAACGGTTCTAAATTTACTTCTACTTTAGAAAGTAATAAGGGATGGCAAAGCGGGATAAGTTCCCAAGTACGTTTTGCGGCTTGAATACCTGCAATACGAGCAGTAGCAAATACATCGCCTTTGTGATGTTTGCCTTCCACAATCATGGAAAGAGTTTCTTTTGACATGGTTACAATGGCTTCAGCACGAGCTTCACGAACGGTCTCTGCCTTTGCAGAAACATCCACCATATTGGCTTCGCCTTGAGAATTGATATGCGTAAATGTAGTCATAATAAAATAAAGTGCGGTTAAAATATTGAATGTTTTACATGTGTGACAAAAGCAAAATAAGTGAATAGCAACATTCACCTATTTTCTTTTAGCCACCGATAGAAGCTAAATGATTTCTTACGCCACTATCACCGATATGCAAATAATGATGTTCGCGTTTGCCTTGAAGTGCAGCGAAAATACGGGCTTGCAAAATATCTTGCTGCTCATGTGATTGCAATAAATCACGTAATTCAATGCCTTCTTCACCAAATAAACAAAGATGAAGTTTGCCCTTCGCTGACACCCTGAGACGATTACAACTTGCGCAGAAATTCTTCTCATAAGGCATAATTAAGCCAATTTCGCCTGCATAATCAGGATGCGTGAAGACTTTAGCAGGACCATCAGTATGGGATTTGTGTTGTAATTGCCAACCATTTTGTAGCAATTTCTCCGCCAATACTTGTCCTGAAAGATGGTGTTTTTTAAAGAAACTATCCATTTCACCGGTTTGCATCAGCTCGATAAAACGCATTTGAATTGGGCGATCTTTCACCCAAGCAAGAAATTGGTCAAACTCTTTGTTATTCAAATTTTTCATCAAAACTGAATTGACTTTAACTTTGTTGTAGCCCACTTCAAATGCACGATCGATACCACGCATTATGTCATCAAACTTATTGATGCCGGTGATTTGATGAAACATTTTTGGATCAAGACTATCCACACTCACATTAACAGAGGTAATCCCCGCTTTTTTCCAATCAGCGACATCTTTTGCCATACGATAGCCGTTAGTCGTAACAGCCAATTGACGAATGCCATCAATGTTCGCAATACTTTCTGCAATAGGAATAAAATCTTTGCGTAGAGTGGGTTCTCCGCCGGTCAAACGGATCTTTTCTGTGCCCATTTCAGCAAAGGCTTGAGCAAGATGGGTAATTTCTTTTAAAGTTAAGAAACTTGGCTTGTTAGCTTCGGGTTGATAACCATCAGGCAAACAATAGGTACAACGAAAATTACACTGATCGGTAATCGACAGTCGTAGATAGTAATATTGGCGTTGGAAAGGATCGACCAAGCGAGACTCTCCCACGTTTTTAATAGGAATGGATTGCATTTTACACCTTTCTAAATATGGAGAGGATAAACCGTTTCCAGCGTATCCCTGAATAACATACTGCGTTATTGGCTTACCGCCGTATTTCTTGTGAAACTTAGGCTAAACAAGCTCGGAGTTATGCGTTAAAAATAAATTGTGTTTGTATTGTAATAAAAGCAAGCGGTTAATAGCAATAATTTGATAGAATAACCTCACTATATTGATAAAAATAATAGAATTAACTTATATAACAGAATATATAACATTGTTTTTTATAATAATTTATAGGTAAAAAAGGAAGAAAAATGTCTGATTTATCTCGTCACAGCCGTCATGAACATTTAGACGAAATCAAACATATTGTTGCCATTGGTGGTGGTCATGGATTAGGGCGTGTATTATCGGCACTTAGTTTCATGAAAGAACGTTTAACCGGTATTGTCACCACCACAGATAACGGCGGTTCAACAGGTCGAATCCGTCAAGAACAAGGTGGTATTGCATGGGGCGATCTACGTAATTGCTTAAACCAGATCATCATTGAGCCAAGCACGGCATCTGCACTATTTGAATACCGCTTCACTGGCGAAGGTGAACTTTCTGGACATAATTTAGGCAATTTAATGCTTAAAGCTTTAGAAGATATGCATATTCGCCCTATTGAAGCCATTAACTTAATTCGTGAATTACTCAAAGTAAAATCTCACATTATTCCCATGTCAGAAGAGCCTGTTCATCTTGCTGCGAGTTTAGGTTCTGGTTCAAGTATCGTAGGTGAAGTAAGCATTGATAATTTAACAGAATTACCCCAATCACTTTTCTTAGTGCCAATGGTTAAAGCTGCACAGGAAGCGATTAGTGCATTAGAACAAGCAGAAGTCATTTTACTTGGACCTGGAAGCTTTATGACGAGTATTATGCCGCCACTATTGCTACCTGAATTAGCGACTGCTCTTCGTAACAGCAAAGCAAAAGTGATTTTTATTGATAATTTAGGTATAGAAATTGGCGCGGCATCTCATCTTTCACTGGCTGATCGCATTCAGAAAATTCATGAAATTGTTGGCGAATCCATTATTGATGGTGTCATTACTCCTTATCGTGAAAAAAGTGCGGTCGATTTGTCTGCCATTTCTTCCGTTAAAATCTTGGCTAAACGCTTGAATGCAGATGATATCAGCTATCGTCATGATCGGACATTACTTGCCAAAGCTATCGATGAATTAGTTGGTGAATTAGATTACGAATAAAAAAACCGCACGTTAAAGTGCGGTCATTTTTTGCTTATTTTTTCCCAAAAACTCTCACATTCGTGAAACCATTTTCTTTTAAATAAAGCGCTTGCAATTTACTCATCACGCCTCGTTCACAATAAAGCACGTAATTTTTACTCTGATCTAATGAGCCGAATTGCGAAGATAATTTGTAAAACGGTAATTGCATCACTTGATGCTCGTCTGATTCAAATGGATTTTCATCTGTCTCTTCTGGGCTACGAATATCTAAAATAATATCGTTTTCACCAAGCACCGAAATGGTATCCACTTCTACCACTTCTTTCTCGGTTTCTTCTGCAATTTGACGGATATCTAAATATTGTGCATTTTCAACCGCACTTTCTAACACACCAAAATCAAAGTGATTTTCCTCTTCAAGAATTTTTTCACGTACCGCTTTAATCGTTGGATTTTTAGAAATCACCCCACAAAATTCAGGCATCGATTTGGCAATATCATCCGTACCGATCTCTTTCGCCATCGCGATAATTTGTTCTTTATCATGAGTAATGAGTGGGCGTAATACTAAAGCATCAGATGCTTCATCAATTAAACGTAAATTGGTTAAAGTTTGGCTCGAAACTTGTCCGAGCGCCTCACCGGTAACGATAGCTTGAATATCAAAACGTTGTGCAACTTTACTTGCAGCGCGCACCATCATTCGTTTTAACACGACGCCCATTTGGCCGTTATCGACTTTCTCTAAAATCTCGCCCACTACGCCTTCAAAAGGAATAGCAATAAAGCGGACTTTATGGGATGAGCTATAACGATTCCAAATATGGTAAGCCATTTGTTTCACGCCAATTTCATGGGCTGCTCCACCTAAATTGAAGAAACAATAATGCACACGCGAACCACGACGAATAAGCATATAACTGGATACGCCTGAGTCAAAGCCCCCTGAAATCAATGAAAGCACATCTTCTTGTGTCCCAATTGGATAACCTCCAAGACCAACATGACGAGCTTTCACCAGCATCATTTTGTCATCTTCAATATCAATACGAACAGTCACATCGGGATTTTTTAAGCGTACTTTTGCACTTTCAATATGCTGATTTAAACCACCACCGATATAACGTTCTGCTTCAATGGAACTAAAATCATGTTTTCCTTTGCGTTTTACACGTACACAAAAGGTTTTGTTTTCAAGTTGAGTAGCAACATCCGCTAAGGTCAACTCAAAGATATGATGTAAATCGGTAAACGGTTTTTCTTCTACTTCTAAAAAATGATGAATACCTGGAATGCGTTGTAAAAGCGCAATCAACTCCTCACGATTTGCTTCATTTTTTGACCGCACTTCGATGTAATCCCAATGACGAACAACCGCCGTTTCTTCATCATATTTCTGTAAAATATTGCGGATATTAGAAGTCAAAATTTTCGCGAAACGCTTACGCACGGTTTCGCTTTTAATCATAATTTCAGGAAAAAGTTTAACGATAAATTTCATAATAATCTGTGAATAATAAAAAATGGCCGTATTGTACGCTAAATTCCAGCTCCCACAAAGTTCAAATTCTCACGAAAAACTGGCCGCACTTTGAAATAAGTTTTTAACATCCCTATAAAAATCAAGTACAATACGGAGCAATTTATTCATCTGAAAAGGATAATTTAATGGCGCGTAAACCAGCAAATGCTGAACCTGATTTTGAAACAACACTTGCACAATTAGAAACCATTGTGACAAAACTTGAAAGCGGTGAATTACCATTGGAAGATGCGCTGAAAGAATTTGAAAACGGTATTAAATTGGCTCAACTTGGTCAAGAGCGCTTGCAACAAGCAGAACAACGTATTCAAATTTTATTACAAAAAAGCGAAACCGCCCCATTAAGTGATTATCAAGGGGACGAGTAATCCATGAGTTATCAATTCGGCACTGAACTTAAACAAGTTCAAGATCGCATTAATCAGTTTTTAGCCAATCAATTTGAAGAAATTGACTCTTATAATGCCCCTTTGCGTGATGCCATGAAATATGGCTTATTGCTAGGCGGCAAACGCGTTCGTCCTTTTCTTGTCTATGCAACGGGAAAAATGCTGGGCGCAGAAATGTCCGCTTTAGATTATGCGGCAGCAGCCATTGAAGCTATTCATGCTTATTCTTTAATCCATGATGATTTGCCTGCAATGGACAATGATGAACTTCGTCGTGGTCAACCAACTTGTCATATCGCTTTTGATGAAGCTACGGCTATTTTAGCTGGCGATGCATTGCAAGCTTTTGCCTTTGAAATTCTTACGCAAGCTCCTTTTCTTTCAGCAGAACAAAAATTGCAATTAGTGAAAGTATTGGCTCAAGCATCTGGCGTACAAGGCATGTGTTTAGGGCAAAGTTTAGATTTAATTTCTGAGCATAAACAAGTTAATTTAACCGAATTAGAGCTTATTCATCGCAACAAAACTGGTGCATTGCTGACGGCAGCATTGAAACTGGGTTTTATCTGTTCGCCTCACTTTGAAAACAAAGAATTAGAGCAACAACTAGAACATTATTCACAAGCTATTGGTCTGGCTTTCCAAGTGCAAGATGACATTTTAGATATTGAAGGCGACAGTGCGGAAATCGGTAAACCGGTGGGATCTGATTTAGGTTTAGATAAAAGCACTTATCCAAAGCTGTTAGGATTAGATGGCGCGAAACAAAAAGCCCAAGAACTCTATCAAACTGCCTTACATGAATTAGACAATTTACCTTTTGATACCACTGCATTGCGTGCATTAGCTGAATTTATTGTCAATCGTAAAAGTTAATGGTGACAGCGCTTATTTTGATTTCTCAAAGTGCGGTCACTTTTTTCACATTTTAGGACTAACGAATATATGAACAACTATCCTCTTTTATCCTTAATTAATTCGCCGGAAGATTTGCGTCTGTTGAATAAAGAGCAGCTTCCGCAGCTTTGTCAGGAATTACGGAGTTATCTGTTGGAGTCCGTTAGTCAAACTAGTGGTCATTTGGCATCAGGTCTTGGTACCGTTGAATTAACGGTTGCACTACACTACATTTTCAAAACCCCTTTTGATCAATTAATTTGGGATGTGGGCCATCAAGCTTATCCACATAAAATTTTGACAGGTCGTCGTGATCAAATGTCCACCATTCGCCAAAAAGGTGGGATTCATCCTTTCCCTTGGCGTGAAGAAAGTGAGTTTGATGTATTAAGTGTTGGTCACTCTTCCACTTCAATCAGTGCAGGACTAGGGATTGCCGTTGCTGCCGAACGTGAAAATGCGGGTCGTAAAACCGTTTGTGTAATTGGTGATGGTGCAATTACTGCGGGGATGGCATTTGAAGCCTTAAACCATGCAGGTTCTTTACATACTGATATGTTGGTCATTTTAAATGACAATGAAATGTCCATTTCTGAAAATGTGGGGGCATTGAATAATCACCTTGCCCGTATTTTCTCTGGTTCATTGTATTCAACGGTTCGTGACGGCAGTAAAAAAATCTTAGATAAAGTACCGACTGTTAAAAACTTTATGAAGAAAACCGAAGAACACATGAAAGGCGTGATGTTCTCGCCAGAAAGTACGCTTTTTGAAGAGCTCGGTTTTAACTATATTGGACCAATTGACGGGCATAACATTGATGAATTAATTGCTACTTTAAGCAATATGCGCGATCTCAAAGGGCCCCAATTCTTACACATTAAAACCAAAAAAGGGAAAGGTTACGAGCCTGCAGAAAAAGATCCAATTGGCTTCCATGGTGTACCCAAATTTGACCCAATCAGTGGACAACTGCCTAAATCAAACGCCAAACCAACCTATTCAAAAATCTTTGGCGATTGGTTATGTGAAATGGCAGAACAAGACGATAAATTAGTGGGCATCACTCCTGCAATGCGTGAAGGTTCTGGCATGGTAGAATTTTCAGAACGATTCCCACAACAATATTTTGATGTTGCCATTGCAGAGCAACATGCTGTCACTTTTGCAGCGGGTCTTGCAATTGGCGGTTATAAACCTGTTGTGGCAATTTATTCTACCTTCTTACAACGTGCTTATGATCAGCTTATTCACGATGTTGCTATTCAAAACTTACCTGTTCTCTTTGCCATCGATCGTGCTGGTATCGTAGGTGCTGATGGTCAAACTCACCAAGGTGCGTTTGATTTAAGTTTTATGCGCTGCATTCCAAATATGATCATTATGACACCAAGTGATGAAAATGAATGTCGCCAAATGCTTTATACCGGTTATAAATGTGGTAAACCGGCTGCGGTACGTTATCCGCGTGGAAATGCAATCGGCGTAGAATTAACCCCACTTGCTGAATTAGAAATTGGTCGTTCAAAAATGGTTCGTCAGGGTGAAAAAATCGCGATTCTGAATTTTGGCACACTCTTACCTGCCGCTTTATCTGTGGCAGAAAAACTCAATGCGACTGTTGTCGATATGCGCTTTGTGAAACCAATTGATGAATCTCGCATTCTAGAAATGGCGGATACCCACGACTTCATTGTGACATTGGAAGAAAATGCGATTCAAGGTGGTGCAGGCTCTGCTGTTTCAGAAGTGCTAAATTCTCATGGAAAAACAACCGCACTTTTACAGCTTGGTTTACCTGATATTTTTATTCCGCAAGGCACACAACAGGAAGCACTTGCTGAAATTAAATTAGATGAAAAAGGAATAGAAGAGCAAATTATTGCCTTTATAAAGGGCTAAATTCGTTCATTTTGGTTTAATTTTGATATTTTTAAAAATTTTTTCAAAAATATCGAACTATTTCAAAAACACACAGTCTGATACATTGCTAGTGCACTGCATATTGCAGTTATCTTTTTGAAGTTTCTTATAAATTAAGACCTCCCCGCTATTCAAGTTTTGAGTAGCGGTTTTTTCTTTTCTGGAGGTAATAAAAAAGGACGCTTTTCAGCGTCCTAATTTTTTGAATCTAAACTTTAAAAAATTAAAGTGCAGATTTTGCTTTTTCAACTAATGCAGCGAACGCTACTTTGTCGAATACAGCGATATCAGCAAGGATCTTACGGTCGATTTCAACAGACGCTTTTTTCAAGCCGTTGATGAATTTGCTGTAAGATAAACCATTTTGACGAGCCGCAGCGTTGATACGTGCAATCCATAATTGACGGAATTGACGTTTACGTTGACGACGGTCACGATATGCGTATTGACCAGCTTTGATCACCGCTTGGAAAGCAACGCGATACACGCGTGAACGTGCACCATAATAACCTTTAGCAGCCTTAAGAACTTTCTTATGGCGTGCTCTTGCAATAACACCACGTTTTACACGAGCCATTATTTAATCTCCTATGTAATATTTTTAACTAATTTAACTAATCGTACGTTTTGCTTAAATAACGGCTTATGCGTATGGTAAGCAAGCTACTACTAAAACTTGGTCTGCTTTCGCAACCATTGATTTATGACGTAAATGACGTTTACGTTTAGTTGTCTTTTTAGTCAAAATATGACGTAAGTGAGATTGTTTACGTTTGAAACCGCCAGAAGCTGTTTTTTTGAAACGCTTAGCAGCACCACGTACTGTTTTAATTTTAGGCATTGTTAAAATAACTCCGCATTTTAAGTTAAACACATAATTAGGCGAATCCGAAGATTACTTGTAAGCACTAATTATTCCAATATGGCAAATTGAATTGCCCTTCTCCAAAAGCAATTAGGCTGCGTAGTTTGCCCAATGTGCAGTTGTATTCTCACCGAAGTGAAAATTCGATTATCTAGATTAAATCTAAATAAAAAATTATTTTTTCTTAGGTGCTAACACCATTACCGCTTGGCGACCTTCTAATTTACCTGGTGCAGATTCCACCACAGAAATATCAGCCAAATCGTTTTTAACGCGTTCTAATACGTCTAAACCGATATCTTGGTGAGCCATTTCACGACCACGGAAACGTACGGTAATTTTCGCTTTATCGCCATCTTCTAAGAAACGAATTAAGCTACGTAATTTAACTTGGTAGTCACCTTCGTCAGTACCTGGACGGAATTTAATTTCCTTCACTTGTACAACTTTTTGTTTTTTCTTCTGTTCTTTTGCAGTTTTGCTCTTCTCATAGAGGAACTTGCCGTAGTTCATAATACGACAAACCGGTGGTTCGGCATTCGGACTGATCTCAACTAAATCAAGCGCTGCTTGTTCTGCCATATCTAAGGCTTGTTGAATTGATACAATCCCCGCTTGTTCACCATCTTGGTCAATCAAACGAACTTCTTTTACTCGAATTTCATCGTTAATGCGATTCGGGCGGTTAGCTGCCGGAGCTTTTTTTACGGTTTTGATAATGTTATTCCTTCTATTTATTTAAGAAAAAATCAACTGTCTTTAAACAGAAGATTTATTAAATCATTTGCTATAAAAACAAACAAAAAACGGGCAAAATTTTATAGTATTTGCCACGTTTATGCAACAAGGATTTCTATTCCTTTAAATATCAACTGGTAAAGCACTTATTTCAGCAGAAATACTTTCACCAAATTGAAGTAATTTCTCTAATCTCGCAGTTTCAATACACACCATATTTCGATATCCATCTGCTTTCATTGCACTTGGCGTTTTTTCCCAAGGATTCCATAGCACAATTGAATCGGCATGATGATGGGTAATTTGAATACGTCGATTAAATGCTTTATCCACCAAGAATGTTTTATCTTCCTCTAATGTATAAATACAATCGACGCCTTGTTCTATTCTGCGTGTTGAAGGAACATCTGTATGTTTACCCTGTAATGAGTCATAACAACGGTTTGGTAAATGTTGGACTTCAATTTGTGAAATATCACTGATATTAAAATAACTGTGTAATGCTGCTTGAGCTGGTTCTTGGCCTAAATGCGTTAAAGTCATTGTGCATTTATCGGTAAATTCCATTTTCATTTTGGCTTCAATCACACCATATTCAGAAAAGAGTGAAAATTCTAACCGCACTTTATTTGCTTGGAGCTCATAATCGCTTAATTGCCAAAAACGTAAACGAGCTGTACCGTGTGAAGGTTGTTTAACGCCACCAAACCAAGGGTAACAAAGTGGTACACCACCACGAATCGCGACACCTTGTGTAAAAGGTTCAATCTCACTTAACCAAAAAATATCCTGCTCTACCCCTTTAGGTTTCCAATTTAATAGCTGTGCCCCTTGTAGTGCAATTCGGGCGGAACCTACAGAGTGATTTAAAGCTAAAACAGGAATTTCATTGATACGTTCTAAAGTTAATTCTGGTGTTAATTGTTGAATTTGAGCTGTCATATTCGCCTCCTTGTGATAAGGCTATTATATAGAAGAAAGAGAGGCTTGAGTTTATTTTTATACCGTGAATATAAAAAACCGCACATCAAAGTGCGGTCATTTTTAATTAAGATTTTAAAGAATTAATTACTCTTCACCCAATAATTTCAACTCACGTTGTCTTACTTGGGATTTTAAGATTTCAGCAAATTCTTCAATCGTGAAAGTGCCTAAATCTGCACCTTTACGGGTACGTACAGCCACTTTGCCTTCAGCGATTTCTTTATCACCGCAAACAAGCATATAAGGTACGCGACGTAAGGTGTGTTCACGGATCTTAAAGCCGACTTTCTCATTACGTAAATCTGCTTTAACACGTAATCCAGCATCAGAAAGTTGTTTCACGACTTTTTGCACGTAGTCTGCTTGGCTATCTGTAATATTCATCACAACCGCTTGAACTGGCGCTAACCATGCTGGGAAGAAACCCGCATATTCTTCAGTAATAATACCGATGAAACGCTCAATCGAACCTAAAATCGCACGGTGAATCATAACTGGTGTACGACGGTCATTGTCTTCAGCTACATAAGAAGCATTTAGACGACCTGGTAATGCAAAGTCTAATTGGATAGTACCGCATTGCCATTCACGATCTAAGCAGTCACGTAATGCAAACTCAATTTTAGGACCATAGAATGCACCTTCACCGGCTTGAATTTCATATTCAAGACCGTTATGCGCTAATGCTGCTGCAAGACCTGCTTCTGCACGATCCCACATATCATCAGCACCGATACGTTTTTCAGGACGAGTAGATAATTTCACCTGAATATTTTGGAAACCGAAAGTGCTGTAAATGTCGTAAACCATTTTGATACAGCTAGTTACTTCACTTTCAATTTGATCTTCAGTACAGAAAATGTGGGCATCATCTTGAGTGAAACCACGTACACGCATTAAACCGTGTAAAGAACCCGATGGTTCATTACGGTGACAAGAACCAAATTCCGCCATGCGGATTGGTAAATCACGGTAAGATTTTAAACCTTGGTTAAAGATTTGAACGTGACCTGGACAGTTCATTGGTTTAATCGCATATTCACGGTTTTCTGATTGTGTAGTAAACATCAAATCGCCGTAGTTTTGCCAGTGACCGGTTCTTTCCCATAACACGCGGTCCATCATAAACGGACCTTTCACTTCTTGATAATCGTATTCTTTTAATTTAGTACGAACGAAGGTTTCTAATTCGCGGAAAATTGTCCAACCATCGTTATGCCAGAACACCATACCCGGTGCTTCTTCTTGCATATGATATAAATCTAACGCTTTACCGATTTTACGGTGGTCACGTTTTGCTGCTTCTTCTAAGCGAGTTAAGTATTCCGCTAATTGTTTTTTATCAGCCCAAGCCGTACCATAGATACGTTGTAACATTTTATTTTTACTATCACCACGCCAGTACGCACCTGCCACTTTCATTAATTTGAAGTGTTGACAGAAACGCATATTCGGCACATGTGGCCCACGACACATATCAATGTATTCTTCGTGATGATAAAGCGCAGGCGTTGCGGTACGTTCGATATTTTCATCTAAGATAGCCATTTTGTATGGCTCGCCGCGTTTTTCAAAAGTATCTCTTGCTTCTTGCCAGCTTACCGGAGTTTTGATGACGTCATAATTGGTTTTCGCCAATTCAAGCATACGTTTTTCGATAGCATCAATGTCTTCTTGCGTTAAAGAACGATCTAAATCCACGTCATAATAGAAGCCATTTTCAATCGTTGGACCGATTGCCATTTTGACATCTGGGAATAATTGTTTGATAGCGTGACCAAGCAAGTGTGCGCAAGAGTGACGAATAATTTCTAAACCGTCTTCATCTTTTGCAGTAATAATTTCAAGGTTGGCATCTTCATTGATGATGTCACAAGCATCATGACGTACGCCGTTTACACGACCCGCAATGGTTGCTTTGGCAAGACCGGCTCCGATATCTTGAGCCACTTCTAACACAGAAACTGGACGATCAAATTCACGTTTAGAACCGTCCGGTAAAGTAATAATAGGCATAATTTTTCCTTATACAGTGGTCGCCCATACGAAAGGCAACATGCAAATAATGATTAAAAACAAACCGCACTTTCATTCACTCCCACTATCGAGCAAACCAAGTGCGGCGGAGAATTTTAACACTTTCCACCACACTTGTTAATATCTCGCTGAATTCTTTCCAATGAGTAAACAATGATTTTCCTGATAGTGACTTTATCTATTCAAAATTTCCGATAAAATGACCGCACTTTTGATAAATACAAATTAAAGGAAACTCTATGAACGTATTAGTATTAAAATCAAGCATCCTTGCAGATAACTCTCAAAGCAATAAATTAGCCGATTACACCATTGAAAAATTAAAAGGTCACAACATTGTGGTACGTGATTTAGCGGCGCAACAACTTCCCCATTTTGATGCAACAGCGGCAACTGCAGTACGTGGCGAACCTAAAACAGCAGAAGAAAATGCACTTTTAGCCTTATCTGATGAATTAGTGGCTGAATTAAAGGCTGCGGATATTATCGTCATTGGGGCGCCAATGTATAACTTAGGCATCCCAACACAACTTAAATCCTATTTTGATTTTATTGCTCGCCCTCGTGTAACGTTCCAATACACCGCAAATGGCCCTGAAGGTTTACTTCAAGGTAAAAAAGCGATTGTATTAGCAAGTTTTGGTGGCATGTATGATGAAAACAATAACGTAACAAATTACTTAAAAGCGATTTTAGGTTTTGTTGGCATTACCGATGTTCAGTTTGCTTATGCAAAAGGTATCGGATTAGGTGCTGAAGCGATTGAAAAAGCACAACGTTCAGCAAGAAATAAAATCGATGAGATTATTGCCTCTCTCTAATCACTGAATCTACTTCTTCTATTAAGCCATTTTGAGATATGCCTCAAAATGGCTTTTTTTCTGACAGAAAATCTCTATTTCTAATCTTGTTGCTTAAAAATTAAAAAAATATTGTAAAATTACGCCAATTTTTTGATTATTTTCTTGACTTATGCATTGTGTACTAGTTTAATAGTGCAAAAGTTCAAAATAAAGGATTCATTATGAAAAACACCCCATTTATTGCGGTGACCTCTCAACCGGTTCCCTATCATGCCGACACCACCGCAATTTTTAATACATTATGCCAACAGAACTCAAATTCTCTCCTCCTCGACTCTGCTGAAATTGGTAGCAAAAATAGCTTACAAAGTCTTATTCTAATTAATGCGGCCGTTAAAATTACTTGCTTAGGCAATCAAGTGACATTTAGAGCGCTAAATGCGAACGGAAAACAAGTGTTAAACGAAATTCATCCTGTATTAAGCCAACTCGGTACCGTAAGTGCGGTCAATTTTGAGAATGAATTTTCTGTACAATTTGCGCCGCTCGACAATCAATTAGATGAAGACAGCAAATTACAAGCTGCAACCATTTTTGATGGACTTCGTGTCATTTCTAACCATTATCAACATAGCAGCACACCCGTCTTTTTAGGTGGTTTATTTGCTTATGATTTGGTGGCAAATTTTATTCCAATGCAAGGTGTTGAATTAAAAGATGATGGCATTAACTGCCCGGATTACAGTTTCTATCTTGCAGAAAACTTAATCACCATCGATCACCAAAGCCAACAAGCCACATTAAAAAGCTTTTGTTTTAGCCAAGAAGAGCAAGTGGAAGTCGCAAAAACGACACTTTCTATTGCACAAAAATTAAGAAATATTGATGGCGTACTTTCCATTAAAGCGGCAAGTGATGAGGTCAGCACCAACTTTGAAGATCCTGAATTTATCGGCATTGTCAAAGCATTAAAACATCATATTAATATTGGTGATGTGTTCCAAATTGTGCCATCTCGCCGTTTTTCATTAGCTTGCCCAAATACTCTTGCGAGCTACGCACAATTAAAACTTAACAATCCAAGCCCTTATATGTTCTACATGAACGATGAGGATTTCATTTTATTCGGTGCATCACCAGAAAGTGCGTTGAAATATGCACCAGACAATCGCCAATTAGAAATTTACCCAATTGCAGGTTCCCGCCCACGTGGTTTTGATGCACATGGTAATATTGACCCAGAATTAGATGCACGCTTGGAATTAGAATTACGTCTTGACCATAAAGAACAAGCCGAACATTTAATGTTGGTGGATTTAGCCCGTAATGACATTGCTCGTGTTTGCCAAAGCGGTACACGTAAAGTCGCCGAATTAATGCAAGTAGATCGCTATTCGCACATCATGCATTTGGTTTCTCGCGTGGTAGGTAAACTTCGTCCTGAACTTGATGCCTTACACGCTTATCAAGCTTGTATGAATATGGGGACGTTAACTGGTGCGCCTAAAATCAAAGCGATGCAGTTAATCTATCAATTTGAACAGCAAAAACGTCACAGCTACGGTGGTGCAGTCGGTTATCTCACCTCTGATGGTCGTTTTGATACCTGTATCGTGATTCGTTCTGCCTTTGTACAAAATGGCATTGCCCATATTCAAGCAGGTTGTGGTGAAGTATTAGATTCTGATCCTCAAATGGAAGCGGATGAAACTCGCCATAAAGCGGCTGCAGTGCTTAAAGCAATCAAACAAATCAATACCCAAGCAAAATAAGGACGATAAATTATGGCTAATATTCTCTTTTTAGATAATTTTGATTCATTCACTTATAACTTAGTGGATCAATTCCGTGTACTTGGGCATAACGTAAAAATTTATCGTAATGACACCAATTTAGAGCAAGTGGTACAAGAGGCATTAAATACACCGGATACGATTCTTGCACTCTCTCCAGGACCAGGTACTCCGGCTGAAGCAGGTATCTTGCTCCCGCTCATTGAACGTTTAAAAAATGATGTGCCAATTATTGGTATTTGCTTAGGCCATCAAGCGCTTATTCAAGCCTTTGGTGGAGAGGTTGTACATGCAGGCGAAGTATTACATGGTAAAGTATCGCGCATTCAACACGATAACCAAGCCATGTTTAAAGATATTGCCAACCCAATGCCTGTGGCCCGTTATCACTCTTTAATGGGTAAAAATCTGCCTGACGAATTTATTGTCAATGCCGATTACAATGGTATCGTGATGGCTATTCGTCATAAAACCCTGCCAATTTGTGCTTTCCAATTCCACCCAGAAAGCATCCTTACTGTGCAAGGTTCCAAATTATTACAACAATCTGTGGAATGGTTATTAAACAGAGATTAAGGAAGAAAAATGATTACCGTATATGGATTAAAAGAAGTGCTTGCACCTCGTCGTCAAGATATTGCTGAAGTAATTTATAACTGTTTAAACCTTGGTTTAGACATTCCTCGTGGAAAGCATGCGATTCGTTTCTTATGTTTAGATAAAGAAGATTTTCTTTATCCTATCGATCGTAACGATGATTACACCGTTATTGAAATTAACCTCATGCAAGGTCGTATGGAAGGTACAAAAAAACGTTTAATCAAAATGCTCTTCAGCGAACTCGAATACAAAATTGGTATTAAATCTCACAACGTTGAAATTACGATTAAAGAACAACCGGCGCATTGTTGGGGTTTCCGTGGTATGACTGGCGATGAAGCACGCGATTTAGATTACGATATTTACGTATAAAGGACGAGATTATGCAAACGGCTCAATTATTAGAACAACTTTACAGTGGAAAAACACTTAATAAAGAAGAAAGTGCGGTCATTTTTAATGCCATTATGCAAGGCGAGCTCAATAACGAACAAATCGCTGCCATGCTGATTGCGTTAAAAGTACGTGGTGCCACCATTGAGGAATTAAGTGGTGCGGTATCGGCATCCTTGCAAAATGCCAAATCATTCCCTCGACCTGACTACCCTTTTGCGGATATTGTGGGTACTGGCGGTGATGGTCAAAACACAATTAATATTTCTACTGCGAGTGCCATTGTTGCAGCCTCTATGGGTGCCAAAGTGGCAAAACACGGCAACCGTAGCGTATCAAGCAAATCAGGTGCCAGTGATGTATTAACCGCACTCGGTGTAAATGTGAATGTCACACCAGAACAAGCTCGTCAAGCGCTTGATGATATTGGCGTATGTTTCTTATTTGCTCAACAATATCACAGTGGGTTTAAACATGTGGCCCCTGTTCGTGCGGCATTAAAAACACGTACGCTTTTTAATATTTTAGGTCCATTAATTAACCCTGCTCGCCCAACTTATCATTTGCTTGGTGTGTATGCCCCTGAACTAGTGAAAACCTATGCTGAAACCGCTGTCGCATTAGGTCATCAACATACTTTTGTCGTTCATGGTGCCGGTCTTGATGAAGTCGCCGTACACGGTGAAACGCAAGTGGCAGAAATTAAAAACGGCAAAATTGACTACTTCACCTTAACGCCAGAAGATTTTGGTTTAAAAACACAATCTTTAGAAAGTTTACGTGGTGGCGAACCGCAAGAAAATGCCCAATATCTGACCGCTCTTTTACAAGGTAAAGGCAAAGCTGAACACGCTAATGCGGTAGCCGCAAATGTGGCATTATTGTTGAAATTATTTGGTCATGATGACTTAAAACAAAATGTTCAAAATGTATTGGCTCATCTTGCATCAGGCAAAGCATTTGAGACACTACAAAACTTAACGAATTATTAATGTTGCGATAACTACAACTAGAAGAAAACTATGATCTCCCAAGATTTCACCAAACCAATTGACTCTGCTACGGTGCTACAAAAAATCGTTTTAGACAAAGCACAATGGGTTAAAGCAAAGGAAGCTGAATTTCCGCTTTCACAATTTAAAGAAAACATTCAAAAATCTGACCGCTCTTTTTATGATGCGTTGGCTAAAGGCACACATCAAAAACCGGCTTATATTTTAGAATGCAAGAAAGCTTCACCTTCTAAAGGATTAATTCGTAATGAATTTAATTTAGATGAAATCGCCAATGTATATAAACATTATGCGTCAGCTGTTTCTGTGCTAACGGATGAGAAATACTTTCAAGGTAAATTTGACTATTTGCCGCAAGTACGTGACGTTGTCTCACAACCTGTATTGTGTAAAGATTTTATGATCAGCGAATATCAGGTGTATCTTGCGCGCTACTATCAAGCTGATGCTATTTTATTGATGCTTTCAGTGGTGAATGATGAAACCTATCGCGTACTGGCTGATCTGGCACATTCTCTCGGCATGGGGGTATTGACAGAAACCAGCAACGAAGAAGAGTTTGAACGTGCCCTTGCATTAGGTGCAAAAATCATCGGTGTTAACAATCGTAATCTTCACGATCTCACCGTTGATTTAAACCGCGTAGTAGAACTTACACAAAAATATGCCGATCGCATTCCTGCTGATGCACGTATTATCAGCGAATCGGGTATTTATAATCACAGCCAAATTCGTGATTTGCAAAAAGTGGCACATGGCTTTTTAATCGGCAGCAGCCTAATGGGCAGTACAGATTTAAATAATGCTGTGCGTGAAGTGATTTTTGGCGAAAATAAAGTATGCGGTTTAACTCGCACGCAAGATGTCAAAGAGGTTTACGCAAACGGGGCATTATACGGCGGCTTAATCTTCGTCGAACATTCAAAACGCTGTGTGAGCCTACGTCAAGCTCAAGAATTAGTGACAGCATCACCACTTCGTTTTGTGGGCGTGTTTCAGAATCAAGAAATTGATTTTATTGTAAAAATCGCTAAACAATTGCAGCTTTATGCTGTTCAGCTACACGGTTCAGAAACCGCTGAATTTATTACCGCACTTCGTCACCAGCTGCCCGAAGAAATACAAATTTGGAAAGCCATTTCAGTCGATACTGAGACACAAAGTGCGGTTGATTTTACTGATGATTTAAATATTGCTCGCTATATTTTCGATAGCCAATCCGCTAATCAACAAGGTGGCACAGGAAAAACCTTTAATTGGTCCGTCATTCCTGAAAACTTGAAACACAAAATTATTTTGGCTGGTGGTATTTCACCCGACAATATTGAACAAGCCATTAAGCAAGGTTGCTTAGGGGTTGATCTCAATTCTGGTGTAGAAACTGCCGCAGGCGTAAAAGACAGCGAAAAAGTGCGGTCAGTTTTTAATAAAATATTGAATTAAAACTAGACTTTTGATTAAGCTCTGCTAAATTTAGTAGAGCTTATTTTTTATAAATTTATTATTAAGGTTTAAATATGAATAATACCTCAACTAACCTAAATACCTCCAATATAGACTCAACCCTTGCAAGTTTTATTTGGAAAAACGCAAACGATTTATGGGGAGATTTTCCACATACAGATATGGGGAAAATTATTTTACCATTTACAGTACTTCGTCGACTTGAATGTGTTCTCGAACCAACTCGAGATAAAGTGTTAGAAGCTTTTGAACAATTTAAACATCTCCCACAAGAATCTTTAAATTTAATGCTTAAAGAAGCAAGCCAAAATCCATTCTATAATCTGTCAAACTACAATCTTTCCAATTTAGGTGCAACACAGACACTTTCAAATTTAGAAGATTACATTAGCAAATTCTCGGGAAATGCTCGTGCAATTTTTGATCATTTTGATTTTAGTAATATTTTAGCTCGACTTGATAAAGCCAATTTGTTATTTAGAATCTGTCAAAATTTTGCCAATATTGATCTTCACCCTAATGCCGTATCGGACCGAACAATGAGTAACGTTTATGAACATTTAATTTCAAAATTTGGTTCTGAAGTTGGTACTGGGGCCGAGGATTTTATGACACCTCGTGATGTAGTCCATCTTGCCGCTATGCTACTCCTCTCCCCTGATGATGAGTTATTCCGACAAACGGAAGGCACAATCCGCACACTTTATGACCAAACTTGTGGTACTGCTGGATTTCTCACTGATATGATGAACTATGTTGAAACCTTTAAGCAACAAGACAAAATAGCTCCAACTCTCGTGCCTTATGGGCAAGAATTAACCCCAGAAACCTATGCTGTAGCACTAGGTAGTATGCTATTAAAACGTCTAGAAAGAGAATCTAGCCGTGATTTATCAGCTAATATAAAATTAGGAAACACGCTTTCACACGATCAATTCTCTAATCAGCGCTTCCATTATCAATGTTCTAACCCTCCATTTGGTAAATCTTGGGGAAAAGAAGCTGAAGATGTCCAAAAAGAAACGGGAGAAGGTCAACGCTTCCATGCAGGTTTACCAAATGTAGGTGATGGTTCAATGCTCTTTTTACAAAATCTTATTTCCAAACTTGAGACACCTGAAAATGGTGGAGGACGTGGAGCAATTGTACTTTCAGGTTCACCATTATTTAACAATGATGCAGGTTCTGGTGAAAGTGAAATTCGTCGTTTTATCTTAGAAAATGACTTGCTTGAAGCCATTATTGCCTTACCGACTGACATTTTCTTCCGTACAGGTATTGGAACTTACATCTGGCTAATATCTAATCGTAAAGAAGATCACCGAAAAGGAAAAGTTCAACTCATTGATGCAACAGGTATGGCATCCTCTATGCGAAAAAATGAAGGGAAAAAATCAAAATTTATTGATAATGATGCTATTGCTGAAATTTGTCGTATTTATACTGATTTTATTCCATCTGAAATTAGTAAAATTTTTGATTATCAAGAATTTGGTTACCGAAAAATCAAAGTACAACGTCCATTACGCTATACTATCTCAATTACCGAAGAATCAATTGTGCAATTTAAATCTTGCAAAGAATTTACAAAATTATCTAGTGAAATTCAGAGGGCTATGGAAAATTATTTAGTTTCACACTTGGGTAATTATACTTTTGCACAATTCTTAGCTGAAATTCTGCCATTTACTCCTGTCAGTCGAATGACAAAATCATTAAAAAATATCATGATTAAAACCTTTGGTATAAAAGATCCAAATGCACCGCCAGCTATACTAGATGGAGAAATCTTATTTGATCCTGATTTAGCTGATTTTGAACGCGTACCATTATTGCAAGACATACAAGCATATATAGAAAAAGAAGTCCTACCACACATACCTGATGCTGTAATCGATGAAAGTGAGAATGATGCAAAAGATGGTAAGGTTGGAAAAGTAGGCTATGAAATCAATTTCAATCGTTATTTTTATCAGTTTGAACAACCTCGTCATCCAAATGAAATTTTAACAGAGATAAAAGTGCTATCTGCAGAGGTAGCCGAGTTATTAAGTGAAATTTAGAGTATAAATATCTTGTACACACAAAATTAAACACTAAAAGAGTTCAAATTTTAAGAGGTTTTATAAATGTTTAATAAATACCCCGCATATAAAGATAATGGAATAATCAATATTCCCTCACATTGGAATGAAATTGCCTTTAATTGGCTATTCAAGAAAAAAGAAATTTCAAATTTACCAAATGAAAATTTACTTTCTGTGTACTTAGATAGAGGTGTTATTCCATATTCTGAAGGGGGAGGACTAGTACATAAACCAGCAGAAAGTTTAGAAAAATACCAACTTGTTGAGCAAGATGATTTTGTAATGAATAACCAACAGGCTTGGCGTGGTTCTGTCGGCATATCAAAATATAGAGGTATTGTTAGCCCTGCTTATTTAATATATACACCAGATAGAGAAAAATTACTGCCTAAATTTCTAAATTATTTACTAAGAGATAAATATATTGTTAATGAATTTATGAATGCATCTTTAAGCGTAGGAACTATCCAACGACAAATAAAGTCTCACTTATTAAAAAAAATAAAAATTCCCTTTCCTAGCTTAGGAGAACAAGCTCAAATAGCAAACTTCCTCGATCAAGAAACTCAAAAAATCGATAACCTTATCGCCAAACAAGAAAAATTGATCGAGCTATTGGAAGAACAACGTAAGTCTATTATTTCCTATGCTGTTACAAAAGGCGTTAATCCTAATGCTAAAATGAAAGTCAGTGGTGTTGAATGGTTGGGTGAAGTTCCTGAGCATTGGACTGTAACTGCTGTAAAAAGGTTATTAGAAATACCTATTACTGATGGTCCCCATGAAACTCCTGAATTTGTAGATAACGGTATTCCTTTCATTTCTGCTGAAGCTATTTTTAACTCAAAAATAGATTTTGATAAAAAACGAGGATTTATTACTTCTGCAGCAAACGAGCTATATAGTAAAAAATATTCACCTAAATTAAACGACATTTATATGGTCAAATCAGGAGCAACAACAGGAAAAGTTGCGATTGTAGAAACAGAGGAAATCTTTAATATTTGGTCTCCTCTAGCTGTATTTAGATGCCAAAACGAAAAAATAAATTATAAATTTTTGTTTTATTTTTTTAGAAGCGCTCAATTTTATAAGGCATTGTGCTTAAACTGGAGTTATGGAACACAACAAAATATTGGAATGAAGACATTAGGAAATATTCAAGTTGCATTTCCATCTCAAATAGAACAAATAGAAGTCGTAAATCATATAGAAAAAGAAAATATAAAGTTAGATTTGCTAATACAAAAAGAAATCTCTCTTGTTGAAAAATTAAAAGAATACCGAGCATCAATTATTTGTCATGCAGTAACAGGACAAATTGATGTTAGAGATTTAGTGGAATAAAGGAACTAATATGCAACGCGATCCTCAAGAAAAAGACTTTCAAAATCATATTATTGCTGAGCTTGCTAAGCAAGGCTGGCTTGTTGGCGAAAGCCGTGAATACAATAAAAAATTTGCAATATATGAGCCTGATTTATGGGCATGGATAGAAGCTACGCAACCAGACAAGTTGGAACGCTTTAAAACTCGTGGAGCAAGTTGGCGAGAAGACGTTCTCAAGCGTCTTGATGATGAATTAGAGAAAAAAGGCACATTAATGCTGCTTCGTAAAGGTTTTCAATTTGCAGGCGCTGGCAATATTCAACTGAGTCAAGCTGAACCAGAAGATGATCGTAATGAAAAAGTGCGGTCAAATTTTGAAGCAAATCGCTTACGTGTGGTACCAGAACTGGTATATTCAGTAAAAACTGCTGAAAATTCATCATTTACTACAGCCACAGATAATTCTTTTAATCGCATTGATTTAGTCTTTTTCATTAATGGATTACCAGTGGCGACCGTCGAATTGAAATCCGTTTTTACTCAAACATTGGAAGATGCGAAAGAGCAATATCGCACTACTCGCCTACCTATAGATAAGGCCCGTCATAAAGAACCTCTTTTGACTAATAAACGCGGAGCTATTGTGCATTTTGCGATGACAGAAGAAGAAATTGAAATGACAACAAAATTAGACGGTCAAAATACATTCTTTTTGCCATTTAATCAGGGAAACAATGGACATAAAGGTAATCCGCCAATCGCTAATGGAAACCAATATCCAACATCTTATTTTTGGAAGATTATCTGCCAACCACAAAATTGGTTACGAATCTTCCATTCCTTTGTTTATTGGGAAGTAAAGAGAAAAGTTGATGCTTATGCGGAGCATCATGATGATAGTCGTTTGATTTTCCCGCGTTATCACCAATTTGATGCGGTGACTAAGATGCTTAGTGACTGTAAAGCACAAGGCGCTGGTCATAACTATTTATGTGAACACAGTGCAGGTTCTGGTAAAACATCAACGATTGCCTGGACCGCTCACGGCCTAACAAAACTTCGTACATCTACTGGTGATCCCTATTTTCATTCAACGATTGTAATAACTGACCGTACAGTGTTAGATGCCCAATTACAAGAAGCAATTAAGCAAATAGATCATCAGGATGGATTAATTGCAGCAATTAATAATGAAGATAAAGCTCAAGTGGGTAAATCCAAAAGTCAACAATTAGAAGAGGCTTTATTAAGCGCTAAGCCTATTATTATTGTGACTATTCAAACCTTCCCATTTGTGATGGAAGCTATTTTAATCAATACCAGTTTAAATAATCGTCGATTTGCCGTGATTATTGATGAGGCGCATAACTCACAAACAGGTTCAACTGCGTCTAAATTACAGGCTACTTTATCGCTCCAATCTCAACAAGAAATGGCTAATTTAACTATAGAAGAGTTATTGGAAAAAATTCAGCAAGCCCGCGTGCAATCTAAAAATATCAGCTACTTTGCTTTCACTGCTACGCCAAAGCACTCTACTTATATGCTATTTGGAAGAATAGCTGAAAATGAAAAACCACAAGCATTCCATAAATACACAATGCGACAAGCAATTGAAGAAGGATTTATTTTAGATGTTCTAAAAGGCTATGTACCATATGAAACCGCTTATAAATTAAGTGGTGAAAGTGTTGATAACTCACATCGTGTGGAAGTTAAGCAAGCAAAACGCACTTTGGCTCGTTGGGCAAATTTACATGCGACTAATGTGACACAAAAAGTACGGTTCATTGTGGAGCATTTTCATCATAATGTAGCTCATTTGCTTAATGGTGAAGCAAAAGCAATGATTGTAACCTCCTCTCGTCCAGCCGCAGTGCGCTATAAACTAGCATTAGATAAATTTTTAGCTGAAAATCCTGCTTATGAAAGCTATCGAACTTTAGTAGCATTCTCAGGATCTTTATCTGGTAGTGAGGTTAAACATGCTGAAGATCATAACACTAGTGATATTTTTTCATTTACTGATGAATATGAGTTTTCTGAAAATTCAATGAATTTAAATCTTCCTTACAACGACTTGCGTAAAGTATTTGATCGTAATGAATACCGTGTAATGGTGGTAGCAAATAAATTCCAGACTGGATTTGACCAGCCTAAACTCTGTGCCATGTATATTGATAAGAAAATAGCTAACGAAGTAGAAATTGTACAAACCTATTCTCGTTTAAATCGTACTTTCTCTGGCAAAGATCAAGTTTTTATAATTGATTTTGTTAATAAGCCGGAAGTAGTAAAAGCTGCTTTTTTAAGATATGACGAAGGTGCCGTTATTGAAGATGTACAAGATCCAAACGTTGTTTACGATTTAAAAGACAAACTTGATGAGCTCGATATCTATAATAAACAAGATTTAGAACAATTCAAACAAGCAAAATTCAATACGCAAATTTTACTCACAAAAGATCGCTACAATCAAGAGCGAGCACTAGCCTTATATCGTGCAACGGATAAACCTACTAACACCTTTAATCAACGCTTACAAGTTCTAAAAGAAGAAGTAAAAAGATGGGAGTATGCATATCAGCAAGCAGTCAATTTAGGCGACAAAAATGGTCAGAATCAAGCAGAATTATCCCGTATTGAAGCAGATAGCAACCTAAAAACCTTATTACAATTTAAGGGTAATTTAGCCAAATTTAGCCGTATTTATTCCTATATTGCTCAATTAATTGATTTTAATGATAGTGAATTAGAGAATTTTGCGGCCTTTAGTAAGCTGTTAGCAAAACGCTTAGATAATATTCCACCAGATGAGGTAGATGTATCTGGATTGGTATTAAGTGGTTATCGCATAAAAAAATATGAGACTGAAGCACCTCTTCCCACTGATAGTACCGTAAGAGAACCAAGCCCTCTACAACCACTAGTTAGTGGAGGTGATATTCAAGGTTATCCAAGTAACTTAGATTATTTACGAAAAATTATTCAAAAAATGTCGGCTACATTTGGCGATATAGCCCCTGAGGATGATATTGTACAATTTGTCAATCATTTAGTAGAACAACTGCAGCAGGATGAAGAGTTATTAGCGCAAATACGTAATAATCCATTCACAATAGCAAAGAAAGGAAAATTACCTGATGCTGTGAAAATGGCAATTATTCGGGCCTTTAATTCTTATCATAATTTAGCAGAGCTGTTGCTAAAAAACAGTGATAAATCCTTTGAGCAGGTATTAGAGATGATTTACCTCGCAATAAAAAACAAATTCTAATATTTTTAACTAGGCTGCATTGTATGCAGCCTTATTTTTATTTCTAATTTTAAAATATCTTTTAAATAATTGCGCATCCCTGTACTAGTGTGATAGTATGATTTTCATATTAATGCTTTTATAGGAGATAAAATGTCTAAAACAGCTTTAGTAACCGGCGCAACTGCCGGATTTGGTGCGGCAATTTGTCGCACACTTATTGAAAATGGTTATCGTGTAATTGGCACAGGGCGCCGCGTAGCTCGTTTAGAACAATTACAACAAGAATTAGGTGAAAACTTCCACTTTCTTGCCTTTGATATTTCAGATCGCCAAGCAACAGAAGATGCTTTCCATTCCCTTTCCGCTAATTGGCAATCCATTGATTTATTGGTGAATAATGCAGGTTTAGGATTAGGCTTAGAAAGTGCAGATAAAGCGAGTTTAGACGATTGGATGCAAATGATTGATACCAATATTAAAGGTCTCGTCACCATCACTCGTCTTGTGTTACCACAAATGGTAGAACGTAATTCAGGCCATGTTATTAATTTAGGCTCAATTGCAGGTACTTATCCTTATCCAGGTGGCAATGTATACGGTGGCACTAAAGCTTTTATAAAACAATTTAGTTTAAATCTTCGAGCCGATCTTGCTGGTACACAAATTCGCGTGTCCAATGTTGAGCCCGGTCTTTGTGGTGGAACTGAATTTTCTAATATCCGCTTTAAAGGTGATGATGCCCGAGCAAAAAAACTCTATGAAAATGTGGAATATGTCAGTCCACAAGATATTGCTAATATTGTGTTATGGCTCAATCAACAACCTGAACATGTCAATATTAATCGCATTGAAGTGATGCCTACTGCACAAACCTTTGCACCACTTAATGTTGCAAGAATTCAAAAATAACAAGGAAATATTATGTCAGAAACCCTTTTAAATCCTTATTTCGGTGAATTTGGCGGAATGTATGTACCGGAAATTCTCGTACCGGTACTACAACAGCTAGAAAAAGCCTTTGTTGAAGCAAAAGACGATCCTGAATTCCAACGTGAATTTCAAGATTTACTTAAAAATTATGCGGGCAGACCAACCGCACTTACCCTTTGCCGTAATTTAACCAAAGGAACAAAAGCAAAAATTTATTTGAAACGTGAAGATTTACTTCATGGTGGTGCCCATAAAACCAATCAAGTATTGGGTCAAATTTTATTAGCAAAACGCATGGGGAAAACGCGCATTATCGCCGAAACCGGTGCCGGCCAACATGGCGTGGCAACTGCTCTTGCTTGTGCAATGTTAGATATGCCTTGCCGTGTTTATATGGGCGCGAAAGATGTGGAACGTCAATCCCCTAACGTATTCCGCATGCGTTTAATGGGCGCAGAGGTGATTCCTGTACAAAAAGGTTCTTGCTCATTGAAAGATGCATGCTGTGAAGCAATGCGTGATTGGTCAGCCAACTATGAAAACACCCATTATTTATTGGGTACAGCGGCAGGCCCTCATCCATTCCCAACCATTGTACGTGAATTCCAAAAAATGATTGGGGAAGAAACTAAACGTCAAATTTTAGAAAAAGAAGGCCGTTTACCGGATGCTGTCATCGCGGCAGTTGGTGGTGGTTCCAATGCGATTGGTATGTTTGCCGATTTTATTGATGAAAAAGATGTACGCTTAATTGGTGTAGAACCTGCAGGTCATGGTATCGAAAGTGGTGAACATGGTGCACCATTGGGTCATGCAAAAGTGGGCATTTATTTCGGTATGAAATCACCTTTAATGCAAACTGAAGATGGTCAAGTAGAAGAATCCTACTCAATCTCTGCGGGGTTAGACTTCCCTTCTGTAGGACCTCAACATGCTTACTTGCAAAGTATTGGTCGTGCTGAATACCCAAGTATTACAGATGATGAAGCCTTAAATGCTTTCCAAGCGTTAGCAAAACATGAAGGGATTATTCCTGCATTGGAAAGTTCCCACGCATTAGCACATGCGCTAAAAATGATTCATCAAGAACCGAATAAAGAACAAATTTTAGTGGTGAATCTCTCTGGTCGTGGAGATAAAGATATTTTCACCGTTGATAAAGTTTTAAAAGAAAAAGGAATGCAATAATGAGCCGTTTTGAAACTAAATTTGCAGAACTTGCAGCGAAAAAAGAAGGGGCTTTTGTACCTTTCGTGACATTATGCGATCCAACATTTGATCGCTCTTTTGAGATTATTTGCACGTTAGTCGAAAATGGCGCAGATGCTTTAGAACTCGGCTTCCCATTTTCTGATCCACTATTAGACGGTCCCGTTATCCAAGCGGCTAATAACCGTGCGCTCAATGCGGGCCATAGCACTGAGGATAGCTTTAAATTACTCGCTAAAGTGCGGTCGAAATATCCAGAAATTCCGATTAGTTTACTCCTTTGTGCGAATTTAATTTTTGCGAAAGGATTAGATAATTTCTATCAACGTTGCGCAGAAGTCGGCGTAGATGCAATTTTAGTGGCAGATATTCCACTATTGGCAAAAGAAGACTATGTTCAAGCTGCTAAAAAGCATGGCATTCAACCTGTCTTCATTTGCCCACCAAATGCTGATGCAAAAACCGTACAAGGTGTTGCTGAAAACAGCGAAGGCTATACCTATTTAGTTTCTCGTGCAGGTGTAACAAGTGCAGAGAATCAAGCTCATGCCGCAAACTTAGATACACTTGTAGAACAACTTAAAGCCCACAAGGCTCCACCAATTCTACAAGGTTTTGGTATTGCTCAACCTGCTCAAGTGAAAGAAGCCCTTCAACTGGGTGCAGCAGGCGCAATTTCAGGCTCTGCAACCGTAAAAATCATTCAGCGAAATTTAGATAATCAGGCTCAATGCTTATCTGAACTTGTCGAATTTGTTCGCAATATGAAAGCTGCAACCAAATAATAAATAAAAAAAAGTGCGGTTAAAATTAACCGCACTTTTATTTTTCTTTCATTAATCCACAATTCGTAAATGAGATACTGATTTCTGTGGTTTCTTTTCAGTTTTAGGCTTATCTACCGCTTCTGCAAAACTTAATGGCTGTTCTGATGTTGGCTCACGATTTAATTCATCGTAAATTTCTTCTGGCTCAAACATCACGCCATCACCATTTTCACGTGCATAAATAGCTAAAGCGGCGCCCATTGGAATATATAACTCACGAGCAATACCTTTGAAACGTGCATTAAACTGAATAAAGTCATTTGTTAATTGCAAATTCCCAGTCGCCCCAGCAGAAAGATTTAAAACGATTTGTCCATCTTTCACATATTCCACAGGCACATTGGTACCATAATAATTAGCATCTACCACTAAATATGGGGTGAAATCGTTATCCACTAGCCAATCATAATAGGCTCTTAGTAAATAAGGGCGTTTTGGAGAAGGTGTGTGGGTCATTATTTATCATCCATTAAATTTTTAGGTGCAGCTTCACCTACAGATTGTAAGAATGAATCACGGCTAAACACACGATCCATATAGCCTTTGATTGCTTTGCTTCCTGTACCGCTGAATTCAACGCCCATATTACGTAGTTTCCATAATAATGGTGCGACATAGCAATCAACCAAGCCAAACTCTTCGCTCATAAAATAAGGAGTTTGTTGGAAGATAACCGATACCGCTAACAATTCTTCTTTTAACTGTTTTAATGCCTCTTCACGTTCAACCTCTGTGCCTTTTTCAGCAATTTCTAATGTTGGATACCAATCTTGTTCGATACGTAACATTAAAAGACGGCTTTTCGCACGAGAAACGGGATAAACTGGCATAAGTGGAGGATGTGGAAAACGCTCATCAAGATATTCCATAATAATGCGTGAGCTGAATAATACTAAATCACGATCCACCAACGTTGGTAATGTGCCGTAAGGATTTAATTCCATTAAATCTTCTGATAATGCTTGCAGATCAACTTCTTCGTTTTCGTAAGCAACACCTTTTTCAGCTAAGACAATTTTTACCTGATGGCAGTAAATGTCATTTTTATTTGAAAAAAGAGTCATTACTGAACGTTTACTTGATGCATTGGACATTTATTCCTCCGAAGATCCAAAATAATCTATATACTTCTACTAAAAGTGGGCGATTATTTTAACATAACCGAGAGCTAAATTGCCAATATTTTCTTGTTTTCGTTTTAAAATCAATTAATTACAAATGCACAATAAGAAATCAAAGAATGGTCATGTTTAATTAATTTATTTTACAGACATAAAAAAAGCAGAGATTGCTCTCTGCTTTCTTGAAACGATAATAAAAAATTAACGTTTGGAGTATTGTGGACGACGACGTGCTTTGTGTAAACCAACTTTTTTACGTTCAACGCGACGTGCGTCACGAGTAACGAAGCCAGCTGCACGAAGAGCAGGACGTAAAGTCTCATCATATTCCATTAATGCACGAGTGATACCGTGACGGATTGCACCCGCTTGACCAGAAATACCACCACCTTTAACAGTGATGTATAGGTCTAATTTATCAGTTAATTCCACTAATTCTAACGGTTGACGTACGATCATACGAGCTGTTTCGCGACCGAAATATACGTCTAATTCACGTTGGTTGATAGTGATTTTACCACTGCCCGGTTTGATAAATACACGAGCTGAAGAGCTTTTGCGGCGACCAGTGCCGTAGTTTTGATTCTCTGCCATTTCCTAAACCTCGTGATTAAATGTCTAATACTTGTGGTTGTTGTGCTGCGTGTTGGTGTTCTGCACCCGCATACACTTTTAATTTACGGAACATTGCACGGCCTAATGGACCTTTTGGCAACATACCTTTAACCGCAATTTCAATCACCGCTTCAGGACGGCGAGCGATCATTTCTTTGAAAGTCGCTTGTTTGATACCACCTACATAGCCAGTGTGCCAGTAGTAAAGTTTATCTGTTTCTTTACGACCAGTTACTGCCACTTTGTCTGCGTTGATAACGATGATGTAATCACCAGTATCTACGTGTGGAGTGTACTCAGCCTTGTGTTTACCACGAAGACGGCGTGCTAATTCAGTAGCTAAACGACCTAAAGTTTTACCTGTCGCATCTACCACATACCAGTCACGTTTTACTGTTTCCGGTTTTGCTACAAAAGTTTTCATTAATTAATTACCAAAATATAAGTTTGATACCCAGTGTTCCATATTGTTTGAAACACAACCATTAATCTTAATCTCCACCCCTTCGAGTGTGATCTCGATAAAATAATGCACGGTGGGAATCCGTGCATTTACAGGGTCGGCGTATTATACCTATTTTTAGAAAAAATGCTAACTTTTTGTGCAAATAAATTGATTTTCTTTTAAAATACAACGCACAACAAACAATCATTAATTTCATTCATTATTTTGATGAAATCATTGAAATTGACGCATATTACTTCTTATCTTATGATAAGTACATTCTAATAAAAAACGTAAGAAGGCATGCTATGAGCTACGCAAACGAAATTAACACTTTAAATCAACATCTTGCTGATACTAACAAAAAAATTAATGTCTCCTTTGAATTCTTTCCGCCTAAAAATGAAAAAATGGAAAGCATGCTTTGGGATTCCATCCATCGCTTAAAAGTATTAAATCCTAAATTTGTTTCCGTCACCTATGGCGCAAACTCTGGCGAACGTGATCGTACACATAGCATCGTGAAAGCCATTAAAGCAGAAACTGGCATAGAAGCTGCACCACATTTAACGGGTATTGATGCCACACCTGAAGAATTAAAAGAAATTGCAAAAGATTATTGGGATAGCGGTATCCGTCGCATTGTAGCTTTACGCGGTGATGAACCAAAAGGCTATGCTAAAAAACCTTTCTATGCAGCTGATTTAGTGGAACTACTCCGCTCCGTAGCTGATTTTGATATCTCAGTTGCAGCATATCCTGAGGTTCACCCTGAAGCAAAATCAGCACAAGCAGATTTAATCAATTTGAAACGTAAAATTGATGCGGGCGCTAATCATGTCATTACTCAATTCTTCTTTGATATTGATAGTTATCTTCGCTTCCGAGACCGCTGTGCATCCATTGGTATTGAGGCTGAAATTGTTCCGGGTATTCTACCTGTAACTAACTTCAAACAACTTCAAAAAATGGCATCATTTACGAATGTAAAAATTCCAGCATGGTTGGCTAAAGCATATGAAGGATTAGATGATGATCCTACTACTCGTAATCTCGTCGCTGCAAGTGTGGCAATGGATATGGTAAAAATCCTTTCTCGTGAAGGCGTGAATGACTTCCACTTCTACACATTAAATCGTAGCGAACTCACTTATGCAATTTGCCATACATTAGGCATTCGCCCTACAGTAAATCCATAAAGAAAAAGTGCGGTTAAAATTAACCGCACTTTTTTATTTCCACTATACTCGTCTAACTTGCCAAAAGGCTTTCTTCCAATATGGACTGTTCATCGAAGAATAAATCACACCGCCTTTGGTTGAAGCGTGTAAAAATTTATCTTCTTTCACATAAATCCCTACATGATAGCCATTTGGTCCGCGTCCTGTTTTAAAGAAAATTAAATCGCCTGTTTGAATATCTTCTTTACGAACAAGTTTTCCGTAACCCGCTTGATCTTTCGTCGTTCGAGGAAGGTTGATATTAAAACGATCAATAAAGGTTTTTTGCACAAAACCAGAACAATCAATACCACCACGAGACTGCCCACCTAACACATAAGGTGTACCCGCCCATTCATATTGTTGTTCACTTAACATAGCAATGGCTATAATCGGATCACCAATCTGACCTTTATAGTTCATGGCATATTCTTCACGAACACCACTTGAACAAGCAAAAAGCAAAAAACTTCCTACGACTAAAAAAGCACATTTAATCTTATTCATGTTCAATCCTGACAAAAGTGCGGTCAAAAACGACCGCACTTTTCTTACTATTGTTTTGGCTTGGTATTTTCCACGCGAGCACGTAATTTTTGCCCTGGCTTGAATGCCACTACACGGCGCGCAGAAACAGGAATACTTTCACCTGTTTTTGGATTACGCCCTGGACGGGAAGCTTTATTACGAAGTTCAAAATTACCAAAACCGGATAATTTCACTTCGCCACCAGATTCTAACGATAAACGAATTTCCTCAAAAAAGTCTTCCACTAATGCTTTAGCTTCCGCTTTTTGTAATTGATACTTATCTAATAAGTATTCAGTAATATCAATTTTTGTAATCGTTGCCATGTTAGTCTCCTGTTTAGTCTCTAAGCTCCGCATTAAAGCGTTGTTTAACTTCGTTTAATACAGCAGAGATTACCGCATTAATCTCATCATCTTCAAGCGTTTTTTCATTATCTTGAATGGTTAAACTAATTGCTAAGCTCTTATGTCCGCTAGCAACGCCAATGCCTTGATATACGTCGAATAAATTGACTTGTGTTAATTTTTCTCCGCCGGCTTGTTTACATGCATCAATAATATCGCCTGCAGGGACATTATCTGAAACAACTAAAGCTAAGTCACGACGGTTCGCAGGGAATTTTGAAATCTCTTTGGCTTGAACCACACGACGATTTGCAATGGCATCCCATAAAATTTCAAAAACAACCGCTTTGCCATTTAATCCTAGTTTTTGAGCAATAAGTGGATGAATAGTTCCAATAAAACCAATTTCTTTTCCATCTAATTCAATTGCAGCAGATTGACCTGGGTGCAAGGCACTGTATGCTTTTGCCACGAATTTAACTCGATTCCCCACTTCGGTAAGAGAAAGAATACTTTCTAAATCACCTTTAAGATCAAAGAAATCAACCGTTTCTGCTTTACCTGTCCAACATTCTGATTTTGCTGTACCGGTAATCACACCTGCAAGAACAAATTCTTGGCGCACACCAAATTCTGCATTGGCATCAGGAACAAAACGTAATCCCGTTTCAAATAAACGCACGCGGTTTTGTTGACGATTTTGGTTGTATAGTACTGCACCGAGTAATCCACTTAACAATGAAACGCGCATAGCTGACATTTCAACTGAAATTGGATTTGGTAATACAAGTACTTCAATTTCTGGATGAAGTAAAGTTTGTACTTTTGGATCAACGAAGCTATAAGTAATCGCCTCTTGATAATCTGCATCCACAAGAGCGGTTTTAATTCGGCTTAAATCTAAATCAGACTCTTTATGCTCACGCATACGAAGATGTGCTAATGGTGCATTATTTGGAATGCTGTTATAGCCATAAATACGTGCGACTTCTTCAATGAGATCTTCTTCGATTTCAATATCAAAACGCCAGCTTGCTGAAGTTACAGTCCAAACACCATTAGCATATTTCACCGCAAAACCTAAACGCTCAAAAATCTCGGTCACGGTTTCAGTTTCGATATGATGTCCTAATAAGCTATCTAATTTTTCACGACGTAAAGTGACTTCATTGACTTTTGGTAAATATTGCTCACTCACCACTTCACAAATTTCGCCTGCTTCACCGCCACAAATCTCAAGTAACAATGCTGTTGCACGTTCCATTGCGTGACGTTGTAGCGTAAAATCAACACCGCGTTCAAAACGATGTGAAGAATCAGTGTGTAAACCGTATTGTCTTGCACGTCCCGCAATCGCTAGTGGTGCAAAGAATGCTGCTTCTAAAATTACATCTTTTGTTGTTTCAGCATCAACACCGCTAGCTTGACCACCAAAGATACCTGCCATTGCTAATGGACCAGTTTGGTCTGCAATCACTAAAGTATTCGGTTGTAATTTTGCGGTTGTACCATCTAATAAAACAAGTTCTTCGCCGTTATTGGCTAAACGTACTTGAACAGGTTGAGATACTTTTGATGCATCAAAAGCATGCATTGGTTGACCTAATTCAAGTAAAACATAGTTGGTAATATCTACAATAGGATCGATAGAACGAATACCACAACGACGTAATTTTTCTTGTAACCAAATTGGTGATTGCGCTTTAACATTGACATTTTTCACCACGCGCAATAAATAACGAGGGCATGCTTCTGGCGCTTTTAATTCAATTTGAACTTTATCTGAAATCGTTGCAGGTACGGCATCAAAGTGCGGTTGATTAACAACTTGTTTATTCACCACACCAACTTCACGTGCAACACCTGCAATACTTAAACAATCTGCACGGTTTGGCGTTAAACTAATTTCAATGGCTTTATCATCTAAATCTAAATATTCACGTAGATTTGTACCCACTGGTGCATCTAACGGTAGCTCAATAATACCATCTGCATCTACATCAATGCCTAATTCAGAGAATGAACAAAGCATCCCTTCTGAAGGTTGGCCACGTAATTTAGTCTTCTTAATTTTAAAATCACCAGGTAATACCGCACCTTCAGTTGCACATGCCACTTTTAAACCTTGACGGCAATTTGGTGCACCACAAACGATATCTAATAAACGGTCGCCACCAACATTTACTTTAGTGACACGTAATTTGTCTGCATCTGGGTGTTGAGCACATTCAACAACTTCACCTACAACCACTCCAGTAAAGTCGCCTGCTACTTTTTCAACGCCATCAACTTCTAAACCAAGCATCGTGATTTGATCACATAACTGCTCTGTTGAAATTGATGGATTAACCCATTCTCTCACCCAATTTTCGCTAAATTTCATTATCTATGTATCCTTTATTGATGAACGTGTTACGTTCTAAATTAATCATTATCGTCAATTTAACCAAACGGTTAATTACTTAAATTGTTTTAAAAAACGTAAGTCGTTTTCAAAGAATGAACGTAAATCTGTGACGTTGTAGCGTAACATGGTTAAACGCTCAACCCCCATGCCTACTGCGAAGCCAGAATATTCATTTGGATCAATACCTACGTTACGTAACACATTAGGATGCACCATACCACAACCTAATACTTCTAACCATTTACCATTTTTACCCATTACATCGACTTCTGCAGAAGGTTCGGTAAATGGGAAGTAGGAAGGACGGAAACGAACTTGTAAATCCTCTTCAAAAAATGCACGTAAGAAATCGTGTAATAAGCCTTTTAACTCGGTGAAGTTTGCTTTTTTATCTACATAAAGCAATTCAATTTGATGGAACATTGGTGTGTGTGTTTGATCGTAGTCGTTACGATATACACGACCTGGCGCCATAATACGAATAGGTGGCTGCATTTTTTCCATGGTACGAATTTGCACACCTGAGGTTTGTGTACGAAGTAATAATTCAGGATTAAACCAGAATGTATCGTGATCAGCACGTGCTGGGTGATGTTTAGGGATATTTAATGCATCGAAATTGTAATAATCACTTTCAATTTCGGGACCGGTTTCCACAGAAAAACCTAACTCTGAAAAGAATTTTGTTACGCGATTGATGGTAATGGTCACTGGGTGTAAACCACCAGTTTCTGTTTTACGACCTGGAAGGCTCACATCAATACGTTCTTTTTCTAATTTCGCATTGAGTTCAGCTTGTTCCCATTCTGCTTTTTTAGCATTTAAAAAATCTAACGCAGCTTGTTTCGCTTCATTGATTTTAGCGCCCATTGCAGGACGCTCTTCCGCAGCAACATTACGCAATTCTTGCATAAGTTGGGTAAAATGCCCTTTTTTACCAAAATATTCCACACGAATTTCATCTAATGTGGTTAAACTTTTATTTTCGATTTGTTCAATCGCCGATTTTGCTTTCTCAACAAGATCTTTCAGATGTTGCATAGTTTCCCCTGATTATCTTTTCTAACTAAAATACACCTAATGATAATACTAACTCATTAAAAAATCACGCGTTTATTGGTGAATTGATGTTTCAGATGAAAAATGACAAAATTTTTGCTATTTTTTGAGATATATCACAGTAATTTTTAGTGCTTTCGTTAGAATGAAGAAGAATCGACCATGTCTAGGAGGCGTATTATGTGGAAATCAATTTCTCAAGTCTTAGCTGATCAATTTGGTGCTTACTATAACATCAAAGAAAAAAACAAAGTGCCTGGTGGCGAAGTAAATGAAACTTGGCTCATTACGGATGGAATCCAACCGGTCTTTGTTAAAGTGAATGAACGGTCATATCGTTCAATGTTTCGTGCAGAAGCTGATCAATTAAACCTACTAGGCAAAACCAATACAATCCGACTTCCGCAAGTGTATGGCGTAGGCTGTTCTCAAAACCATAGTTTCTTATTATTAGAAGCGCTTCCTATTACTCAACAAACCAATGCAAAGCCAGATTTTGCCGAAGAATTAGCAAAACTCCATCAAGTGTCTGGCACCAAAAACTATGGATTAGATTTTGATACTTGGCTTGGACCTGAGTATCAACCGAATAAATGGAATGGAAGTTGGGCAAAATTTTTTGCAGAACAACGTATTGGATGGCAGTTACAACTTTGCAAAGATAAGGGATTAGACTTTGGCGATATTGATTTAATTATTGAAAAGGTAAAACACAAGCTTTCAAAACACAATCCTAAACCTTCTTTGTTACATGGTAACTTATGGATTGAAAATACCGCTATCGTAGGTAACCAAACCTTTACTTATGATCCAGCTTGCTACTGGGGAGATAGAGAATGTGATTTAGCATTCAGTGAACTTTTCCAACCTTTCTCAGCTGAATTCTATGAAATTTATGACCGCACTTTCCCACTTGATAAAGACGGTTTTGAAGAAAGAAAACACCTTTATCAGCTCTATTATCTGCTAAATTTCAGTCATCGTTTTAATGGAAGCTATATCAACTTAACCACTAAATTGATTGAAGAACTTCTACTTGAATAATTTCTTAAACACCAGATAAAAAAAGAGCGTAATTTTCATTACGCTCTTTCTATCTTCTCTATCTATTATTTTTGATAAAGAGGTGCTGGACCTTGAGTTCCGCCGTTAACTTGACCACCTTCTTGTAATTTTAATACAGAACCAGAAGCAGTGATTTCTACACGACGGTTTGGACGTAAACAGTCTTTCTCAGCTTTACTTGCGTGTTTGTAACCGTTACAAGCTTTAACTTGTGGTACTTTACCGTAACCAACAGCTGTAATTTCAGATGTTACGCCATCTTCAATTAAACGAGCTTTAACACGGTTAGCACGACGTTGAGAAAGATCTAAGTTGTAAGCATCAGAACCTAAACGGTCAGTATAACCTGCAACTTTAACTTCTTTAGCACCAGTTTCTTTTAATTGTGCAGCAACGTTATCAACAACTTCTTTACCACGTGGAGTTAAAGTATCTTTATCGAAGTCGAATAAGAAGTCACCACTTAAAGTAAATGCTGAGTTTCCGTTACAACCATTTGGATACCAGAAGAAGCTTTGAGCATTGTGGTTTTTGTCAAATAATATTTTGTATTGACAAATTTTGTGAACACCATTCTCACGATAGTTGAACGCATAATCCCACTCTTCAACACCGTATAAACCTTCAGAGAAGTGTGGACGACCGATTAGGTTGTATAATTGGTCTTTGTTCATGCCACGCTCGATCATACGAACGTTGTCCCAGTTTGGCCATGAACCAAATTGGCTACCATCATGGTTGAAAGCAGCTTTATCAATCTTAGGCCATACGAGTTGTGGTACTTGTTGACCATCAACTTCTTTATATTCTGGAGTACCAGCTTCTGTAACTTTGCTTAAGTTACCACAAGCAGCAACTGTCGCTACTGCTACTGCAGATAATAAAATACGAGATAATTTCATTTCTTTACCTTTTTACTGTTAAGGTGCAATCCTTGCAAGAAGAACCTACACAACTAAACTTTATAAATTTTACAAATAAAACTATAAAAAGTTTCATGGCGTATGGTAGTCATAATTCTTTAACTTGTAAATAAAAAAACATTAAAAAATGATTTTTTATGGAACTTTTTTGTAAAGTTGTGTAAAGAGTTGTCAAATAAGTAAATTTTTTTCTTATTGAATAAAATCCTGTCCATTTTTTGTTAAATTTCGATGGATAATTCCCTCAATACTCTCTTCAGCTTGCTTACCTATTTTTTGTAAAAATGGCTTTTTCACTTTATATTTCACGGAGATCACAGACTTATCTTTCATTTTTTCAAGAATAATATCATCACTGGTTGCTAACTCATCGACTAGCTGAAGCGCTAGGGCTTGCTGACCGAACCAATGCTCACCAGTTGCGACTTTATCCACATCTAAGTGCGGTCGATTTTGAGCCACAAATTGTTTAAATAATTGGTGAGTTTCTTCAAGTTCTGCTTGGAATTTCTGTTTTCCTTTTTCAGTATTTTCACCTAATACTGTAACGGTGCGTTTAAATTCTCCAGCAGTCATCACATCAACATCGACATCATGTTTTTTCAACAAACGATGAATATTAGGGATTTGTGCAACCACACCAATAGAACCGATAATCGCAAAAGGCGCAGAAACAATTTTATCTGCCACACAAGCCATCATATACCCACCACTTGCAGCAACCTTATCTACTGCAACCGTTAATTTAATCCCTTTTTGTTTTAAGCGAGCTAACTGTGAAGCAGCTAAGCCATAACCATGAACAACACCACCAGGGCTTTCTAAACGTAATAAGACTTCATCATCGGCTTTTGCCACATTAATAATTGCCGAAATTTCCTCACGAAGTGCGGTTGTTTCTGATGCAGAAATATCACCCTTAAAATCGAGCACGTAAACACAAGGTTTAGGTGCTGCTTTCTCACCGTTTTTTAATTTTGCTTTTAAAGCCTTTGCTTCTTGTTTTTTGGCTTTCTTCTCTGTTTTTTCCGCTTGTTTAAGCTCTTCTTCTGAAAGTTGGAAATCGCGTAAATGCTTAACTGTTTCCTTAAATTCTTCAGAAAGATCTGTCACAACTAATTCACCATGATGTGCCGCATTACGTTGCTTTGCAGAAATAATCATTGCCACGATAGCTGCGATTACAAGTAAAATCGTTAAAATCTCTAAAATAAAAATGCCATAGCCGGTCAAAATATCAGACCACATAGTTTTTCTCCTAAATAAAGTGAAGGAATTATTTTACTGTGCAAGCCCGATTTACACTAACTTTTTATGGAAAATTTTGCGATTTAAGGTAAACTAACACAGTTTTATTGCCTAATTTATAATGAATTACAGAGGTTTATATGTCTAAAGTTGCATCTATTGTTGATGTATTACAAGGTAAAATCGCTATAGGCGAAAAAGTTACCGTACGCGGATGGGTACGTACCCGTCGTGATTCTAAAGCGGGTCTTTCTTTCCTTGCAGTTTATGACGGCTCTTGCTTTGACCCTATTCAAGCAATTGTTAATAACGATATTGAAAATTATGAGAGCGAAGTCTTACGCTTAACAACGGGTTGCTCTGTTATCGTAACTGGTACTATTGTTGAGTCACCTGCTGAAGGTCAAGCTGTTGAACTTCAAGCTGAAAAAGTAGAAGTGACAGGGTTCGTAGAAGATCCTGACACTTACCCAATGGCAGCAAAACGTCACTCAATTGAATACTTACGTGAAGTGGCTCACTTACGTCCACGTACGAATATTATCGGTGCCGTGGCGCGTGTTCGTCACTGCTTAGCACAAGCTATTCATCGTTTCTTCCATGAACAAGGCTTCTACTGGGTTGCTACTCCATTAATTACCGCTTCAGACACTGAAGGTGCGGGTGAAATGTTCCGTGTTTCAACCCTTGATTTAGAAAACCTTCCTCGTGGTGAAGATGGTAAAGTCGATTTCAGCCAAGACTTCTTCGGGAAAGAATCATTTTTAACGGTTTCTGGCCAATTAAACGGTGAGACTTACGCGTGTGCATTAAGCAAAATCTATACTTTCGGTCCAACATTTCGTGCTGAAAATTCAAATACAACTCGTCACCTTGCAGAATTCTGGATGGTTGAACCTGAAGTTGCATTTGCAACACTTGCTGATAATGCGAAATTAGCAGAAGACATGTTGAAATACGTTTTCCGCGCCGTGCTTGCTGAACGTAAAGATGACTTGAAATTCTTTGAAAAACATGTAGATAAAGATGTTATTACTCGTTTAGAAAACTTTGTAAACTCTGATTTTGCTCAAATCGACTATACCGATGCGATCGACGTGTTATTAAAATCAGGTAAGAAATTCGAATTCCCTGTTTCTTGGGGGATCGATTTATCTTCTGAACATGAACGTTTCTTAGCAGAAGAATATTTCAAATCACCTGTTGTCGTGAAAAACTATCCGAAAGATATCAAAGCCTTCTATATGCGTTTAAATGACGATGGCAAAACTGTAGCTGCAATGGATGTTCTCGCGCCTGGAATTGGTGAAATCATCGGTGGTTCACAACGTGAAGAACGTTTAGACGTATTAGATAAACGTATGGAAGAAATGGGCTTAAATCCTGAAGATTACTGGTGGTATCGTGATCTTCGTAAATATGGTACTGTACCACATTCAGGTTTCGGTCTTGGTTTTGAACGCTTAATTGTTTATGTAACTGGCGTACAAAATATTCGCGATGTGATTCCATTCCCTCGTGCACCAAGAAATGCAAATTTCTAAAAATATTGTTTAAATTGACCGCACTTTCTTTAAAGTGCGGTCATCATTTTAGGCGATAAATTTATCCCCTATTTTATTTATTGTGTTTGAATCAATCTTTCAAATACATCATATTAAGGAAAGTAGAAATGGACAAAATTAAACAACTCTTTGCAAACAACTATAGCTGGGCGCAAAGAATGAAAGAAGAAAATTCCACTTATTTTAAAGAACTTGCCGATCACCAAACACCTCATTATCTTTGGATTGGCTGCTCTGATAGCCGTGTTCCTGCTGAAAAACTCACAAATCTTGAACCGGGCGAATTATTTGTTCATCGTAATGTTGCTAACCAAGTTATTCATACGGATTTTAACTGCCTTTCAGTTGTACAATATGCCGTTGATGTACTCAAAATTGAACATATTATTATTTGCGGTCATACAAATTGTGGTGGTATTAAAGCAGCGATGCAAGATCACGATCTAGGGTTAATCAATAACTGGTTGCTCCATATTCGTGATATTTGGTTTAAACACGGGCATCTATTAGGCAATCTTTCAGCAGAAAAACGTTCAGATATGCTCACTAAATTAAATGTTGCAGAGCAAGTTTATAACCTAGGACGCACATCTATCGTAAAAAGCGCTTGGGAACGTGGACAAAAACTCTCCCTACATGGCTGGGTATATGATGTAAATGATGGATTCTTAGTAGATCAAGGTGTTATTGCAACCAGTCGGGAAACTCTTGAAATCTCTTACCGTAATGCGATTGCTCGCCTATCTAGCCTCGCAGAAGAAGATATCCTAAAAAAAGAACTTCCAGAAAACGAAGAATAAAAAAAGTGCGGTTAAATCTAATGAAATTTAACCGCACTTTTTATTTCAAACTTACTATTTAACTAACTCTGTTTGCATATACATCAAACGATCAATATTCGTTAAATAATGTCCTAGCTCTTGGGATTCTGGTTTATGAATATAAGGGATCTTACCTAGCAAAGGCGCATCAATCTGAGCCTCTAAAATATCTACCACCTCTTTATAATGCCCTAAACAAGGATTAATTCGATTTGCAATCCAGCCTAATAAAGGAACGCCAAGCTGTTTAATCACTTGAGCTGTCAGCAATGCATGATTAATACAGCCTTCTTTAATACCAACAACCAACACAACTGGCATTTTATGCTCAACAACCCAATCAGCAAAACTCTTACCTTCTGCCATTGGTGTGAGTAAACCAAATGAACCTTCCACCACAACAGATTGATATTTTTGAACTAATGTTGTTAAGGCTTGATTAATCTTACTTAATTTAATGCGTGATTTATCTCGAGTCAGCATTGGCAATGAATGAGCAAAAGTATAGCTATTCACTTCTTGATAAGATACGGGCTCATTCGTTGCATCCATTAAAGCTAACACATCTGAATTATTGTCAGCATCATAATCTGTTTGGGATTCATTAGACTGATTTTCGACAGGATAGATACCCTCTTCACAGCTACAAGCTATTGGCTTATAACCCACAATTCGCACGCCCTTTGCTTGTAATGCCTGAATAATGGCACGGCAGGCGGTGGTCTTACCCACGTCGGTATCTGTACCTGCCACAAAGAAACTACTCATTTTCATTCTCCTTTTAAAAGTGCGGTGAATTTTAAATGAGTTTTTTGAAGAAAATATTGAGGTAAAGCAAGATTTGAAGATTTTTACGAAAAAATAAGAAGGTTATTTGATCTCACTCAAACTATTAAATAACCCATCATCCTGTTTTGGCATTTGAAGGTAAAATCCTTGCTGAGTAATTTTCTCCATGACCTCATCTTTATCAGCATGAACAAGCGGCTTACTTCCCTTCAAATTGAAAGGCATAAGAAATTGAGGCTTACCAAAACTCTGCATTAATATATCCGGTACAGCTGAAAAATCATCTCGTTTGGAAATATAAAGATAGCAGCCTGGTTTACGTTTACTTTTATAAATTGCACATAACATTTCATATTGCTCCAAAAAGAAAAAACCTACCAGATAATCTCTGATAGGTTTTATTTTACGAAAGTTTAATTATTTAGTCACAGCTTCTTTTACTTCAGCTGCTTTATTTGCTGCCGCATCTTTTGCTTCAGCCGCTTTATCAGCTGCCGCATCTTTTGTTTCTGAAGCTGAGTTTTTTACTGCTTCCATTTTAGAAGACATCGCATCTTTTGCTTCAGCCATTTTAGAAGACATCGCATCTTTTGCTTCAGCCATTTTATTTGCTGCAGCATCTTTCATTTCAACTGCTTTATCTGCTGCTGCATCTTTTGCTTCAGAAGCTGCATTTTTTACTTCTTCCATTTTAGAAGACACTGCATCTTTTGCCTCAGCCATTTTATTTGCAGCAGCATCTTTCATTTCAGAAGCTTTATCAGCTACTGCTTCTTTTGTTTCAGCCATTTTATTTGCAGCTGAATCTTTTGCGTCAATTGCCGCATTTTTAACATCAGTTGCAACTTCTTTTGCTGCATCTTTAATTTGTGTTGCTGCATTTGCTGTTGCATCTTTTGCTGCTTCAACTTTTTGAGCTGTTTCTTGTTTATCGAAACAACCTGTTACGGCTAAAGATGCACCTAATACTAATACGGCTAATACTGATTTTTTCATTGTCATTCTCCATTTTATAATTAAGAATTAATCCAAAGCTATCTGCTTTGTGTGATCTAGTTTACGTAAAAAAAACTTAAAATAAAACATCTTCCAAAAAAATTTACATTTCTAAAGATATAGTTTTTTATAATACCTCTCTAAAACAACTATAACCCAATGAAATTAAAAGATTTGTAAAAAAGTTCATTATAAAAATTTTATTTTTTGTAAAGATAAAAAATCACTTTTTTGTGTTTTTTTTGAACAATCCCACTCAGTTAATTTGAATAATCCTTAACTATTGCTTTTACTTTTCAGTTACTTTTTTACGGCTGCAGATTGATCTTTTGTTTCAGAATCTACATTTTTTACTTCCTCTGCTTTAGAGCACACAGCATCTTTTGCTTCAGTCATTTTATTTTCCGCAACATGTTTAACATAGTTAGCTGCTGCAACCACAGCATCTTTAACTTGTACTGCCGCGCTTACTGTGGCATCTTTTGCAGCTTCAACTTTAGAAGACATTACATCTTTTGCCTCTGAAAGCGAATCTTTTACTTCAGCAACTTTATCTTCGACAGCTTCTTTTGCTTTTACAGCTTTATCTTCAGCTGCATCTTTTAGCTCAGATGCTTTATCTGCAGCTTCATCTTTTGCTTCTGAAACTACTTTTTTCACTTCTGATGCTTTATCTTCCACCGCATCTTTTACTTCTGAAGTCGCTTCTTCTGCTTCTACAGCTTTATCTTCAGCCGCATCTTTCACTTCAGCAGCTTTATCTTCAGCTTCA
>CAUTFW010000008.1:0-67907 GCA_963537955.1 Parahaemophilus parainfluenzae | reverse complement strand
AGTCAATCAACAAGTGCCCACACAGATTGTCTGATATATTGTTAAAGAGCAAAAATAAATTGGTCGGCGAGATAGGATTTGAACCTACGACCCACTGGTCCCAAACCAGTTGCGCTACCAAGCTGCGCTACTCGCCGTCAGATTTCTCAATTAAGAGAAAGATGGGGTGGCTAATGGGATTCGAACCCACGACAACTGGAATCACAATCCAGGGCTCTACCAACTGAGCTATAGCCACCATTGATTAGTTGTTCATCGCATTGACTTTCTGGCGCGCTCGACAAGATTCGAACTTGCGACCTTTGGCTCCGGAGGCCAACGCTCTATCCAACTGAGCTACGAACGCGTTACTGCGTCGTTGCAGGGGCGTATATTAATGATTTCCCAATACCTTGTCTAGCACTTTTTTGAAAAAAAATATCAAAAGATAAATTTTTGTTCAATTTGTATAGAATTTATTATTTATTCGTCTATTTTTAGTGCTAAATAGTAAAAAAGGATAGCAAATTGCTATCCTCTTTATTTAGTTTATTGTTTATTACGGCGCGCTCGACGTTTCATTCTTCGTACCCATCGAGTAATTTTCCATGCTTTTGTAATTGAATAAGCATAAAGGAAGAATAGCACGATAAACGCAATGAACATTGCCCATTCATTAATATAGAAAATCTCACCTAAGATCCCAATTGCAGCACAAATTGCCGCAAATAAGGTAATTAATAAAAAGGCTTGGCGAGACGTTAATCCTGCACGAACCATTAAGTGATGTACGTGTAAGCGATCTGGTCTGAATGGACTTTTTCCTTTACGTAATCGACGATAAATAATAGCCACCATGTCAATTAAAGGCACTGCAATGATCCAAAGTGCGGTCACTGGATTCATCGGATGTCCTTTTCCTTGCGTACTTAAAAGTAGAATCCAAATAATAGTAAAGCCGATTAAAGTACTTCCTGCATCGCCCATGAACACTTTATATTTTGGTCCGAATGGAATCCCTAAGTTTAATAATAGATAAGGTAAAATCGCTACAATTAAGCCAAAACTCCAATATGCCATATCCATCTGTCCATCACGGAACATCAAGATACCAATGGCAGCAAATGAAACAATGGATAATCCACCCAATAATCCATCAATACCATCAATCATATTAAAGGCATTAATAATCGCAATTGTAGCAAATACGGTAATAATCAATCCGATAGAACCAAGTGTTAATTGGAATGGACCTAGAATTTGGCCTAAATGATCTAAATAAACATTACCTAAATCGATCATCAAAATCGCAAGTACCGCTTGAATCCCTGCACGCAAGAAAGGGCTTATATCAAAACGATCATCTAAGATACCGATTGCAAGTAGAATAAAGATACTGAATATATAAAGATAAGGTAAACGAAGTTGATCCCACTCCATTAAATAATAGCAAAGGTTTCCCATAAAAAGAGAAACACCGCCAATCAGTGGAATCGCACCTTGGTGACGTTTACGATAATTCGGTTTATCAACCAAACCAATTTTATTAGCAATTGGTCGCATGACAATTAAGGTTAACAATGCCCCTAAAAAAGTGACGAGAAGACTTAGCATAGTTTTTATCCTAAAAATTTTTTTGCAAAGGATAACATAAAGCAAAATCAGCACACAAAGATTTTTCTCAAATTCAGTTTTTTAGTACAATATGCTTACTATTAATATAAGGATTAAAATTATGACGAAATCAACCGCACTTTTCTCTCGTGCACAAGAAGTTATTCCTGGTGGTGTAAACTCCCCAGTTCGTGCCTTTAAAGGCGTAGGTGGTACACCTGTATTTATTCAAAAAGCCAAAGGCGCTTATATTTACGATACTGAAGGCAAACAATATATCGATTATGTAGGTTCTTGGGGACCTATGATTTTAGGTCACAACCACCCTGCTATTTTAGATGCCGTATTAAAAGCAGCTCAGAATGGTTTGAGCTTTGGTGCGCCAACCCCCTCTGAAATTGATTTAGCAGAATTAGTCTGTGAAATTGTGCCATCTATTGAAATGGTTCGTATGGTGAGTTCGGGTACTGAAGCAACTATGACTGCAATTCGTCTCGCGCGTGGTTATACCAATAGAAGCAAAATCTTAAAATTTGAAGGTTGTTACCACGGCCATTCTGATTCACTTTTAGTAAAAGCAGGATCAGGCGCATTAACACTTGGTCAACCAAGCTCACCAGGTGTACCTGAAGATTTTGCAAAACACACTTTAACAGCAGAATATAACAATCTTGATTCTGTTAAAAAACTATTTGAAGAATTCCCTAATGATATCGCTTGTGTGATTATTGAACCTGTCGCAGGCAACATGAACTGCGTTCCACCAAAAGAAGGATTCTTACAAGGTATTCGTGAAATTTGTGATCAATATGGTGCACTTTTCATTATTGACGAAGTCATGACAGGTTTCCGTGTTTCACTTGCAGGTGCACAAGCTTATTATGGTGTCACACCAGATCTCACCGCATTAGGTAAAGTCATTGGCGGCGGTATGCCTGTTGGTGCAGTGGGTGGTAAAAAAGTGATTATGCAACACCTTGCACCGACCGGTCCGGTTTACCAAGCGGGCACCCTTTCAGGCAACCCGATTGCAATGGCTGCAGGTTTAGCCTGTTTAACTGAATTGAAAAAAGCAGGTAACGAAAAACACCTTGCAGAATTAACTACAAAACTTTGTGATGGCTTAAAAGCATTAGCTCAAAAACACAATGTGCCATTTGTGATTAATCATGTAGGCGGCATGTTTGGTATTTTCTTCACTGACCAAAAACAAGTGACCTCTTATGCAGAAGTCATGAAATGTGATACCGAAAAATTCAAAGTGTTCTTCCACAAAATGCTCGATCAAGGCGTTTACCTTGCGCCTTCTGCTTTTGAAGCAGGCTTTATGTCTTTAGCTCATACAAATGAAGACATTGAAAAAACACTTGCTGCCGCAGATATTGCATTTGCAGCGGTTGCTTAAAACGCAAAGTGCGGTCAAATTTAACCGCACTTTTTTATTTCATATTATAAGCGTTCATAGAGTACGTTTTCTAACAATCCCCTTTCCTCTTCAGTTAATGCTGTTCCTTTCTCGTTTGTTAGAATAAAAAAGTCTTCGGCTTTTTCCCCTACTGTCGTGATTTTTGCATTCCAGAGATTGAGTTTTAACTCAGTAAAAATTTGACTGATTTGAGCCAATAAACCGGGTTTGTCTAAAGCAACGATTTCTAACTCCGTATGCTCTTTTTTACTTTCTTTCAAAAAACGTACATCTGTTTTCACGGTGAAATGTTGCAACTGTCGATTATTTGCAAAAAACATGGATGGCAATTTTTCACCTAATAAAACAGAGGTTAGTACTGTTTCTAATTCTCGGCGACGTTCTGAACGAACCAATTCACCATTTAATTCTGTGATGATAAAGCTGTCGAATACATATCCATCATCCGATGTTAAAATTTGTGCATCATGAATACTGAATTTTTTCGCACCAATGGTTGAGACCACTTTATTAAATAAGTTAGCTTGGTCTGGACAATAAACGAAGATCTCAGTCCCACCGCTAGAAAAACGGTTACTTATTTTAACCAGTACTTCACCATCAAATTCAGCTAATAACTCTGTATGCCACGCAATTTGTTTTGGGCTATTTCGTAAAAAATAATCATCAGGACAACGTTGCCAGAGTGCTAAGATTTTTTCTTCCGATAATTCTGGTTGATCTTCGGATAAGATTGCCAGCGCCAATTGGCGATTTTCAAGGATCTTTTCTTTATTATCTAATAATAAATTCATCCCTTGTCGGAATTGTTGCGACGTATAATCATAAAGTGAGGCAAACAAAGAACGTTTCCAGCTATTCCACAAGGTACCGTTTGTTGCACAAATATCGGCAACCGTCAAACAAGTGAGATAATCTAAACGCACATGATTTTGTACACTTTCCGCAAAGCTCATCACAACTTCTGGATCATGAATATCTCGACGCTGCGCAGTGATTGACATAAGCAAATGCTCTCTCACTAGCCAAGCCATCGTTTCAATTTCTCGACGATCAAAGCCATGCAAACAAGCAAATTCAGCGATATCTTCAGCCCCTAACTCTGCATGATCACCCCCTCGCCCCTTCGCTATATCATGAAAAAGTGCGGCAACATAAAGTAAAATTCGGTCAGAAATTTGACTAAATATTTGATGGCAAATGGGATGGGATTTTGCTTCGTCTTCAGCTAAGAAACTCTCCAATTTCAACATCACTCGTAAGGTGTGCTCATCCACTGTGTAAATGTGGAAGAGATCAAATTGCATCAAACCTTCAATCCCCTGCCATTGTGGCAAATAAGCCGTTAACACACCATATTGGTGCATTGGGAGGAATGCACGCTGAATCGCTTTCGGTTGATTAAATAACCGAATAAATTTTTCTCTTGCTTCAGGAATATCACACAATTTCTGCGTCAAACTTTCTAACGCAATCTGAAGTAGGCGTAATGTTGAGGAATGAATTTCGGCTTGTTCATGCTGCGTAAGATAGAAAAAAAGATCCAAAATACGATCCGGTGAACGTAAAAACACGTCTTCCTTGCATAAACACAAACTTTGATTCACTAATTCAAAATTCTCATCCAAAGGATGAATAGAGAGCTCGCCATCTGTTGATAAAAAATGCTCTTTATAGTGCTTAATCAGGATATCGGTCAAACGAGAAATCGTGCGTAAAGCTTGGAAAAAACGTTTCATCATTTTTTCGACACCATGATTTCCCTCGCCTTCAAAACCAAGCATCTCGCTCACTTTGATTTGACGATCAAACAGCAGTCGGTTGTCATAACGTTTTAAAATCAAGTGCAAAGCGAACCGCACTTTGAATAAAAATTCTTGGCTGTCTAATAATTGTTGATACTCTGATGGGTAAATAAAACCGCTTTCCAAAATGCCATCAAGTGTCATTTCTCCTGTGTGGCGTAAGGCGATCCAATATAAAAGGTGAAGATCCCGTAAACCACCTGGGCTGTATTTTAAATCAGGCTCTAAATTGTAACTGGTGTTGTGATAACGCTGATAACGTTCAATTTGTTCTTGTACTTTGGCATCAAAGAATGATTTTACCGCCCAAAAATCTGGCTTTTTCAGTATTTCCTCTAAAGCATTGAAAAGGGATACATCTCCCGATAAATAACGAGACTCAAGCAAATTGGTGGCAATAGTAATGTCTTGTTTACCTTCCTTTTCACATTCTTCCAAAGAACGAACACTATGCCCTACCTCGAATCCACAATCCCACAAGAACTGCACAAACTGAGCAATTTTTTCTTCCGCTTCAATGCCTCTTTCTTCTTTTGAAAGAATAAGAACATCCAAATCAGATAAAGGAAACATTTCTTGTCTTCCGTACCCACCTACTGCAATTAAGGCAAGATTAGCTTTATCTAATTCAAATTGCTGCCAAAGCTGTTTTAACAAATCATCACAAAACTGTGTACGGTTAGCAATCAGCTCAAAAACAGAATAATTATCGAAATGCTGACGTTCAAATTCCTTCAAATTTTCACGCTGAATTTTGACCGCACTTGGCGTGAGTGGAGAATCGAAATGATAAGGAAAAAGCATAGTGTTCTCTTAATTAAATAAAAAGCCCATAAAAATGAGCTTTCAATAACCATGATAGAAATTAATCTTTGTCAAATACCCAATGAAACACTGAACAGATCCAAAAGACACCTAGTACAACTGCACCAATTGGTAGTGTAACGAAGTAGCCAATCCACACTAAAGCTATTACAGGCTCTCCTTCTCCTATCACCTCAAAAATAATAAGGGGAAGGCACGCAAAAAATACGATAACTAAACTGATCAGAAGGAAAGTTCTAAATCTCATCATAAATCAAATTTCCTTTTAATGCTTTAAATATTGACCATCATACGTTGAATTCGACCTTCTGCAATTTCTTCATCACGGATTGTCATCACTTCACAACCGTTTTCGGTAACCACAATTTGATGCTCATATTGCGCTGAATGGCTACGGTCTTTGGTTTTTACCGTCCAACCATCACCCATAATGCGCACTTCTTTTTTACCCGCATTAATCATTGGCTCAATGGTGAATACCATGCCAGGTTTTAAAATCACACCACCATCATCAGCATAATAGTGTAAGACTTGCGGTTCACAGTGGAATTCAGTTCCCACGCCGTGACCACAGTACTCACGCACTACACTAAATCCTTGGCTTTCAGTATATTTTTGTACCGCTTTACCAATTTCGTTTAAACGAATACCCGGCTTAACCGTACGTAATCCCACATAAAGCGCTTCTTGTGCCGCTTCAACCAATTTTTGGCTACGAATATTGGTTTCACCCACGACATACATCTTCGAATTATCACCGAAATAACCGTCTTTAATCACAGTCACATCAATATTAACAATATCACCACGTTTTAATTTTTTATCGTCGCTTGGAATACCATGGCAAACCACTTCATTTATAGAAATACAGGTTGCTTTCGGAAAACCATGATAATTTAAGCACGCAGGAATCACTTTTTGTACATTCACCATATAATCGTGACAAATGCGATCCAACTCACCTGTGGTCACCCCTTCTTTGACATAAGGTTCTATCATAACCAACACATCTGACGCTAATTTACACGCTTCACGTAACTTAACAATTTCTTCTTCAGTTCTTAATGGAATACCCATTATTTCTCCTTATTTAATTCAGATTTATTCGCATATAATAGCACTAATTCCGTGAAAAATCTTGAATGAATTAACAGGTTATTAGATAATACAAGGATTATTTTTAGGAAAGTGGGGATAGAGATATGTCAGATTTAGATATGGCCGTACCGCTAACTTTTACTGATGCGGCAGCCAATAAAGTAAAAAGTTTAATTAGCGAAGAAGAAAACAACGAATTAAAATTACGCGTTTATATTACCGGTGGCGGTTGCAGTGGTTTCCAATACGGTTTCACCTTTGACGATAAAGTCAATGAAGGTGACTTAACCATTGAAAAAGCCGGTGTGCAATTAGTGATTGACCCAATGAGTTTACAATACTTAATTGGCGGCACCGTGGATTACACTGAAGGCTTGGAAGGTTCTCGTTTTGTAGTGAACAATCCAAATGCAACCAGTACCTGTGGTTGTGGTTCGTCATTCAGCATCTAATATGGATTTTCAATTTACCCATTATCTAGGCAATGTGCATGCCAAATGTTCGATGGAACACATTGCTCTGGCCAATTGGTTTAATTCAGAAGTGCGGTCAAATCCTCAAGCGTTTTTGACCGCACTTTCTGCCTGTGAGCAGATTAAAAATAATGATGAAGTCACGTTGATTGGTTCCGAGTACACGCTTTTTATCAATACCGATGAAGTGATGATTCGCGCCAACAACCTTGCAATTAAAACAGATGAAATTTTAGAAGACGACTTTCATTATTATGATGAAGAAAGTATCGCTTTCTGCGGTACAACAGACTTCATCCACTTTCTTAATGCCTATTTTGAATTTATTGCTTAACCTCATTCTCTGAAGCTAACTATTATGTCGGAAACGGAAAACACCTCATCAGAACAACAAGAAACACAAGCGCCAGATAAGCGCCGTTCTTGTAAAATCTTTTTAGCTAAAGCAGCCTTTACTTTAGGGACGCTCGCCGTATTTTATGGTGGCTATTTAGACTGGCAAATTCGCTCAAAAATGGATGGCCAGATTTGGCGTTTACCGGCTGAAGTGTATAGTCGTTTAGAAAGCGTAAAACTGTCTGATAACCTTTCTTTTGACGAAGTGATTCAAATCTTATTGGATAACGAATACCGTCAAACGACCATGATTGCAGCACCAGGCGATTTTAAGCTCGAAGACGATACCATCGTGTTACTTCGTCGTGCGTTCCCTTATCCTGATAAGCCTGAACCACAACGCGTGTTGCGTTTACGTTTTACCGATAACAAACTTTCTCGTATTGAAGATTTAGTCAACGTCAAAGCGGTTGATGAATTCCGTCTTGCGCCTAAATTAATTGCCATGTTGGAATCAGATAATGAAGATCGTTTAGCGATTCCATTACAGCACTACCCTCGTTTACTCATTGATGCCTTATTACTCACTGAGGATCGCCGTTTTTACGATCATAACGGGATTAACCCTATCGGTATTATGCGTGCAATGATAGCTAATATTAGAGCGGGTCAAACGGTTCAAGGCGGTAGTACGCTCACTCAGCAATTAGTTAAAAACTTATTCTTATCCAGTGAACGTTCTATTACCCGTAAAGCCAATGAAGCGTTGATGTCATTAGTATTAGATTGGCGATATGATAAAAACCGTATCTTAGAAACCTATCTTAACGAGATTTACCTTGGTCAAAATGGTGATATCCAAATTCACGGTTTTGCATTAGCAAGCCAATTCTATTTTGGTCGTTCTATCCGTGAAATTAGCCTAGATCAAATTGCCCTTTTAGTTGGCATGGTGAAAGGCCCCTCCCTTTATAATCCATGGCGAAATCCACAATATGCACTCGATCGCCGAAATGTGGTATTAAAGCTGATGCTTGATCACCAAATGATTGGGGATGAGTTATATGAGATGTTAAGTAAACGTCCATTAGGGGTGCAAGCTAAAGGACAAATTTCACGCAAATACCCTGCTTTCATTCAAACATTACAAGCGGACCTTCGTCGTCAATTAGGGGAAAATAAAACCTCTGCACTACTTGGTGCACGCATTTTCTCCACAATGGATTTAAAACAACAGGAACAAGCTGAAAATGCCGTGGTGAATACAGTCAATCAATTGCAAGTACAAACTAAAAATCCATATTTAGAAGGTGCAATGATTGTCGCGGATTATCACTTGGGTGAAATACGTACGGTTGTCGGTGGATTACAAACAGAATATGCGGGCTTTAACCGTGCATTAATGTCAAAACGTCAAATTGGTTCTTTGGTAAAACCATCCATTTATTTGACCGCACTGATGAATCCGGAACAATTCCGTTTAAATACGCCGATTCAAAACCAGCCAATCACGATTTATGTTAAAGGTAGCCAACCTTGGCAACCTCGTAACTACGATCGTAAATATAGCGGTTCGGTTATGTTGATGGATGCCCTTGCCCGCTCACTGAATATTCCAACGGTGAATATTGGAATGAAAGTTGGTTTAAGTAAAGTCATTGATACGCAAAAAGCCATGGGGTGGGACAATGTGACAATTCCAAAAGTCCCGGCAACCTTGCTTGGTTCTTACAGTATTTCACCTTATGATGTGACAAAACTCTACCAAACTATTGCCAATCAAGGCGGCAAAATCGAGTTAAGCACCATTCAAAGCATTACCGATCGCCAAGGCAATATTATTTATGAACACAATACCGTGCCGGATCAAGTGGTACCGAGAGAAGCGGCTTATCAAACCTTGTATGCGATGCAACAAACGGTCGAACGTGGTACCGCGCGTAGCTTACAAAATGATTATGCGGATCTTCGTCTTGCGGGTAAAACAGGGACCACCAACGACGCTCGTGATACGTGGTTTGTCGGTATTGATGGTAAAAATGTCAGCACGATTTGGTTAGGTCGTGATGATAACGGTGAAACCAAATTAACAGGTGCCTCAGGTGCATTACAAATTTATAAAGATTACTTAAACCGCGTGGTTATCGAAAAACTGAAACTAGGACAACCTTCTACCATTAAATGGGTTGGCATCAATGCTTATGGCAGTTGGAGCTGTGGTAGCAGCCGAACAATCCCAGTTTGGGCAAATAAAGATCAAAACTTCTGTGCATCTGCGCAAACAACGAGTACTGCGACCGCTACCGCGGCGCAAACCACGCAATCGCCACAACCTGAACAACCCGAATCACCAAAACAAGAAAGTGTATGGGATGTGTTAGATAATAAAGCGCCTGTTGAAGAAGCTACGCCGGCTCAATAAATAGGCTTATTTCTGACCGCACGTTTATATCTCCATAAAGCGCCGAGCAAGGGCGCTTTATTCTTTTTCGCATAAAAGAACCATCTCTAGATTTCTAACTCGTGTAAATTTTTTGATCTCCATCACAAAAATTAGAATTATTTATTGTCATTTCACTGATATCAAAGGATAATTATAAATAGGAATTAATTTCATTTGAGGTAATGAGGTAAATAGACGATGCTATTCCGTTCTATTCGATTTTTCTTTTTAATTTTTTCACTCGCCTTTTCTTCTTCACTCCTTGCACAAGATAACTATCAACAATGGGTTGATGATATTACGGCTCGCCTAGATAAAACGTCTCAACTGCTCCAACAAGGCAATACCGATGACGCCCGTACTGAAGTGCAAATGGCTTATTTTGAAGTGTTTGAAAATCTAGAAGGCCCAATTCGTATCAATTTCTCAGCACAAAAAAGCTACCAAATGGAAGCGACTTTTGGCGAGATCCGTAAAATGATCGGTGAAGGCAGCTCACAAAAAGAGATTCAGGCTAAAATTGATCAACTCAAAAAAGAATTAAAAGAAGTATTGCCATCATTGGTTGAAGGCCATCAACTCAATGCCGATGGACAACATGGCGTTTATGATAATCAAGCGATTGCCCCTTATTGGCAACAAAGTTTTAAAACCATTGATGACTTAATCGCTCAAGGAATCGATGCTTATCAAAATGGTGATCTTGCCAATGCCAAAAAATTGTTCCAACAAGCACAATATGATGGCTATAAAAACTCAGAAATGGAAATGTCCATTCGACAAAATCGCTCTGCAGAAATCTCAGCCGCGATTAACCAACAGTTTTACAACATCATTCGTTTAAGTGAAGAAGCGGATCAAATTACAGAACTTGGTTACCAAAGCACACAATTATTACAAGATATTGAAGAAAACTTGTCTAACCTGCCAACGACACGTGAAGAACAAAATGTTCAATCCAATACTGCACAGCAAGCAACTGATAACCAACAAGAGCAAGATTGGAATAAGATTAAACAAGAGATCAACCAACGTATCCAACAAGCGATTACGCTCTATCAACAAGGTGAAAGCAAAAAAGCGATTCTTTCCGTACAAGACACCTATTTCGACGTGTTTGAAAGTACAGGAATGGAAAACAAAGTGGGTTCTCGTGATAGCAACTTTAAAGCTGAACTTGAAGGCTACTTTACTCGTCTCGTAAGTTTAATGAAAGCTGAACAAGGTGATAAGTTACAAGCTCAAGCCGATGGTCTAAACCAGAATCTAACTAAAGCGGTTGAAATGTTACAGGGCGAAGAACAAAGCGATTGGTCTATGTTCTTATATAGCCTTTTAATCATTCTTCGTGAAGGTTTAGAAGCCTTATTAATTGTTGCGGCTATCGTGACTTACTTAATTAAAAATAATCACCAAGATAAACTGCCGGTTATTCGTCAGTCTATTTATGTGGCGTTAATTGCTAGTGTGGTTACCGCATTTATCTTCCAACTTATCTTTGAAAACTCCGGTCAAAACCGCGAATTACTCGAAGGCTTTACGATGATTTTTGCCGTCGTCATGCTCTTTATGATGAGTTACTGGTTGTTATCCAAAGTCGAAGCACAAAACTGGAAACGTTATTTAGAAGGTAAACTCTCTACTGCTCTTACTACTGGCTCACTCATTGGCCTATGGCTTACCAGCTTCTTAGCCGTATATCGCGAAGGGGCGGAAACGGTATTGTTCTATTATGCCCTTGTAGGTGATGCAAAAAGTGCAGTCAGTTTTATCTACCTTTTCGCAGGTATCATTGTCGGCGCAATTATTCTCACCATTTGCTACTTCGTGATGCGTTATACCGTGGTGAAATTACCGCTTAAACCATTCTTTATGTTTACGGGTTCATTTATGTACTTAATGGCCTTTGTATTCGCCGGTAAATCTGTTTTAGAACTCATTGAAGGCAAACTTTTCGAGCCAACGCTGATTAGCGGTGCGCCTGAAATTTCGTGGTTAGGTATTTATCCTTATATGGAAACCTTGATTCCACAAGCAATCTTACTCGTCGCAGCCGTATTTGCTCTGTTTATTATGAAATATCAAAGCAAAAAAGCCGCGTAATACCCAACAATCCTTTAGGAGAAAAACAATGAAAAAAGCACTTTTAGCAACAGCATTATTTGCGGGTATTTTCACCGCTTCTACTGCTAACGCATTCCAAGAATATCCAATCGGTGAAGCGGTAACCATGAATGAAATGGAAATTGCGGCGGTTTATCTCAAACCAATCGATATGGAACCACGTGGTATGGGTTTACCTGCTGCAAAATCAGATATCCACTTAGAAGCAGATATCCACGCAGTAAAAGGTAACAAAAATGGCTTTGGTGATGGTGAATGGATGCCTTACTTAACCATCAACTATACTTTAGTAAATGCTGATACGGGTGAAAAACAAGAAGGTACCTTCATGCCAATGGTAGCGGGTGACGGTCCTCACTACGGTGCTAACGTGAAAATGATGGGCGTGGGTAACTATAAATTAACTTACCACATCGACCCACCATCAAAAGCAGGTATGCACCGCCATACTGACTCAGAAACTGGTGTAGGCCGTTGGTGGAAACCATTTGATGTTAGCTATGAATTCAAATTCACTGGCATCAAATAATCTCAGGTAAATATTAATTTTACCGACTTGCCTTCCCTTGTATTTCAGGGGAAGGCAATAGCATTTAATTTAACCTTAAAATATCGTCTGTTTTATCCCATTAAATGATCAAACTATGAATTATTTTTTTACTTTTTTCCTTCAAGCACTTTTACCCTTTTCATTACTGCTCGGTGTTTATCACAGCAAACAATCCACTGTGAGTGCAAAAAAAATAATTTGGCTTAGCTTATTTGGCTTTATTGCCGGTATAGTACTACGTCTTAGTTTACCTACGGGACAAATGACCAATTTAGTGCTCAATGGCGTAATATTGGCACTATTGATTATATTTGCCTTATGTTTAATTTTCGGTAAAGGTCGCTTACCGGCCTTCTGGCAAACCGTATTAATGCTTATCGCGGGCAGCTTCTGGGCAAAAGATCCTAACATTACCGCGCTTGTTTCTACTGATGTCATCAACACAGACTCAATCCTGTACATAAGTGCGGTCATTTTTGCCTTTGTTTTTTGTTTATGCTTACAAGGTTGGATCGATTTACTTTTAAAACAAGCGGGAAAAACACAACAAAAATCGACCGCACTTTTAAAAGGTGTGATGAGCCTTCTCTTAATTGGCTTACTTGTTCCACTTATTGGCGAACTCTTATTAATTTTAATGAAACTTCAAGTGCTTGAACTCACCAAACTACGTTTAAGCTTTGTTGCAAAATCAGGCGAAATTACTCGTTGGTTAAATTACATCTGTGCAGCCTTACTCTTCGTCGTACTAGCCATCTTCTACAGCAAAATTCATTTATCACGCAAGCAACAAGTTACTGCGACACAAGAACCCATTGAAAAACGCCAAAAATTAGCCGCATTGCGTACCTCCTCTCGCTTACTTGGTTGGGGCTATTTGGCATTAGCAATTATTTTTGCTACACAGCTTTATTGGGAGCAAATTGCTTCTCGTCCACCACAACTGTCAGAAGCTATTCCTCTGACCTTAGATGAAAAACAACAAGTCCATATTCCAATTGAACAAGTAAAAGACGGTAAATTACACCGTTTTGTCTGGATTGCTGATGACGGTAAAGCCGTACGTTTCTTTGTCATTAATCGTCAACCAGATAAATTGAGTCTAGCTGCGGTATTTGATGCCTGCTTGCTTTGTGGTGACCAAGGCTATGTGATGGAAGGTAACCAAGTCGTTTGTGTAGGCTGCGGCGTACATATGTTTATTCCATCTATTGGTAAACCGGGTGGCTGTAATCCTGTGCCAATTGAAGATTGGCAACAAAACGAAACTGAAATTCTCATTAATCGAACCAGCTTAGAAGAAGGGTTAAATTTATTTAGCACGATTGTTGAAATCGATGTAAAAGATCCGATTAGTGGTACCCAAATGAAAAACACTAAAACGGAGCACAAATATAATTACGAAGGTAAAACTTACTTCTTTGAAAGTGAGAAAAATCTTGATTTATTCCGTGATAACCCTGAAAAGTATTTAGGTAAGGGGGAATAATGCTAGCAAGAATGTTATTTCAATCTTGGCGTTTCAGCATTAAACGTAAACTGCTGGCCGTTATTACTATTTTCTTAGCGGCAGGCTTAGTCTCTGCGCTCTTGGCGGTATCCATTGATATTGGCGATAAAATGGCAAAAGAGCTCAAATCTTACGGAGCCAATATTTTAGTTGAACCTGCGAGTAATGCAGCCCTGCCTGATGAACTCAGTCATAACGCAGATTTAAGTAGCCAAGATTTTCTCGATGAAAAAGAGCTGCCGAATATTAAAGATATTTTCTGGCGAAATAATATCGTAGGTTTTGCCCCCTTATTAAGTGCAGATGTAAAAGCAGAAACGCTTTCCACAAACACTCACGATAAATCAACCGCACTTGGACAAATTAATGTGTTAGGTACGTTTTTTGATCACAACATCCCTGTACCAGATGAAGATGATTACCACACAGGACAAAAAATTATTAGTCCTTATTGGCATGTGCAAGGGGAATGGGTCAACGATCTTGAAACACCTGAAGGAGAATTTATTCCTGCATTGATTGGTGAGCAATTGGCTCAACGAACTGGCTTAAAACAAGGTGATAAAATCCAGCTTTGCTATCAAAATAATGAGCTAGATAATCAAAGTACGGTTGAAATTACCGGTATTTTATCCACGGGAGGGGCTGAAGATAATCAATTAGTCATGCCGCTCAATGCTGTGCAAAAATTGCTGGGCTTAGAAGGGAAAATTCAATCAGTTAAAGTTTCTGCGCTTACCGTACCAGAAAATGATCTTTCTCGTAAAGCCCGTGCTAATACCGATGCATTGGATGCGGAAGAGTACGATCGTTGGTATTGTACGGCTTATGTCTCTTCTATTTCACACCAATTAGAAGAAGCTATCTCAGGCGCTATTGTTCGCCCAATTTGGCAGGTTGCAGCGTCAGAGGGGGTCGTCATTGGTAAAATCCAGTTATTGCTTGCTGTCGTGACTCTCGCCGCTTTAATCGCGGCGGCTATGGGGATTGCCTCATTAATGAGTACAGGGATCATTGAGCGTTCAAAAGAAATTGGTTTAATGAAAGCGTTAGGCGCATACCAATGGCAAATCGCGTTATTGTTTTATTGCGAAGCCATTATCAGTGCCTTAATTGGTGGTTCGCTTGGTTGTATTGCAGGTTGGGGCTTAGCAAGATTTATTGGTTCAGCACTATTTGGCGTACCATTGAGTTTTGCTTGGATTGTAATCCCTTGCGTATTAATGCTGTCTATTTTAATTGCTGTAGTGGGTACTTGGTTCCCTGCTCATCGTATTGCCAAACTTTACCCTGTGGAGGTGCTCTATGGCCGCCAATAAAAGTATGTTTTGGCGTTTAATCTTCCAAGCATTACGCCTACGTTTACAACGAGTATTTATTATCTTCTCTGCACTGACTGTTGGTGCGTCCATTGTGACGGCAATGGCTGCGGTGTATTTCGATATCAATACCAAAATGAGCCAAGAGCTCCGTACCTTTGGGGCAAACTTTTACATCGGTGCAGCCAATGGTGGATTGATGAAGGAACGCCAATTAAAGCAAATTCTGCACCATGCACCGGATAATTTTATCACCGCTGCCAGTCCTTATTTATATGGTGTTGCGCGAAGTGATTTAGAAAAAATTGTGATTATGGGCGTGTGGTTTGAAGATATGCGTGTGCTTGCACCTTATTGGCAAATTACCGGCTCTGCCATTAATGTGAATTTTGATGATCGCAATGCCATGATTGGGAAAACCTTAGCAGAACGCCTTAATTTAGGTGTTGGAAGTAAATTAACGCTGTCTAAAAATTCAGTTGAAAAACATGAATTCACAATAAAAGGTATTGTTGAGGCAGGTGATGCCACAGACAACATGTTAATCGTGAATTTAGAGTTTGCCCAAAATTGGTTGGATAAAGAAGGATTAGCAAACAACGCCTTGCTCAATGTAAAAAATGAACAAGGTAATGTCGCACAATTTGCCCAAGACATTATGAAACATCAACCCGATCTGACCGCTCGACCAATTCGAAAAGTCTCCGCTTCTGAAGGGCAGATTTTAGATAAAATCAAAGGATTGATGGGGTTAATATCATTGGTCATTTTGATTCTTGCCACCCTTTGTGTGAACACCACATTGATTGCGATTGTTGGTGAGCGAGCAAAAGAATTTGCACTACAAAAAGCCCTAGGTGCCAAACAAAGTGACATCATTAAACAGATTAGTACCGAGATTCTGATCATTGCACTTTGTGCAATTGTCGCGGGCCTGATTCTCGGCTACATCTTGGCACAATTACTTGGATTAACCGTATTCAAATCTTATATTGATATGCGTCTGCCAGTTATTCCAATTACTATCGTCTTATCGTTATTGGTTGCCTTTATTGCGGTGATTGTACCAACCAAACGAGCTTTAAATATTCAAACCGCAAATGTGTTAAAAGGGGAATAAAATGAGTGAATTTGTAATTGAAACGCAACATTTATATAAACGATTCGGGCAAGTCACTGCTTTAGAAGATATTAATATTCAAATTCGCCAAGGTGAATTTATTGCGATAATGGGTGCATCAGGTTCAGGTAAAACCACGCTGATGAATATTCTGACCGGCTTAGATACGGCTAGTGAAGGTAAAGTTATTCTAGATGGTGTCGATGCGGCACAACTGGATGAAGTGGGTCGTCAGCGTTTTCGTGCAGAAAAAATTGGTTTAGTCTTCCAACAATTCCATTTGATCCCTTATTTGACCGCACTTGAAAATGTGATGCTCGCACAGCACTATCACAGTGTGATTGATGAAGCAGCGGCTAAAGCAGTACTCGAACAAGTAGGATTGGGTCATCGTATAGATCACCGTCCAAGCCAACTTTCTGGGGGGGAACAACAACGGGTATGTATTGCTCGCGCGTTGGTGAACCAACCACCAGTCATTTTTGCCGATGAACCTACGGGTAATCTCGACGAAAAAAATGAAGCGCTTGTACTGGATTTACTACAAGAATTAAATCGCCAAGGGAGAACCATTGTGATGGTGACACACAATCCAGAATTGGGCGAATTAACCGATCGTGTTATTTATCTCCATCACGGAAAATTTGTAAAAGAGGAAATTCATGAAAAATAAATTCGTCAAACTACTTGCCATAAGTGCGGTCATTTTTGGCAGCGTTTCTTGTAAAGATGAAGTTGCTGCAATTGGTCAAAAAGCACCAGACATCGCTGCCTATGATTTACAAGGTAAAGAAGTGAAACTTGATGATTGGAAAGGCACTCGCTTACTGACATTCTGGTCTGAAACCTGTGGACGATGTGTCGCAGAATTAAAAGAATTCGAAAAATTGGCCGCAGCTAATCCAGATAAAGTTCAACTTATCGCCATTAATGTGGATGGAGATAAAGTGGATACCCAAGCCGTGGTTGCCAAACGTCAGCTTACGTTACCGGTTATCAAAGATCAATTAAAAATTACTGCTGAACGCTATCAGCTTATCGGCACGCCAACAAGTTTTGTGATTACACCTGAAGGTAATATTCAGGCTAAATATGAAGGCGCAATTCCCGCAGAAGATTTAGATAAATTATTTAAAGGCTAGCCAAAATGAAAAAACGAATTTACTTACTCTCTACACTTTTACCCGTTTTAGGCTTTTTATTTGCCCCTCCTGCCCTTTCTGCTGAAGCTGACTTAGTGAAAGCAGAAAAGGTATATAAACGCTCTTGTGCAACTTGTCATGGGAAACAAGGCGAAAAACCAGCAATGGGTGAATCCAAAATTATTAATCAATTAAAACCAGAAGAAATTTCAACCGCACTTTCAGAACGAAAAGCAGGAAATATTCCCAGTGCAGGAAGTCCGGCAAAACAACGTTTAAGTGAACAAGATATTCATAATTTAAGTGAATATATTCAAACACTAAAATAGTTTTTGAATTTTTTTTAAACTAATTCTAAAATATACGGTCTTAGAAGGGGCTTAGTTTTACAAGCTAAGAAATTTTTATTATATCAATAAAGGATTGTTTATGAACAAATTCACTAAAATCAGCGCAACTGCATTATTTGCATTATTCTTAACTGCTTGTGATAAACCAGCAGATAAACCGGCTCCAGCAAAACCTGAAACCACTCAGCCTGCGCCGGAAGCTAAACAAGAAGCAGCTCAACCTGCTGAAGCAGCAAAACCAGCTGAAGCTACACCAGCTCAAGAACAAGCTGACTACAACAAATTGCTTGAATGGAACGCAAGCCAAGCGCAAGCTCAAATGGCTGCTCAACAAAAACTTCAATCTGATTTAACTGCTGCAGTTCAAGCAAAAGATGATAAAAAAATTGAAGAAGCAATCAAAACGTTCAACAAAACTGTTGAAGATACAATTGCAAGCTTAGATAAATTAGATATTGCTGCGCCTTCAGTGAAAAACATTAAAGATCAAAATAAAGAAGTTCTTGCATTATCAAGCGAATTATTAGTTGATCAATTAAACTTAGCAACTAAAGCACCAACTGAAGAACAAACTAAAGCTTACCAAGCTAAAGTTGAAAAACTACAAGCTGCAGTAGCTAAATTACAAAAAGACGGTGCTGATTTAGCACAAAAATTTGCACCTGCAGCACCAGCTGCTCCAGCTGCAAAATAATTAATCGTTAAGATGAAAAAAACCTTACTGTAAAAAGTAAGGTTTTTTTATGAGGTAAATTTACAATATCTTAGCACTTTAAATAATAAACTGTAGCTATTTACCTGGTTTACTATATTTACTTTCAATATTTATATATATTTCTTCAAAGGCCTTATTCGCTTTTTCATTTCCATCATGGTAAAGATCCCAGTCAACCCCATACAATTCTGTTGGTTGAATAGTTATACATAGCCCATTACTTTCAATTCTTTTCTCCCAATCTAAAATATCACTTGAATTTATCACATTAAATTTAGATAGTTCCTCTAACACTGGAGTTAAATCTGATGGACGTCTGATAAGTACATAAATTTTATTTAGATGTAAATTGATAAATAATCCGAATCCAAAATATATATCACCATTCTTGTATTCAAAATCTGTTTTTTTAGCTTCTAGCAACATTTTTATTTTCTCTACTTTAAGTTATTTATCCTTTTACTTTGCAACTCTTTATCACATAACTAAATATTTAGAGTTTTTGTTTCGTTATTCTTGTTTTTAAAACATCCACAAATCGCTCTGTTACCCCTTCCCAACGATCTAAATATAACGCAGGCTCAATCAACTCCAATTCATTCAATAAAAATGTATTGCTAATAATCGTTCCATCTACTCGCGCATAGACAGGCATTTCTGGCAATTTATGCAAAACATGACGAGCGGTTTCAATAGTATGACTATCAACCTCTACAGGTATAATTTCAACTTTATATTGTGAATTTGCACGCCATTCATTTTGAGGTGGCTGTCGGTGAATAGCATGACTAAATACACCATTAAAAAAAATCAAGCTGGTTTCACCATTTATTGCTACTTCAGGAATAAAGGGCTGTAATACAACTTGCTCACCATACGCAGAAAGATCAGGCAATACTTCACCTTGTTTTAGTTTTGTCACTAAATTACCACTCTGCCCTACAGTAGGTTTAATGACAAATTCTGGCCAATCTTGGCGTTCAAGTGCGGTCAAAATTTCAGATGTTTTTGTTGAGCAAATAAGAGTGGGAATGACATTGATGCCCCAATTCTGCAAATCACATAGATAGCCTTTATGGCTATTCCATAACATTAATTCCGCAGTATTGATGAACGCATTCTTATGCTGTTTAATCCATTGAGTAAATTCATCATAGAAATTCGAATAATCCCACGCCGCTAAAGGCAGAATAAAATGACTCCGTAATGTTTCTTGCCAAGGCAAAAATTGAGTAGGAATACCTTGATTAGAAAGTTGTGTTTGTACAGGGATAAGATTTTGAGGGGCTGAAGGATACGTTTTGCAAGTGGTAATCGTAAGCATAGTAAATAATAACGGATTTAAACATAAAGAAGATGCGCCAATCATTTAACGGCGCATCGATTTCAATGATTATTTTACTTGAGCAAAATATTTTTCAAGACGACCTTTATTCGTCATTGATTTCTTCTCAAGATCTTTCACCACTTTCTCAGCTTGTTCTTTGTTTGGTAGATTATCACCCACTTGAATCACACCATTCATATTCATTGAGCGATGTACTGGGCAGGTATAAACATAAACACCTTCTTTATCTAAAGTGATTGTGAGTTCCTGATCTTCTTCAGATTGGAATTTTTGAGCACCTTCAGGAATCGCTTTGCTATGTACAAAGTGGCTTTTATTTTCTGCACGAAATGTCACCGTATCACCCGGTTGTACTTTTAAATAACCCGGTTCAAAAACCATTGAGCCTTCACTGTTTGAATTCAACATTTTGATGTCATAATGTGCGGCTTGAGCAGCAAAACTTAATCCTAATAATGCTGCAAGTGCGATTTTTTTCATTTTCATTTCCTTCTTAAGAATGCGCTGATTTACGTTGTGGACGAACCACCGGCAAACCTGCACTACATTGTAATAATTCAACGTTTACACGATATAAACGATTAATGGTTTCTACTTGTAAAACATGATGAGCATCGCCCACGCCTTGCACTTTACCTTCACCAAGTAAAATCAACTCATCTGAAAATTGAGCGGCAAGACTTAAATCATGTAATACCATTATAGTAATCAGATTTTTCTGTTTCGTATAGGTGTAAACTTCTTCTAATAGATTAAGCTGATGATGCATATCTAACGCACTCACCGGCTCATCCAACATTAAAATCTGTGGCTCACGTAATAAAACCTGAGCAAACATCACCATTTGACGCTGTCCGCCACTGAGATTCAGGATATCACGATGGGCTAAATGACCAATACCTAATTGTGCCATGATACTTGCTGCTTCAGTGAGAAGTTCATCGCTTACTCGCATCGTTAGACTATCCATTCGTCCTAAAAGGACCACTTCAAGTGCGGTTAAGCTTGCATCTACTCGGCTATCTTGAGGCATATAGCCAATTGGTTTACGCCAATCCGCTAACTTCGTCCGTTCTAGCTGTTTGCCTTGATAGGTAATCATTCCTTCATGTGGCAATTCACCAAAAATGGTTTTCAGCATGGACGATTTTCCTGTGCCGTTTGGGCCCAGCACCGTATAAACTTTACCTTCTTCAAAACGGACATTAATGTGATCAGCAACGGTGAGATCGCCTCGTTTGACCGTAAGATTCTTTAATTCTAACATTATTGTCCCCGATTGTTATTTAAAATAATCCAAAAGAAAAAAGGCACCCCAATAAACGAGGTGACAATCCCCACGGGGAATAATGCGCCAGGGATAATGACTTTGGATAATACCGAAGAAAGGGATAAGAATGCTGCACCGACTAACATTGCGCCCGGTAAGAAGAAACGTTGATCTTCACCAAGCAACATGCGAGCAACATGTGGTGCAACTAAGCCGATAAAGCCAATCACGCCCACGAAACTGATTGCTGTCGCCGTCATCATTGCGACAAGAACTAAAACCTTAATACGTAATACTTGCAAATTGATGCCAAGACTCGCCGCTCGATCTTCCCCTAAACGAAGTGCGGTCAATTTCCAAAGCTCTTTTGAAAGTAATGCGACACAAATTGTAGTTACAACAATAATGATGATTAAGCTTTGCCACGTCGCTTTATTTAGACTACCAAATAGCCAGAACAGGATTTGTTGCGAGACTTCTGGCGCTGAAATAAATTGCACCAATGAAAGTAAGGATTGGAAAATAAAGAGCAATGCGATCCCTACCAACACGAGCATTTCAGAGCTAAAACGACGTTTAGAGGCAAATAAGAAAAGAATCCCCGAGGCAAGCATGGTCATAACAAATGCACCAATTGGCACAGCAACTTGTACGGGTAAACCAAAGCTTCCGAAAGCAATCACTATAGAGGCACCAAAACCTGCCGCAGCCGCGAGACCTAATGTATAAGGACTCGCCATAGGATTATTTAATAAAGTTTGGATCTCTGCCCCACCAACAGCCAATGTTGCCCCTACGACAAGCGCCATCAATGCCATAGGTAAACGTAAATTATGCACAATATTGTTTGTCATTTTATCGACTTCACCAATGCCGAATAAGGCATTCACGACTTCTGACACGGATAGCATCGCAGGGCCTGTCATCACATCAAGGATAAGACTGACCACGCCAATAGCAAGAAAAGATAAAATAACAAACCAGCGTTTGCGTTCAAGCTTACGCTGGTTAACCACAATATCTGCTACAACAGAATTGTTTTTCATGAATTAACGTTTCCCTTATTTGCTTTCAGGGAAAAGATAAATCGTACCTTCCGGGGTAACCGGTAAGTAGTTTTTATAGAAGTTTAAGTAAGTTTGTTGCGGATCTAAATCTTTGAAAAGATCAGGATACGCCGCTTTAGCCACAAACTGAACGGAAGCGCTATCAGATAAAGTACGAGAGTTCGCATGATAGGCTGCATAAACACGATTATTTTTCACTGCCGGTAATTCAGCCCATCCCGCACGATGTTTGAATGCGTTTAAACGACGTTCCGCTTCTGCTTTTTCAATACCAAAGCCCATTACCATACCGTCTTGATTTTTCTTCAATTCAGTTTCACGGCCTGTAATAATAATTGCATCCGGTTTCGCAGCTAATACTTTTTCAGCAGCTAATGTGCCCCATTTGCCAATTTCTGCAGGCGCCACGTTTTCTGCACCAACAAGGCTAATCATTGAGCCCCACATGCTAGAGAAGAACGTCATCCCTTGTTCAGCTGGACCACCACGACCAAACTCTACATACACTTTCGGTTGTTTTGCTAATTTCGCATTTTTAACCGTAGTCTGGATATGTTCAACAATGTCTTTGTATTCTTTCGCAATTTTTGCTGCGCGATCTTTCTGACCGGTTAATTCGCCAATAATTTCAGTAGATTTAATGTGCTTATCTAAGGTTTGAGCATTGTAATCTAATACCACAATTGGAATGCCCGCTTCATTAATGGCGTCTAAATCAGATCCTAGCATTTCGTACTGCCAATCTGCTAAGACTAAAAGATCAGGTTTTAATGAAAGCACTTTTTCCACAGAGAATGTGCCTTCTTCTACTTCGCCCACATCATCTAATTGATTCAATTTTGGCACCGCTTTGCTGAATAATTCCCAGCTTGCTGGTGCCCAAGAAGACCATACTTTCTTAGAAAAACCGACAACGTTATCTAACGCTTTGTCACCACCAACTGCCATATAATCCTGATAATAGAAACCAAGTACCACGCGTTTTGCCGGTAAATCAACAGTGACTTCACGATCAAGTATATCTTTTACTTTCACGGGGTCAGCATTGGCAAAACCAGCAGTTAAACCAAGAATGGTCGCAATTGCTAAAGTTGAAAAACGTTTTTTCATAAGAAAAATCTCCTGAGTAAAATTAAAAAATAAATGATAATAATTATCGGTGCGAATAATACCGAAAACGATTGCTAAATTCAACTCAGGCGATTACTTATTCTTCGTAAGCTTCGTCAGTTAATGTTTTTAAGAATGCTTCTAACGCATTAATCTCTTCATCTGTAAGCGGTTTTGCTTTTAAAACATCAGGATTAATGGTTTGAGCATATTCGGCTTTCTCCCACGCTTTCCCTGTTTCAGGATTCACTTTACGATTAGGATTATTGAAACTGTCTTTAAATAGTAAAACGGTTTTTAAATCGCGGAAAACACCGTTATGCATATAAGGCGCAGTAACACCAATATTACGCAAAGTTGGCACTTTAAATTTGCCTTTTTGCTTTTCATCGCCTTTCACCATCGGATTATCCAATAACCCATTATCCACAAAATCGACAGCTAATTTATTGTGCTTAATTAATTCTTGATTACTTGGTACGCCGATATTGAAATAGCGGTAATTCGTAAAAGTTTCTTTTGCTGAATTCGCTTCACTTGATTGGTGGCAGTTACTACAATTTGTGCGTGTTTTATCGAAAAATAATGCCTTACCTTCAGATTCAAGTGCGGTCAATTCGGCTTCACCTTTTAAAGCACGATCATATTTTGAAGAGAATGGCGCAAATAATTCCTGTTTTTCGAACTCGCCAATGGCTTTTTCCATAATGGCATAAATCTTGTCGGTATCTGCCCAAATGCTTTCGCCATAAAGATCTGTAATAGGTTTGTAATAGCTCGGATCTGCTTTTAAACGTTCAACAATAGCTTTCTTATCTGGCATACCCATTTCTACTGGGTTTACTGGTGGTCCGCCTGCTTGCTCAGCCAAATCTTTCGCACGACCATCCCAGAACTGTCCACCTACATAATCTTGAATTTTTTCATCAAAATGAAAATCCGGTGAGAACATTGCATAAAGCGCGGTATTGGCATTTCGATTACCATGAAGATGAGGATTATCCCCTTCTGAGACCATTTGGTTTGCAGAGTTTTTACGTTGATCCACAAAAGCGGTATCTGGACTATGGCAGGTTGAACAGCTTTGTGTTTTATTAAAAGAAATCGATTTATCAAAAAACAACACTTCACCGAGTGCTTTATAATCCAATTCTTTTTTCGTAGCCTGATCAGCCAATGCATAATTACTCTGCATCAAAGGGGCAAACAATAAAATAGAAAGCCATTTTTTTTGCATCGTGTTCTCCAAATATTCAAATTATAGATAAAAAATAATCCAACAAAGCATTGTTGGATTATAAAAGGGAATAATATTCTACAAGCCGGTAGCCATCTTGATACGATCAGCAAACATCCCAATGCTCACACCGAAGTAATTCGATTTGTTCCAATCTAAAATCGTGCGGTAGTTATTGGAAACCAAGAATGCGCGACCAACTTCTTTATCTGGGCGAACTAGCCAAAGATCAGCTTGAGAAAGCGCGGCAAGTTTATCTTGTTCTTGTTGGCTAAAGCTCGCTAAAGTGACGCCTTTAGACTGCCAGTCGCTGAGTGAACGTGCTTTATTCTTCTCAATACCAGAAAGCGATAAATCTAATGATTGATTTAATGTGACTTCAACGCCCCAAGGCAATTTGTTATCCCAACCTACAGTGTGGAGATAATTTGCAATTGAAGCAAATGCATCAAATTGGTTCGTCCAAATGTCCTTCACACCATCATTATTGCCATCTGCTGCATAATTTAAGAATGCACTTGGCATGAATTGGGTTTGCCCCATTGCACCCGCCCAAGAACCTAACATTCTGTTGCGTTGAATATGATCACGTTCTAACATCTTCATCGCATTCACAAATTCTTTGCTAAATAAGGCTTCACGTCTGCCATCAAAGGCTAATGTGGCTAAAGCTGATAGTACATCATAGCTACCTTGATAATAGCCAAAACTACTTTCCATGCCCCATAAAGCAAGAATATATTCTTGTTGAACGCCATAGCGTTGGCTTGCTTGTTGTAATGGTGCTTGTACTTCCCAATAACGCTCTTCGGCGATATCTACTTTGTTTTGGGTCAGTACTTTATTCAGATAATTCGTTGTACCGTTTGGATTCGGTAACTGTGGTTGATCCGCATTACGCTGACTTCTCCCCGCTTGTGCACGATCCAAATCTACAGCTTTTTGCATATATTGAATATTATTTTGTGCATTCAACACTGACAACGATACGCCTTCAGCAGCCGCTTTGCCTTTTAAGAATAGTACATAGTCATTAAAGTTATCTAAAGTTCTTGGTTTGCTATAAACAGCATTACTGCTTACTGATGGAATACTTTTCGTGGATGACGTTGTCGTTGTTGTCGTATTACTTGAACAACCTACCAATAAAAGTGCGGTCGATAATGCAGTCATTTTTAACGTTGAGATTAAATTCATTTCTTTTCCTTTTTTAATGTTCAAAATATCGCATTATTTGCGTAAAAATTTGTTATAAACAGCTTTCAATAATGAGGTTGGTAATAAGCGAGAACCTGAACGCAAGGCAAAGGTGAATAGGCCTGAAAATAAGCCTTGAATACCTAAGCGATGTTTCAATTTAAATAAACGCCATTCTGCTTTCGCTTGGTTTAAACCTCGACGACGCCCAACCATACCATTGCCCACGCGCGCATAAACTAAAATGTCCGGCAAATTTGCCACTTTTTGTCCTTGCGCCACAAGCTTAATCCACAGGTAATAATCTTCCTGTAAATCCTCATATCCACCACAATTAATGACCGCACTTTTTTGATATGCGACTGTCATGTGATTAAATGGGCAACGTTTTTGGGTAAATTTAACGATATCTTGTGCTTCAGTCGGTACATTACGATATGCCACGATATCTTGAATATTTTCGCCAAACTCAGCAATCTGCCCACCGAAAATAATTGTATCCGGATGTTGCTCAATAAACGCTACTTGTTTCGCAAAACGTTCTGGCACACAAATATCATCGGTATCCATACGGAATACCCAATCGTGTGAACAATGTTTCAAACCTTCATTAAGCGCTTTACCTAAGCCTAAGTTTTTTGGCAATTTCACTAAGTTTAAAGGTAATTTAGTTTCGAATTCAGAAACCACGGCTTCCAATTCAGGTGTGACAGCACCATCAAACACCAACACGATCTCATCTGCTGGATGGGTTTGAGCCACTAAACTTTCAAAACATTCTCTTAAATATTGTGGATTTTCCTTAATGTATAAGGACATTAAAACTGAAAATTTCATACTTCTCTATCTAATAAGTTATCTACATAAACCGTTTCAAATTAATTGCCAATTTAGGTGAAATTAAAACCACAAAGGCAATGACTAGCTGCTTAATACTTTTCGTTAATTTAAAAATCTCAAAATAGTAAAAAGCGGCTTTACGGGATAAATTCATAATATGTGGGTAAGCCAACATATATTGTGCGTTGATGGCAAAATTCTTTTCTTGCTCTGCCGTTTTCACATAATGTTCACGGATATAATCAATCGCTTTTTGCGTATTAGTCGTATCGGTTGATACGCTAGAACGCTTGGTATGGAACGTACAATAAGTCAACGGTTCTGCCACTTTGTACGCTTTAAACGTTGGATCTTGTACAAGCTTCAGCAAGAAATCATAGTCTTCTAAAGAACGAAGTGCGGTTGATAATCCGCCGATTTTTAAAAACAGATCTTTTTTCACCCCAATCATCGGCATACCACCGATTTTATTCGCCAGTAAAATTCGCTCTACGCTAATCTCTTGTGGCTCAATGGGGTTAGTCACATAGCTAAAACCTTCATTCACCATTTCACATTTAGCTGGATGGTAAACAAAGTTAACATCAGTATGCTCAGCAATTACATCAGCTAATTTCTGACATTTATCATTTGCAAAACGATCATCGTCATCAAGGAATAACAGCCATTCATTATCCGCATTTCTTGCTCCGATATTACGGCTTTCTGCCGCACCTTGGTTGGTTTCGTTACGAATAACGTTAACTGCAAATGGATACGATTGTGTCACTTCAACGGGTTCTTTCGAGCAATCATCCACAATCACCACATCAAAATTATAGGTGGTTTGCTTGGTTAAACTTTCCAATAAGGCAGGAATTTCTTCTTTCCGATTATAAGAAGGCACGATGATACTAAACATCTTTCGGCTCCTTTTGTTTAAATAAAATAAGTTGTTTACCGTGAGTGCCAAAAAGCGATAAGAACATCAGCATGACAAACATAATGCCTGGGAAAGCAAAGGTGTCTGCTTTGATATTACAGAACGCTAAAATCACAAAGGCAGAAAGGATAAATTTCCAGCTGCCATCAAACCAGTTTAAGGCAACTTTGCGTACAAAATAGAATGTCACGGCAAAACACACTAAAGCATAAGACACACCACCATAAAGAATTTGGCGTAAGAAACCAGAGTCCGTATGCCCATAATAACGACCGACTTCTAATTCACCTGTCATATACATACCATCGCCATAAATGAACTGCTTGAGCGTTGGCATAAAGAGGTGGTTTTTCATCAAGGTATCCGTTGACGAACTAACAAATCCTGCACCATGTAATAAATTAATCACGGGCTCTAAAGCATGTGCTACATAAGGATTTTCAGGTAGGAAATAGGCCAGTAATAATACCAAAACAGCAAATGCAATGAGTGATGGGACATAACGCCATTTGAAATACACTAAAATGCTCACAACCGATAACAGAAGGAATGTACGCCCTGAAATTAATCCGATACATAACATTAAAAATACCAGAATACTTGGAAGCGTATTATGTTTAGCGTTGTAAGCCAGTAAGAAATGCAACAGCATCAAATAGAATAAACTCAGTTGGAAAAAGGCGGTTGCGGTGATGTTATATAAGCGATACTCCTGCTCTGAACCATAAAAACGCGCAGGCAACACCGCATTGGTCGAAAGCAAGAAATCAATCATAAATGATGCACCGAGTAAGCCAATCACGCCCACTGCAAACTGCACTACTACACCGAGTTGTAAATCACGCACCACTTTCTGTTGACTATTTACATTGGCATAGAAGGCATTATAAAGCCCCACACCAAAGATAAATAAAATCAGCTCTTTCACATACATGGTGATGACAGAAAAATCTCGCGTACCATTGACTAAAAGTGGAATCACGCTAAATGCAATCAGCCCAATGATGACGACTAAACTATCCACCGGCACAGTGATACCTTGTGGTTTCTGCTTTTTAAAATACTGATAAGCCAATACAACCAATGCTGCTAAACCTGCGACGAATGACATTCGTACAACATGGAACAGCCAAGGATCGTAAAGATAAAAAAGATTAAAAAGTGCGGTCATTTTTACGTTATTTTCCTAAATTCTTTTTCACTGCTAAGATTTTTTTGAGTGGATATTTAATTAATTTCTTCACTAAATTATTCGATTTTGAACCGCGAATCGCTTCCAAATTACTCACTAATTGTGGATTTTCAATCGCCACAAGCGGACGAACCACATTGTTATTAATCTGGAATTGGGTTTCAAACAATAAGAAATCATCAGCAAGCCAAAACGGTTTTTCTTGTTCTAGTTGCTTTAAAAATGCACGTACCGCTGATTTTTTGATTAAGTATGCCACCGTACCTGCGAAATAACTTTTATACGGGTAAGCCACGGTGACATCACCAATTGTTTGGCGCAAGAATGAAAAAGTGGTTGGATAATTAATCTCTAATTCCACATCATTAAATTCAGCAATTTTTGACTGCCCGATTAATACAATATCCACATCACATTTTTCGGTTAAGAGTGCGATCGTTTTTGGTGATAAATTAGCATTAAATAACGCATCATCTTCACAAACTAATGCATAGTCATTTTCCGTCACATTTTGATCTTCTACGATCTGACGATAAACCGCTAAATGACTTAATGTACAACCAATTTCGCCTTTTGTGACGTTGCGCCCATAATGCTGTTCAAACTTCGTTGGATTGAATACTTCTGCCAATTCATCCCACTCTTTTTGCATGGTATTAATCGCTGAAAATACAACGAAATCTGCTGTATCTGGTTGAGCAAAAAACAGCTCACGACGCTGAACATCTTTATCTAGTGAAATCAAATATTTATTCATAATTATCTCAAATTTAGTTTTTGCAGTATTTTGATTACAACAAACGGAAATAGTTGCAAATTATACTAAAGAAATAGTCCAATGGCATGGCTTTTAGCACAACTTTAAAAAGCCTTAAAAAAATAACCGCACTTTAAATGCTTAAAGCGCGGTCTATTTTAAATGGATTAATATGTTATTTCTTTCAATTAGAAAATTGCAGTCGCTAAACCGACTACAACACTTAAAGAAAGCACTACAGCTAACATTGCGTAACCAAAATCACTCATTTTAATTTCCCACTTGTTTAGTTAAAGATAACCCATTCTAACAATAAAGCACGTTTTTTCAAAAATTTTTTATAATTTACTTAACCTATTTGGTGACAGTCTTTATAATAGGAAAAATTCTCTAGAGGCAAAATTATGGCAACAATTAAAGATGTCGCAAAAATGGCTGGTGTTTCCACCACCACTGTTTCACACGTAATTAATAAAACCCGTTTTGTAGCAAAAGAAACCGAAGAGGCGGTGATGCAAGCCATTAAAAGCTTGAAATACTCACCAAGTGCTGTTGCTCGGAGTTTGAAAGTCAACACGACAAAATCCATAGGGATGATTGTTACCACCAGTGAATCCCCTTATTTTGCTGAAATCATTCATGCCGTTGAAGATCATTGTTATCGTCAAGGCTATTCACTTTTTTTGTGTAATACACAAAATGATCCTGAAAAAATTAAAAACCACGTCGAAATGCTTGCCAAAAAACGCGTAGATGGTTTATTGGTCATGTGTTCTGAATACACACAACATTCACTTGATGTGCTTTCTAGTTTCTCGTCTGTGCCGATGGTGGTAATGGATTGGGGGCCAAATACAGATACCGATATCATTGAAGATAACAGCTTTATGGGCGGTTACCTTGCTACTAAGCATTTAATTGATTGTGGTCATAAAGAAATTGGTCTTATTGCGGGTGAATTAGATAAAACGACTGCAAGAACCCGTTACGAGGGCTTTGTAAAAGCCATGAATGAAGCCAATCTACCAATCCATGAAAATTGGATTATGGAAGGTTTCTTCGAACCAGAAGACGGTTACGAGTGTATGAATAAAATTCTTGCACAAGACAGCCTACCTACTGCCGTATTCTGTTGTAATGATGTGATGGCATTAGGTGCAATTTCTGCGATTACGGAAAAAGGCTTGCGTGTGCCTGATGATATCTCGATTATTGGCTATGATAATATTCACTCATCACGTTTCTATGCACCGCCACTCACAACGATTCACCAGTCTAAATCACGTTTAGGTGCACAAGCAGTGAATCTCTTATTTGAACGTATTGCGAATAAAGATAACAACAATCACGAAAAACATCGTATTGCGATCCATCCAGAATTGGTACTACGAAAATCAGTTCGTACACTTGCATAAACATTAAATTTTTTAACCGCACTTTGAATTTTATCTAAAAAAGTGCGGTCATTTTTTTACTTATTTTCAGCTTTTTTGATTTAATACAAGTTTTCGACGTATAGCATTTGATCCCGATACATATTTTTGGTTATATCTCTCCTGGTTTTATTTTATTTTTTCTTTATCGGAGTTCATATGACTGATGAGTATCGCACTCTCCGCCATAATATTAATATGTTAGGGCGTTTTCTTGGAGAAACCATTAATGATGCACAAGGCGAAGACATTCTTACCTTGATTGAAAATGTTCGACAATTGTCCAAACAATCTCGAGCGGGCGATAGCCAAGCACGTAAAACATTGTTAGATACCCTTTCCACCATTTCTAACGAAAACATTATTCCCGTTGCGCGTGCATTCAGCCATTTTCTTAATCTGACGAATATCGCTGAACAATACCAAACGGTCTCTCGCCAACATAAAGATTTACAATCTTCTAATCGTTCATTAAGTGCTTTATTTCAACGTTTAAAAGCACAAAATGCCTCAAAAGAAGAGGTTTACAAAACCGTTGAAAACTTGCTTATTGAGCTTGTATTGACGGCACACCCAACCGAAACCACGCGTCGTTCTTTAGTCCATAAACACGTTGAGATCAATAAATGTTTAAGCAAATTAGAGCACGATGACTTAACGCCTAAAGAACGCGGTATTATTGAACGTTTGTTGCTTCGTTTAATTGCTGAAGCTTGGCATACTAATGAAATCCGTACTGTTCGCCCTACCCCATTCGATGAAGCAAAATGGGGCTATGCCATGATTGAAAATAGCCTATGGCAAGGTGTACCTGAATTCTTACGTCAATTAAATGAACACGCTCGTGAATTCTTAGGCTACGATTTACCAGTGGGCTTACGTCCTGTCCGAATTTCTTCTTGGATGGGCGGTGACCGTGATGGCAACCCATTTGTTACTTCAAAAATTACGCAACAAGTACTCTATTTTGCTCGTTGGAAAGCAGCGGATTTATTCTTAAATGACATTAAATCTCTTGCCGATGAATTATCCATGGTGAAATGCACACCAGAATTTACCGCAAAATATGGTGAACATTTAGAGCCTTATCGTTTTGTAGTCAAAGCGCTTCGTGCAAAACTTATCGCCACTCTTGATTACTTTGATGATTGCCTGACAAATCGTCCACCACGCGTAAGCCAAGCGGATATCATCATGGAAGATAATCAACTTTGGGAACCTCTCTATGATTGTTATCAATCATTAATGGCATGCGGCATGCGGATTATTGCCAATGGCTCCTTACTGGATATTTTGCACCGCATTCGCTGTTTTGGGGTTACCCTTTCACAAATGGATATCCGTCAAGAAAGCACTCGCCATACCGATGCCATTGCTGAAATTACCCGTTATCTTGGCATTGGCGATTATGCACAATGGAGCGAAGCTGAAAAACAATCTTTCTTAGTACGCGAGTTAAATTCTCGTCGCCCATTAATTCCAACCCATTGGGAGCCATCTGCTGAAACCCAAGAAATTTTAGATACTTGCAAAGTCATTGCTCAACAAAAACAAGGCGTGATTGCTTGCTATATTATTTCAATGGCGAGGAGTGCCTCTGATGTACTTGCTGTGCATTTATTATTAAAAGAAGCAGGCGTGCCTTATCATATCCCTGTCGTGCCACTCTTTGAAACCTTAGATGACTTAGATGCTTCTGAAGGGGTCATGCGTCAATTGTTTAATATTGGTTGGTATCGTGGCGTGATTAACAATCATCAAATGGTGATGATTGGTTATTCTGACTCTGCTAAAGATGCAGGTATGATGGCGGCTTCATGGGCACAATATCGTGCTCAAGAAGCATTAGTCAACTTAACCGAAGAACTAGGTATTGAGCTCACTCTATTCCATGGTCGTGGTGGTACAATCGGTCGAGGTGGTGCACCTGCACATGCGGCATTACTTTCTCAGCCACCGCGCTCACTTAAAAATGGTTTACGTGTGACTGAACAAGGGGAAATGATCCGCTTTAAACTTGGTTTACCCGAAGTTGCGGTTGAAACCTTTGATCTTTACGCGAGCGCAATTTTAGAAGCAAACTTACTTCCACCGCCAGAACCAAAAACAGAATGGCGTACTGTGATGGATGAGCTTTCCGCTACTTCATGCGACATTTACCGTAGTGTTGTTCGTGGGGATAAAGACTTCGTGCCTTATTTCCGCAGTGCCACACCGGAACAAGAACTATCTAAACTGCCACTTGGCTCTCGCCCTGCAAAACGTAATCCAAATGGTGGCGTGGAAAGCTTGCGTGCCATTCCATGGATTTTTGCTTGGATGCAAAACCGCTTAATGCTACCAGCATGGCTTGGTGCGGGTGCGGCAATTCAAAAAATTGTAGATGAAGGCAAAGGTCATATTATTGAAGAAATGTGTAAAGCTTGGCCATTCTTCTCTACTCGTGTGGGGATGTTAGAAATGGTGTTCAGTAAAACCGATACTTGGCTTTCTGAGCAATATGATCATAACTTAGTGAAAAAAGAGCTTTGGTACTTAGGTGAAAATCTGCGTAATCAACTCAATGCGGATATTAAAACCGTGCTTTCGCTTTCTCACAAAGATGAGTTAATGGCAGACTTGCCATGGATCGCCGATTCTATTGCGTTACGTAATGTTTATACGGATCCACTCAATCTCCTTCAAGTGGAATTGCTTCGTCGTTTCCGTGAATCGCCTGAAAATCCAAGCCCTGATGTAGAACAAGCCCTGATGATTACCATCACAGGTATTGCCGCAGGTATGCGAAATACGGGCTAGTTCGGCAACTAAAAATAAGTGCGGTCAAAAATAATGATAAATTTGACCGCACTTTTTGTTTTCTATTTCTTGCGGTATCATACGCACAATTTACTTGATGAAGGAAAACCCAATGACAACTGATATTCAAAAACTTGATCCCGATGCAGCGATTGATCTTGCTTATGATATTTTCTTAGAGATGGCAGGCGAAAATCTCGATCCCGCTGATATTATGCTATTCAATCTGCAATTTGAAGATCGTGGTGCAGTCGAGTTTGTCGAAACTGCCGATGATTGGGAACAAGAAATTGGGGTGTTAATCGATCCTGAGGCTTTTGCTGAAGTTTGGGTCGGATTAGTAAATGAGAAAGATGAAATGGATGATGTGTTTGCGAAATTCTTAATTTCACACCGAGAAGAAGATCGTGAATTCCACGTTATTTGGAAAAAATAGCACTCTTCTCACACATATCAATTTACAAACTAAAACCGGTTTAATTTTAAATTAAACCGGTTTTTGCTTAACAGATTCGTGGTAAAGGTTCGTTGCGTGGTAAGTCTAATAAACGACTTTGACCGAAAAGACCAACTGCTCGAACTTTACCATCAGTCGTTACCTCGCCGATTACGGTCGCATTTTCACCTAATGGATGGCTACGAAGTGCGGTCAGAATTTCAGCTGTTTTTTCTTTATCCACCACAATCACCAGTTTGCCTTCATTGGCAAAATTTAATGCATCTAAACCGAGTAATTCACAAATACCGCGTACTTCCTGACGAATTGGTAATACCGTTTCATCAATTTGAATCCCCACTTTCTGTGCCTGTGCAAATTCGTGAAGTACTGCATTCACACCACCTCGGGTCGCATCACGAACGGCTTTCACCCCTTCAATCGGACGAATGCAATCAATGAGCGGTGCAAGCACAGCACAATCACTGCGTAAATCCGTTTGAATACCGAGGTTTTCGCGTAAATTCAAAATGGTTGCTCCATGATCCCCCAAAGTACCACTGACAATAATCTGATCACCAGGTTGAATGCGATGCACGCCCCAGTCGAGTCCGTTTGGAACAACACCAATACCGGCTGTATTGATAAACACTTTATCTATCGCGCCTTTTTGTACTACTTTGGTATCACCTGTTACCACTTGAATACCGGCTGACTGACAGGCTTTTGCCATCGATTGAATCAATTTTTTTAAAGTTTCCAGTGGTAAGCCTTCTTCCAAAATAAAGCCACAAGACAAATATTTTGGTACGGCACCGCATACCGCGACATCGTTAGCGGTACCACATACAGCGAGTTTACCAATGTCGCCACCAGGGAAAAAAATCGGATCAATCACAAAACTATCGGTAGAAAATGACAATGTTCCACCTAAAGCATTTAACTCTTGTAAAGCAATGCGAGCCTGATCTTCGCCTTGTGAAAGTATTGGATTATCAAATGCCTCAACAAAATAATCGCGGATCAACTCTTGCATTGTGGCACCACCATTTCCGTGTGCCATTGTAATAAAATCAGTCATTGTTTTATTCCCGTCTATATTGATAATAGGCCGCACATGCCCCTTCGGAAGATACCATCAATGCACCATAGGCATTGTCAGGATTACATTTTTTAGCAAATAATGGGCAATCAGCAGGTTTACATTTACCGATTAATACATCGCCACAGCGAGAATCCGGGTCATCAGCAACTTGATGTGGCTGACAAGCAAAATGGGCTTCTGCGTCAAAGCATTGATAATCATCTGTTAGTTCCACGCCTGATTCGGCAATTTCGCCTAATCCACGCCATTCGCTGCTGGCTTTCAAGCGGAACACTTCACTGATTGCCTGTTGTGCTAACTCATTGCCATGTTGGTGTACGATACGTTTATACTGATTTTCCACTTCACAGCGTTTTTCAACAATCTGTGTCACCAACATTAAAATTGCTTGTAGGATATCTAAAGGCTCAAAACCAGTGATTACAAAAGGCTTATGGTAGGTATCACACAATTCCTGATAAGGTTCAGAACCAATCACCATGCTTACATGACCTGGTGCAAGAAAGCCGTCAATTTTGACTTGTCCTTGTGACAATAAGCTGTGTAATGTCGGAATGATGGTAATATTTTGGCATACCACAAAAAAGTTTTTTACCTGCTGTTTTTTCGCTTGTTGCAAGGTAATTGCAGCACTCGGCATCGTCGTTTCAAAACCGAGTGAAAAGAATACCACTTTTTTATCTGGATTATTTGATGCAATATTCAATGCATCGAGCGGCGAATAAACAATACGAACATCCGCGCCCTGTGCTTTGGCTTCTAATAATGAACCTAAACGTCCGCGTACTCGCATGGCATCACCGAAAGTACAGAAAATCACTTCTGGACGACGAGCAATCTCAATACATACATCAATTCGCCCCATCGGTAAGACACATACCGGACAGCCTGGACCGTGAATAAATTCAATACTTTTCGGTAATAAACGATCCAGCCCAAATTTAAAAATGGTATGAGTATGTCCGCCACAGACCTCCATCAAATATAACGGATTTTCTGGTGTAAAGTGCGGTTGGTTTTCCATTATTTTTTGTAGTCGCTGTAACAGACTTTTAGCCAGTTCAGGATCACGAAATTCATCAACAAACTGCATTTGATGCTCCTATCGTTCTTGCGCTTTTAACCAGTCTAGCCATTGCTGTAACCCTTCTCCACTTTGAGAAGACAACTGGATAACCTCAATTGTTGGATTCACTTGTTTCGCATAAGCAATACATTTTTCCACATCGAAATTTAAGTACGGCAGTAAATCGACTTTGTTTAAAATCATTAACTTCGAGGCCGCAAACATATGTGGATATTTGAGTGGTTTATCTTCGCCTTCTGTCACGGATAAGATCACCACTTTGGCGTGCTCGCCTAAATCAAATTCTGACGGACAAACTAGGTTTCCGACATTTTCAATAAACATCAGACTATTTTCCTGTGGCTGCAATTTCACCAATGCATTACCAATCATTTGTGCATCTAAGTGACAACCTTTGCCCGTATTAACTTGAATCGCCGGCACACCGGTTTGACGGATACGATCCGCATCATTTTCTGTTTGTTGATCCCCTTCGATCACATAACAAGGATAGTCATTTTTTAATGCATTTAATGTGGTCGTCAACAAAGTTGTTTTGCCTGAACCAGGACTTGAGACAAGATTAAGTGCCAAAATATGCTGATTCGCGAAAAAGTGACGATTCATATCGGCTAATTGATTGTTGGCGCCAAGAATATCTTGTTCTACTTTCAGTAATCGTTGCTGGGTTTCTTCTTGTTGTGGAGAGTCAGGCATGCGGAAGGAGGAGTGAGAAAAATTAGGTAGTTTTGTTGCATGTTGCGCATTGGAATCATGATGAACATGCGGTAATTCTCCGATTCTGACTTGGTCTGGATGGCCACAGCCACAGGTTGTACACATAAGTCACCTCAATAATGTTTCGTTTATTCTGTAAATACTTAGAATCCATGGTAATTCACATGCGTTAGAATACCATATTCTCTATCTTAAATATATTCTTTGAAGAGAGATAAATACATACTATCAAGTAGTTAGCGTATTTTATATTCAAAAGATAAGGTTAAATTTGCCAATTTAGATGTCTTGCTATTTTACGGCAATTTCTTTCACTCTAAATTCAGTACCACTTCGACGTTGTAAACATGCACTGTGACAATGTGGACAGCAATCTTGATAGGCTTCAATCTCAACTTCCTTTTGACATTGCCAGCACCATGCAATCGCAGGTAAATGAATAAAATGTAACTGACAGTTTTCAGCAACGGTATCTTTGCGCATAATTTCAAAGCAAAATTCTACCGCACTTTGCTCGACACAAGACAGTGCCCCAATTTCTAGCCAAATATCTGTCACTTCATGAATCTTATGCTTTTTCTGTTGTTGATCAATAATTTCCATAATATTCTGACAGAGAGACATCTCATGCATGATTTTCTCCTTAAAATAAAAAAGCAGTCTGTTCCAATTTTACTCTTTTTTGATGTTTATTTTCAGCGTTTCTGTGTTTCGTTGTTCGATATTTAAACGTTATTTGAAAAATTTTTACTGGTACTCGTACAAGAAATCATTTTAGCGGCACAAAATTAATGCCGCTATGTTGCAATAAAGTATTCATTAAATCATTGTTTTGTTCAAATTGGCTACATTTGCCTTTGAGCTGAATTAAGCGAATTCTCAAGTGAGCCAATTCATGGATCCGTTTTGATACTTCTCGAATATGTCGATCTAACAGCTCATTAATTTCCCTTTCCTGCTCTTGAGTAGCACATTGAGGATTGAGCAACATTTTGATTTCTTTTAGTGAAATATCCAAACTGCGGCAATAGCAAATAAAAGAAAGTTGTTTCAAATGCTCTTCCGTATAAACACGAAAATTACCACTTGTTCGCTTGGCGGGTTCGATTAATCCTTGCTTTTCATAGAAACGTACGGCTTCCACCGTACAGCCAACAATGTTGGCTAGCTGACCAATTTTCATTTTTTTAAAATTACACTTGACTCTGAAGTTACTTCATATTTTATACTTTATCACAGTGTTCACATGTTAGAAAAGGAGAACTTCCATGAAAAAAACAGCATTACTTATCACTGCACTATTCAGTGCTTCACTCGCTAATGCACATAATGTTTGGTTGGAGCCCGTTAAGGATGTAAAAGGGCAATATGTGGTTAAATTTGGTCATGAGGAGACTGAAACCTATCCGCAAAGCAAATTAAAAGCGGTACGCCTACTTGATGCTAAAGGCCAATTGCAAAATGCCACAGTAAACTTTAAAGAAGGCGAAGCACACTTTGCTGCACCTGATGCTGCCATCGCATTTATTCGCTTTGATAATGGCGTTTGGTCAAAATTGCCAAGCGGTAAATATGTCGAAAAAACCAAACAGCAAGCACCTGAAGCTGTACTCAGTGTTAACCCAGTCAAATTCGGCAAAGCGATTTTACACTGGGATGCGCAAGCAAATAAATCACACAACATGGATTATGAATTGATCCCACAAAGTGAACCGAAAGCGGGACAACCACTGGATATTCTCGTGTTAGTAAAAGGTAAACCAGTGCAAGGCATCAAAGTGGGTTTAGGCGAAGATCACCCATTCAACTTAACCAATGAAAAAGGTATTGCACAATTCACCCCTAAAGCGAGCTATAACAAAGTCTGGGCTGAATTTGACGAGCCGGTTAAAGACAATCCTGACTATAACAAACGTAGTGTTGAATATATGCTAACTTTTGACGCGAAATAATGAAAAGAGTTGTATTTTTAACCGCACTTTTCACCTGGCTGTGCGCACCATCAGCATTGGCTCATAGTTTGCATGTTTTTGCACAATATGATGGACGCACAGTTTCTGGCAAAGCCTATTATTCCGATATGACCCCAGCAGCAGAAACCTATATGGAGATTTTGCAAGCTGGCCAGGATTCCCCTCTATTGGAAGGTAAAACGGATCGCGATGGGCAATTTGCCTATCCGATCAATACGACTACCGAAGGTGCCATTAAAGTAGTGATAGAAGGTGAAGAAGGACATCGTGCCTCAATTATTGCCAACAGAGTATCTGCGCAAAGCACTAATAACAGTGACAATGCATTGATGTTGGTCCGCGAAGATATTTCTAAATTAAAAGACAAAATTTACCTGCACGATATTATTGGCGGTATCGGCTATATTGTTGGTATTTTTGGCTTATGGGCATTGATTAGAGCCTCAAAGATGACGCGTGCGTCGCAATCTAAGGAAAGATAATATGCATTTATCGGAAGGTGTGTTGCATACACCCGTATTGCTTGGTGGTGCAGCTGTGGCGTTAGTCTGCGTAATGATTGGTCTTAAACGACTCAATTCGCAGCAATTGCCGCTAACAGCATTGTTTGCCGCTGCTTTTTTTGTTGCTGGAACCATTCATGTACCGGTAGGCATTGGTAGCGTGCATCTCATCTTAAACGGCATGGCCGGCCTGTTTCTTGGCTGGGCCGTTTTCCCTGCTTTTTTAATCGCATTAGTCCTACAAGCCCTGCTCTTTTCCTTCGGTGGATTTGCTGTATTAGGTGTCAATTTATGCGTAATGGCATTACCTGCCCTTCTTGTACATTGGCTATTTGCAAAAAGACTTGAGCATGACAATTCCCGTCACACTCAAATTACTGCAGGAATTGGTGCTGGCGTGATCGGCGTTGGTGGTTCAGCCTTGCTCGCTTCTTTAGTCTTAGCTCTAGATGGCGGTAAAGCCTATAGCGATCTGATCATGTTACTGGTGATATCACATATCCCCGTGTTTATTATCGACAGTATCGTCAGTGTCGGCGTGGTCTTATTGTTAAACAAAATGTATCCAACAGCGCTCAGTGTGGTGAAATGAATTTCCTTGCTATTTTTCAACCGCACTTGCGATTAATTTATGTGTTTTTGTGTGGATTTATCGTCAGCACAATGACACATATTTCAACGCTTATTATCCTTAATCTAGTCGTATTAGGCGGATTACTTATTGCGCTAATACGCTATCGAAAATCCCTTGCCGGTTATTTCAAATATTGGCTGAAACTGAATTTTTTCACTTTGCTTGTTTGGTTGACCTTAAGCTGGAAAATCACCGAACAAGGTTTAGCATTAAATCCAATAGGGACTCAGCTTGCAATGCTCATCACACTACGTTTCAATTTGATTTTAAGTTTAACTCGACTCTTATTAATTGATATGAACGAGAGCCTTTTATTGCAAGCATTGTGCCGTTTGCCATTGCCTGAAAAATTACTTCACCTATTTGTTCTCACTGTGCGCTATATTTCAGTGTTCAGTGAAGTACATAAAAAGATGGATATGGCAATGCGAGCACGCGGCTACCAGCCAAAACTTAATGGCAGAACCTTATTTATCGCGGCGCAGCATGTCGCCCTATTATTAATTCATGCACTCGTTAAAGCAGAAAAAACAGAAATGGCGCTAAAAGCTCGTGGCTTTCAGCTGCATGATGTGAAAAAAACACAGGATAAATCTTGATGAACGTCCTCGAAGTCAAACAATTACAGATCATGCGCGAACAACGCATGATTATTGATAACCTTTCTTTTGAACTCCCTGAAGGTCATCGCCTTTTTTTACAAGGTGATATTGGTTGTGGGAAATCAACCCTATTACACTGTCTATTAGGCTTTATCCCATACCAACAAGGAGAGATTAGCTGGTTCGACAACACCTGCCGCCAAGAAAAAGATTTTGTACCACTACGTGGAAAGGTCGGCATCTGTTTCCAACACGCGGGCGATCAACTTTTTGGCCCAACCGTACTTGATGATGTGGCGTTTGGTCCACTTAATCAGGGCTTGAACCGAGATGAAGCCTATCAAATTGCATTACAGCAACTAGAACGTCTGAATATTGTTAGGTTAAAAGATCGCTCAGTAAATACCTTATCTGGTGGTGAACAGAACTTTACTGCATTGGCTGGCGTGCTAGCGATGCAACCAAGAGTGTTGTTGTTGGATGAACCAACCAATGGACTGGATGCAAAAAATATCGCCAAACTGACTGCACTTTTACGTGAACTACAGTTACCGATGCTTATTGCCTCACATGATTTACGCTTTAGTGAAACACTTGCGGATTCCTGTTTGTCTTTAGCCACAGATAATGATGGCTAAATGCATTCATAATGCGTAAGAAAATAATTCAATAAAAAACGGGCGAACCATTAAGTTCGCCCGTAATCTATTTATAACGCTAATCAAGCCACAAGTGCGGTTTCTTTTAAACGATTTTTTAATTTCGCGTATTCAGTTACCACATAGCGTTCAGCCCAGGCTTGGTCTTCGATTTTATCAATACGAACCGCGCTGTATTTGTATTCCGGTGTTCTAGAACCCGGGTTCAAATGTTCAGCGGTTAATTCGTTACATTTACCGATCCACCATTGATAGGTCATATAACAAGCCCCTTTGTTTGTACGAGTGCTCACATCTGCACGAGAAATAACTCTACCACGAGAAGAAGCAATCCAAACCAAGTCGTTGTTTTTAATACCTAACTCTTTGGCGTCTTGATCGTTCATTTGTACGAATCCCGGTTCATCCGCAAGTGCCGCAAGTGCACGGCAGTTACCGGTCATTGAACGGCAAGAATAGTGACCAACTTCACGTACTGTAGAAAGTATCAATGGGAATTCTTCAGAGAGATCTTCCATTGGTGGTTCCCAGTCGCAAGCAAAGAACTCAGCTTTGCCATTTGGACGGTCGAAGATTTGGCCTTTATACAAGTATGTTGTACCTTGATCTTCAGGGCCCTCATCAGTACATGGCCATTGGATATAACCCATGCCTTCCATTTTTTCGTAGGTTGCCCCTTTGTAAATTGGGCAAAGTGAACGAAGTTCATCCCAAATTTCTTTGGTATTGTTATAGTGCATAGGGTAGCCCATTGCTGTAGCAAGTTCGCTAATGATCACCCAGTCATCCTTGACGTCGCCTGTTGGTTCAACGGCTTTATAGAAACGTTGGAAACCACGGTCAGCGGCACTATACACACCTTCATGCTCAGCACAAGAAGTGGCAGGCAATAAAATATCTGCTTCTGCGGCTGTTTGAGTCATGAAGATATCTTGAACGATGAGAAGTTCAACTTTCTCGAAGGCTTTTTTAACCGCATTAATATCAGGCTCAGTTTGTAATGTATCTTCACCCATGATATAGAATGCTTTAATTTTATCTTCCATGATCGCTTCAGGCACTTCACTCAACGGCACACCTGGTTTTGTTGGAATAGATGGCACGCCCCAAGCTTTCGCAAATTTTGCGTTAGTTTCTGGGTCAGCAAAACTTTGATAGCCTGGTAATGTGTTGAATAACGCACCCATATCGCACGCGCCCTGTACGTTGTTTTGACCACGTACTGGATTCACCCCAACATTTGGTTTACCTAAGTTACCGGTAAGCATTGCCAAGCTTGCTAATGCACGTACGGTTTCTACACCTTGACGGAATTGGCAAACGCCCATACCCCATAAGATAGTAGCCGTTTCCGCTTTTGCATAAGTGCGGGCAATTTCACGCAACATTTCAGGTTCAATACCGGTGATATGTTGTGTGGATTCCGGTGTATAAGCTTTCACGGTTTCATAGAACGCATCGAAGTTTTCGGTGTGTTCATCAATAAATTTTTGATCTTGTAATCCTTCTTCTAAAATCACATTCATCATCGCATTCAAGAATGCCACGTTAGACCCGTTAGCAAGCGGCGCATAAATATCCGCAATACGGGCTGTTTCGATTTTACGAGGGTCACAAACAATGATTTTCGCCCCTTTTGCTTTGGCGTGGTTAATCCGACGTGCCACAATAGGGTGTGAAGTAGAGGCATTATAGCCAAAAATGAATACGCATTTGGTATCTTCAATTTCAACAATTGAGTTGGACATTGCGCCGTTACCGACCGATTTGAGCAGACCTGTTACAGAAGGGCCGTGTCACACGCGCGCACAACAGTCAATGTTGTTATTTCCTAATACCGCACGGGCGAATTTTTGCATAACGAAGTTCACTTCGTTACCTGGTCCACGGGAAGAGCCCGTTACCATAATAGATTCGTTACCGTACTTTTCTTTGATTTCACTGAGACGTCTTGCTGTGTAAGAAATCGCTTCCTCCCAGCTCACTGGTGTGAATGGTTCGCCACGTTTGTAGCGGATCATCGGTTGAGTTAGGCGAGGAGTCAGGATTTTTGTATCATGCACAAAATCCCAGCCATAATATCCTTTTAGGCATAACTCCCCTTCGTTTGTCTTGCCGTTTGCACCTTCAGCTCCCACAATTTTGTTGTTTTCCACCAAAAGATGGATTTTACAACCTGAGGCACAATACGGACATACGGTAATTACTTTTTTAATAGCCATAGTAACGTCCTTATTTTAGTACAACACGAGGTTAGAGATAGAATTAGAATAATTAATTCTGGGTATATATTACACCCAAAATCAGTTCATAGTATTACAAAAAACATGGATTTATTGATATAAAACAGGTTTTCGTAATATTTTTAAAATATGTTTAGAAAATCACCCTCACTTTTTTACAAAACAGGAATCTCTTCAAGCGATCTTCCCTCTTTTAAAAAATCATACATAAATTGCACAGACTCTTTTACGCTTTCTGTCATTGGAAAACCAAAGGAAACCAAATCGGGTTGAAGCCCGACAAAAACAATTTGTTTAATATCCTGTTCCAGTTGCTCGATGAGATAATTGAGCGGCATATTATGCGTACTCATGAAAAACATTTCCGCAATGCTCTCTTTTTCAATGATTCGGATTTTACCTGGCACTAATTCCATATCAGCCGCATCGAAAATTAAAAGCAAATCGGGTTTCATGTCTCGCACAATATGTGCCACATTTTCCGGTGCTGAGCCGCCGTCAAGTGCGGTCCAATTTGGCAATGGATTTTCACTCAATAGCTGATAGAGATAAGGGCCTGCACCGTCATCCCCCATCATGCTGTTGCCAACGGTTAAGATCACATTATTCGTCACGACGTTTCACCATAATATACATCACAGGTTCACGCTGAATTGATGCTAACGTATTCATCAGAATTTCGACCCACTCTTGATGTTCTGGGGTGAAATTGGCTTTGTTTTCATCCATCGCTCTCGCCAATAAATTGACATGGCTGGAATCAATCACTATTTCACCGAATCGCATTAAGCCGGCAAATTTACGTTTAGCATCCCCTTCTGGAAAGCTATCTACAAAACGTTGATAAGCATCGTAGTCACAAACCAGTAATTTTTTAAAACAATCAATTACGCCAACATGGTGACCAATCGCCAAAGAGTAATACATCACCTGTTTTGCTTGCTCTGGCACTTGTTCATCGTTTTCGACGAAACGTTCGTTTAATAAATAGAAAAAGACTTTCGTTGTCATAACATTCCCATTTTTATAGGGGCAATCACTTGCCCCATAATTAATTATCCCGAAAACGGCATACTAATCGCATGCAAACGATTGACGATTTCGCTTAAACGCGGATCGGCTTCGCGTTCTAGATATTCACCTAAACGTACACCAAATGGCACCTTGTCATTTTCTGTCATCATTGCCATAAATTGGTTAGCAATGTTGCCGCCTTGACGATAACCGGCAAGACGACGTGCTTCACGTTCAAGACTAATACGCAAATCCAACGGAATGGTTGGGAAACGCAATTTAGCTTCAGCGTTAGGATCGGCTTTTTCTTGTTTACCTTTGAGCTTTTGATCAAGCAAACCAAGTGCTACCGCGAATCCATAAATGGTCGCTGCAGGGGTTGGAGGACAGCCAGGGATATACACATCAATTGGTACAATTTGATCACTACCACCCCAAACACAATAGAGATCGTGGAAAATACCGCCGCCACAACCGCAAGCACCGTAAGAAATACAGATTTTTGGATCAGGTGCAGCTTGGTAAGCACGCATTGCTGGCGTACGCATCGCACGGGTAACCGCACCGGTGAACAATAAAATGTCCGCATGACGAGGTGAGGCTACCACTTTAATACCAAAACGTTCTGCATCGAATGTTGGCGTAATGGTACTGAAAATTTCGATTTCACACCCATTACAACCGCCGCAGTCCACACGATAAACGTAAGCTGAACGTTGAATATCTTTCAGCAACGTTTGTTTCATTTTGGCAATATTTTCATCAATACTAAACGGTGTTGATATGCCATTGACCGGCATTGGAATTTGTGTGTTCATCGTCTTTCGCCTCCTGCTAAAACGTTAGGTAAATCAACCGCACTTTGTTCTCGTTGCTCGAGCGCTTTTTTGAAATTCAAGCGAACTGGCTCCTTAAAGTCGATCAATTTCATCCGCATATTGGATTCCATATTTGCGGTTTTTTCTAAACTATGTTGACGTTTGCAAACCGGACAGGTATGTAATTCCGCCAATTTTCGTTTCACTAACTCTGGATTATCCAAAGTTTGTTTGAATAAATCGATGGTGTAATTTAGTTCTTTATAAGAAATAAACGGTTTACCACATTCCTGACAGGCGACTGTCGCAAAGGTCGTTTCTTGGAAAAGATCCTGTTTATTCGTCACTGATAATTCAAAATCTTGCGATAATCGAATCGCCTTAGTTGGACAAACCTCCTCGCAACGACCACAGAAAATACAACGACCAAGGAATAATGACCATGTACGTTCGCCTGTAACGGGATCCGTTCTCATCGTTAATGCATTGGCTGGACAGGCAATGGTACAAGCCGCGCAGACAATACATTGATCAGAATTAAGTTCTGGTTTTCCTCTAAAATCCTCATCGACTTCATAAGGTTTGAACGGATATTTGGTGGTGACATCACCTGCTTTAAATACCGTTTTTAGTAATTTAAACATTTTCCGCCTCCCCTATTTCAATGGTGAATTTTTACGTTCGATACCGTAGCGTTCAATCTCTTTATAATCTACGGTTTTCGCTTTGCGTTTACGCACATCCACCACGGTGACACGGTCGGTACAAGAATAACAAGGATCAAGACTACCAATAATAAGTGGCGCATCAGACACTGTATTGCCACGCAACATATAGCGTAAAGTTGGCCAGTTAGCATAAGTCGCAGCACGACAACGCCAACGGAAAAGTTTTTGGTTATCACCTAGCATTGACCAGTGAATATCTTCACCACGTGGTGCTTCGGTAATCCCTAAAGCAAAACGTCCAGGCGTATAATTGAAACCTTCTTTTAAGATTTCGCCACTCGGTAAATTATCCACCATATAATCAATGATATTCATGGATTCAAACACTTCATTAATCCGCACTTTCACACGGGATAATACGTCACCATTGGCTTCAGTGAAGAGATTGAAAGGAATATCGCCATAACCAGAGAATGGATGTACTTTACGCACATCTCGCGCAAAGCCAGAACCACGAATCATTGGACCAACCGGGCTAAAGTCACGAGCGATATCTTTTGCCAAGACACCAACACCTACCGTACGTTGTTCCATATTCGGTGTGTTTAATAAAATATCGGTTAAAGTTTTGAGTTCTTCACGCATTTCACCGATAAGTTTAATACATTGCTCACGTTGATGTTTCAACATATCGCGACGCACACCACCGATAAGGTTAATACCATAGGTTTTACGTGCACCGGTTAGCACTTCAGCCAAGGTCATGGATTTCTCACGAACGCGGAAGAATTGCATAAAGCCAGTATCAAAGCCGGTAAAGTGGCTAGATAAACCTAAGTTTAATAAGTGACTATGTAAGCGTTCTACTTCTAATAAAATTGCACGGATCCATTCAGCGCGTTTTGGAATTTGAATCCCTAAAGCACTTTCGACGGAATTGGCATAGGCCACACTATGTGTGAAACCACAAATTCCGCACACACGGTCAGCAAGGAAGTTAACTTGGTCGTAATCCATACGGGTTTCTGCCAATTTTTCCATACCACGGTGCACATAGAACAAACGATAGTCCGCATCAATGATATCTTCCCCATCCACGAACAAACGGAAGTGTCCTGGCTCATCGGAGGTGATATGTAACGGGCCAAGTGGAACGATACGCGCTTCGCCTTTTTCGTTAATAAATTCGTATGTTTCTGTCGCGGTTGTCGGATCGGGACGTAAACGATAATCCATTGAGTCTTTACGTAATGGATAAAGATCATCCGGCCAATCATCTGGCAACACTAAGCGGCGTTGGTCTGGTAAACCGACGGCTTTCAAACCATACATATCGAATAATTCACGTTCGCCCCAAACAGCCGCTTTGACTTTCGGTGTCACAGACGGAAATTCTAAGCTCACAGGATCAACTAAGGCTTTAATGGTGATAAAGGTTTTCACTTCCCCTTCCATGGAAAGCACGTAGTACACTGCATAGTTGCCATGAATTGAACGTTCATCATTCCCGAATACCAACGGTAACCAACCTTCATGTTGATAATAAAGGTATTCAACAACATCAGGTAACATATTGGTTTTAATGGTAAGTGTAACCTGATTGGGTGTTGACCACTCCTCATCCAAAATGGTATTTGGAAATTTTGCATTGACTGCTTCAATGTAATTTTTGCCAATCATTTTGGCTGGATCGACTGATGTATTTTTAGTTAATTCCATATATTTATCCCTCCTGTCGATCATTGTGCTAAATTTTGCCAAGGTAAAACTAACATATCACCAAAAGACACATTAGGTTGTCCTAACACAATGCCCACTGCATTTGTCAAAAGTTGTAAAATTGGTTCGGAAATATAAATCCCCATGAATAGAAGAAGTAGCAAATATGTTGCTAGAACAACAACTGAAGATTTATTCAACTCACCAACTTCAATACCTTCTTTTGGTTTACCTAATACCGTTTTTAACAACATGGTAGTTAACCCTGCTAACGCGATAGTTAGGAAAATCAAACATAAAACGATTAACCATGTTTTACCTGCATAAATACCGGCAACAGCAATCGCAAATTCACTCGTAAACATACCAAATGGAGGCATACCGCCCAGTGCTAATGCACCGCCTGCAAATAACACCGCTGTGAACGGCATAGTACGCCATAAACCACTCACCTCATGAATATCACGGCTACGGTATTTCAATAAAATGTTACCAGAAGCACAGAATAATAAGGCTTTTGCCAAACTGTGAGTGATGGTATGCAATAATCCAGCAAAGGCGCCAACTGGACCACCCAAGCCAAAGGCGAAGCTAATTAAGCCCATGTTTTCAATACTGTGATACGCTAATTTACGTTTAATATCATGTTGCATGATAATGAAGAAAGAAGCGATACCAGTAGAAAGCAAGCCAAATACCAACATTAGGGTTTGCGGATAATCAGCTCCCACTGATTTAGAAACCAAAATGTAGTAACGCAATACCACCAACATGGCACAGTTCAATAACACGGCAGAAAGTACCGCACTGACAGGACTTGGCGCCTCACTGTGTGCATCTGGTAACCAAGTATGCATTGGAAATAGACCACACTTGGTACCAAAACCAACCAAGATGAATGCAAAGGCAAGATACATCAACCCATGATTTAACTCTCCAGCTTGTTGATTAACTGCCGTCCAGAAAATCGCTTGGCTAGGATCAGCTAAAAGATTGGTACCATTAGAGAACGTTAAAATTGTGCCAAATAAGCCGAACGCTACCCCAACAGAGCAAATAATGATGTATTTCCATGCTGCCTCAAGAGAGGTTTTTTGTTTATAGGTTCCCACCAAGAAAGCAGAACTTAAGGTGGTTGCTTCAATACCGGCCCACATTAAAATTAAGTTATTGGTTGTTACGGATAGAATCATCGTAAAGAAGAAAAGATGTAGAAATCCGTAGTAATTGCAATAAGTCTTAAGATCAACATGACCTTCGTTAAATTCACGATTGATATAAGCAATAGAATAAACACCAGCCAAACCACCAACAACGCTGATTAAAGCCAAGAAGATGGCTGACAAACTGTCAACATGAATCCAGTTTCCAAAGCAGTTGATTTCACCCTGTGTAAGCACACCAGTGATAACTTGCAATGAGAAAACAAACATTAAGATAAGGCCTGTAACATGAAGTGCGGTACAAATTGTCCGTGCTTTTGTCACGCCACAAGCGAAACTGGCAAGTGATATTGCTAAAGGTGCGATTAATAACGCGATTATCCATTGTTCATACATAGCGTTACCCCTTCAAACTCATAAGTTGTTTTGCATCTAATGAGTGGAATGTACGGTAAATTTTGTTTACCAACACCACCATTATGATGACGGCAAAGATAGCATCTGTGGCAATTCCGATTTCCACTAACTCAGGTGCTTTATTTGCCAATAAGGCTAATGTGAGATGAGAACCGTTTTCCATCAAACAATAACCGAATACTTGTTTTACGATATTACGTTGGCTAACAATGCATACCAAACCTAATAAGAAGTGACTTAATGACACTGATAATGCCGGTTTAAGATGTGCAACCAACGGTAAATCGATTGGGACAACAACAAAGTAGCACAATGTAACTATTACTGCTGTGATCGGGATCAACCAAGCGACATTTATTCCAGCTGGAGTTTGACTTTCATCAACTTTTTTCATCGCATAGATTAAAATTGCTGGCACCAAAACTACTTTGGTAATAAATGCACTAATTGACCACATGTAAAGTTCGTGGGCTTGCATTTCATTGGCAAGATAAACAAACAGTAATACCAATACCAATGATTGCAAACTGTAAAATAACGCAGCTTTTTTGGCGGTTCGAACCATAATTACGCAAAGAGAGGTAATAATGAGTAAACACGCAAGTCCATTTATCATTAACATAGATTCCTCCTTAACCTAACCAGCCAAACCTAACCAATATGCGGCGATAAAACTGGACACCACGGACATCACCATTAATACAACTAATACGAAACGCATAGAGAATGGTATAGATTGTGCATTGGCAACCACTTCTGATGGTTTACCGATGACACATTGTCCGAATTTATACAACAACCATACGAATGTCGCGGTAGATTCAACTAAAGCAAGCACCATTAACCAAGTAATCCAGCCATATTCATGGCCTAATTCAAATCCGGCCGCAAATAATGGATATTTACTAAAGAATCCGTTAAACGGTGGTACCCCAGCAATCGCTAATGCTGCTACGCCAAATCCAGCCCCTACCACTGGCATTGTACGCATAATGCCTTGTAGTAATGGCATAGAACGAGTTCCTGTCGCATAACTTAATGAACCCGCAACCAAGAAGAATAAGCTTTTCGCGAAAGCATGGTTGAAGATGTAGCTAATCGCTGCAACAAAGGCCAATTTAGAACCTAATGCAGCAAGAGAAATCCCAATGAAAATATAAGACAGTTGGGTAATAGTTGAATACGCCAATAAACGTTTTAAGTCAGTTTGTGGCAAGTACATTAAGAAGCCGTAAATTAAGGTAATCATCGCCATGATGATGCCGACTTCCCCCACAATATGTGGAATCTCACCAGCAGACATAACTGAACGAGCGAAGATATAGACCCCAACTTTAACCATTGATGCGGCGTGCAAATACGCGCTCACCGGTGTTGGTGCTTCCATCGCATTTGGCAACCAAATTTGCATTGGTAATTGTGCTGATTTACCCCACGCAGCAAACATTACACCGAATAACACGATGGTTTTCGCACTCGGATCTAAATGTTCTAACGCGGTGATAGAGAAAGTACCTGATTGGCTGAATAAATAGGCTGCGGCAATATATAACCCGATTGCCCCCACGTGGGTGATAATCAAGGCTTTCATTGCGGCTGCTTGAGCTTTTGGTGTTTGGTAATAACTGATTAATGCCCAAGAACATCCCCCAGTAATTTCGAAGAACAATAATTGTCCTGCTAAAGTTGAGGAATACACCAAGCCCGCCATGGCACCGATAAAGATGAGCAAGAATGCATAAAAACGTGGTAACCCATTATGTGGGTGTTCACGGTTTTTATCAGTTAAGTAACCACAAGAATATAAGCAGATTAAGAAACCTAAGGCCACAACGGCAAAGGCAATTAATGTACTGACTGCATCAAGCGTTACACCAAAGATCGCGGTTTTATCAAAAGCGACGATGTCATAAGTGACGCTTTGATGACCATCGGCAAACCATTGTCCTGCGACTAACAAGGTTCCCAGCGTAGCAAGCGCAGCAAATACTGTGGCAATTTGAGCAAAATGTTTTTTGTTCAAACCGACAATAAACGCCCCTACGAAAGGTAAAATGATTGTAATCAGAGCTAAACGTTCCATATTTGTCCTCCTTACAACCCAGTGAAGTAAAATACAAACGCCAACACAGAAATGCCGAAGCCGACCACGGTTAAACGTCCTGTTAACATAAAGCGGGTACGAGAAAGTGTGTTTTCAAAGACACAAGCCAATACGAACACCACTAATAATTTCACGAAGAATAAAATGCCACCTAAAATGACCGCACTTAAGCTCATCTCTGTCGGGATACCGAAAGGAAGCAACACGCTCACAAAGATAGATGCCACAACCATAGATTTTAAACTTAAGCCGATTTTTAATAAGGCGAGTGCTGGACCAGAATATTCAGTCAATGGACCTTCTTGTAATTCTTGTTCTGCTTCTGCCAAATCAAATGGAATTTTACCCATTTCAATAAATACGGCGAAGAATGCTGCAGCGATAGCAATCACTGTCGCAATTGGATATTGCCAAGTGTTTTCGGAAAGTGCATTACCGATAACCGCAAAATTGGTTGAACCGGCAATTAACGCAATGACAAGGAATGCCAACATGAGAATTGGCTCTACCAAGACACCTAATGTGACTTCACGACTTGCCCCTAAACTTGAGAATGTGCTGTTTGAATCCAAACCCGCAATTGAAAAGAAGAAACGGAACAAGGCGAATAAGTAAATCACGGTGATTAAATCACTGCCAGCGCCAAATGGTGCAACACGAGTAAATAAAGGCAAACTCATAGCGACCACCATCACGGTGCTAATTAACACATAAGGCATCGCTTTAGAAACCCAACCCGCATTGTCAGGCCAAATGTTTTGACGTTTCATTAATTTCGCAATATCGCGATAATCTTGTAACAAACCTGGACCGCGACGAGATTGAATGCGAGCACGGATCATACGTGAAATACCGGAAAATAACGGTGCAAGGGCCAGCAAAATCAAGGCTTGCACAATGGCAAAAACAAACATTCCGGCAGATGTTGCAATTTCTGAAGGTAACGTAATCATCTTCAACCTCCTACATCAACGCAATGGAAAGTAGTATTGCCACCAAGGCAATCACGAAGTACACGCAGTACACACGGAAGTCACCTTGTTGCAACCATTGGATTTTTGTTCCTAACCAAGGAATAAAACGAGCGATTGGCATCGTCACTTTTTCTTCCCAGAAAGGTTCTGTTTTTGTTGCACCTTTAATTACTGCTTGGATGCCTTTATCACCTAAAGGTGCAGGATCCAACACTTCACGCAAGGTATAAAGCGATTTGAAAATCGTACGTAACGGACGAGTGAAACTACCTGCAGAGGCAGCCATATCTTGTTCATAAGCATAACCACAAGCCCATGGATTGCCTTTCGCACGATCGGATAAACGTTGATTTTTAGTGAAGGCGTAAAAGCTAAATGGCAAGAAGAAGAATGCCAATAGCATGATAGTCACCATCGGTGTTGAAAGTGCAGTATGCGGTTCAGCTTGTGCGACCACTACGCCATTTTGAGCCAACATTAACGGTTCGCTATGAGCAAGTGCGGTCGAAATTTTCGCAATTATTGGGGTCACCACTGATGCGCCCACTCCTAACAGCACACAACATAACGCCAACACAGCCATCGCAATTACCATTGGTTTTGGCACTTCACGTGCATTGGCTGCTTTTTCGCTACGCGGTGCACCACCGAAGCTGATACCGTACACTTTCACGAAACAAAGTGCTGCTAACGCACCTGTCAATGCCAACATAATAATGGCAACTGGACCGGCTAGTTTTAATACGAAATCATCACTTTGACTTAAAGTGAATAAGGATTGATAAGTAAACCATTCACTGACAAAACCGTTAAACGGTGGCAATGCCGAAATCGCCATGGTACCGATTAAAAAACAGAATGCAGTGTAAGGCATAAGTTTGCCTAAGCCGCCCATTAAGTCCATGTCTTTAGTATGCAAGCGATACATTACTGAACCTGCACCTAAGAATAACAAGCCTTTGAATACAGCATGGTTAAGTAAGTGGTATAAACCACCAAGTAAGCCCACGGTTGCCAACACTGGATGATGTGTCGCGATACCAATCATACCGACGCCCACACCCATCATAATGATACCGATATTTTCTACCGTGTGATAAGCCAAGAGTTTTTTGATGTCATGTTCTGCCAAGGCATAAAGTACGCCAAGTACGGAAGACACCGCACCGAAACCGAGTACGATAACGCCATACCAAACATTGGTAGAACCTAGAAGATCGACACCGACTTTGATGATCCCGAAGATACCGATTTTAACCATCACACCAGACATCATCGCAGATGCATGAGAAGGTGCAGCCGGGTGAGCTTTCGGTAACCAGCTGTGTAATGGAATCATCCCTGCTTTGGCGCCAAAACCTAAAAATGCCAAAATAAAGGCTGTAAAGGCAAGCGGTGCCGGCAAAGTGGTTTGACGGAATGCGCTAAATTCAAAACTACCAGCATAGCAGTAGAAAATGAAGAAGGCGATCATAATTAATACCGAACCGGCATGCGCAATAAAGAAATAAAGCAAGCCTGCATTTACGGCGTTGTCATCTTGTTCGGTAAGGACTAAGAAATAAGATGCCAATGACATCATTTCAAAGAATACAAGGAAGTAGAACGCATTATCGCTGGTGACTAACGCAACCATGGAAGCGATAAATAAATTCATAAAGAAGCCCATAGAACCTGCGCCTTTACCTTTATATTCTTTTACATAAGAGAAAGAATAAAGTGCGGTCACAATTACTAATAAAGAAATGACGCACACCATAAACGCTGCCAATCCGTCAATGCGGATGGAGAACGAGGCAAATTCAAATGGGGTTTTGAAAACATCAACGACTGTGTCGCTGCTGATCAGAACGGGGATGCAGGCAACAATACCTAACACTCCAGCAAGTACACCGGTCACGCCGGATATATTGATTGAAAGTTGTTCGTTTCGTCTCACTGCGAGCGAAATAAACGCACCTACGACATAAATCAACAGGGTCGTGATGAGTAAATTGATTGGTAAACTCATAATATCACTCCATTGATTACAAGTTAAACACACTAATTATCTTGGGATAGCAGGCGAAGAAACCATTGCCATTTCACGTTTTCTTTCGTTAGCCTGTTTGATACTCTCATCACTAATAATAAATAACGTTTTGGTCGGACAGGTTTGTACACAAGCCGGACCATCTTCACGGAAATAGCAAAGATCGCATTTCACCGCAATGGCTTTCACGCCTGGCTGCCATGCCAGCATATTGTGTAAATCCGTATTATCTGGTGCAGTACGAATATCTCGTTTTACCGCATCAGTGAAAGAGAATCCCTCATAATAGGTTGGTGCGTCAATCGGTGCAGAACCATGTTGGGTAATTGCACCGAATGGGCAAGCAATACCACAAAGTTTACAACCGATACAGAGACTTTCGTTAAGTTGAATAGTGTCATCAATATGTGTAATCGCATGTACAGGACACACGGTAGCACATGGTGAATCATCACAATGACGACAGAGAATTGGCACGGTTACATCATCATTACGCATGACTTGTAAGCGTGGAAAAGATTGTAATCCGAAAGCTTTATGCACTTCGCTACAAGCGGCCATACAGGTGTTGCATCCAATGCAATCCTTCGGATCACCGATTACAAAACGATTCATACATTCCCCTCCTTGTATGTAAATAACGTTTTAACAATAACCACTCTAGTTATAAGGATACTCCTGTCGAAAAGTAAAGCTCAAGAAGTAATTCAAAGATTTGTGATTAAGATCAAAAGATTTTGATTGTTTTTCTACTGCTGTGATGCGCCTGTTAAATAACCGTGAAACATAATAATTTTATGTTAAAAATGTGAACAAATTTCCAACAAATAGACATTACCCTATTTGAAATATCGCTATACAAATTTAAATGGTTACGTGATAAAATTTCCCTTTCGCAGTATGTTTATTGGCACACAATAAACAATTCATCTCATAAACATTCTAACTAAGGACAGATTATGTGTTTAGGTATTCCGGGACAGATCATTCAAGTAGCTGACAGCGCATTACAGCTTGCTGTAGTCGATGTCTGCGGAGTAAAAAGAGAAGTTAATATTTCATTAATTTGTCAGGATGACCCAAAACCTTTGGTTGGCAAATGGGTTCTCGTACATGTGGGTTTTGCCATGACAATTATTGATGAAGAAGAAGCCAAACAGACTCAAGAAGCCTTAATTGCCATGAGCCAGCTAGAACACGAAGTCGGCGATTTTCTTGGCCTCAATCAAAAATAAACAGGATTGCGTTATGCAAGGGATCGAATTACGCATAAAAGGAAAAGTTCAGGGCGTGGGATTTCGCCCTTTTGTCTGGCTTCTGGCAAATCAATATGGATTAAATGGAGATGTCAATAATGATGGACAAGGCGTGTTAATTCGTTTTGTCTCTCCACCAGCAAATGCACTTGAGCAATTTTTATCCGACCTACAAAATAAACTCCCACCACTGGCTCAAATTACGGACATTACCCAGCGCACCATAGATTGGCCTGAAGCAGCCACAGTAACAAGCTTTACTATCCGGGAAAGCGAAAACAATCAAATGGACACGCAAATTATTCCCGATGCGGCGACCTGTCCACATTGTTTAGCTGACTTATTCGATCCCAACAATCGACGTTATCACTACCCCTTTACCAATTGTACCCATTGTGGCCCGCGTTTTACCATCATCAAGGCAATTCCTTACGACCGAAAAAACACGGCGATGTCTGTTTTTCCGCTTTGTCCACAATGTGAAAAAGAATACAAAGATCCCGCTGATCGTCGTTTTCATGCTCAACCCAATGCTTGTTCGGTCTGCGGCCCTCATATCTGGTTACAGGATCGAGAACAAACGCTTGCTACTCATGAAACCGCACTAAAACAGACCGCACTTTTATTGCAACAAGGTCACATCGTCGCGGTAAAAGGTTTAGGCGGTTTTCATCTGGCCTGTGATGCGAATAATCAAAAGACGGTTGATTTATTACGTCAACGGAAGCATCGTCCCACAAAACCATTAGCCATCATGGTGCCTGATCTGCAGTTTTTACAGGATTTGAGTTCTCAAGAAACAGAATTGCTAACCAGCAGTGCAGCTCCGATTGTACTGCTAGCAAAACATAAAGTACCCAATATTGCTGATAATATTGCGCCTAACTTGCAAGAAATCGGCGTCATGCTTCCAAGTAATCCACTACAACATTTGTTGTTACGTGCGGTTAATCGTCCGCTAGTCATGACCTCTGCTAACGCAAGCGGTCAACCTCCTGTATTGAAAAATGAACATGCGGTGGAACAATTAGCTGATTTAGCGGATTTTTATCTTTGTCACAATCGCGATATTCTACAACGTGCTGATGATAGCCTTGTTCGAGTTGCCTTCGATGGATTAGAAACGCTACGTCGTGCTCGTGGCTATGTGCCCGATGAAATACCACTTGAAACACAAAGCACAAAAAATGTGTTGGCGTTGGGTTCTGATCTGAAAAATACCTTCTGCTTACTACGTCACAATAAAGCCGTACTGAGCCAACATATTGGTGATACTGCAAATGAGCAAGTGCGGTCACAATTAAGTGAAAACCTTGCATTATTTCAGCAGATTTACCAATTTCAACCAGACATCATCGCGGTGGATGCTCACCCTGGCTATTTTTCATCTTCTATCGGAAAACAACTTGCTGAACAGCAACAAATCACACCAATCGAAGTACTGCATCATCATGCTCATATTGTCAGCGTGATGGCCGAACATCATTGTAATGAACCTGTAATCGGTCTTGCACTAGACGGTATCGGCATGGGCGAAAATGGACAACTTTGGGGAGGTGAATGTCTACTCGTTGACTATCAACATAGTCAATATTTAGGTGGTCTGCCTGCTGTTGCCCTACCTGGGGGCGATCTCGCTGCCAAACAACCTTGGCGTAACTGGTTGGCTCACCTGCATCAATTTGTGCCACAATGGCAAGAAATTCTCACCAAAACCTGTACAGAACCGAATTGGCAAATATTAGTCAATGCCATTGAACGCGGACTCAATTGCCCACCTATATCATCTGCTGGTCGTTTATTTGATGCCGTAGCTTATGCTCTCGGTATAGCTCCAACTATTGTTTCTTGGGAAGGCGAAGCTGCCTGTCATTTAGAAGCACTGGCAAATACCTCATCTTTGGCAACACAAGCACAAAGTGCGGTCAATATTCCAGTAAAAATGCCACTTATCGGCAATAAACTGGATTTGGCTTATTTCTGGCAAAGTTGGTTGAATTACCAGGCGCCTGTCGCAGATAAAGCCTTCGCCTTTCACTATGCTCTCGCCCAAGGTTTTGCTGCACTTGCTACAAACCAAGCACGAAAACACCAATGCAGTACCATCGTGCTATCCGGCGGTGTGATGCATAACCAACTGCTACGTCGCTTATTAAAAGAAAATTTGAGCGAATTCCATGTACTAAGTGCGCATAAACTACCGATGGGTGATGGCGGACTCAGTTTAGGTCAGGCGGTTATTGCCATGCATAGAAACTGATAATCCTTAATATTAAATATAAGAAAAAGAGTTAATCGAAAAATAACGATTAACTCTTTTGTTTTGTATTTCTTTTTTATAACGGAATACTAGAAAAGAAAACCAGTAGTAACGGTGGCAGAATATTCGTGATAAATCCGAATGAAATCGCAATTGGCGTGACTTCAATTCCTCCTGCTTTTTGAATAATTGGCAAGGTACAATCTATTGCTGTCGCCCCCGTAATCCCAATTGCCGTCGAACGGAAATGACGCATAAATAATGGGATCACAAATAAGCTGACAATTTCACGGGATAAGTCATTAAAAAAGGCAATACTGCCCTGCACTGGTCCCCATGCATTCGTCAATACCACACTGGATAACGAATACCATCCCATTCCAGAGGCAAACGCCAGTCCTTGTGTAATTGGCATTGCTAAAACGAAAGCTGCAATCACACCACCTAGTAACGAGGTAAACGTAAACACCATCCCCGTTTGGAAACCTCGTTTATTGAAAAGGGCCTCTTTTAAGGAAATACCGTTATTTCTTAGCTGAATCCCCACAAAGAAAATCAGTACGATCAATACATACAGATTAATTCCAGTAGGCAACATGAGATAGGATTTGAATAAGAAACCACAAAGGGTGCCGATCACCACCGTGCCGGAAAGTTTGAGCGAGTCAATTAAGGAGTGCCAGCGAGAATCAATCTTACCTTGTGATTTAAGTGGCTCAGCGGGGTTAAAGCGGTCATAAAGCATCAAGCCAATCATATTGGATCCCAAAATGATCGCCGATAGCGTCACCGCAGTTGTGCCAATAATCGGCAGTTTATGCTCTAAATCATCTAACTGGCCGAGTAAATAGCCCATTAAGAAAAGAATAATGTAAAGCAAAAACATCACGATATGATTTATTTTTGCAATATAGGATTTATTGTTGACCTTTAATAAATAACCTAACACCATCGGTATTAAGACAATTAATAAGCCATTTATCATATCCTGCATCATACTTCTCCTTTCTTATTCCATTGAAGCTAGCATACCCCTTTTCGTCCTCTTTTTCAAAGCGCATAAAAAAAGTGCGGTCAAATCAACCGCACTTTTAATCATCTGAAAATTAAACTGATTATCCATTTACTTGGCGACGTGCTAATACAGCATCAGATAACTGTTTTAACACGATTTCTGTATCTTCCCAACCGATACAAGCATCAGTGATACTTTGTCCGTAAGTCTGCGCTTTACCATCGACTAAATCTTGACGACCTTCAACGATATGGCTTTCAACCATCACTCCAAAGATCTGTTTTGAACCACCTGCAATTTGCTGGCAAACATCTTCACAAACTTCCATTTGTTTTTTGAATTGTTTGCTACTATTTGCATGGCTAAAATCAATCATTACATGTGGAATACGACCTGATTTTTCGATCTCTGCACAAACTTTTGCAACGTCTTCTGCTTTATAGTTAGGACCTTTATCCCCACCACGTAAAATGATGTGGCAGTCTTCATTTCCTTTTGTTGAAACAATAGCCGAATGACCAAATTTTGTCACAGACAAGAAGTAATGCGAAGCTTCTGCCGCGCCCATTGCATCTAAGGCGACTTTCACACCACCATTTGTGCCATTTTTAAAACCTACTGCACAAGATAAGCCTGACGCTAATTCACGATGAACTTGAGATTCCGTTGTTCTAGCACCAATTGCGCCCCAGCTCATGAAATCCGCTACATATTGTGGTGTGATCATATCTAAGAACTCACCTGCTGATGGTACGCCTAAGTTGTTAATATCGGATAATAATTTACGTGCAATACGCAAACCATCATTTAAACGATATGTATCATTTAAATAAGGATCGTTAATTAAACCTTTCCAACCTACTGTTGTACGCGGTTTTTCAAAGTAAACGCGCATTACCACTTCAAGTGTATCTTTATATTTATCACGTAATACTTTTAAACGTTTTGCGTAATCTAATGCCGCTTTAGGATCATGAATAGAACAAGGACCAATTATTACAAGTAAACGGTCATCTTTTCCATGAATAATATTGTGTGCGTGTAAGCGGGTTTCACGAACTAAATCAGCCGCTTCTTGACTTGCTGGAAATTTTTCTAATAAGGCAATTGGAGGTAATACCTGATCTACTTTTTCAATTCGGGTATCATCATTTGCAACTTTTACTTCGATTTCTTCTTTCTTCGTCGCCATATGTCACTCTCTAAATCTTAAATGTTGTGCTTAAATCTAATGGCGTTACTCTACACCCATTTTTTGTACTAGTAAACTAGTTCATTTGAATTCTTACACAATTATTATGTGATTGCGTAAAATTTATACTACCTAGGCAGTAAAACAGGGCGTTATTAAACTATATTTCCGCCTTGGCTGGCAAAGTTTTTAACGTAAAATAGGTTGTACCAGCCCTATTTAAACAGAATGATTCTTTTATCCTTCAAATTAACAAAGAGGCTTAGATAAATGCGGGCAAAAAGAACAATTTCAACATCTACCGCACTTTTTAAAAATATTTTTTCAATGCCCTTGTTTTTACTGAACATCCCCCTCATTTTTTTGTCTGATTGAACACTTATTCAGTCATTTATTTTTACTTGGAGAACTCTATGAAGAAAAGAAATTTTGTATTAACCGGCATCGCATTAGGTTTAAGCGTGTTTGCAACCTCTTTATCCGCTCAAGCTGCAATTCCAAATGAGATTGTCGAACAAGGCAGCCTTGCGCCAATGTTAGAAAAAGCACAAGCCGCAGTTGTGACCCTTTCTGTTGAAGGCAAAGCAAAAGCAAACAGCCGTTCAGCATTACCTGATGATATTCCGGAAGAATTTAAATTTTTCTTTGGTGATCAATTTGGCGAACAATTCGGCGGAGATCGTGGCGCATCACGCAACTTCCGTGGTTTAGGTTCTGGTGTGATCATCAATGCAGATAAAGGCTATGTTTTAACCAATAATCACGTGGTAGATGGTGCGGATAAAATTACCGTAAAACTACAAGACGGACGTGAATTCAAAGCAAAACTCGTTGGAAAAGACGAACAATCTGACATTGCTTTAGTACAAATCGAAAAACCGACTAACCTCACCGCGATCAAAATGGCTGACTCCGATAAATTACGTGTCGGTGATTTTACCGTTGCTATCGGTAACCCATTTGGTTTAGGTCAAACTGTAACCTCTGGTATCGTTTCTGCACTTGGTCGCTCTACTGGTTCTGATAGCGGTGCTTATGAAAACTATATCCAAACTGATGCGGCGGTAAACCGTGGTAACTCTGGTGGTGCATTATTGAATTTACAAGGTGAATTAATCGGTATTAATACGGCTATTATTTCTCCAAGTGGCGGTAATGCAGGGATTGCCTTTGCAATTCCAAGCAACCAAGCCAATAATCTCGTGCAACAAATCTTAGAATTTGGTGAAGTACGCCGTGGTTTACTCGGTATTAAAGGTGGCGAATTAAATGCAGATTTAGCGAAAGCCTTTAATGTCAGTGCGCAACAAGGTGCATTTGTAAGTGAAGTCATTCCAAATTCTGCTGCAGAAAAAGCCGGCTTAAAAGCGGGTGATGTGATTACCGCAATGAATGGTCAAAAAATTTCAAGCTTCGCCGAAATGCGTGCCAAAATCGCGACTTCTGGTGCGGGTAAAGAAATTGAACTCACTTACTTACGTGATGGCAAAACTGACAACGTAAAAGTGACCTTACAAGCAGACGATGGCACGCAAACAGCAAGTAAAACGGAACTTCCAGCATTAGATGGTGCAACCTTAAGCAACTATGATGCAAAAGGCGTTAAAGGTGTGGAGATTAGCAAGGTACAGCCAAATTCAATGGCGGCACAACGTGGTTTAAAATCGGGTGATATCATCATCGGCATCAACCGCCAGCCAATTGAAAGCACGCAAGACTTACGCAAAGCGCTAGATGAAAAACCATCTGCTGTTGCACTCAATATCTTACGTGGTAAAAACAACTTCTACTTATTAGTGCAATAAAATAAAAAAGAGCGGTTAATTTAACCGCTCTTTTTCTTTATTCCGATATCATAAATTGCTCTCTCAATTGATGAAGCTGATCGCGTACTGCGGCGGCTTTTTCAAATTCGAGATCTTGAGCAAATTTATACATTTGTTGTTCCAATTTCTTAATTTGTTGTTGGAATTCTTTAGCTGATTTAGGCGCATTATAAAGTGCGGTCGGTTCAGCCGCCGTTTTTCCACGTTGTTTCGATTTGGCTTTTTGATTTGCACCTTGACCAATATCTAACAACTCGCCAACTTTCTTATTCAATGCCTGTGGAACAATACCGTGCTCTTCATTGTATTTCATTTGTTTTTCACGACGGCGATTGGTTTCGGTAATGGCTTTTTCCATAGATTTAGTAATGCTATCAGCATACAAAATCGCTTTACCATTCAAGTTTCGAGCGGCACGACCAATAGTTTGGATTAAGGAGCGTTCAGAACGCAAGAAACCTTCTTTATCCGCATCTAAAATCGCCACAAGAGAAACTTCTGGAATATCCAAGCCCTCACGTAACAAGTTGATACCAACCAATACATCAAACTCGCCTAAACGTAAATCACGAATAATCTCTACGCGCTCAACGGTATCAATATCTGAATGCAAATAACGCACACGAATGCCGTGTTCGTCTAAGTAATCCGTTAAATCTTCCGCCATTTTCTTCGTCAGCGTTGTCACTAAAACACGCTCATTTTTGTCCGCTCTTTGACGCGCTTCAGACAGCAAATCATCCACTTGAATGGATACTGGACGAATTTCAATTTGTGGATCGAGTAAGCCCGTTGGACGTACCACCTGATCGACTATTTCACTGCCCGATTTTTCCAACTCATAAGGGCCTGGTGTCGCTGAAACGTAAATCGTCTGCGGCGCTAAACGTTCAAACTCTTCAAAGCGTAATGGACGATTATCCAATGCAGAAGGCAAACGGAAGCCATATTCGACCAAGGTTTCTTTACGTGAACGGTCACCACGATACATCCCACCAATTTGCGGAACAGTCACGTGTGATTCATCAATAATCAAAATCGCATCAGACGGCATATAATCAAATAATGTCGGAGGCGGTTCCCCCTCATTTCTGCCTGAAAGATAGCGTGAATAGTTTTCGATTCCCGAGCAATAGCCTAACTCATTCATCATTTCAATATCAAATTGCGTGCGCTGAGTAATACGCTGCTCTTCCAGTAATTTATGTTCCTTGATGAAATATTCACGGCGTTGCACAAGCTCCGCTTTGATTTTCTCAATGGCATCTAAAATACGCTCTCTTGGCGTCACATAGTGAGTTTTCGGATACACCGTAAAACGCGGAACAGCGCCAAAACTGGTGCCCGTTAAAGGATCAAATAAACTCAAACGTTCAATTTCATCATCAAATAATTCAATTCGTACCGCTCGATCGTCTGATTCTGCAGGGAAAATATCAATCACTTCACCGCGCACACGGAATGTACCACGCTGAAAAGCTTGATCGTTTCTTGTATATTGTAATTCCGCCAACTTCGCTAAAATCTGACGTTGATCGATAATGGCACCTTGCTGTAAATGCAACATCATTTGTAAATAGCTATCCGGATCACCCAAACCATAAATCGCAGATACAGATGCCACTACGATAGTATCTCGACGCTCTAAGAACGACTTGGTAGCTGAAAGACGCATCTGTTCAATTTGATCATTAATTGAAGCATCTTTTTCGATAAACGTATCGCTGCTCGGTACATAAGCTTCCGGCTGATAATAATCATAGTATGAGACGAAATATTCCACCGCGTTTTCAGGAAAGAACGCTTTCATTTCTGCATAAAGCTGAGCAGCAAGCGTTTTATTAGGGGCAAGTAACATTGCAGGTCGATTTAACGTTGCAATGACATTCGCAATGGTAAAGGTTTTACCAGAACCCGTTACTCCGAGAAGTGTTTGATGCGCCAAACCATCCTCTAAATTTTCGACTAATTTTTCGATTGCTTGGGGTTGATCACCGGAAGGTTTAAAATCGGAATGAAGGATAAAAGGCTTAGTATTAATTTTCTCTGCCATAAGTGCGGTCAATTTTTTTACTGTTTTAGAAGTGTGGCTATTTTAGCACAATTATTACTCCAAATTGAGCGATAAAAATCCAAGTTTTACACATACTTAGGCGTGTCAAGTCTTAAACACTTCAAAATTGAAAAATATTTTATTTTTTTTGCTGGACTTTATATAACATATTGATATTTAAACAAATATCAACGAATGGCTAATAGATGAACAATTTGAGACAAAGCCAGTCTGCACCAGTGGTTGACCATTTTAAACAAAAACAATCCACAAAGTTATCCACAGGCTTTGTGGATAGCAAAAACGGTAAATTTTTTTATGATTTTTTTCATTTTGAGTATTGACAAGCGACAGGTCGCTCATTAAAATGCGCGCCTATTCTTTGTGATACCAAATTTATTCCTCCTTAGTTCAGTCGGTAGAACGGTGGACTGTTAATCCATATGTCGCAGGTTCGAGTCCCGCAGGAGGAGCCAATTTTCTCTTTTGGTTTAGCTTTCGTTTGTCTCCTTTTACGAATCCTAAATTTGTAGCCAAAAGAATTTAAGCCCATCGTGTTGATGGGCTTTATTTTTATCTAATCTATACTGATTGAATAGATTATCAGGCTAATTTAATGATGAACGATCATCCATTAAGTTATCGCATTCCCAGCCAATATAGTCGCCTGAAAACTCCATAGCTAGTTTTTCAAAGCGCTCTACCCACTCGAAGATCTCATTACTGTCTAATGAAAGCTCTTGCTCCAATTTCACCATGAAATAAGGCGGTTCATCTTCTTCCGTCTGGATGGCTTGGCTTGAATATTTCAACGTACTAAAAGACACTTTTCCAAGCGTTAGTTCATCCATAAAGGGAAACATTTTTTCTTCTTCATCAAAATGGAAAGTATGCTCAATCAAATAAGTATCACTTAAATTACGCCCTTTGCTGTTCAGCATGCTCAAAATCTCTTCCGTCGCATTTAATTTCATTTCCAATGGAGAAGCCAATAAGAAATCGAAATAGGTATCCCAATTGGGATCATCCTGCACATTGATTTCTGAGACAAAAGTAAGCTGTTGAAGGGTTTCTTTAAGCAAAGCATCGTGTTCACAATAGAAATGCATTTTTGCCTGATGGTTGCAAATAAAGTGCCCTGCAAAGAATACATTTGGAAGTGCGGTCAATTGTGCAAGAATTTTAAAAAGACGATTAATCAATTTTTCATATTCGTCTTCATTCGGCAAACCATCCTCATCTCCCTGATAAGGCACGGTAAATTGCACAACCTTACTGAGATGTTTACCATGATAAACATCTAAATCTTCAATATTTGCGGTAAACACGGCAGGCATACCATTCACTTGTGAACGGTAATTCTGCCAATTTGCCATATCCATGCTGCTTTCCTATTTAAACTCTGCCCAGATTGGTGCGTGATCGGACGGTTTTTCCATCGCACGAATATCCAATGCAATGCCGACGTCCACGCAACGCTCTGCTAATTGATGATTCACTAAAATATGATCGATACGTAATCCACGGTTATCATCGAAACCTTTTGAGCGATAATCAAACCACGAGAATTTGTCATTGGCTGTTGGGTTTAATTTACGGAACGTATCTTCCAATCCATAATCGTATAAGCGTTGATACCATTCACGCTCTTCGGGTAAAAATGAACATTTACCAGTACGCAACCAACGTTTGCGGTTTTCATCGCCGATACCAATATCCAAATCACTTGGACTGATATTCATATCGCCCATAATTAAAATCGGATTGGCTTTATCGTGATCTTGCTCTAAATAACGTTGAAGATCCGCATAAAATTTTTCTTTTGCCGGAAACTTCGTTTCATGAGCTCGGCTTTCCCCTTGTGGAAAATAGCCATTAATTACCGTTAACAAACCAAACGAGGTTTCTAAATCTGCCATAATAATGCGTTTTTGCGCATCTTCATTATCGGTTGGAAAACCACGACGTACCGCTTTTGGTTCTTGTTTGGTTAACAGTGCTACACCATAGTGGCCTTTTTGTCCGTGATGAAAAACGTGATAGCCCAGATTTTCAGTAATTGCATAAGGAAAATCCTCATCTGCTACTTTGATTTCTTGTAAACCAATCACATCCGGTTGGTATTTTTCAATAATTGCTTCAAGTTGATGAGGACGAGCACGTAACCCATTAATATTAAAAGAGATAAATTTCATTTTTGTTCCTAATGTGAAAAATTGGGTCTATTATACAAAATAATTGAAATCTTAACCGCACTTTTCCTCTGTAATGGAAGAAGTTACGCCTATTAATGTGATTACGCTTCAGTTGTAATCAAATGAATTTACTCCTCTTTTCTCATTAAAATTTTTCCTAAAAACGCACTTTATAAATAAAACTAACTTGCTTATACTGGCGGCGCTTTTATTACTTTACTCGGATCATTTTATGAATATTTATACTTACTTGTGTTTCCTCACCACAATAGCCATTCTTATCAGTTTTATCACACGTAAACTAAACGATAATATCCAATATACCATTGCCATCACTGCCACCTCCATGGCGGGCTCACTTTTCCTAGTGTTATTGGGATATTTCGGCTGGTTTAATTTGGATGACATTGCAACACGCGTCATCGAACGCATTGATTTTAAAGATTTCTTATTGAACGGGATTTTAGGCTTTTTGCTCTTTGCCGGCGCCTTGGGCATTAAACTTCCAGTCTTAAACAATCAAAAATGGGAAATTACCACTTTCGCTCTGTTCTCAACGCTTGCTTCCACCTTTTTTATTGGTTTTCTACTTTATGGCGTTGCCTTACTTTTCGGCTGGCATATTGATTTAATTTACTGCATCTTATTTGGTGCACTCATCTCGCCTGATGACCCGATTGCCGTACTTGCCATTATAAAAAACTTAAAAGCACCAAAACGCTTATCTATGCAAGTGGAAGGCGAATCACTTTTTAATGATGGGATTGGCTTGGTAATTTTTACCACGGTTTTTGCTGTCGCATTTGGCGGTCATGAACCGACAGCAAGCGGCATTCTCCATTTATTTTTTAAAGAAGCTTTAGGCGGGATTGCATTTGGATTGGTTTTAGGTCTATTCGCCCATTATCTGATTTCAGCTACCGATGATGGTTCGTTAGAAATTCTTTTGACCTTAATCGTACCCACTGCGGGCTTTATGCTTGCTAATCTCTTACATGTCTCAGGTGCATTAGCGATGGTTGTCGCAGGGATTTTAATTGGTAACTGGACAAGATACACTGGCTTTTCTCAACAAAGCCAACGATATTTAGATCACTTTTGGGAAATGATTGATCACTTCCTTAACTCCTTACTCTTCATCTTGATCGGTTTAGCGATTTTATTGATTCATGTGTCTTGGCAAGGATTAATCTTAATTTTCCTTGCTATTCCAGTGTGCTTAATCTGTCGCTATGCCAGTG